>NZ_CP062260.1:5667500-6320000 GCF_014863545.1 Paenibacillus sp. JNUCC32 | reverse complement strand
AAAAGCTTTCGTCAAAAGCGACAGTTAGTAATATACCACGACCCAAAAGATATAGCAAGCATTTTTAAAAGAAAATATGTAAAGTTTCGCATAACATCGTTGATGACATGATTAATGCCTGTTGGAGATCAATATTCATTCGAGTCTGTCTACCTCGCCCGTATAAATCTGCTTAATCATGGAGCTCATTTTGATTTAAGTATCATCTCGAAATGTAATTGATTTCCTATACAAAAGGTTTTAAGGTTAGTTCATCGCTTTTTCACAGACCGACTACATCTAATAAGAAAGGAGTTCGCCGCATGGCAGACAAAAGCATCGCTCTCCAAAAGCCCAAAGATACTCCAAGTCCTGCGCATGGAGAGGCAAATCAGGCTACAGTATATAAAATTCTAATCGCCATCAGTTTCGTTCATTTGTTTAATGATTCGATTCAGTCCGTGATCCCCGCTATCTTTCCCATATTAAAAGATAATCTACTGCTTACCTTTACGCAGATCGGTTGGATCTCCTTTGCCATTAATTTTACTTCATCCATCATTCAGCCGGTCATCGGGTACGCCGCGGATCGAAGGCCGACACCGATTTTGCTTCCGATCGGGATGTGTTTCACCTTTGCAGGCGTATTCATTCTTGCATATGCACATACATATATCCTGGTTCTGTTCGCTGTCGTTCTGATCGGATTAGGCTCCGCTACCTTTCATCCGGAGGGAATGCGGGTCGCTCATATGGCTGCAGGCATGCGAAAAGGGTTGTCCCAATCGATCTTTCAAGTAGGGGGCAATGCCGGGCAGTCACTTGCTCCGCTTCTGACACGATACATTTTCGTACCGTTCGGACAGTTTGGCGCGATTGGCTTCACCTTCGTTGCCGCAGCTGGTATCATCGTGCAATCCTATGTTGCCCATTGGTACCACGGCATGCTGAAAGCCGGTTACACGTTTAAAAAGAAAGCTGCCGGACGCATGCTTGATCCCGCCCGCCGCAAAAGCGTACGCAATGCCACGCTGGTTCTCGTCATTCTCGTGTTTATCCGCTCCTGGTACGGCGCAGCCATTAGCAGCTATTATGCCTTCTACCTCATGGATGCATACAAAATCACGATTGATAATGCTCAGATCTATATTTTTCTGTTTCTTGCATCGGGAGCTGTGGGCACCTTCTTTGGCGGTCCGCTTGCGGACCGCTTTGGCCGTCGCAACATGATCATGCTCTCCATGATCGGCACTGCGCCCATTGCGTTGATTCTCCCGTTCGCCTCCCCGTTCTGGGCGGCTGTGTTGCTGCTGATCGGCGGGTTTGTTCTATTGTCCAGTTTCTCGGTCACTGTTGTGTATGCCCAAATGCTGCACCCTGGCAATATCGGTACGGTATCCGGGCTGATCACCGGGTTTGCTTTTGGCATGGGCGGGGTCGGTTCGCTTGTGCTCGGTAATCTCGGGGATGCTTGGGGAATCGGCAATGTGATGATCGCCATCGGCTTCTTGCCGCTGCTAGGTCTGCTCGCCCTGCTTCTTCCGGGTGATGACAAGCTGGATCAGTGGTCAAGGGAATAACCGTCTCCGCCAGGTCTCTGTAACGGATCAGGTTGTTTGTATGCTTTAAACATAGTTTTGGCCCTCATAAGACAGACCCCCAAATCATCCGCTCCGTACGGATCGACTGGGCGTCTGTCTTTTACATTTACATAAAACGGATATCTGCGTCTGTATCGCTAACCTTTCATTCCTTTGATAATCCCAGTCTATAGACGTGATATACTAAACAAAATACAAGCCATAGTACGACCATGCCAGATACGAGCATACGAACAGGCTAGACCAAAGGAATGTGCGATATGTTGAAAATCCCAGGATATACGATCACCGGCATCGTCTATGAGGATTCATATATTACGGTGGCGTATGCCCGTTCCGAGCGAACCCGGAGAACGATGCTCCTGAAAATTGTAAAAGAAGGTAGCCGTACAACGATCGAGAATGCGAAGCTCATCCACGAATATCATTTCCTCAATGATTTGAATGTGGACGGGCTGTTCAAGCCTGTATCCTACTTATCGTTCAAGACAATGATCGTGTTGGAGTTCGAACCCATTCACGCTATAACCTTAAGGGAATATGTACGAATCCACGGCTCCTCACCCTCGGTATTAATCCCTATGCTTGAGCGCGCTGCCCGCAGGCTGCAGGATCTGCATACCCACGACGTTCTGCATTTGAACATCAGGCCAGATACCCTTCTTGTTCAGGAAAGCACCCAGGACGTTTATTTAACAGGCTTCGGATACGCCGTTCGCCGGGATCAATTGAATTTACAGGGGCATGGCAGTCTGGAAGCCAATCCTATCTATATGTCCCCGGAACAAACCGGGAGAATGAGCCATCGACTGGATGGCAGAGCCGATATCTACTCACTTGGCGTGACATTCTACGAGCTATTCGCTCATAGACTTCCCTTCACCGCGAACGGTGCACTTCCTTGGGCTCACGCCCATCTTACCATAAGGCCTGAGCCCTTCCATGATATTCGTCTACCTCAATGGATATCAGAGCTTATCCTGAACATGCTGGAAAAAGACCCCGATGACCGCTACCTCGACATGCGGAGCATTGCTGAGAAAATAGCCCGACATCGATTAGCTGCTGAATCAGATCCGGATGCCAAGCGCTGCAGGTATGAAACCAGGCAAAATCCTTCCGCTTCCAATTCATTTCAGCAGCATGAAGCATTCACTGATAAGGACGAGGGGGATAAGTCCTTCCAGGAAACCGTCCCCTCCATGTCGCTTTCGGGCCATATCGTCAACTATCCGCAAGTGTTGGATTTGGCCGCCATCATGCAGGCATCACATATTTTTAACTCGGAGATCGCAACGGAGCGAGTAGCTGAACGTTTCATGCAGCTCCTGGTCATGAACGCCGGCGCCCATCGCGGTCTGATGCTAATGTTGCAGGACGGCAAATGGTATGTAGAAGCTGCGGCAAAGATGGACGGCAGGCGATTGACGGCTTCTTCTCAGCGAACTCTCCTGGAGGATGCCCATGGAGTCAGCCGGCGTTTGCTTATTCAGACTGCGGAATCCCAAGCTGCCCTTCACGGGCCGACTGCCACACCAGGGATGGTTGAGCTGAACTCAACTTCTTCCGCTCATTCGACAGAAGGTTCCGTGCTTTATTTTCCTATCGTTATTCAGGATCAATTGCTAGGAGTATTGTTTCTGCAAAATGAGATGAGCACAAAAGCGTTTGCCCCCGATCGTTTTCATGTGTTGAGCACCATTGCCTCCCAAGCTCTATTTGCCATTCATGCGAAAGTCCGCTCCCATACCGAGCTGCCGCTTTCCGAACATGGCCTCCAATCGGCAAAAAAGCGTGCGGGAGGAGTGCATGATTTAACAGGACGGGAGAAGGAAGTGCTTCGCCTGATCTCGAAGGGGCTCTCGAATAAAGAAATCGCTGCGGCACTTACCATCACCAATGAGACAGTAAAGACCCACATCAAGAAAATCTTCGAAAAACTGAAGGTTGACCGAAGAGGAAAAGCCGCTGCCATCGCTAATACGCTCGGTTTGCTTCACGAGGACCATCCCTTTCCTGAGTAGTCCCTGTCTCCAGAAGGAACTAAGCGCCAGCTAAAAGCTGCAATTCCATCGCCTCTACCCTTCTGTTCCACGATCAGTATGCTTGGGAAGCATGAGAATGCTCTTATAATAGATCTAAAAAAGCTTACTTAAGGAAGAGACCTTAAGTAAGCTTTTTCGTTTATATGCTCTGTTCAATTACATTTATAAAACGATGTATAACCGCTGCTATCTCTGCACGTGTTGCCAATCCTCGAGGCAAGAAGCTTCCTCCGGGGTACCCGTTCATCAACTCGTTCTCAACCACGTCGGATACCTGTTGCTTTGCCCAGGCGGATATGGAGCCTTGGTCTTTGAAGGAAGTTAAGTTTGTACCGGAAACACTGGAGGAAAGACTCACAAGCTGGCTCGAGTTGGCCAGCATGACAGCCATTTGCTCACGTGTGATCGGATCATCGGGGCCAAAAGCTCGGCTGCTGTACCCACCAATAATTCCATGGGCCAGAGCAGTACGAATCGCGTCACCAGCCCAGTGATTTTTAATATCCTGGAATCCAGCGCTGTATTGCCCCTTTAATCCCAGGCTCCGTATCAGCAGCGCGACAAATTCGGCCCGGGTCACCGGACGGTCTGGTTTGTAGCTTCCGTCAGGATAACCTTTTACCAGCTTCAGATCATATAGCGCCTGGATGTCAGACTCGGCCCAGTGTCCGGTAATGTCGGTAAGGGCAGGAGTCTGTTTGCTAGGGGGCGGCTGTGCAGCGGACGAACCGCCGCCATTTCCTGGAGCTGGTGTTGTTGGGGTTGGGGTTGGGGTTGGCGTTGGGGTTGAAATCGATCCTGGAAGTCCTTCGTTCTTATCCCCCTTATCTACTGGAGCAGGATTCGGCTCGCTCCCGCCACTTCCCGGTGTAGGATCAGTCGGTCCTGTATCTCCACCACCTGGCCGAGGCGTAACGTTAACCGTTCGAACAACCTCTTCCGCCTCATTGCCGGCACGATCGGCTACCGAATAACGGAGCGTGTATTGTCCCAATCTGGAAGTATCGACTTTACCTTCAACCTCGATGCGATCCGTTAGATCTCCGTCTAGATTGTCATAGGCCATGGCCCCCGGATCCGTATAGTCAGAACCTTGCACCAATGAGATTCGAGAATCGCCAAGCAGGGTAATTACTGGCTTTTTACGATCGATATTCGTGATTTCCACCAGTTTCACCGACTCATTGCCTGCATGATCCCGGACATAATAAGTAATCCAGCCATTGTCATGGACCTCCAGCCTATCACTCCAAGGCTCACCACCACCGTGTGCGAAATAGGAAGCATCCTGTTGCCCGAAGGCAAGCTTACTCTCAACCAATGGATTCGGAGCATAGACCGAGGCGGTCACCGTGACGTCGGTTTGCGTCGGAACAGACGGTGACACCGCAACCTGAATGACTGGCACCTCTTTAAAAATGTTCATGACTTCAATGGTCTCAATTGTTTTGTTGCCCGCAGCACTCTCGGCGTATACGGTATACCATCCATTCAACTCCGCTTCGAAGGTTCCGTTAAAGTCGTTCCCTTCCGCTTCAAAATAGGACAACGGCTGGATCCCCGGCGCCCACTTCGTAGACATAATCGGACTTAACGTACCGTAAACATCAGCCGTCACGGCCACGTTCTGGTTAGTCGGATCCTTGATAGAAGGCTGCAGGTGGATGATCGGTTCTTCCCTATCGATGTTGCTTACATGGAAGGATCTAACATTCCCGTTACCGGCAGCGTCTTTCGCATATACCGTGTATTCTCCGTTCGCATCCACCATAAATACATCCTGGAACACGGTGCCCCTTCCTTGCTCGAAGTAAACATCGTCCTGCACACCGGCGCTCCATTTCATAAGTGAGATCACGCCGGAGTTGTCCATGCCGGATACCCACACTTCGACATCCTGACTCGTCCACGTACCGGGCGTTAGCTTGGGCTCCGATATTATCGGTCTTTCGTTATCCATTCGGGTAACCTCAATGACGGCCACGGCCTCGTAACCAGCATTGTCTTTGATATAAACGGTATACATTCCATTGCTGTCAACGGTAAAGCTGCTACCGGTAAACGGAGTGCCTTCATTCTTGAAATAATCGGAATCATGATGTCCGGCAGCCCATTTCTGCACCGCGATCCCGCTACCGTTGTCCGTTACATCGAGTTGTATTCGAACGGGGCTGTTCGCCCAATCGGGGTTGTTGAGTGACAGCCGGAGGTTTGGGCCGCTTTTATAAATATTGGTGATTTCTATGGTCTCGATCTGTTCGTTCCCGGCCTTGTCCTTGGCATAGACTGTGTATAGACCGTTCTCTGAAACCGTAAAGCCTGTCCCTTGCAAGGTGTTCCCCTCTGTCGCAAAATAGGAGGCCGGCTTCTTGCCCGCTGCCCATTTGACGATCTCGATGCCGCTTTCCTGATCGGAGGCGTCTACAGTAATAGCGATATCCGTCTGCGTCGGCTCTGTCGTGGATGACGTCAACGAAATCGCAGGGGGGATGTCGTCCAGATTGTGAATCGTGATCTGCTCTGTTACCGCATTCCCCGCTTGATCTTCTGCATAAACGGTGTAGATCGCGTTATCCGTCACTGTAAAAGAATCGCTGAACATGGTTCCACCGCCATTCTTGAAAAATGCCAGCGGTTGGTTGCCTTCAGCCCACCTCGTGAGCTTTACGCCACTGAGATCATCTACGGTTGATGCGGTAATTTGGACAGACCCGGAAGTCCATTCCGTCGGTGATGACGTCAGGGTAAGCGAAGGTGAGACTCGATCAATGTTCCCGATTTCAATGAACTGCACCGTTTCATTCCCTGCACGATCCTTTGCATACCAGCTATACCATCCGTTATTGAACGCGGTGAATACCATGCCGCCTAGCGGCAGATCGCCGTTATTATGGAAAAAGGATGCCTTTTGGCGGCCTTCCGCCCATTTCTTAATCTGGACCCCGCTCCCCGTATCATATGTATGTCCGGTAACAATGACGTTGCCCTGTGTCCATTCTGACGTAGATTGCGACAGAGATACCAATGGCGGGCTATTGTCGAAAAATACGGAGCTTCCATCCGTGGTCGCCGATACGGTCATAGGAATCCCTTCGTCTTGGTATGCAATGCTGAAATGGATCTCCCCTTCCGGATGGCTAGCATCCAGCGTCACAAAGGCCCTCCATTCGTTTCCGACCGCGTTCGGTATAGCGATTGCTTGCATTTGCTGTCCAGCCAGTGTGACACTTGGGGATTGGAGCGCTCGAAGCGATGAAAAGGATAACGTAACCGTATCGCCTGCCCTTGCATAACTCCGATCTGCCCCATGGGACTGAATCGAAATGCTGCGGATCGGGTCCACATTTAGCGCGTAGCTTGCCCGGGAACGGCTGTAGTTCAACGATCTGCTTTCACCAGCCCAGGTCGTCGTATAATAGCTTAGCGTTGCCCACAGCGCGTTGGCCGGCACCTCCGGGCCGCTCAAAACATTGACGCCGTCAATACTATACGTGTATTGCTGATTATAGATGGGCTGATTCTCGCCGAACCCGCCATCAAAGTTGCTAAATGTCAGCCACTTCACATCGTCTGGAATATCGCTCCAATCACCATAGTTAATCACTTTCTTCTCGGTTGTAATTCCGTCCCGGCTGTAATAAAGCTCCAGCCCGTTTAAACTGAACGGTATGAACGTGACCCACCGTGCGTCCGGAGGGACTTTACCAAAGTCGTCCAAAACCCCGATGGTGCTCCCGTTGCTATAGAAAGGAGAAACTGAAGCAAATCCACGTGGATCATAATTGATGTTACCGAGCGTCTCGGCCTGTACCTGTAATGCAAAAGCCCGGTCTTTCACCGGGATGGCCAGGCTACCTAACAGAAGTGGCAAGATCATGGCCATCACAATGAATGTTTGTGATACACTGCGCTTAATGGCTCTTATCCTCCTTTTTTCGTTTTTTAAACATACAAACTAGTGAAATAGGAATGCATACCCATATAAAATAGTAGCTTTTGACTGGGTAGATATACATCCCCCGTATGAGGGATCTTTGGCGAAAACGAAAAAGACTCGGGTAAACACCCGAGTCTTTCTTGAGCTTTCATACGGCCTTGTTTACTTCACCTTGCGGACCAGCTTAATAAACCAATACAAGAAGATCCATGGAAAAATATAGGTCGTTAACCATTCGACGATTCGCTGGATCGCACCGCCTTCCGTTCCTTCGGCAATACTTCCTAACACGGTGAAGATGATGAATAAAGGTACGATTACTATGGTAAAATAAATGACGGCTTTTTGGGTTTTTATCTTTGTTCGCCTCCCGGTTGCTCATCCATTTCCTTTATATTACAAACGTTCATGCAGAACGCTGTCAAGAAAATAAAAAGGACTCGGCTGCTAACAGCCGAGTCCTCCATCGTTAAAGCTCTGTCTCTGCCTATCCTTGATTAGATTTTATTCAGATAATCCAGTAAACGGTACACAATCACGGATACCTGAGCCCGAGTGGAAGTCTCGCCCGGTGCGAAGCGGTTGCCGCTCACTCCCTTCACCAAACCTTCGTTTACGGCAAAGGCCACGGCCGCACGTGCATCCTCCGAAATCAGATTCGTATCGCTAAATGACAAGGATGCCGTTTCGGAATCCAGCTTCAACGCTTCCGCGATCATGACTACCATTTCCTCACGGGTCAGCGGATGCTTCGCCCCCGCCTCTTTGCTGCGTGTTTCCCAATCGATGCCTGTCTCGAAAATACGATCAAGCAGCGTCGCAAATTCGGCACGGGTTACCGCATTGTTCGGCGAGAACCGTCCTGCACCGGTACCGTTCGTGATATGCTGCGAGGCAGCAACTTCAATCTCATCCTTAGCCCAGTGGCTGACGATGTCGTTAAAGGTTACGTTATTCTCGGCAGCTGCATAAGAACCCGGTCCGTTGATACGGAACGTGATCGATCCGCGCTCAGCCGATTGCAGCAATCCTGCGGATTGCAGGTCTCCTTTTTCCGACTGCACGTAGGCACCTACCTTGCGTGTATCCTTCACTTTTGTATGGTCATAATTCAATGTCAGTAAAAGCGGATGTTTAAACTTGTCCCCGTGTTTGACCGAAACGATCGAGGATACAGCGTTCAAGGTGTTCCCGGATCCCGCTTTGCTTGCAGCTACCGAAACCGTCAAGCTGAATCCGCTGCTCGTCGTGAAATCATCCAAGGCATCGGCAGGCACCGTCAAGGTAAAGCCGTTACCCGTAATAACAAGCGGTTTGCCGGATGCTTTTAGTTTATCGACAGTCGTTTTGCCGAGGGTAAGAGCTACGTCGCTGTATTTGCTGAAATCCAGCTTCGATACGTCCAGCTTCACTTCCTTACCGTCACTAGTAATTCCTGCCGTAACCACTGCTTCAGACAGAGCTGCCGTTGCGGACTCGGTGCCATCCGCATTTTTCTTCGTCGTTACTTTGGCATCCCCTGATACTTCAGGAGCCGGAGTGGACGGTGTTCCCGTGGGACCGCCGCCGGAGGACGAGCCGCCACCGCCTCCTCCGCCATTACCCGGGTCCGGGTTGCCAGGTCCAGGTGCGCCTGTCAATTGCAGGTTAACCGTCGCTTTACCTTCAAGACCTTGGCGATCCTTGACGGAAAGCTCGACGGTATAGTTGCCCGAAGCCAATCCGTCCAGTGCGATGGCAAAGGCGCCATCCTGCCCGACATCAAAGCTGCCTTCCTTCGCTACCGTTTTATTGGCTCTTTTAATAACATAAGTGGCATCCAGCCATTCGCTCACATCAAAATCAATCGTCCATTCATCCCACATTGCCGGAACTGCCGTTACATAGAGGTCATCGATCGTGCCCGTTAGTGCAGGATTGCTCTTGCCGGAGATTTTGACATCAAGCTCAGTTTTGACCTCAGGTGCGGATCTCTTCACGAAAAAAGGAATTGTCGCATAATCCGAATAAACATTCCCATTAGTACCGAGAGAGAGAAGTTCAACCGAATACAAGCCGTCTTTAACCTTTTCGATTTCCTCGGATGTGTAGTTGAGGTACTCACCATCCCAGTCGTGTGTATATTCCGTATTAGCTTCAAAGAGATACTCATCCGTACCAAAAATTTGCCCAATCAATCCATCTTGATCTGGTCCTGATTCTGGATGAAGGCTGTCATACAAATCTACGATCACGATTCCCATAGGATTATAGAATTCAAAACCTATATTCAGTTCGTCCAGTTCCCCTTGTTCGTTCAAAGGGAAATGCGGCAGATAGTCCTCGTTCTCACTGTAGACCTTCGTATATTTGACGCCGGTCATCTCGAGATTGAAGTAGGCTACGTATGGTACAGAGTAAGTGCGTGTTTCGTTTTTAAAAGTAATGTAGCCTTGCTGTTCGGAAACTCCTGATACACCTGCCGGAACTTGAAGCGTTACAACCAGTTCTTTCTCTCCATTTAGATCAAAGGAAGATTGATCCACTGTAACAGCTACTCCAGGGGTAGATTGAGTTGTAGTAACCTCAACCTCAAACCGTCCGCCAATGTCACCAATCTGTTCTACTTTTACTTTCTTCTGAACGGTTTGTGCGGTTGCTCCTGTAAAATTACCAAAGTTAATGCTTCCGGTAATATTATCCTGCTCTTTACTTGTTCCGTTCTCTTGATACGAAGTCTTGTCCAAGACCTTAACCAGCGCCTCTGCCTGGATGGTCTGGAGCGCCTGTACGCGTCCGGCTCCTTGATCCGTCACATCGTAGGATTCGGTATTCAGCACTTTGGCGTTATTCATCAAGGCGACTTTGACATCGAACGGGGTCCAGTCGTTGTGCTTCTCCAGGATGAGAGCCGCAAGCCCTGCCACATGCGGGGACGCCATACTAGTGCCTGTTAAGCGGTCATAGGACTGACTGTAATCCGCACCTGCAATGTCCTTACCGTATGCCGGAACGGATGACAAAATGCTCGTTCCCGGCGCTACCACGTCAGGCTTGATATCCAGCGTCTTCTTGGCCGGGCCTCTCGAGCTGGAATCATTAATCTCATCGCCTGCCGTTCGGTTTTTAATAAAATCAGTGAAATTCACTTTCAGATCCGGGTTGGCATCGAGCAGCGATTTGATATAATCGCCGTCTTCTTTACTCATACTAAAGGTTGGAATGAAGGCAAAGCTGTCTCCGAGCAAGACGCCGATCGGGCCAGGGTTCTGGTTGAATACGATGGCACCCGTCGCGCCTGCTGCCTTAGCATTCGCAATTTTTTCAACGAAGGCGAGTTCGCCGCGTTTAATCAATGCGATTTTGCCCGCTACGTCTTTGTCAGCGAAATCCTCTGGTTTGCCCAGATCCGCATAAATCAGTCCGAAATCTCCATCCAGGACGACTTCCGGGTCCTCGGCGAGATTCCACGCCATTAATTCAAGCTTATACGTAGCATCTACTACGGTAACCGGAGCGGCATCGTCAGCCTGAGGGGCTACTTCATCCTCGGCAGATTCAGCAGGCACTTGATCAGTGGCCGGCTCCTCTGCTGCACCGTCACCCGATTGAACTAAGTTTGAATCCTGCTCCGGATTAACGGAAGGCGCCGTGTCATCGGTCGATGCTGCCTGGGCAGCTTCATCGATCTGTGCTTCTGCCTGCTCGTCAGGCGTGACAGATGGCGTTGGTCCTTCACCAAGCTCAACCGTGCCCTCATTGTTTTCAATGGGCTCACCCGGCAATTCCGCGTCCGTGAAAAAGTGCGATGTTGCCGCCATTTCGTCGCTTGGCCCCGTGGAGTTTCCTACCGTAATCGGAAAAGCCGCCGCCCCCGGCGATCCCACCGTCCAGCGGTTTGGCCCTGTATTGCCGCTTGCAACGACTGGCGTGACACCAGCCAGTGCAGCATTGTTAAGTGCTACGGACGTTACATAGTCCGGATCATTTCGGGAATTGCCCAGGGAGAGGTTGATTACATCCATTCCGTCCTGAACGGAACGGTCAATACCTCCCAGAACCCAGCTGGAATAGCCGCTGCCGTACGGCCCAAGAACGCGGTAAGCATAGATATCCGCTTCGGGTGCGATGCCCACGACTCCATATTCGCCGGCATCGCGGGCTCCGATGGTACCCGCTACGTGCGTTCCATGATCGGTCCAGTACGTGCTTCCCCTGTCATCGACCTGTGGGGGTTTGGAAGGATCATTCTCCCAATCGAGCGGAGTTGTCTCATAAGGATCATTATCATTGTCAACGAAGTCGTATCCGCCCTTATAAGCATCCTTCAAAACCGGGTGAGCGTAGTCAATACCTGTATCAATAACGCCAACTTTAATGCCTTTGCCTGTATATCCGAGATCCCAGACATCCGGAGCACCGATGAACGGCCCCGTGTCTTTCATGTATGGATTCACTTCGCCCTTTGGTCCAACCGTTACCTCCAGATCGGGATAAACGCCTAGAACGCCAGGGATATCCAGCAGCGCTTCAACCTTGCTGCCATCGATCTCCATAGACACCCCGTTGAATGCGTAGCTATATTGATCGGAGATTTCATGCGTGATGTTCTTCGTGTTCAGGCTGCGTATAAAAGTCTGCTGCTCCAATTGTACCTGTGCCTCGACCTTCGCCTCCGCGGAAGAACTAAAAGATTGACCCTGAATAGAGGAAAGCCCCTTGGCCAAAGCCACGGGTTCGGTAGACAATTCTACGATAACCCTTGTAGGACCCCCGGCCGATCTTTGCAGGCTTTGATCAAGCGCGGGAAACTCAGCAAGCTTAGCTCGCTGTTTCAACATATCCTTTATCTGCCTAGCTTCTTCGGCACTGAGCGGATTGCCCAGCTCGATCTGCCGTTCGGATGGAGCCGCCCCGGCCGCTGGCGCAACCAATGATAGCGTTAATACAAAACTTAGTAGTGCAGACCATAACTTTTTACTCAAGGCTTTACCCCTCCCATAAGATAGAATTCCCATTCAAATTAGGGTCCGGGATG
Organism: Paenibacillus sp. JNUCC32; assembly: GCF_014863545.1. Classification (NCBI taxonomy): domain Bacteria; kingdom Bacillati; phylum Bacillota; class Bacilli; order Caryophanales; family Paenibacillaceae; genus Paenibacillus; species Paenibacillus sp. JNUCC32. The sequence continues at coordinate 6,307,421 of NZ_CP062260.1, read as the reverse complement.
TCATCAGCATATCTGCGCTGCCTTACGATGGTATCCACTCCTTTCCGCATAAGACTGACCCGTGGTAAATTATTCTAGAATCCAAAATTAGATTCCTTCATCCTTTTCTGTATGTTTTTGTTAAATTCAGTCGAATGTTTAGGAGCTTTTGACGAATGATCGAAAACATCATAGATTCAAGGAAAATATGGCTTACATCGCAAGTAAGGGAGGAGAAAGGAATTCGGGAAAAAGAAAAAACCGAGGCTATCGATAGCCTCGGTTCTTAGGGAGTTGCAACTGATATTGCAAAATATATCCAGGGTATGCTGTTATTCGTTCAGCAACCGCACGAACTCTTCTTCATCCTCCAGGATGTCGATGCCGAGCTGCTGGGCTTTGGCCAGCTTGCTGCCGGCTTTTTCGCCTGCAATGAGGAGGTCGGTTTTCTTGGACACGCTGCCGGTGACTTTGGCGCCGAGCGCTTCCAAGCGTTCGGTTGCCTCTTCGCGGGTCAGCAGATGGAGGGTGCCTGTCAGCACAACCGTTTTGCCGCTGAAGTAGGAATCCGTGCTGACCGGCTTCGGCGCTTCCGGCGCTTTCGCTTGGACGCCCAGCGAGAGCATCTTCTGGATGCTCGCTTGGGCAAACGGGTCGGCGAAGTATCCCGCGATGCTTTCGGCCACGATGCCGCCCACGTCCGGCAGCTCGACCAATTCTTCCGCGGTCGCCGCCATCACGCGATTCAGATCACGGTAGTGATCTGCCAGCATTTTGGTAGTGGATTTGCCGGTATTCGGTATACCCAGCGCAAAGAGGAACGATGCAAGATCCCGCTCCTTGCTCTTCTCGATGGCATCCAGCAGATTCTGGGCTTTTTTCTCGCCGAAGCGCTCCAGCTTCAGCAAACTGTCAAAAGATAGCGTGTAAAGATCAGCCGGTTCTCTCACGCCCAGTTCATCATATAACTGGATCGCGGTTTTATCGCTGAACGTCTCAATGTCCATGGCGTCCCTGGAGGCAAAATGCGTGATCCGGGCTACGATTTGCGGCTTGCATCCCGTCTTGTTGTTGCAGAAGAGGTGGGCGCCGCGCTGTTCCAGCGGAAATCCGCAGGATGGACACTGTTCCGGATACAGGATCTCTTCGCCATCCTGCTCCTCCGTTACTTTGCCGAGGATCTCGGGAATGACGTCATTCGAACGGCGAATGAAGACCCGCGAGCCGAGCGCGAACTTGAGATTCTTGCGCTCAATATCCCCGATATTATTCAGCGTACAATTCTGCACCGTAACTCCGGCAAGCTCAACGGGCTCTACACGGGCTAGTGGCGTGATTTTTCCGGTCCGTCCCACATTCCAGGTAACCGACTGCAGCACGGTCGTGGTTTCTTCCGCTTCAAATTTGTAAGCGACCGCCCAGCGCGGGAACTTGTCGGTATATCCGAGCACATCGCGGATGCGGAAATCGGTCACCTTCACAACCGCCCCGTCAATGAGGTAATCGAGCTCGGAGCGGCGTTTTTCGATATCGGCCAGCTGCTCCATCACATCATCAAACTGCTCGAAATAGAAGATGTACGGGTTGACCTTGAGCCGATTCTCGCGCAGGAAATCCATCATTTCCTTGTGGTCGGCAAAGGTGATTCCATCCGAGTAGCCGACATTGTAGAAGTACGCGTTCAGCTTACGCTCGGCCGTCACCTTCGGATTCAGATTGCGAAGCGCTCCTGCGGCAGCATTGCGCGCGTTCTTGAGCGGCTCGGCCGCGGTTTGATTGTATTGTTCCAGCACGGACAGGTTCATGATGCCCTCGCCCTGCACTTCGATCGTGCCTTCCGCGTACGGGATCGTCATTGGCACCGACTTGATGGTCTTTACCTGAGCCAAAATGCCTTCGCCTACCGTTCCGTTCCCCCGAGTCGATGCTTGAACCAGCTTGCCGTCCTGATAGGTCAGATTCAGCGTCAGCCCGTCAAACTTCAGCTCCAATGCATAACAAGGCTTCGGCAGAGGATTGCCGGGATTCTTCGTATTATAGTCATTGACCAGCCTGACCACGCGATCATGCCAGGTACGGAGCTGCTCGATGTTCTGGGCTTTATCGAGACTCCATAACGGAGCCAAATGGCGGTGCGGGGCAAAACCTTTCAGAATCTCCCCGCCCACCCGCTGGGTCGGAGAATCCGGGAGCGTCACTCCGGTCTCTGCCTCCAACGCTACCAGCTGGTCGTACAGGGCGTCATACTCCTTGTCGCTTACAAGCGGCTGATCCAGCGTGTAGTAATGGTAATTGTAATTGTTCAGCTCCGCAATGAGCTTCTCCATCTTTTCCTTGAAATCCATGCAGGGGCAATCCTCCTTCAATATAATAAGGCCATCATGGGTTACGTTGCTTTAGATCATATTTACCTAGTTCTATCCCTTATTCCACCTTCGTAATCGGCGCAAAGCCGGCAAGCAGGCGTTTCACGCCCACAGGCGCCGGGAATGCAATCTGCAATTCCATGTCATTGCCGCTGCCCTTCACCGCTACGATCGTACCGGTCCCCCATTTGCCATGGGCGACTTTGTCGCCGGCCTTAAAATCGCCGCTGCCCGAGGCAGCCGCTGGACGGGATGACCCACCGGTTGTCATCGTCACCCGGCTCTTCGGCGCGGCTTGCGCGGAAGCCGTCGATCCGCTGAGGGAGAGGTCTACGCTGCGGCTGCCGCCAAAGTTGCTGCCTCCACCGCCGCCGAAGCCGCGTCCCGCATAGGATCCGCCCACATTGCTTCCGCCGCCTCGGCGGTAGCGGTCATGCGCCATCTGGGTGTCTTCCTTCAGCTCTTCCGGGATTTCCTCCAGGAATCGCGATGGCATGTTCGCCGTCGTGCGGCCAAATAAGGTACGCATGCGCGCACAGGATAAGAACAACTGCTTCTCGGCGCGCGTGATGCCCACATAAGCAAGTCGGCGTTCTTCTTCCAGCTCCTCGTTATCCATAAAGGCACGGCTGTGCGGGAATACCCCTTCCTCCATGCCGATGATGAATACCACCGGGAACTCCAGGCCTTTGGCGCTGTGCATGGTCATGAGCACGACAGCATCGTCGCGATCTTCCTCGTCATCGTTCATCGAATCGATGTCCGCGATCAGCGCAAGATCCGTGAGGAAGGAGACGAGCGACTTATCCTCGTTGTTCTTCTCGAACTCTTGCGTAACCGACAGGAACTCGTCGATGTTCTCGAGGCGTGATCTGGATTCGATCGTATTCTCGTTCTGGAGCTCGAGGCGGTACTCGGACATCTCGAGAATTTTTTCCGTAAGCTCTGTCACCGACAGAAACTCGACCATCCGGCTGAGCGCGGCAATCATGTCGTAGAAGCCAACCAGCGCATTGCGCGTCCGTCCGGCAAAACCGAGGTCGTCCACGATTTCAAGCACGCGGAAGATCGAGATGCCCCGCTCTCCGGCAGCTGCAGCCAGCTTCGCGACGGTTGTGTCGCCAATGCTTCTTTTGGGCACGTTAATGATCCGCGTCAAGCTGATATCGTCGTCCGGGTTGGAAATCAGGCGCAGATAAGCAAGCATGTCCTTGATCTCTTTGCGATCATAGAACTTGATGCCGCCGACGATCTGGTACGGAATATCCGACTTGATCAGAATTTCCTCGATCACCCGGGACTGCGCGTTGGTCCGATACAGAATCGCGTGGTCCTGATAGCTCTTGCCGTCCTTGATGTTCTTGCTTATTTCCGAGGTGACAAAATACCCTTCATCATGCTCCGTATCCCCGCGGAACACTTTGATCTTCGGTCCTTCGCCTTGCTCGGTCCACAGATTCTTCGGCTTGCGGCCCGTGTTCAGGCCAATAACATTGTTGGCAGCGTTCAAAATGTTCGCTGTCGAACGGTAATTCTGCTCCAGCAGAATCGTGCGAGCCTCCGGGTAATCCTGCTCAAAATTCAGGATGTTCGTGATATCCGCGCCGCGCCAGCGATAGATCGACTGGTCGCTGTCCCCGACAACGCAGATGCGGTGATGGCTGTCCGCCAGCATGCGGCAGAGCATGTACTGCGCCCGGTTGGTATCCTGGTATTCATCCACGTGGATGTACTGGAATTTGCGCTGGTAGAAGTCGAGAACCTCCGGCACTTCCTTAAACAGCTGGATCGTGGTCATGATCAGGTCGTCGAAGTCAAGCGAATTGTTGCTCTTCAAGCGTTTCTGGTATTCGGTGTAGACCTTGGCAACGAGGGTTTCAAAATAGTCCCCGGCTTTCTGTTCATACTGCTGCGGGGAGATCAGCTCATTCTTGGCCGCGCTCATGGCTGCTTGGATCGCCTTCGGCTCGAATTTCTTCGGATCGATGTTGTGATGCTTCATCACGTTCCGAATAACGGACAGCTGGTCTGTCGAATCCAAAATACTGAAGTTCGAAGTAAAGCCGATCCGCTCAATGTCTTTGCGCAAAATCCGTACGCACATGGAGTGGAACGTCGATACCCAGATGTCCTGGCCTTCCCGGCCGACCAGCTTGGATACCCGCTCCTGCATCTCGCGTGCTGCCTTATTCGTAAACGTAATCGCCAGGATGCTCCATGGTGCGGCTTTGCGCGTGGCGATCAGGTACGCGATCCGGTGCGTCAGCACCCGCGTCTTGCCGGAACCGGCTCCGGCCATAATGAGCAGCGGTCCGTCGGTTGCTTCAACGGCTTGGCGCTGCTGCGGATTGAGACGTCTGACGGCGTCGTGTATGTCAATGGAATGCATAAACATTGCCTCCTAATAGGTGTAGATTTGATAAGGGGGAAACTTGAGTAAAAGTAAAAATCCAATAAAAAATGGGATATAGTCTAGCAGATCGAATTGATTAAAGATGATGAATCGTACTGAATGCTGCCTGTCTAAGGCACGGTGCGTTCTGCATGGATATTCAATGAATAATTACATGCTTACCGCAGAGGAATTGAAAAAGCGACTATAGAGCCTGAGCCGGCTGGCTTAACGCGACTCTATATTTTTCAACAGATCAGTTAATAGACCCATCAGCCCTTCACGGCCTTGACCGTCTCGAGCGCCTGCTCCAGATGCTCGTACACCACGTTGCCCACAATGATCGTATCCGAGATAGCAGCAGCCTCCAGCGCCTGCTCGGCATTGGTTATTCCACCGCCGTAGAACAAACGGGCGTTATCCAGCGACCTTCGAACCGTGCGGACCGTTTCCATGTCTCCGAACGCGCCGCTGTATTCCAGATACACGATCGGCAGATTCATCAGCTTGTCCGCAATCTGGGCATAAGCGGCAGCAGCACTCGCTTCAATCGAAGTCTCTGCACCGGTCAATTTCGCCACTGCAGCGTCCTCGTTCAACACGATATACCCCTCGGTCACGACCAGATCCCACGGGATCATGTACCCGTAGCGTTCGATTCCCTCGCGATGACGGCCCATGATCCAGGTCGGATCCTGCGTATTCATAACCATCGGGACCATATATAGATCAAATCCGGGTACAACGGCTTCCAGATCGGATACTTCCTGCACGCACGGCAGCTCGTAACGCCGAACTCGGGACAGCAGATCCACGGTATTTTCATAAGTGACTCCGGTTGAGCCTCCGACCATAATGGCATCGGTTCCTGACAAGCATACCGCATCAAGGGTCTCGTCATCGATCTCCTTGTCGGGGTCCAGCTTAAACACATGCCTCCAGGATTGTATCATCTCTTTCAAGCGTCATTCCTCCACGTTCACGGGTTACTATCATACTAAAATAAGTCTATGCTAGCACGGTAAGCAAGTCAATTTATGTTCGTATAAAATACGAACATTTTTTTGGTAATTGCGGTTTATCGGTTCAGCCGATATACGAACCTCGTCGCTGGAAAGAGATTTGGGCGGATACCTGGTTAAGAAAAACGTCTACCGACGTACAATCCCAGACCGCATGACGCACAATCCCAGACATATAAATGGTGGCTTTCAGTGATATCAAGTAGGCCAAGCTTCGAAGTTTATATTTCTGATAGCATGAAAAAGCCCGCAATCTCTTATGGAGATCACGGACTTCCATGCTCTGCATTATTATGGATGCAAACTTAAACTTTTCCACAGACGGACGCGATATGAGGCGTGCCTTGTAAGGTACATCTACTCCAGTCGCTTTGTCATCGTATATCTCAAGCTGTTCCGCTCCAGCTCCGGCTCGGTCAGCAGATCCGAGTAGACGCCGTACACGCCCCATTTTTCATAATTGTTCACGGTGTTCGTGTCATTGATGGTGTGGACATAGGTCACGGCTCCCGCTTGCCTTAGCTTGGCTACGAAATTCGGGCTGACCTTGTACTCCGGCATGGTAACCGCGTCAATGTGGTTCTCCTGTACGAAGGCGGTGATCTCAGCAGGTGAGTCCTGCGTGGCATACAGCGTATATATAATCGATTGAAACGGATAGATGTCCTGAACCATATCAAGCATCGGCTCATTGTAAATTTGGACGACGACCCGCTCCAGAAGCTTCGGATCCCGTTCTTTAGCAGCGTTTACAATCTCCGCGAACAGGTACTGTATATCCCGGTCCTTCTGCTCCTTCGTATCCGTCACGATGTAGATATCGGGATGACGCTCCATCATATCCATAATCCCCTCAATATCCATCGGCTGGTATTGTTCCAAAATCGGCGTGTTAATAAACTCCTCATGGCTCAGGCGGGCGGCCTGCTTATCGTCCGGAAGCTTCTCCTTCTGACCCAGCTGCTGCGTCATGCTCTCCGTCCACTCATGCCTGGCTACGACTTTGCGATCCTCCGTCAGCATCAAATCAATCTCGAATACCCGGGTGCCTTTCTCGTAGTTAACAACCATGGCTTCATAAGCGTTCGTATAGGGCTGTTCGCCGATGCTTCCCATGGCATGGGCAATCAGGCGATAGGCCGCGAATCCTTGCGGCGCTTCCTCCTCCATCTCCAGATGAGTCAGAAGCAGTATCATAATGGCGGAAAATAATAGAAGGACAGCTGCGATCCGTTTCATGGTATCCCCACCCTTTGTTTCGTTCATTGCTGTTGCTAGGTAAATACCCGGTTAATGGAGGGGCCAAACAAAAAAACGCCACTTGGCGGCTGCCAAATGACGGAACGATTTTTATGATGCTTAGGGATCACTAGCTCTTGGCCTTCAAAAGGTGAATATACCATTTCAATCCCGCGTTGTGGTTAAACACGCTGACTTTATCTACGACGTCAAACCCATCACAGCTTTCGATTTCGCCGATCTTATGCTCTACCATGAGATAATCGGGATCCTGGGTGTTCTTATGTGAATATAGGGAAGATATGATGACGCCATCCGGGGTCAGGTAACGTGCATATTCCAACAGCTTGCTAGCGGTATTGGGCACGTACTGCAGCGATTCATTAAAAACGATGACGTCGTAGCTTTTATGAGGAACATAATGATTGATGTCCGCGCGCTGAAATAAGTTCTTTGACGTTTTGCCGGATGCGATTCTGATCGCTTCCTCGGACAGGTCTACACCGGTATAATTCGATTTTTCATCGTCCAAGAGCATGTCATACAACAGGCCGGCCCCGCATCCCATATCCAGAATGCCCTCTTCCCCAAGATACTTTCGGATGTAACCGTACACGACCGAGTATCTGGCATATTCCGTGATGTCCGATAAATAATCCCACATGCGGGATCTGTACTCTTCGTCCCATTGCTCTTGGCTGCTTTCGATGAAATCCTGGACCTTGGCGTTTTCCATATCGATTCCTCCCATAATGCGTATTGGATGTGATCCTTCCGTTAGGCAAATGAAGCGGCTAGATAAAAACACGGTTATTTCGAAAACATTAGAAATCTCCATGACACTGAGAGCGGACCATCATAACTAACCTGAGCCTCTGCGTAATAGGCAACTCTAGCAAAGTATCGATGAATCCAGTATTTCATTATAATAGTATTATAGTTATATTTTGTAAATCATTCCAGACTACTATTGTCCGCTGTGTTGTACATGCATGTTGAAGTGAGCGGAATGGATCGAATGTCCGAAGTTTTTCTCGGCTATGTCACAAACTTACAGGAAGCGACAGCATTCGGTATCTTTACAACGGGACTTGGTAAGCAGCTTTAGTCGAAATATGCTTCTAGGACAGGTAAATAAAAGACGCCATCCAGCTCAAGCCGGATGACGTCATCATTTAAATTTCAATCAATATGCGTTTTTGAATCCGTTACGGATCGTGCGCAGAATGATTTTGATATCAAACAGAATGGACCAATTCTCGATGTAGAAAATATCGTGCTTGATCCGCTCCTCTATCGAAGTGTCCCCGCGCAGGCCGTTGCTCTGCGCCCACCCCGTGATGCCCGGGCGTACGTGGTGTTTCACCATGTACTTCGGAATCTCCTCTTTGAACTGTTCAACGTAATAAGGTCGTTCTGGTCTTGGGCCCACCACGCTCATATGTCCGAACAGGACATTAAAGAACTGCGGCAGCTCATCCAGACTGGTCTTCCGGAGAAACGAGCCGAACTTGGTGCGGCGCGGATCATTCTCCACCGTCCAGCCCGTATCCGGCGCCCCTTCCGGCAGCGGCTTCATCGACCGGAATTTATACATATAAAAGTTTCGGCGGTTCAGCCCGACCCGCTCCTGCTTGAAAATGACAGGGCCCCGGGAGGTCAATCGGACACCGAGGTAAATTCCGATCATCACCGGCAGGGTGAGGATAATGGCCACTAACGAGAATACGATATCAAACGCCCGCTTGAACAGTCGGTTTGCCGCTAGATCCAGCGGGATATCGCGCACGTTGATCATCGGCATACCCGCAAAGTTATCAAACACCGGCCGTGCCGGGAGGTAATCGAAAAAGTCCGGGATAATTAGCGTTCGGACACCTGCTTTTTCACAAGCAGCAATGATCTCCGGATATTTGTGGTGGGCATTCAGAGGAAGTGCTAGCACGACCTCATCGACAAGCTTTTCGTTCAGCACCTTATGTAGATCGCCGACCGAACCCAGAATGGGTTTAAGCCGTCTCGCTTCGATCTCGTCCCACTGTTGGTAATCATCCAGGAAACCGATGACTTCATAACCAAGCTCCGGGTATTGCTTCAGATTTTTGAAGAAGCGCTTGCCCAGTGACCCTGCACCCACGATGAGCACGAATTGGCGGTTGTAGCCTTTTTCCCGAAAATGCTTGAGCGATTTCTTGAGGAAATAACGGTATAGGATAATGAAAGCTACGTTGAGAATCATGTAGATGGCGAGATACCAACGGGAGATATCCACCTCTTTAACAAAAAACATAATACTGAGGAGAATGAACATCCCGATGAAATGCATCTGGAAGATCTTCATGAACTCGTCGGCAAAGCGCTTTTTCCGCTTCGGCGAGTACAAGGTAATCATGATGCCGACAACCACCGCAACCGCTCCGTACACCAGACTCCACAAAGCATAGGTTTCGAGAGGTAACGGCTCTTCATAGGGAAACCAACCACTTTCGAATTTCACCCACCATGCGAGCAAAAACGCTAACTGGATAAAGGCAAAGTCGGTTAACATATACAATTTGGTCAGAAAGCCCTGATTCTGGCGGATCATGATTTCACCTCCATTCCATCTGAAGATTGCGTTATCGTTGCTGGACGAATGGGCTTAAGCCGGTTCGTGAGCAGGGACAGGAGCAATTTTAAACCAACGCCCGCATACACGGCTCCATTAACGAATATGTTGTATTTCTGCCGGTAATGCTTCCGATGAAAAAGAATCATCGCCCGATGGAACTCATAAATGATCTTGAACGGCCGGCGCCGGGCGCTGCCGCCTTTATAATGGGTGATCGTCGTCCGCGGATAATAGTGAATGCCCCATCCCGCCTGCTTGATGCGATAGCACCAGTCGATATCCTCCCCGTACATAAAAAAGGTCTCGTCCAGCCCGCCCACCTGCTCAATCGTCTCGCGACGTACCAGCATGAACGCACCGACCAAACAATCCACCGGATACTCTACGTCCGGATTCAAATACCCCAGCTGATACTGGTTAAACTCCGGCTTGTCCGGGAACAGCTTGCTGAGCCCAAAAGCATAATAGAAGGACGCCGAAGGCGTCGGGAACCCTCTTTTGCAGGCCTTATCCAGTGAGCCGTCCGGGAGGACGATTTTGCAGCCAGAAGCGCCAATGATCGGGTTATAGTCCATAAAAGCGACCATCGTCTGGATCGTATCCTGCTGGATAATCGTGTCGGAATTTAGCAGCAGCATATAGCGGCCTTCCGCCACTTCCATTCCCTGATTGTTTGCTTTGGCAAAGCCGGTATTTTCCGCGTTCTCGATCAGCTTAACCTGCGGAAATAACTCTCGGATGGTTGGAACGGACTCGTCCTTCGAGTTGTTATCTATCAGAATCACTTCATATGTATATTCCGTCTCCGATGCAAACACGGATCGCAAACAGTCCACCGTCAGCTGCCAGGTATTGTAGTTCACGATTAAAATGCTTAAATCCATTGCATAACGTCTCCTGACAAATATAGTAATCTATCGACATTATAGCATAGTTCGTAGGGAAATAAGGAATATCAAGGAATAAGTTTGCTCTGTCCTCTTCCATTCAACTCTCATATAAAGCCGATCAAAATAAAAAACTTAAACAACAAACTCTCTGCCTTGGATTGTCTGTACAATTTGCTCTTGCGTGCATAATGTAATCTGTCCATGAATCTTGTGCGAGTTGCAAGAAATAAATCCAGCTGCTCTTTCTGTTCGCCAATCAATCGCGATCCATAGATTCGATCAAACTCGCTCGCTTGTTTATGCAGCAAGTCTTTGCCTGTATGTCTTTTAAAACTGGCCCATTTGCTCTTCAACTTACCCACGAGGGAGTTGTTGCCCCCTACCACATTATTATTGTGTTGACGGTATAACATGGATGGCTTGTTATCGTAGATTACGGTTCCAAAGGCGGATACGAGCAGGTAGAACCACCAATCGTGCATAAGAACCTTTTGACTGTCCACCGATTGACTATTGATAAACAGGTTTCTCGCCGATCGATTCATCGTGATGGTCGCGCCAATGGCAATATTTTCGTACAACGCATTAAAGAAAGAGGGCTCCTGAGCAGGAGGCTTTGGCCATGCACCTTTCCGGTTTAACTCGTCATCCGTAAGGTAGGTCGATGTAAATACCATCGCCGGCACTTCCGTATGTATAGAGGAATTCAAGCGCGCTATAGCATGTTCTACCTTATGATCAAGCCACACGTCATCCTGGTCGCAAAAACAGTAGTAATCAGCTTCAGCATCTGCAGCACGCAGCAGTTCAAAGAAACTGGACACAACGCCAACATTCGTTCCTTTTATGAGCTTGATCTTATCGGGGTGTGTTGTCACCCATTGGTCGAGAAGCTCCATCGTTTTATCAGTCGATCCATCGTCTCTTATCAGGATGGAGACAGCAGCATGCGTCTGATTGAGAATACTCTGGATTTGCTCGGATATATATTGTTCGCCGTTATAGGCGGATAACAATACTTGCACTTTTTTCATACGGGAACCTCCGAAAAAACACTTGAAATCAATAATCTCGTAGACCCAATACAGCTGAGAGGTCTATAGAGAAAGAAGCTAGCTAAAAAAGGCCAGATCATACAGATCAGGCCTTTCGAGTCGCTGTATTCATTTTAAGTATAGTTCAGGGTGCTGCTTCATATCCAGCATAAACTGCTTCAGCCCTTCACGCCAATGTGGCAAATCCTCAAATTGGTTTAGTCGGATAGCTAAATGATCCATGACTGAATTGGCCGGACGTGGAGCGGGTCTTGGAAACTCTTCAGTAGTACAAGGCTGCAATTCAGCGGTTATGGTAAGTCCCAATTGTTCACGAGCCTCTTCAAAAATGGCGCTAGTAAACTCATACCAAGTACAAGAACCATTGTTGGAGGCATGATATATACCGTATTTTTCAGTGGAAATTAAGTTTATCAAGAACTGCGCCAGATCTACCGTGTAGGTGGGCGAACCTTTTTGGTCGTTAACCACCTTTAACAGCGGTTTTTCTTGTCCTAGACGAAGCATCGTTTTTACAAAGTTGTTGCCATGCAGGCCGAACAACCATGAAGTTCGCACAATAAACCAACGAGAGCAAAAATGTTGAACCATCTGTTCCCCTGCAAGCTTGGACTTTCCATAAACGCTTTGCGGGTCGGGAGAATCATACTCGTTATATGGCCTTTCACTCGTACCACTAAAAACGTAGTCCGTGCTAATAAATACGATCTTGGCATCGATTTTTTCAGCAGCGAGAGCCATGTTTCTAGTACCTACTGCATTCACGAGATAAGCACCGTCCACATCCGTCTCTGCAGCATCAACCGCGGCATATGCCGCACAATGAATGATCCAGTCCGGTCTGCGGGTTGAACTTACTTGGAAGCATTGATCTAAGTCCGTTATGTTTAGTTCTTCTCTACCGCAGCTAAAAACTTCATGACCAGCTAGGTTAAATATCCGCGCAATATCCTGCCCTAGCTGACCATGTGCTCCTGTGATTAATACCTTCATCCGTTCCCACCCAAACGGCTGCCATACTGCTGGGTCATATAATCACGATATGCGCCGGATTGAATTCTCGTCCACCACTCTTTGTTGCTCAAATACCACTGAATCGTTTCCTTAATGCCTGTCTCGAAGTTGTGCTTTGGCTTCCAGCCCAGCTCATTCATGATTTTTGTAGGATCAATGCCATAACGTCGGTCGTGGCCTGGACGGTCTGTCACGTAAGTAATCAGTGACTCCGGCTTACCCAGCTCGTTCAAAATGGTTTTGACGATATGAACATTGGTACGTTCGTTGTTGCCCCCAATATTATAAACCTCACCTAGTTTCCCCTGATGAATAACCAGATCGATCGCACTGCAATGATCCTCGACATACAGCCAATCACGAATATTGAGGCCATCGCCGTAGACCGGCAGGGATTCATCATTTAGGGCACGAGAAATAATCAGGGGGATCAGCTTCTCAGGGAATTGGTATGGACCGTAATTGTTCGAGCAGCGGGTAATGTTAACCGGGAGACCAAAGGTCTCATGGTAAGCTCTTACGAGCAGATCCCCGCCTGCTTTGCTGGCAGAATACGGGCTATTCGGTGCAAGTGGCGTCGTTTCAGAAAACAAACCGGTTTCGCCCAAGGACCCATATACTTCATCCGTGGATACTTGGACAAACTTAGTCACGCCATATTTTTTGGCCGCATCCAGAAGAACCTGTGTACCCATGACATTGGTGTTTACGAAAATTTCCGGTTCCAGAATGCTGCGATCTACGTGTGACTCTGCCGCGAAATTAACAACCACATCGATACCCTGTTGGAAAATCGCGTCCACCGCTGGTTTGTCAGCTATATCTGTTTGGACGAAAGAATAGTTAGGGTGGTGTTGAACGGATCTTAAATTTTCAAGGTTGCCCGCATACGTAAGTGCATCCATGTTGATGATCTGGTAATCGGGATGCTGCTGCATCATATATAAAATAAAGTTACTGCCGATAAAACCGGCGCCGCCGGTAACAAGAAGTTTCATCCTCACTGCCCCCTAGTCAAAATTCATCTCTGCGTCTTTCAGCAGCGGGTGCCGCTGGTCTTTATCCGACAATGTCGGATTCGACGTTGGCCAATCGATCCCCAAAGCCGGATCATTCCATAATATGCCGCGGTCATTCTCGGGGGAATAATATTCGTCCACTTTATAGAGGACCTGGGTATTGGGTACAAGCGTACAAAAACCATGTGCGAAGCCCTTAGGAACAAGCAGCTGACGATGGTTATGCTCGCTCAAAATGACGCCAACCCACTGACCAAAAGTAGGGGAGCTTTTTCTGATGTCTACGATGACATCGTAAATTGCTCCGGTTAGGACACGTATGAGTTTGGTTTGAGCCTTAGGGTTGAGCTGATAATGAAGTCCCCGTAGCACCCCAGCTTCGACGGATAGTGATTGATTGTCTTGAATGAAATTATAGGCAATGCCGTGCTGCTTAAAAAGTGAATCATTGTAACTCTCCATAAAAAAACCCCGGTGATCGCCGTGGACCACCGGTTCAATCACCATAGCATCGTTTAATGATAAAGGAGTAATATTCAATAAAATCCCCCCGATTATTAAAAAAATTTATCACTTTTTGAAAACCCATAATCTTGAGACAGTAAAGTTAAATACTGGAACAACTGCAATAGCTATTAATTGGCCATACAAGTAGTATAAATTCAGCATATTCACAGTAACAAACATTATCAAAACATTTACTAACAATCCAATTAGACATGTTGCTACATATTTAAAGAATACATCGATACTTACAGTAGTACTAAAAGTCCAAATTGAATTAAGTTTATATGATATTACTAGCGAAAATATAAATCCGAGCATAGTTGAATAAATAGGTGCCATCTTAAATAGCTCAACAGAAATAGTTAATACAACTGTATGAACTAGAGTTCCTATCACCCCAACAAGGGCATATTGAATAAACTTAATCAATTCAGGATGTTTTTCAACTAAGATTCTCAATTTATTATTCATAAAATACCCTTGAAACTTCTTTTTTAATACCGGAATTTGTTTTCTTTACTTGTTCTAATTCATTTTTTAGAAGACCAACTTCTTGAGTAAGTTTTCTAGTTTGATTACTTAATTGCGATATAATCACAGTATTACTATAAAGTATTATAAAAACAACCACAAATGATAGTAAATATAAAGCGTTTACTGGCGTTTCAATATAGATATTATCAGAAATAAAAAACAAGATTTTAGGAAAGATAGCTACTACCAAAGAAGCTGAATTCAAAATCAACCACATTAGAGTATATTTTAACTCGAGCTTATATTTTCGAATGCTTTCAAGCAACAAGAACAACAGTCCTATGTTTAAAACAATTAAACCGAGCTGAAGATGTAATGAAATCATCTAGTAATCTCCTTGGTTTTACCTCTAAAAAAATCTATCAATATAGCTATTGATACTTTGATCATATAATACACTGCTTTAAATTTATTAATTGAGGATAAGCCCATTTCTCTGTGATTCATTAAAACAGGTACTTCAACAACCTTCAGGTTATTTCTAAGTAGAGTCACAATGGTTTCAGGTTCAGGAAAATCAGTAGGATATTTATTGGAAAATAGATTTATTACCCTTCTATTGCAAGCTCTTAATCCTGAGGTCGGATCAGTAATGGACTTGCTAAGTAGTAATTTTATTAACCAACTAAAATGTTTAATTCCCACTCTCCTCATAAAACTGGATTGAAAACCTTCACGATGTATATATCTAGAGCCAATTACCAAATCCGCCTCATTCAATATAATAGGTTCTATTACAGCAGAAATATATTCTGGGTTATGTTGCCCATCACCATCAATTTGAATAGCAATATCATAATTAGCCTTAGCTGCATACTGATAGCCAGTCTGTACCGCTCCACCTATACCTAAATTGTTTGGCAGATCAATATAGTTTACCGAATACTGTTTACAAATTTCAATTGTATTATCGGTTGAACAATCGTTTATCACAACTATATCCATTTCATATTCCTGAAGCTTCTCAAACAGCTTGCCCAAATTACCTTCTTCATTAAATGCCGGAATGATAACTAATAATTTCATATTTTACCCACCTTATAGTTAGCATGGCTATCATGCCTTACCGTTACAACGTATGACAAATGCTACATTTTCAAGGCAAATAAAGATTTTAACTAACGCCTTCTCTCATATCACCACGATATCACTACATTTTTACAACTCCGAATTCCTCATTGAATTCCAAGTCCTGTGCTAACTCATTTGCTTTAGCAAGGGATCTATGTGTACCGGCATCAGTCCACCAGCCAGTCAAAACATCATACGTTAATTCCCCATCAGAAATATACGAATTATTAACATCAGTAATTTCTAGCTCTCCACGCTCAGATGGCTCAAGCGTTCTTACTATCTCAAAAACTCGGTGGTCAAACATATATATTCCCGTGACAGCATAATTCGACTTAGGTTGAACTGGTTTTTCCTCTATTGCAACAATATGATTGCCTCTAAGTTCTGGTACACCAAATCTTTTAGGATCTTCTACCGAATGAATAAGAATCTTCGCTCCAATTTCTTGTTCTCTAAATTTTTGAACAAACTGAGATATATCATCCTGGAAAACGTTATCACCTAGTATAACAACCATTTGATCTTTCCCAACAAAATGTTCAGCTAGGCCCAGAGCTTGTGCAATACCTCCTGCTTCATCTTGAACCTTGTAGGTAAAGTTTACCCCCATATCATTACCACTTCCAAGAAGATTCACAACATCTCCCATATGGTCCTTCCCTGTAACAATAAGAATATCAATTATATCTGCTTGTTTAAGTTTACGTACAGCATGGAAAATCATTGGATATTTACCTACTGGAAGTAAATGCTTATTCGTTACTTTTGTAAGGGGGAAAAGTCTAGATCCAGTACCACCAGCTAAAATAATACCTTTCAACATTACACCTCTTTATCTAAATTATTAATATACCTTGCAATTATTCACTTATATTTAAAAGGGATAGGTTCAAGGCACCCAATATCGAAAAATTAATATGAACAACATGAAGGTTGTAGTGAAATAAGCGATAGGGAGTGTTACTACATCAAGCATATCGCGAGCCCTCTTCTTCCACTCATTAACAAATTGGTTGGAATACAAGAGAATAAAGCCCAATATTGAAAAAGGAATAAAATATCTACCCTGAACTCCTGAAACAATCTCAAAACCTATTCCTCCGATTTTTGGTATTGAGGTCCATATCAAGTAGAGGGAAGTTTCAACCAATAAAAATATTAATATAAACAAGGAGAGACAATAAAATTTCATCTTCCAAGTTATTACTACTTGATTATTAGTGTCCACAAAAGAAAACAATAACAAAAGGAGAATGTAAATTAGAATAAAAATTGGTGGAAAGTTAGTATCCAACCATCCTAAGTTACCAATAAAACTATCTAAATAATAGAATTTCAATTGAGAGATTGTTCTTATAAGGACTTCTACATATTTAAAGGGATTATTAATAATAAATATTAATTGTTCCTTAATATACGCTTCTCCTCCAGGAGCAGCAGTCGTGCTTTTTGAAACTAACAACCAAAATATATGCCCTAACAGGCCAGACGTAAAGATAATTGATACACTAGTAATTTTCTTTTTTAGAGTACCAAATTTAATGGTAGGGATAATAAATATTAGTAATAACAATGGAAAATAAACCTGCTTTAATTCAATTAATAATATAGATATAAGAGAAAAAATAATAATCTCTTTTTTCCCAAAGAAAGTATGATCTTTATTGTATCGATAGTACATAATCAAGCTAAAAGTTAGAAAACAAAGTCCGATGACCATTGAATCATAGCTTAATGAAGTAGCTAATCCAACTGACATAGGCATTATTGATAGGAAAAATAGCAACCTCTTATAAACCGGAATTAACCTTATTGATGAATATATGCAAATAATGTAAAAAAAGAGGTTTCCGATTCTTCCTGCATACATATACATTAGTGGAGATATTGATTGAAAGTCTCTCATCCCTAAAAATTTCATAAGTGAATTGACAAATAGCATTGCACCTGCTTGAGGAATGTATAGTATTGGATTGGTTTTTGCAGTGCTATACTCCACATGACTTTTCTCAATATAATCAGTAAATAAAGAAAAATATGTTGAAAGCCTACTATAACTATATTTCTCATCAATCGCATTAATCATATAACGATGAGAGGCTTCAAATTCTAATATTTCATTAGGAATATAGTTCCCAATAACCCCATCTACATTGTTAGGCAAAAAAGAAAACTGAGAAACTAAGTAAGCCTTTTTAAAATGACTGTCCTCATCTGCCATTTGAAAAGGAGGAACAATAAAAACAAACAACAGCCCAAACACAATCAGCAATTTCATAAAATGTTGTTCTATGGTCAAACCCTTAATATGAATATCTCTTGTAGCTTCCATTTCTGTTAACCACCTTCTGAACCATAGGGAAAGTCATTTCGTTCTACAAACCAATCAAGTTAAATAATGTTTTATTGTAATGAACTTTAAAGACAAGTTCTCCTTGCAGTTCAGAGCCATTAATATATAAATTCCCATGTTTATATATATTCTGATTGGAGATGTAGGCAGTTATTGAATCGCCATTAGAGCTGCCCTCCGAATAAATAAATAAATTATACTTGTTGTCTTTAGAATTTTTTATAGGTGGAAAACGATAATCAAAATAATTATTATCAATAATACTCTCGGCTTTAACTGTGGTCGAATAAATAATTCGATTGTTATCGTAACTCTTGATTCCTATAGTTAGTTTCCCTTTGTTCTGTCTCATATAAGTTCCTAATTTAACAGAAATCCCACTTACATTATTTACTGGTGAATAAAAGGATTGTGTAATTTCAGTCCCATCAGTGATTTCCCCTACGTTGTGATTCCCAATGGATTGATCTAGAATAGGTTGAACTTTACCAATGTTACTTCCATACACATATACTAATATGATTAGAATTACAACTAGTGGAAACAGACGATTAGCTCGATTTTTGTTCATAATAATCACCATTAGTTACTTTCTTATGAAAATCATACAATTCTAGCACCTCATATTTAATTTTACTCCATTCTCTTTCCTTAACTGTTTTCAAGCCATTCGCTATAATTTTCTTCCTTAGTTCTTCATTTGTACAAACAATCTCTATCATTTCTAAAGCGTTCTGTATATTTCCTGGCTCATATAATAAGCAGTTTACATTATGAATTAAGTATTCTAAATTCCCCTCATTAGGAGCAACTATCGAAACTCCTCCGGTTGCCATCATTTCAAGAGGGGGGTAGGAGAAACTTTCCAACCGACTAGATTTCAGCAAAATATCGCATTGTGAATATACATCACTAACTTCGTCATATGGAACTTTATGTAGAAACTTGTCTATAACATACCAACTCTTGGGCTTATCATCATAGGTTAGATACCAAATTTCATATTTTCCACGATCGAGTTGATTAGTAATCATAAAACTCTCATCTAC
Source organism: Paenibacillus sp. JNUCC32 (assembly GCF_014863545.1). Lineage (NCBI taxonomy): Bacteria > Bacillati > Bacillota > Bacilli > Caryophanales > Paenibacillaceae > Paenibacillus > Paenibacillus sp. JNUCC32. Next base: position 6,288,317 of record NZ_CP062260.1, on the reverse strand, counting down.
GTTTTTATTCCGATCGCTTGAACTGCCTTCTATGAGAATCCTTATTTTACCATAATGTGTCCTCTCTTTAAAAGCGAACAAGCTTAGATCAATTCCATTCGGTGCGTATTTCACTTCTTTTTTGAAGTGATCTTTAAGCCAAGACTCACACCATTTGGAGATGGTTATATACTTAATTTCAGAAAAATAGTTGTAAGTCAAATTTGCCCATATTCTCATGTGGTTTCCAGGCTCATAAAAATTAGTCTCATAGCTTTGCACTAAATAATACTTATCTCTAATCTTTGGATAAGTATTCAAAAAATTTGTTGTTGTCCAAAGAGTCGCAACACACTTTCTAAATAACCCATGAAACGAATGAGCATAATACGAAATAACATTTACTTCTCCATCTTTATTAACTATGTTCTCATCATCTTCACTCATAGAGATTACTGTTACATCTATGCCTTCAGCTCGAAGAATGTTACAGTGTTTAATTACTACATTAACCCCTCCACTAATTTTTGTTGAAGGTAACACAAAAGCCACATTATCATTCAATTTTGATTCTATAAAATCCAGTAATCTATACCCCGTACTTGATGTTGTCCATCCATGCATTACATCTTTATGAGCGTATTCACCAAGTTTAATCCTATATTTTTCATCTTTAATAAGCATTTCCAAATTCTCAAACCATTCTTGTGAGTTATCACATAAGATTCCATTGACCTTGTGGTTGATGACTTCTTTAAAGGCCCCCACACCACTGGCAACAGTTGGGATTTTTACTAAAGCCGCTTCTGTCCATTTATTTTCAGATTTCGCCTCATTGAAGACGTTATTAACAAGGGGAGCTAGGTTTATATCAACGCTAGAAATAATCTCAGGAAGTTTTGTCCAATCCGTAAATTTTTCAATAATGATTCTATCCTTAAACACCTCTAATTTTTCGGGTATATCAAGTATGCCCACCACTTTAAGGAAAACGTTACTATATCTAATGAATATCTTTTCTAAAACTTCTAAAATCAGCTCAAAATCCTCATTATGTGTTATGCTTCCACTAAAATAACCTAATATAACTTTATCAGAAGACCGATCGGTTTGGTTAGCTAGTGCCCTATTAGATAACTCTATCATCTGGTCAGATGCTACGTTACGATTTATATACACCTCCTCAACATAATTACTTAATTCCTTAGCAAGCCTACTCGTTGTGGTTAATGCATAATCGCACATTAAAAGAGTTTTCTTATGGCGTTCTACACCTTCAAGATATAAATCCAACTCGGAACTACTCATTGTGTTGAGATACTTTACATCTTTTACATACTTTTGATCAATAACGAGGTCATCAACATCAAAAAAAACCTTTTTGTTAAAATATTTAGCTCGTTGAATTAATTCCCCTACTTCTTCTGTAAAGGGACAGCGAAAAAACACAAATGCCCTGTAATATTTCGCCATTTCCGATGTTACTTCCTCAAAATAAACCTTATCACATGAATAGCCATTATAATGTAATTGTTCAATCTGATGATCCACCCTATAACGTTGTGGGTGTGGAAGAGCACAACCATTTATGAAAAGTATATCTTTGAAATGGTACGTTGAAGGTTGTTGAACTTTCAATAATCTCCTTTTAGTATAATTTAGAGATTTCTTCATAAATGCAGATACACCTTCATATTTTATAGTAGCCATTGACTTATTAATTAATATTGATATACCCAAAAAAATCATCCCCTATTATTATCTAAAAATGACTCTTCAACATTCTATCCTGAACTTCTTTAATATACGGTTTGTTACCCTCTCCTCCAGAAGTAGACGTAGTTGAAATCCGCCAATGATAAAGCATTTTTGGTATATGTGCAATTTTATCTGTTAAATTCGTAATTCTGATGGCCAAATCCCAATCCTGTGCCCCCTCGTATCCTATTCTAAAACCACCAACTCTGCGTACTAGTGATATTCTATACACAACAAAGTGGCATATAAAATTAACTGAACTAAGCAAATTAATATTCCATTTTTTTTTGAAAAATGGTTGGACTCTCTTCCCATCCAATAGCTTATCCTCATCACTGTAAATCACATCAATATCTGATGAATCGTTTAATTTCGACACTACCTCATATAAAGCAACAGGCGATAGTATATCGTCATTGTCCAGCAACGCAACAAAGTCCCCATCTGCTAGTGAAAGCGCAGTGTTACTACATGCCGAGATATTACCATTGACTTCTCTATAAGCCACCTTTATTCGAGGATCTTTATTTCTGTATTCCTCTAAAATTTCTTTAATATACTTTTCAGATGAATTATCATCAGCTATACAAAGTTCCCAATTGTTATAAACTTGATTGCAGACGGAATCAAGACATTCTCTCAAATAACTTTCTTTGACATTGTATACCGGAACTAATATCGATATTAAAGGTTTGTAAATAAACCTTTCACATTCCCTAGAGATTTCTTCCATGGAATATTTTTCATTCTTGTCGATCCATTCTCCATACCAATTTATTGATCTCATTGTTACAATCTGTTTCACATTAACTTTAGTCTTAAACCTAATAAAGTACTTAATAAATGCATAATATATATTTTTTATATTCATAAAATACCTTCCACAAATTTTTGAGGATTAATTATACTTTGAATAATAAAAATCACAAAGCTCAGAAACTTCACCCATCTTAATCATATTTCCGTTTTCAAGGATTACTCCTCTGCTGCACAAGTTTCTAATTTGGTCAATAGAATGCGAGACTAATAAAACACTTGTACCATTATCTACCATTTCGTTAATCTTAGCCTCGCATTTTTGCTGAAATTTAAAGTCCCCTACGGACAATATTTCATCAACAATTAATATATCTGGTGTTGTAGCTGTAGCTATCGCGAAGCCTAACCTTGCATACATACCTGAGGAGAAATTTTTCACCGGTACATCGATAAAATTTTCAAGTTCAGAAAATTCAACTATCTCTGCAAATTTAGAATTCATTTCTTTTTTACTATAACCAAGCACTGCTCCGTTGAGATAAATATTCTCTCGCGCTGTTAGCTCAGGATCAAATCCCGCTCCTAATTCAATAAGGGGTGCCATTGATCCGAATACAGAAACTTTTCCATTGGTTGGTTTTAATACCCCTGCCACAACCTTAAGTAAAGTACTTTTCCCAGCTCCATTCAGTCCCAGAATACCAAAAAGCTCCCCTTTGTAAATTTTAAAGCTTACATCTTTGAGTGCCCAGAACTTTGTATATGCTATTTGCCCTTTAATTTTTTTTATAAAAAACTCTTTAAAAGTAGTTATCCTCTCAGTCGTCATATTAAAACACATCGACACTTGTTCTATTTCAATAAGAGTACTATTTATATCATTCATGTAGAAAGGATCTCCTTAAATATATAAAATGAACTTATCTTGTTTTTTCTTGAATAGATATAAGCCAAATAATAGAGTAGAAATTGCATACCCTGCACATTGTAAGTTCAATTCTAATGGAGGGATATGTCCATATAGAAGTGACTCTCTAAAATGTGTTAGGAAATAATAGATTGGGTTAGCATACATTAAAACCATATATTTATCAGGCATAATATCCATTGGATATATTATAGGTGTCGCATACATCCACGCAGTCAGTAATATTCCGTAAATATGCTCAATATCTCTAAAAAAAACTACTATACTACAGAGAATAAGCCCCATGCCTAAACTAAAAAAGAAAACATATATAAATGAAAACAAACTAAAAATTACTGTAAATTCTAGTTTAACTCCAGTTAGTATACACACTATTAATACCGCTAAAAATGCAAGGCACATATTAACTAATGAGTACAGGACTTTAGATACCGGAAATATATACTTGGGTATGTAAACCTTCTTAATTATTTGACCAGATGAGTATATTGAAGACATTGCTAGTGAGGTCGCTTCAGAAAAAAAAGTAAACAGAACTTGTCCACTTATCACATAAGCAGCAAAATTCTCTATATTAAATTTAAAAAGTTCTTGGAAAACTAAGGTTATGATTATCATGGTCAATAATGGATTTAAAACACTCCAGAGAATTCCTAGAATTGATCTTTTATATTTTATCTTAATATCTTTTATTACAAGCAATTTCAGCAAATCTCTATACTTCATAAAATTCATTAGATACTTCTTGATATGATTGTCCATTCTTTTCCCTCGCATGATTGTACTTTTTTTTCTTCTCTTCTAAGAAAGATACGTGTTCCCTAGCTCCCTTCAAGTCATTATGCTAAAATATTGTCGTATCTACAAGAAAAGGAGCTAAATACGTTGTCGAATCCAGTATACGGTAAAAAAGCCGCTGAGTCGAGGATAGAAGGAAAGAAGTCTGCTTTGTTTTGGGTGTTAATATCAGGAATTATCTTGTTTCTGACATGGACACCATTCCAAACGGCTCTATTCAATGGTCAAGAGTTGCAATTCGAGAAACCAATCTTCTGGGCTGCTATTTTAGCATGTCTCCTAATGTTTCTTTGGACAGCGCAATACTATAAACAAATCAAACTCAAGGATGAAAGAGATTGGCTTGCTGTTGGTGTGCTATTACTGCCTCTAACTTACATACTATCCCTCATCAGCGCCGCTTCCCATAGTCTTGCCATGAATATGATCATCATAAATTGTATTTATGCCATTATGTTCATCATTGGCTTGTACGTACTCCGTGACAAGTTAGGGAACCGAATCATTCAAAATACAATTATGGCCGTAGCATATCTTATTGTTGGTTTCGGTCTACTTCATTGGTTTGGCCAGGGCAAGACTGCAGGTACCATTGCGAAATGGTTTTCTAACACGGTCCTAAACGGTACATATACTCATGCTGTAATGACTGACTCTAACGGTCTCCGTCTGACCTCGGTGTTCCAATACGCGAATACTTATGCTGCTTTTCTCATGGCTTTCTTATTTGCAGCAGTCTTTTTCGCTACGAAATCAAAAAAATGGTACGGCAAAGCCTTCCACAGCTTTATGCTGGTACCCATCATTGTATCGCTGTTGTTAACATTGTCTCGTGGTGGTCTGGTCATGCTGCCCGTAGTATTTGTTCTGCTGCTCCTATTCTTGAAGCCAGCTAAACAAATATTGTGGATACTGTACTGCGGTATAGCGGGTGTGGCTTCGCTGATCATTTCCAAACCGGTAACAGAGCTGGGCTTGAGTTTAAATGAAGCTTTCAGCAGCAGTGGCGCCCTTAAAGGTTGGGGCATTTTACTCGGTGCGTCCGCTATTGTAGGACTTCTTGGATGGGTCATTCAAAGTTTCATTGCTCCAAAACTGGAGAAAGCATTAAGCAATTGGTCCACTAAAAAAGCCTCCAACATGTGGATTCCCATCGGTTCCTTAGTTTTGGGTGGCTTGCTGATATTCCTATTCATCGGCACCAATCTCAAAAATGTATTGCCACAAAATATAAGCGTCCGGCTCGAAAACATTAACTTCAACCAACATAGTGTCCTTGAACGGTTGACATTCTACAAGGATGCCATGAAAGTTCTGGCTGACTACCCTATTATCGGTGCTGGCGGAGGCGCTTGGGCTTCACTGTATGAGCAGTATCAGAACAACCCTTATACAAGTACTCAGGCTCATAACTTCTTCCTTCAATACTTAATAGAGGTTGGTCTTATTGGCTTTCTAGTATTTATGTCATTCATTGTGTATATCTTCTATAAATACATCCGCGGGTACGTTCAAACTGATGATGAGGGACGCAACAGCCACTTCCTATATCTCATCTTGGTACTGTCAATATTGATTCACAGTATTTTGGACTTTAACATGAGTTACGTGTTCATGGGAATCCTTGTGTTCCTTGGACTCGGCGGCATGGCATCCGTAATGAACAGCAAACCAATTAAAAAATGGAATGTGCAAGATTCGACAGCAAGAAATATCTACTCTGCTATTGTAGGCCTTGCTTCTATTATTTTACTAATTACTTCTATCCGTTACGTACAGGCTGCTGAAGCTGGTTTGGAGGCTCGAAAAATTGTCCAGGTTAGTACATCGTTTGAAGAGATTAAGGCACCACTGGATAAAGATCTCAGCGTTCGACCTAGCCACCCGGAATCCGTCCTTCTATTAAACTCATTGTATCAATCTCTTTACCAACAGAGTCAGGATGAAGGCTTTTTCCAACTATCTACTAATCTCTTAAATCAAGTTCTTGAAGATGAGCCTCATAACAAATCCATGCTGAATCAATTAGTTAAGAGTTATGAAATGAACAAACAGCCTGAACAAGCTTATGAAATTCTTATCAATAATGCCTACAAGTTTAAATGGGATATCAATTGGTACGAGCAGATAATAAATAAAGGATATGACCTGGGAATGAAAGCTTTAGGTGAAGGGGATACTGCCGGAAAAGAAAAGTACTTTAATTCGGCAACATCAGCCTTTGATAAAGTACAAGAAGGTATCAAGCATTTAGCTACATTACCTGAAGGCCAATTCCAAGGTAATCCTTTTGAAAATACACCCGATATGATTCTCCATGCAGGTAAAATGTACTTCATGATGAATCAGCCAGAACAGGCTTCGGAAGCACTAAAGCTTGGCATACAAGAAGATCTCTCGCAATCAACCCAACAGGAAATTGTTCGTTGGTATCTGGCAGCATTGCAAAAGCAAAACTTAAGCGATGATGCCCTTATGGAGAAATTAACTCAAGTTGATCCGAATGCGAAGGATAATGTTCAACAGCTTGCTAATCTTCAATTCTAATTAAAATGGGACAGTTCGTGGTAGAAAACCTCTACCCAACTGTCCCTTTTTTCATATGTTAAGTCTTATTAGATTACTCTACTGAACCTTCGCCAAAACCCCACTCAAATAAGCAAGCAAATCATCTCTTAACTCTTCACGCTGCAATGCATAATGAATGCTGGTCTCAATAAAACCTAACTTCTCGCCGACATCATGGCGCATCCCGTCAAAGTGATATGCATAGATCGGACTCCGATGAGCTAAGGTGGAAAGCGCATCAGTCAGCTGAATTTCTCCGTTCTTCCCAACCTCTTGATTCTCCAGTAAGTCGAAGATATCCGGCGGCAAAATATAGCGGCCCATGATGGCTAGGTTGGAAGGCGCCTCGGCACGGGATGGCTTCTCTACCAATCTCGATGTTTCATAGATTCGGTTTGATTTCTGAAGTCCATCTACGATCCCGTACCGATCGACTTCATTCCAATCGACGGGCTGAACGCCCACAATGGCAGATTGGTAGGTGTCGTAGACCTTCATCATCTGTTTTAGGCAAGGTACTTCCGACTCCACGATGTCGTCGCCGAGCAGCACCGCAAACGGCTCGTCCCCGATGAATTTGCGTGCGCACCAAATGGCATGACCCAGCCCCTTGGGCTCTTTTTGCCGAATATAATGGATATCTGCCATGTTGGAGGGCTTACGCACTTCTTCAAGGAGGCTCCATTTCCCTTTCTCAGCTAGGTTATGTTCCAGCTCAAATGATGAATCAAAATGATCCTCAATCGCCCGCTTCCCCTTACCCGTCACAATGATAATGTCCTCGATGCCGGAAGCGACCGCTTCCTCGATGATGTATTGTATGGTCGGCTTGTCCACAATAGGTAGCATCTCTTTCGGCATCGCTTTCGTGGCCGGCAGGAACCGCGTACCAAGCCCAGCGGCCGGTATGATCGCTTTTCGAATGTTCATCCTATCTTCTCCATTCCCGTAAGTGTCCCATATTGATGACATTGTATCATGAGTCCGGCTAACCCATCGATTAAAATCGGTTTTTGTCTAAGGCAGGCGGCTTATTGTTCGTGGCCTTGCCGCTTAGGCCGAGTTGCCCCTCCCTTCACTTATCGGTTTTGATGTGGCTTTTTCAAGGAGAGACAGAAAACTGGAGACAATACCTTCCAACTTTAACCATGGAAAGCCCCCTTACCGTCCGATATACTAGTACGAAACTTCGATGGACCGAAAAGCCAAAGGAGCTGGTTGCTGTTGAAAGAGAGAGACGCCTATTTCGATAACCTCAAATTCATACTGATCCTGTTGGTAGTCGTGGGGCATCTCATCGAGCCGTTTAACGGCGAAGCAGCGATGGGAGCGATCTATCAGTTCATTTACTCGTTTCATATGCCGCTGTTTATATTTGCGGCCGGTTATTTCGCCAAATGCATTCAATCCCCCAAACAATACGTCGGCCTGCTGTCGGGACTGGTCGTGCCGTATTTCATATTCGAGACGCTCTATACCCTGTTCGACTATTACATGCAAGGCTTGGATCGGATCGATTTCACGTACTTTTACCCCAATTGGATCCTGTGGTTCCTGTTCAGCATGATGCTGTGGAAAATGCTTCTGCCATACCTGCTGATGCTCAAATACCCGCTCGTCGTCTGTTTCGCGATGTCCATCATGCTCGGGTACTCGATCGATGTCGACTATTACGCCAGCATTTCGCGCACGCTTTACTTCCTGCCCTTTTTTCTCATCGGGTATGTTTTCAAAAGGGAATGGCTGGATGCCATCAAGGCCCGGCCATTACAACTGCTCTCGATCATCCTGCTTTCCTCCGGATTTGTCTTGCTGTACGTCATATCGCCGATCCTGCCAACTAACTGGTTCTACGGGGCGATGCCTTACCTGGAGTTTGGCTTGGACTCGTGGTATGCAGGCCTCTACCGTATGATCACCTACGCCTTCACCGTCATCATGGGGCTATGCGTCCTCTCCCTCATTCCGAGGTCGGAAACGCCCTTCACGGACCGTGGGGTGAATACCATGTACGTCTTTTTGCTTCATGGGTTTATCGTCAAAACGATGCAGCATCTGGGCTGGTTCGAAGCGTTCCGGTCCACGGGAGGCAAGCTGCTGCTGATTCTGCTCGGCGCAGTCATAACCTGGCTGCTATCCTCGTCCTGGATCAAACGCGGCTTCAGTTGGATCGTCGAGCCGAACGTCGGGTTTCTATTCCATTATCGATCCAAGCACCGCCATGAACGCGCAGAAACGAAGCGTGCCGACGCAAAAAGGAGTGATGCCTAACTTGGCATCACTCCCTCATATTATCTCGGTATAAACGCAATCCGCGTACTGCTTCCTTACTTCACCAGCTGCCCCCGCGTAACGCCAAGCTGGTTGGTCGCCTTCAGCTTCTTCCACACCTGAGTGCCGCTGATCTCGCCTCGCAGGGCGCGGTTGTAGAGATCGATGACCTCGTGGACTTGCTCCGGCGTTTCCTCGAGGAATTCAACGCGGTAGCTGGATACGCCCAGCTCCATGAAGTTGGCCAGGTACTCGGCGCCGGATTGCTCGATGGCATTGTACACCGTGTTCCGACAGCCTTCGTCCACTCGAACCGGGTGGGACATGCCGATCCGGTCCTGTAGGGATACGCGGCTCTCTTCACAAGGACGTCCACAGTTAGTGAAGTCCGTTCCTTCGCTGAGGAAGGTACAGTACACGCAGTGCTCCGTATGGAACATCGGCAGATGCTGATGGATGACGATCTCCATCTTGGATGTGTCGGCCTTCCCGAGAAGATCCACCATCTGCTGGATGTTCAGGTCATAGGAAGGCGTGACGGCGTCGCATCCGGCTTCGACGAACAGGTCAACCGCCTTGTGGTTGGCAATGTTCAGGGAGAAGTCGCCGATCAGCCGGGGATGCTTCGCCCCCGGGTTCTCCATCCGGTGGCGCAGGTAGAAATACAGCGCACCGGTGTTGCGCACCAGCACGGCGTCCGGCTGGAGGCGCAGGATGTTGTTGTGGTAGCCGTTCTCGCCCGGCATGTGAATGCGCGGCGTTGCCAGCGCAATCTGCTTACCGGCTGCACGCACGGCTTCCACCGCTGCCGGGAACTGCTTGATGAACTCGAAGTCGGCGTAGATCATCTCGACGCCGGCCTCAAGCGCAGCCTCAACCTGCGGGAGGCTGCGGCACAGCGCGGTGAGCTTCGCCTCACCGCGGGCCACGGGCGCTGCGGGCGCAGCCGCATCGCCATACACCGACACCGCCCGTTTCACGTACACGGGCGGCTTCGGCCGCTCGCCGGCGAGCAGCTCCACCGCACGGCGGCGGATGCTGTTGAGCTCGCGAATCGGCACGATGACGTCGCCGTACAGGTCGACGTCGAGTGCCTCAAGCTGGAACACCGTTCCGCCCAGGCGGCCAAGCTGCTCCTCCAGGATCTCCTGGCTGAGCGGCCGCTTCTGGGCGATCTCCAGTTCCAGCTCCGAATCCACCTGGACCGTCGTGCCTTTCTGCACATCGGTCCACCAGGTCGACAGCGGCTGTCCAGGACGGCCGCTGACCCGCACATGTACCGGGAATACCCGGTACGGCTTCTCCGTCTCGTACGTCTGACGAAGGCGCTTATCCAGCGCCGGATCGTTCGTCTTCCAGATCCGATCGCCGACATGCAGCTTGCGCAGGTCTACGTCGCTCCGGCCGGGAACGATATCGACAATCCAGCCTTCCTGCGCTTCGCCCTCCAGCTTGACGCCTTTGCGGCGCACGTCGTAGACGCGTCCGCCTTCTTCTTTTTTCGTTGGGTCCCCGGCATCAAACACGATACCGTCCCCGCGCTTCAGCGGTGCATCCAGCTTGCAGACGACCCCATCGCGCAGAATCTGCTCCACCCGCCCGAGGTACACGCCGCGGCTTTTCGGGAACGTGCCCTCGACCAGCTTTTTATTGTTCGTTCCATCCAGGAAGCCATGGGTGAAGCCGCGGGAGAAGCTCTGCTGCAGCTCGCGAACCTCTTCCTTACTCGGTCTCGCATCCTCGCCGTCAAAATACCGGTCGATCGCCTTCCGGTACTTGCTCACGACGTTAGCCACGTATTCCGGGCTCTTCAAACGGCCCTCGATCTTGAACGAGGTCACGCCCGCTTCAATCAGCTCCGGCATCAGATCGATCGCGGCCAGATCTTTTGGCGAGAGCAAGTAAGCAACATCGCCCATCGGCTTCTGCTCGCCATCCACGATCAGATCGTACGGTAGACGGCAGGCCTGCGCGCACTCTCCGCGATTGGCGGACCGGCCGCCCCACATTTCGGAAGTCAGGCATTGGCCCGAATAAGATACGCATAGCGCACCATGCACGAATACCTCCATCGGCAGCTTCGCCTGCTCCCCGATCTTTTGGATTTGCTTCAAATTATTCTCGCGTCCCAGCACGACGCGTTCCATGTTAAACGGCTTCGTAAACTCGACGGCCTCCGGCGACGTAATCGTCATCTGCGTTGAGCCGTGGATCGGGAAATCCGGAGAAATCTCGCGAATCATTTTCACCAAACCCAGATCCTGCACGATCACCGCGTCCACGCCGGCATCCACGCACGCATCGATCAGCTCCTTGGCATCCTCCAACTCGTTCTCAAACACCAGAATATTGAAGGTCAGGAACCCCTTAACCCCATAACTGTGCAAAAAGGCCATAATTTCGGACAGCTCGTCCATCCGGAAATTGTTCGCCCGTGCGCGCGCATTAAATTTTTCGACCCCAAAAAAGATCGCGTCCGCCCCGTTCGCCACCGCGGCTCGCATGCAATCCCAATCCCCTGCCGGCGCCAGCAGCTCCACGTCTTCTCTTCGTAGTGCTTTCGTGTCCATCTATATCCTCCCAGACCGGTCCAAGCCGGCGTGCTGTGTACTACTATTCTTCCATTGAAACCTGCTAGCCATACTCTATGTTCATAGAACAGGGCATCCGACATCTATATCAATTGTTTGTAAACCATTTTAAAGCTTTTCAACTTATCTAGTGTACCAAAAGTCCGGCTTCTCTTCTACCTGCTAACTTGATTTCCACACATTTGATAGTGTTGCCATAATCCGCATGGCACTCGGTTTTGTGCAAAACAAAAACAAGCCCTCCCATCGGAAAGCTTGCCTCACATGATCCTCTGTGGCTGTTACTGGCGCATGATCACCGTGCGGGGCTAGTGCTCTTAATTCTCTTTTCTCTGCCTAAGGAGATTACTTTCCCTTACCTTTATGCCAGGGATGCCGCATTGGGATTTCAAAATCCTGTAGTCAGAATCTCCTTAACATCTCAGCGGTCGGCAGCCATCCAAGAATGTCCCAACGACCACGCACCGTGCACACAGGGAGCAGTGCACACGATGTACAAAACTTTAAAAAGGAATCGCCCCAATCCTTCAACTGGTTCCAGGATTCCTCCATTACAGTTTTATCTGTGCACGACCTGCCCCTAGGTTTGCCAGTACATCCCCTGCACCACGCCCCTACTCTTACTCCGCGCCCTCCAGCACAAAATCCATGCTGGCCAAACGCTTGCCGTTCACGACGATGTGAAGGCGGTGATCGCCGGAATAGAAGCGGCGGGTAGAAATCGGCTTAAACGATTGCTTCTTCTCGACCTTCCAGCATCCCGGCGCATAAATCTTGTCCGAGCATTTATAGCGTTTCGGCGCAAGCTTGCCGCTTGCCTTCATATAATCGATCTCGTAATCGATGCGGAGCGCCATCGGATAGCCGGTTTCGTTGACTACCTGAAAAGCGAACTCCAAATCGTCCCCCATCGTAATCACGGAACGTTTGATGCGCAGCTCGCGCACCTCCAGTCCTTCCAGCTTCTCAAGCTCCTCGTATCCGAAAATAGCCAGTGCCCGGATATCCCCTTTTCGCAGCAGCGAACGCAGCGCATGACGTACGATCCAATCCGTTAGCGGATGGCGGCCATACCATTTGGCTGCGATCTCCAACACAAGCTCCGGGTGATCCTTGGAGATATCGTTCAAGTGATTGGCGACGCTTTTTCTAACATACAAGGAGGAGTCCTCTTTCAGCTGCTCCAGAATCGGCAGCGCCGGGCGCGGATCCTTGATCAGGGCCGGCAGCTGCGGCGCCCAAGGCAGGCGCGGTCTGCAGCCTTCACTCGCCAATCGGCGCAGATGCTCGTCATCGGACTGCGCCCATGTCATCATCTGGGCCAGCATCCGATCCTGGTCCCGGATGATAAAAGGCCGGACGGCAAACTCCGCCGTGGAAAAATGCGTGAATACCGCCAAAGCTCCCATCGACGTCTCCAGATCATCCATGCCGTTCACCTCGACATAATCAGGAAAAAACACGTATTCCACGCCTCTGAAATGCGGAGCCACCTGCTTCAGGATCCCGACGGCTTCCGGGTAAGAAGCAGGCAGCGTGTCCGTTAAGGCCAGCGTAATATGCCGGATGCGCTGCTTGAACTCCTCCTGCTCCCAGGCTTCATTATGAATCAGCGTCATGAACCGGTCCGCATCGAATGCCGGATAAGCCTCCTTCAGCCGGTCGGTCACTTGCTGGAATAATGTATTCGAATATAGATCCTTCAGCGTTTCTCTCATATCAGATCTCCCCAAAAAATAATTTTTAAGATCTTGCATCCTCGTCTCATGGAATCCTGAAAGCCCTTTATTCATGCGATAAATCGGCGGTTCCACCTCATCCCCATATGAGCCGCCTACCGCTCTAACCCCATTCCCCGCCTCTTCCCAATCCAAAACATGTGGTGTAGGATGAAGTTGCACGCCTTTCGCTTTAGTGCGGTAGTCTGGTTGATTCCAGTTTACCAAATTGGGGGGGCGTTTTGCTTTATCCGCATCCGGATCGCCCTGTTGGGACCTCAACCGATGCACGGATGGACTGAACACCAATCGAGACCGCAAAGTCATACGTTTATCGACGTACTTACTCAAGTGAAAGATCCACATGTAAAGGAAGCGTTTCTTCCAAAAATAAGGCTGGTAAGCCCATGAAGCTTACACTTTCTTATTTCTGATACATGTAATACATACACCATTACTTATTTAAAAAAGACAGGAGGCGAAGCTCGAAGGAGTACAACAAATCGCACATCAGGAGATGAAGAAGACATGGAAAGTTGGAAAAAGAATTTATGGATACTATGGTTCGGCTCATTTATCGTTTCATCAAGCTTCTCGATGGTCATACCATTTCTCCCGCTTTTTCTGATTGAGCTCGGCGTTACCAAGCATACGGAATTGTGGTCGGGACTGCTGTTCAGTTCCGCTTTTTTTGCGGGCGCCTTGTCCTCTCCCTTCTGGGGAGCCGTCGGCGATAAATATGGACGCAAACCGATGATTATCCGCGCGGGCTTAGTGCTCTTTGTCATCTATGTACTGATGGCATTCGTCACGAACGAGTATCAAGTGCTGATTCTCCGCCTGCTGCAAGGCCTGCTCTCCGGCTTTATTCCGGGCGCGATCGCGATCGTAGGCACCAATACCCCCGAGAAAAAAGTCGGCTACGCCCTCTCCATGATGTCCACGGCCACCGCAACCGGCGGCATCATGGGCCCGATGATCGGAGGCACCCTGGCCTCCCTGTTCAGCAACCGGATGGCATTCGGATTGGCAGGGATGCTGTGCTTCGCAGCCACGCTGCTCGTCATATTCTGGGTCAAAGAAGAGAAATTCGTACCCAGCAAAGAGCGCGTCTCCGTCATGAACACGTTTAAGGTCGCCGGACACAACAAGGCGCTGATGACCGTGCTCATGCTTACGGTACTGACGCAGTTCTCCGTCATGACGATCGAGCCCGTACTGCCGCTGTATATCGCTCAGATCGGCGGCTCTTCATCGCATACCTCGATGATTGCCGGCTTTGTGTTCTCCATCGTCGGGATCGCCAGCATCCTGTTTGCGGCCCGCTGGGGACGCCTGGCCGATAAAATCGGGTTCCAAAAGGTGCTGCTGATCGGCCTGCTCGCCAGCGGAATCGGATCGCTCGCCCAGATCCTGTTCAGCAACATTTGGGCATTCTCGGCCATCCGCTTTGCTTACGGCGCGTTCTTTTGTGCCGTGTTCCCGGCACTCAACGGCCTTGTGGTCAAACATACGCCTAGCGAATTCCGCGGGCGCGCGTTCAGTCTCAACCAAACCGCCAACCAAATCGGCGGGATGGCCGGGCCGCTCGCGGGCGGCATGATCAGCGGCATCTTTAACATTCACTCGGTATTCTTAATGACAGGCGTCTTAATGCTGATTACGACCGCCATTACGTATTGGACGATGCGGCCGTCTCGCGGGCAGCCTGTAGAAAAAGGCTCTCTTTCTTCATAAATGTCTCCCGTATGCGCACGCGTTAAGTTTTGATATGACGCGTGCGCAACTCATTACGGATATCAATAAACCCTCTCCCACGTTCTTTCCGAGAAGCTCTTTTTCATGAACCAGCATGTACATACACGAATCCCACAGCTATCTTCAATCACACCTTATTGAATGAATCCTCCAACTCCCTTACAACCGCGAACCTCTTGCGTAACAACTTGGTCTCTTCCACCGCTTCACACATGCATGTGACGATCCGCTTCATCCCAAGGCACCGCATAACCGCTGCCCTTGGCGCAGAATATCGAAGAGGAGCTGTATTCCGGGTCTGCGTTCTTGTCGTATCCTTTGCGTTCAATGACCTCTGCCTCGTTATGGCACCGGTCATATCCGCCGTATACCAGCGATATCGTTCCTCTTCCTTTGGTGTACGCCGCTAATTCCATTCCATATTTCATCATGGTGGATACGGGTGCCGATCCCGTGACCGTTACCTTGTCTCCCACCGTTTCCGGAGGATCGAAGCTTGCTTTGGCCTGTGTCAAATCGGACATTAACCGTCCGATAAACTCGGCATCCACCTTTACCTTGAAATGATAGTATGGCTCCAACAGCAGACTGGTTGTTTTCTCCAGCCCCTGTCGCAAAGCGCGATACGTGGCTTCCCTGAAATCGCCGCCATGCGTATGCTTGTTGTGCGCCCGTCCCTTCAGCAGGGTAATTTTCATATCAGTGACCGGCGAACCTGTAAGCAGCCCGTGATGATCCCTCTCGCCAACATGCTGGGCAACCAGATGCTGATAATTAACCGGCAGCATATCCGGATGGCACGCATTGGCAAACACGATGCCGCTGTTCCGCTCTCCCGGCTCCAGCCGGAGGTGCACCTCCGCGTAATGCTTCAGCGGTTCAAAATGGCCGCTTCCCACAACAGCCTCCGTTATGGTCTCTTTATATAAAATCTCCGGCTCGCCAAACGCAATGCGGTAACCGAACCGCTCAAACACGATTCGTTCCAGCACTTCAAGCTGAATGATGCCCATCACATGAATATGAATCGCCTGTGCCGGCTCGTCCCACTGCACGGACAGGGAAGGATCCTCCGCATCCAGCAGCTGGAAGCAGCGCAGCATATCCTTGGGATGAATCGAGGACTCGAATTGCACCTTGGACTTCAGCGTCGGCACCAGCTCGTACACCGTCCGGCCGCTAAGAGCCCCCATCCCGACTCCTGCCGCAGCAGCGGAAATGCCGGTAACCGCAAACAGGTCGCCCGCATGCACACGGTCGACAGGGGTTGCCCGCCCCCCATTGATCAAGCGGATATGCGTCACCTTCTCCGTGATCGTCTCCGTTCCGGAGACATACGTGATTTCTTCCCGCACCTGCAGCGTGCCGCCAGTGGCTTTGATATAGGTCAGCCGGGCGCCCTGTTCATCATGGCGAATCTTATAAGCCCTCCCGGCAAATGCCGCCTCGGGATCGTAATCCGTTACCGTCAGCAGATCCAACTGATGCATGAAATGGGTTACGCCCACGTTCTGCAGGGCGGATCCGCTGAAGCACGGAAACAGCTCCCCCTTCCGCATCATTGCTATCATCGCATCCAGCCACCGCGAAACCTCATATCCCTCTTCCATATAGAGCTCCAGCAGCTTCTCGTCCCGCTCCGCAATAAACTCAATGAGCGAAGACTGCATCAGGCCTTCCTGCAGCACATCCTCCTCGGTGACCCAACAGACGTCTTCGGCAAGCTCGCTGCGAATCTCCGCCAGCACGCGCGGCACGTCTGCGCCTACCCGGTCGATTTTATTGATAAACAGGAACGTCGGCACGCCATGCTTGCGCAGTAACTGCCATACCGTCTCCGTATGCCCCTCGACACCTTCCACGGCGCTGATGACGACAACGGCGGCATCCATGACTTGTATGGCCCGCTCCATTTCCGGCGAGAAGTCGACGTGACCCGGCGTATCGATTAAATAATACGTGGAACCGTTAAAATGCATGGTGGCCTGATCGGCAAATACGGTAATGCCCCGTTCTTTTTCAATGTCATGACGATCAAGATATGCGCTCTGGTGATCCACCCGGCCGCGCTCCTGAATCGTATGGGTCGTGTATAACAACTGCTCCGCCAGCGTGGTCTTGCCCGCATCCACGTGGGCGAACATGCCTATCGTTTTTTTCATCCGCTTATCCCTCTTCTGCAAGCCGGTTTCATGAATGATCCATTTGCTCTCACTTTTTAATTTTAACATATCAGGCTCCCTGATCGGCACATATGTTCTACATTATTCGGATGAGGGCCCGTCATTCCGCTGCCTAAACCAAAATAGCTGCCCATCCGCACCATGAGTGCAGCAGGACAGCTATCGGTGTTATCAAACATTCGCTTTATTCCATATGATGTGAGTTCATAATTCCATTCTGCGGGTTATTTCACGAGCTCAAACGAGGTGAGCGTACGCGCCAGCGCCGCTTGCTGCACTTCCGTTGCATTGGCATCATTCAGCGTTGTCATGATCGTGTACGCGATATCCCCGCTTTCAAAGACGATTTCCTCGGTCGTATAACCAACGCCGTTCTTCACCTGATGCACCTTGAACGACACGGCAGGCACGCCGGCAAACGTGATCTTATCGACGCCCAGCAATTTCACCGACGAAGCCGTGCTGGCTTCGTTATAATACCGTTTCAGATTGCTGACGATGACTTCAGCTGTTGTATCCTTTTGGGCGGTAATTTCAAAGCCGCCCCCGGCAAAGCCATACTCCACGATTCCCTGCTCGAACTGATCGTTCAGCGGCTCCCAGTACCTCGGAATATCGATATGATAGCGGTACGTCTCGGAGCTTTTGCTTCTCATCTTGGTTTTATCGGTCAGGTAGCCCTCTTCGCCGATGCGGCCGAAATTTGCCGGTACCACATCGTAATCGATCTCGATTGATTCGAGAACCTTTTTCCAGTTGGAAGCCGTCCGTTCCTGCCCATCCGGTATCGCATACTCCAGATAATAGCGGTAGCCGTTCTTCTGGACCATCACCTCATATTCCGTTATCCATTTATTCCCGAAGTTGTACCGAACCTCTTGAATCTGCCCTTTGACGCCGGAAATCTCCACAGGCGTAAGTCCGACGTATTCGTACGATTCCTCGACAAAGGATTCGGCCAGCCAGTCTTTAAGGCGCTGCCCCCAAGCGGCGAGGGTACCATCGGCCGCCGTCGGAGCGGATGTCACCGAGACGGACAGATAGCCCTCTCCTTCGCTGCCGTATAACATATCCTTGTTGTTGATTTCCCAGCCTGCCGGAATGCCGAACCATATGCCGTATTCTTCGTTTCCTGCTTCGCGGAACCCATCCACGATGGAGGATACGTCTTTTACAGATTTGTCTTCTGCCCGATATGCCGTTCGGAAAGAGCCCAGCAAGCCTGCGTGTTGGTCCATATCTTTATAGTGAACCGCTTCGGCATCGGCAAAATACAGTTCATAAACGCGGTCGTTGGCATAGTACTGCCGACCTTCCCACAAGACGCCGTCAACATCGCGGGAGACCACTCTGGCATACGGAACCGCTGCGCTTGTGACCGTCTCTTGGTGCAGCACAACGTCTCCGGAGTCGCCCACTTCCTTCAGGAGCCGTTCCAGCAGATCATCGGGACTCAGCTTCACCTTGTGGGAGGATGCGTGCACCTCCAGGTAATAGCGGCCCGTAGCATCATTGAAAGCCGAACCGCTCTCATCGTCCGTGCCTCTTCCAACCATCATCCAGGAGGGATAATTCAAACTCCATTCATAATAGCTGTTCCCGATTCGGGTCTTCCCGGTCGTGTTGTTGATTTCGCCCTCGTCCTGCTTCTCTTCCTTATCCGTGACCATGAGGCTGATGGCCAGCTTGCCCTGGGAGGAGCTTACCTTGGCGCCGATTCCCGCCGCAACCGGGCGCAGCGGCACCATCAGCGTACCGGACACCATGGTCGGTTCCACCGGCAGCTGCACCTTTTTCCCGTCGATCCATGCCGTCTTGTTGTCCATGACGAGCACGACCGTATGCGGCCCTTGCAGCAGCCGTATCCGGTTCTCGCCCTCCAGCCTGATCTCGCTGCCAAACGCTTTCTTGAATACGCCCAGCGGTACCATCAATACGCCATGCTTCAGCTGCGGCTTGGCAATCGTGTAGGAAGTGCCATTGACCGAGGCTGTGCTGCTGCCGTTTTGCACGGTCAGTATACGCTTCTCCGGCACAACCGCTTCATCTCCCCATGCGGGAAGAGACAACGTCGTAAATAACATCAGCGCCGATAAGGTTCCGGCTGTCACCTGCCGCAGGCGACGGCTAGTTTCCGTTCTTTCTCTCTTGTCCATTACTCGGCCTCCCCAACGCTTGACGAAGCAGCTCCGTTACCGTCCTGGCTGAGCGTCAGTTTTACGTTCACGATATCCCCATCCCGCTGCATCAGCAGCTGAACCTGCTGACCGGGAATATAGGGCTTTAACCGTTCGTTGATATCAACAACGGAATAAATGCGCTTGCCGTTAATCGCATATAATACGTCATCCTCTTGAATGCCGGCCTGCTTGGCCTGCTCGGACAACACCTTCGTAACGGTCAACGGATCGTCCGAAGGGAGACCCACGATGGCGGACCAGCTCTCTTCCAGCTCCAATCCGAGTCCGGCTCTAATCACCTCGCCGTATTCCAATAAATGCCCCACAACGTAGCGGACCGTTTCCGCAGGTATGGAGAAGCCCATGTTTTCAATGCCGACGGCGGCGAACTTCTTGCTGTTGATCCCGATGACCTCGCCCTTCAAGTTGACGAGCGGGCCCCCGCTGTTGCCCGGGTTAATGGCGGTGTCGGTTTGAATCAGGCGATAAGAGCCGTCTACGCTCCGGTTTAGCCCGCTAACCACGCCCACCGAGGCCGAGTTTCGCAGCGAGAACGAGATCGGCGTGCCAATGGCAACAACCGTTTCCCCGACTAGCGCATGCTGCGCTGTTGCCGCAAATTTGGCCGGCTTCAGGGACTTGGCATTGATTTTGACCAACGCAATATCGCTCTTGGGATCGCTGTATACGCCCTTGGCTTTATAGGATTTGCCGTCTGCGGTCACGACCGTGATTCCGGTAAGCCCGTCCACCACATGGGCGTTCGTCACGATCCAGCCGTCCGACTTCCAGATGACTCCCGTGCCATGCGCCAGGTTGTATCTGTCGTCCACTTCGCCGCTTCCTTGAGCGGCCTTCCCGATAATGCCGACCACCGACGGCGACATCCGGCTGATGACTTGAGGCACCTCGTTTTGCTCATATGTATTCTTAGGCTTCGCGCTTGCTGCATCCGCAACCTCTGCCTGTGTGAGCATGCCGCTGCTTCCTGCCAAAATGACGGTCCCCAGCAGCATGGCCGCGGATCTTTTTTGCCATTGTACGTTTTTCAATTGGTATGTTCCTCCCCCGGTTCCATCCTCTACCCAACTTGTACTCCTCAATTTATCATGTTTTTCCATTTGTAACCATTGCTGATAGACCTATTTCTTTTACGTTTTTCCTGCGGATCGTGTAACTTGCCCTCGAAGAAACAAAAAGACGCCTTCACACTGCAGGTAGCAGAAGGGCGTCTTGTTTGTATGTATTTCATTCCATTCGTCATGAAGCCGCTTTAATAGCGTGCATCACGCCAACCTAATTGTTAAACCATCCTGTAATCATGGCATAGTCAGAATACAAGAACACAAATAAGCTGACGAGACCGAAAGCGATTGCGAATTTATTTTTTTGACGGGCCATCAACAGGCGAACCACGCCAACAAAGATCAGAATCGTAAACAAAATCATGAAAATATCAAATGTCTTAAATGTCGCGGTCGCATCCGATGCTGCTGCAAGGATCATGAAACGTACCTCCTCGTGGGTTTCTTCTCGGGCAAATTTACATATCTTCTTCTATGTTATCCATGTGCCCGTCCAGATGCAAGCCCTCCGCCCCTAAAAATGAAAAAAAGTCATAGAAATTTCTCATTTTTAACCAAATTGTCAGACATTAGCATGACTTTCATCATGGCAGGGACTAGATCAAGCTAACGAAATGGAACCTAACACAGGTTGTTCCGTTATCCAAGAGGTACCCGGGTGGGATCGAGAATGGGATCCTCATACTCCTCCTGATCCTTTTGTTCCTCTGGAGCCGACTCCTGCTCGGTTACCGTCTCCTCCGCCAGATCCTCGCTTGGCAAAGCCACGGAAGGATCCATGATCGTGATCCGATCCACGGGGTCCTTTCTGACATCCAAAGTTACCTCGTTGGACGGTTCGCTGCGGATATGCCATTCGTTCACGGCGACCACATGAATCGTATACCGGCCGGGCAGACCTGCCAGCATATGGAGATTCGGAATGAGATAGGCCGGGCTCTCTAACGGTTCATCGTTCAAACGTGCCCCCGTTCCGTCGGGTCCTGTGTAGTATACATGATAGGTTACGCCTTCCTGTGCATCTGACCAGGTTAAAGCAATGGATTCATCTTCCTCATTTAGGATGGCCTGAAGGCCCGACACTTTATTCGGGCGGCTCGAAACTTCGTTAGAGTAACCGCTCTTGCCGAAGCTGTTCACAGCCTCGATCACGTAGTAAGAGGGCTCTTGAAAACGTACATCCGTAATGGCATAAGAACCTGCGTCCACATTCGATCCCTCAGCCAATAAGGCATACCCCGCTCCCGATTGTCCGCTGGAATAGATATTGTAGGTCACGCCCTGCTGATGCGTCCAGGTTAATTGAGCCTGCCCCTTCACATGGTGGAACTTCAGATCATTCGGAGCTGATGGTGCCGTTGTTGGCAAAGCCTCCGATACGGTAGCTGAAGGTCCCGTCTCTGTCGGAGCTTGCGTTGGTCCGGAATGAACAGGAGTTGCCGAGGTTGTTCCCGATGAAGTAGCAACGACGCCATGAATGACAGGAAGAGGGCTATTCGGCGGCGGTGTTTCCGTTTCGCTCACGGCAGCGTTCAAATCGATTGACTCCACGGATTCCAGCCATTTGGCTGTAGCCCAGACAGCTTCTTTCCGAGTGACGGTACCCTTGGGGTTCAAACCGTCAATGCCGGATACCCGAAACAGTCCTAATTCCAAGGCCAGTGCCATAGCTTCCTTGGCATCATTGCTGTAGGATCCCTCCTCTAAATTCTGCTGTGAAGGTTCCGCGCCGGATCCGATCTTATCGGATATCCCTCGCAGAGCTCTTTGATACAGCATAGCCATATCCTGACGCGTCAGCGGCAATCCGAGCCCGAATCTCCCGTTGCCGACCCCTTTGACCAGCCCTTCCTGAACCGCAGCTTCGATCGCGGTGAAGGCATAATGATCCTTAGGCACATCCTTAAAGGTAATGACTTCCGGAGGACTATCCGCGTTTAGGTTTAACATGTGGACGATGAATATGACAAAATCCTGCCGGCTTATAGCCTCTGTCGAGCTAGACTTCCCCTGCCCGTCTAGGGGAAGGAACCCTTTATTTAATCGGGTAAGGGCTTCCTGTGCATTGAAGTGTTTCACACCCGAAACGGATACCCCCATCTCTGCCTGCACGCGATCCGTAACGGGTCCCCCTACCTCTGCCTGTACGCCGTCGGTTGAGTTTATGTATAAAGCACTTGCTGCCAAAACGATCAGAATGGAACAGGTGATCCTCTTCATACAATCCCTCCGTTTTAACGAAATCACCAAGATCATACCATATCTTGGAATACGAAGATATTGGAGGATAGCATGAAAATAACGCCGGACATAAGTGCATTCCTTGAAGTTTTCTCTAAATGACTTGCTCGCCGCTCCCTGCTCGCACGGTTCGTGGTCCGGGGCATGCTCGGATGGCTGTCGACCATCACAAAAAAAGAGCCCCTGGCAATTCCACCAGGGACTCCTCTCATTTTCTTATCGATGCCGGCATTGAGAATGGCAATGTGCCATTCCCATTGCTAGGCAATTCCCATGCCGACAAAGAACAACTTTACGTCCGCTAACGTTTATTAGCGGGCTGCTTCCACCTTGTTCAATTCCTCGGTTCGCTTCGTATCGCGTTCCAGAATCGGCTTCAGATACTTGCCTGTGTAAGACTCAGGCACCTTGACCAGATCCTCAGGCGTTCCCGTAGCGATAATGGTACCGCCGCCGCTGCCGCCCTCCGGACCCAGGTCGATCAGATAGTCCGCGGTCTTAATGACATCGAGATTATGCTCGATGACGAGGACGGACTCCCCGGATTCCACCAGGCGGTGAAGCACGACGAGCAGACGATCGATATCGTCCACGTGCAGGCCGGTGGTCGGCTCATCCAGGATATACATCGTTTTGCCTGTGCTGCGGCGGTACAGCTCGGAAGCCAGCTTCACGCGCTGCGCCTCGCCGCCGGACAGCGTGGTGGCAGGCTGACCCAGCGTAATGTAGCCCAGGCCCACATCCATCAGCGTTTGCATCTTACGGTGAATTTTCGGAATGTTCTGGAAGAAATCCGTTGCATTCTCCACCGTCATCTCCAGGACTTCGGCGATGTTCTTGCCTTTATATTTGACTTCCAGCGTTTCGCGGTTGTAACGCTTGCCCTTGCAAACTTCGCAAGGCACGTAGATATCCGGCAGGAAGTGCATCTCAATCTTGATAATGCCGTCTCCGCGGCAGGCCTCGCAGCGTCCGCCCTTCACGTTAAAGCTGAAGCGGCCCTTCTTGTATCCGCGAATCTTCGCTTCATTCGTCTGGGAATATATATCCCGGATATCGTCGAAGACGCCTGTATAGGTTGCCGGGTTGGAACGCGGCGTACGGCCGATCGGAGATTGGTCGATGTCGATGACCTTCTCGATGTGCTCCAGACCTTTCATTTCACGGTATTGCCCCGGACGTACCTTCGCCCTGTTCAAATCCCGAGCGAGCGTCTTGTACAGGATCTCGTTGACCAGCGTCGACTTGCCGGATCCGGATACGCCCGTTACCGCCGTAAACACGCCAATCGGAATCTTCACGTTAATATTTTTCAGATTGTTCTCTTTCGCGCCCTTAATCTCCAGCCAGCGTCCATCGGTCTTGCGGCGCTTGCTGCTGACCGGAATGAACTTACGCCCGCTCAGGTATTGGCCCGTCAGCGAGTTGGGGTCGTTCATAATCTCCTTCGGCGTTCCTTCCGCAATGACTTGGCCGCCATGAATACCTGCGCCCGGGCCGATGTCGATGATATAGTCCGCGGCCATCATCGTGTCTTCGTCATGCTCGACCACAATCAGCGTATTGCCCAAATTCCGCATATGCTCCAGCGTGGAGATCAGTCGGTCGTTATCCCGCTGATGCAGCCCGATGCTCGGCTCGTCCAGAATGTACAGCACGCCCATGAGGCTCGATCCGATCTGCGTGGCTAACCGGATCCGCTGCGCTTCTCCGCCGGACAGCGTTCCCGCCGAACGGCTGAGGGTCAGGTAATCCAGCCCGACATTAACCAGGAAGCCCAAGCGGCTGTGAATCTCTTTCAAGATGAGATTGGCAATCTGTTTTTCTTTCTCGCTAAGCTCCAGATGATCGAAGAATTTCAGGGACTCTCCGATCGACAAGCTGGTAACATAGGCCATGTTGCGATCATTGATCGTAACGGCCAAGCTTTCCTTACGGAGACGATGGCCTTTGCATACATCGCACGGCTTGCTGCTCATATAGCCTTCGATGTATTCGCGGATACCCTCGGAGTTCGTATCGCGGTAGCGGCGTTCCAGATTCGGAATGATGCCCTCGAAGGTGACGTGCGCTTCCTTCCGCTGACCGAAGTCATTCTCATAACGGAAGTGAACCTTCTCTTTGCCCGTGCCGTACAACAGTTTATTCATCTGTTCCTGGCTAAAGGTACTGACCGGCTTGTCCAGCGGAATGCCGAAATGCGCGCAGACCGATTTCAAAAACTGCGGATAATACGTGGATGTGCCCCCGCTCCATGCGGCAAAGGCGCCTTCCTCGACGCTTTTGCTCATATCCGGCACAAGCAGCTCTGGATCCACGATCATCTCCACGCCCAAGCCGTCGCAATCCGGGCAAGCACCGAAAGGCGTATTGAAGGAGAACATTCGCGGCGTCAACTCTTCCATGCTGAAGCCGCAGATCGGGCAGGCAAAGTTGGAGCTGAACCTCAGCTCCTCCTGACCCATGATATCGACCAGGAGCTGGCCGCCTGACAGGTTCAGTGCCGTCTCGATCGAATCGGCGAGGCGGGCCTCGATATCTTCCTTCACCACGATCCGGTCCACTACCACCTCGATCGTATGCTTTTTATTCTTCTCAAGCTCGATGTTCTCCGACAGATCGCGAAGCTCCCCATCGACGCGCACCCGAACGAAGCCCTGCTTCGCAATGTCGGCAAACAGATTTTTGTGCTCGCCCTTGCGGCCGGAAATGACCGGCGCGAGAATTTGCAGTCTCGTCTTCTCGGGATACTGCATGATGCGGTCTACCATCTGCTCGACCGTCTGGGAGGTAATTTCCACCCCATGGTCCGGACAGTGCGGGTGTCCGACCCGGGCGAACAGCAGACGCAAATAATCGTAAATTTCCGTCACGGTGCCTACCGTCGAGCGCGGATTGCGGCTCGTGGTTTTCTGGTCAATCGATATCGCCGGCGACAGGCCTTCAATGGAATCGACATCCGGCTTCTCCATCTGTCCGAGGAACTGGCGCGCATAAGCGGATAAGGATTCCACGTAACGGCGCTGACCCTCGGCATAAATCGTATCGAATGCGAGGGAGGATTTGCCCGAGCCGCTAAGCCCCGTCAGAACGACAAACTTGTCACGCGGTATCGTGACGTCGATATTTTTCAGATTGTGTGCGCGGGCGCCTTTGATCACAATTTTTTCACTGGCCAAACGATATCATCTCCTACTCCATATGGCATGCATGTGGTGCTTATATTTCACAAAGAGAACGACCGCATAGGCCGTCCCCCTTGTCATTCGTCTCTCCTTATTACTCGGCTTGCAGTTCCAGCAGCGCGTCACGAAGCTCGGCCGCACGCTCGAATTGCAAATTCTTCGCCGCTTCCTTCATCTCGGCCTCGAGGCGTTGGATCAGCTTCTGACGCTCTTTCTTCGACATCTTCTGTCCTTCGCCCACCAGGTAATCCGCCTTGCCCTCGGCGACCTTCGTCGCTTCGATGACATCGCGCACCTTCTTGCGGATCGTCTGCGGCGTGATGCCGTGCTCCTCGTTGTAAGCAACCTGGATGCTGCGACGGCGCTCGGTTTCCTTGATCGCCCGATCCATCGAATCGGTGATCTTGTCGCCGTACATGATAACCTTGCCTTCCGAGTTCCGGGCCGCCCGTCCGATCGTCTGGATGAGCGAGCGGTCGGAACGCAGGAAACCTTCCTTGTCCGCATCCAGAATCGCTACGAGGGAAACCTCCGGCAGGTCAAGACCCTCCCGTAGAAGGTTAATACCCACCAGCACGTGGAATGTACCAAGCCGCAGATCTCGCAGGATCTGCATCCGCTCCAGCGTTTTGATATCGGAGTGCATGTAACGGACCTTGATTCCGATTTCCTTCAGGTAATCGGTCAAATCCTCGGCCATTTTCTTCGTGAGCGTGGTCACGAGCACGCGCTCGTCCCGGTCCACGCGGTCATGGATCTCGCCGATCAAGTCATCGATCTGCCCTTCGGTCGGGCGCACGTCGATGATCGGATCGAGCAGGCCTGTCGGCCGGATGATCTGTTCGACCATCGTATCGCAGTGCTCCATCTCATACGGTCCCGGCGTGGCCGATACATAGATGATCTGGTTCACCTTCTCCTCGAATTCCTCGAACTTCAGCGGCCGGTTATCGAGCGCGGACGGCAAGCGGAAGCCATGATCAACCAGCACCGTTTTACGTGCCCGGTCACCGTTGTACATCGCGCGGATTTGCGGCAGCGTAACGTGCGACTCGTCAATGACGAACAGCATGTCGTCCGGGAAGTAATCGAGAAGCGTATATGGCGTAGCCCCAGGCTCCCTGAAGGTCAGGGGACCCGAATAGTTCTCGATCCCGGAGCAGAATCCGACTTCCTTCATCATCTCGATGTCGTAACGGGTGCGCTGCTCCAGCCGCTGAGCCTCCAGCAGCTTGCCTTCCGAGCGCAGCAGTTCAAGGCGCTCTTCCAGTTCGCGTTCGATATTCACGAGCGCTACCCGCATCGTCTCTTCGCGGGTGACGAAGTGAGACGCCGGGAAGATGGCGATATGCTCGCGTTCCCCAACCAGCTCGCCCGTCAAAACGTCGATCTCCGTGATCCGTTCGATCTCGTCGCCGAACAGCTCGACGCGGACGGCATGCTCTCCCTTCGAGGCCGGGAAGATCTCGACGACATCCCCGCGCACGCGGAACGTGCCGCGCACGAAGTTGATATCGTTCCGCTGGTATTGGATATCGACCAGCCGCGACAGAATCTCGTTGCGAGGCTTCTCCATGCCCACCCGGAGCGAAAGCAGCATTTCTCCGTACTCGTGCGGCGAACCCAAACCGTATATGCAGGATACGCTCGCCACGATGATGACGTCGCGCCGTTCGAACAGCGAGCTCGTGGCGGAGTGGCGAAGCTTATCGATCTCTTCATTAATGCTGGAATCCTTCTCGATATACGTATCGGAGGAAGGAATGTAGGCTTCCGGTTGATAGTAATCGTAATAACTCACGAAATAATCCACCGAGTTGTTCGGGAAGAATTCCTTAAACTCACTGGCCAGCTGCGCAGCCAGCGTCTTGTTATGCGCAATGACGAGTGTGGGACGGTTTACCTTGGCGATTGTCTGCGCGATCGTAAACGTCTTACCCGTTCCTGTTGCACCTAGCAGCGTCTGATGTTTTTTCCCTTGGCGGAGTCCTTCGACCAACGCATCAATAGCCGTGGGCTGATCGCCCTGCGGCTGGAATTCAGACTGGATCTCAAAGGATTTGGTACTGACAACTAAATCGCTCATTGCCCTTCATCACCCTCATACTCTAAAATGAAATTCATGCTAAAAGATATGTCGAAACTTCCCGATGATATACTATGGGAAATTAGTGGTGTCTGCGTAAGGAATAAGAATATTTGTTCCCGTCTCATTATACCCTTTACGTTTTTTTGATGCAAACAGTTTAGTGAAAATTTCAATAAGTTCCAGGGCAAATCTTTAAGTCCCCGGCTTCCACGACTTCGGGAGCCTTCAGTGTTCATGTCGAACTTGTAGCATACGAACCGATGATCTTAATTAACTTCCTTAAGGAGATGATACAGCGTTATGGATATTACGATTATTCTTGGCATTCTCGCCGGTCTGGCCGCGTTGATCGGAGGGTTTTTATGGGAAGGCGGGCATCTGAGCGGCCTGCTGCAAGGCGCGGCTGCGCTTATCGTATTCGGCGGGACCATCGCCGCCGTCATCGTCAGTTTCCCGGCCACCCGGCTCCGTACGATCCCCGCTGCGCTCAAGCTGGCCTTCGGCCGCAGCAACCGTTCGACGGACGAGCTGATTGATGCCATCGTCGATATGTCGGTAACGGCCAGAAGAGACGGGGTGCTGGCGCTCGAGCGCATCTCGGCCGAACACGAGGATCCGTTCCTGCGGGAAGGCATGCAGATGGTCGTGGACGGCAACGACCCGGAAATGGTGCGTCAAATCCTGGAGCTCGATATCAATGCCGCCGAGCAGAAGCACGAAGGCTATGCCAAAATTTTCGAGTCCGCCGGAGGCTATGCCCCTACCATGGGGATCATCGGTACCGTCATGGGATTGATCCACGTGCTGGGCAGCCTGCAGGACCCGACCGGTCTCGGCCCGTCCATCGCTGTCGCGTTTACCGCCACTTTATACGGCGTCGCAAGTGCCAATATTATCTTTTTGCCCATTGCGTCCAAGATTAAAGCACGTTCCGAAGAAGAAATTGTAAAAATGGAGCTGCTGCTCGAAGGAATCATGGCCGTTCAGAACGGAGAGCACCCGCTGTTGGTTCGCAAAAAGCTAGCCTCCTTCGCTTCCGCAGGCACCACGGACATTCCGTCCTCAAGGGGGATCGCGCATGAGACAGCCGAATAGACGGCGGCGTCAGCGCAAACAGGCCGAAGGCGAACAGCGTGACCGCTGGATGATCACTTATGCCGACCTGATTACGCTGCTTCTGATCTTTTTTGTTGTGATGTATGCCATGAGCCGGCTCGACACGGAAAAATACAAGCTCGTCACCCAATCCCTGCAGGCCACCTTCCAGAGCGGGGACAGCATTCTGGAGATGGGCTCGGGGATTACCGGAACTGCCGATACCGAGAACCATAAAAATCCTCCGCCGAAGCCTGCTGCCGACGAGGAAGGCGAGGACAAGGATAACGGGCAGGAACCGCTGACCGAGCGCGAGCTTGCTTTCCGTGCCCAGGAGGAAGAGCTGGCGAACTTTATGGGGCTCATTCAGCAATACGTGAAGGATAACCAGCTCGAAGAGGACATCTTCATCTCGGACGAGCCGCAGGGGATTGCCATTACGTTAAGCGACCGCTTCCTGTTCGATGTCGGCAAGGCCGAGCTTAAACCTGGCGCCGCTCCGGTTCTGGGCAAATTAGCCAGCCTGTTCGGCGATTTAAACACCACGGTGAGCATCGAGGGGCATACGGACAACGTGCCGATCGGCCGCTACTCCAGCTATAAGGACAACTGGGAGCTCTCCGGCGCCCGAGCGATGTCGGTGCTGCGATTCTTCCTGGAGCACAGCAAGCTGGACCCGGGAGGCTTCCAGTATGCAGGCTATGCCGATACGAGGCCGGCCGCGGACAACGCGACCGCCGAAGGCAAGCAGAAGAACCGCCGGGTTGAAATCACGGTGTTACGGCAGCTGAAGGAGTAGGCAATTGCCGCTATGACCGGCCCATGTACTTCCATGCTTTGCGTTGAAGGAAATCGTAACACATCCGCATAAACCGAATAAGCGCCCGGCAGACTGAATCGGCATGGATTCAGATCTGACCGGGCGCTTTTGCATATATAAACAATGGTTGGATCACTAATAACAAACCTGGGCCTCACGATACGGCACCAGGATATGCAACCTCCGGTCGAAGCTCCAAGAGCTTTATTACGGAGGAACTCCTGGAGCGAATAATTTAAGCGCCGTGCCCAACCCCGCTCTCGCTCGGCCGCAGGACAGCGGAACCGACGGCCAGCAGAATGACCGCCATCAGGCCCAGCACGGCAAGCGGCAGTGCGATGTCGGATAACGTGCCGCCCGTAGCAGCGGTCTCCACCGCCTCAATGGCCCATTTTTGCGGGATGAAATTGGCGATCTTCTGCATGAATTCCGGCATGATGGCAAGCGGCCAGAAGCACCCGCCCAGCATGCAGGTCGGCGTGACGATCATGGAATTGATCATGGCCGCATTTTGCCCGTTCCGGATCAGCCCCGCGACCGTGCTTGCCACGCCTAACGATACGAGCATGAAGGCCATCAGAATAAGGAAATGCAGCACGAACGGAACTCCGTAATCGTAACGAAGGACATACCGGCTGAGCACGAGCACGATGACCACCTGCAGCGAGCCGACCACCAGGCTGCCCAGAAAATTACCTAAAGCGATCTGATAGGCGCGTACCGGCGCCGTATACATGCGGGACAGCGTTCGCTGCCTGCGGTCATCAATCATCATCGACACCACGCTGGAGATAAGGGTCATCATGAACATCAGGGTAAATCCCGTTACGTTCGAGAGTCCCGGCTTCGCATATAGATTCAGATCCGTGACCTCGGTATCCACCCGATTCAGCGCGGATTGCTTGAGCACCTCTTGCAGCGCCAGCATACGATCCGCGTCCGGCTCCGAGGTTTCCCGGATCAAGGCGGCCGTACCGCTCAGGCGCGTAACCGCGGAGTCCGCCGTCATTCGGATCATTACCGAGGCCTCCGAGGTGGAGACTTCGTATATTTTAACCGCCGGCCGTTGGCCTTCTATTAATCCGTCGCTGAACCCCTGCGGAATATAAACGCCCACCGTGCTTTTATTCTCCACCAGGTCTTCCCTCAGCATATTCTCGGACCCGGACTCCTTGAGCACGTATTGGCCGCTTCGCTCCAGTTCATTCATCAAGTACCGCCCTGCAGGTCCCTCATCCTCGTTCACGTAAGTGACCAGAATGCTCGCGGCCGTGGTCTGCCCCATGAGAAACACCGTCAAGGTGACCACAACGCAAGGAACCAGCAGGTAAACGATCCAGCCTCTCTTTCGCCCGAGCGTCCGTCTCACCATATGCCAGGCAATGGTTAAGCTATGCATGGTATCCCACCTTCCTGTACGTAATCATGGCTGCAGCCGACAGGGCCGCGGTAATGGCCGCCAGCATGCCAACGCATGTGACAATCAAATGCACGTCGCTGTTCAGCATCATCCGCAGCATGCTCTGCATCGCCCAATGGTTGACGGTGAAGGCGCCGAGCTTCTGGAAGAACTCCACGGGCAGCGGCATAAACCCTCCGCTGACAAACGTCATGGCGATAATGATCGCCTGCATCAGCCCTCTGGCTCCAGCCGCCGTGGAGGAGACCAGGGTTATGAAAGTGGCGATGGTCATGGACGATAACGTGATTAATACGCAGACCACGATGAGCAGCAAGGGGTGCGGTCCCCATTTAACGCCGTACAGCCACATGGATCCAAGGACGATGGCGGCTGCCTGTGCCAGCGTGATCAGGCTGCATCCGATAATTTTTCCGGCAAACACGGTTCCGGGGTTAACGGGCGCGCTTTGCAAGCGATATAAGGTCCGGCTTTCCCGCTCGCCCAGCAGGCTGCTGCTGGCCATCAGACCGGAATACAACAGGAACATGATCAGCATGGAGGCAGCGTAATATTGGGCTGCGGAGTACGTTGCTCCTTTCTCGCTCAGCTGCCCGATCGTAACGTTGGGTCCGTCCGACGCATCGACAGGCGCTGCCGCTTGAGCCGCAAGAACTTGGTCTCCGCCCATAACGACTACCTCCGCCTGTTTGTGATTGGCATCTGCGATAAAGGTCTTGAAGACAGTGTCTGCCACGAGGTTTAGATCACGGTCTCTTCCAGGTAGCAGCTCAAGCTTCACATCCTCTCCCTGGCTCATTCGTTCATCAAAGGAAGCAGGAATCACCACCGCGTAATCGACCTCGCCCCGGCGCAGCTTTTCTTCGGCTTCTTCGCGGCTGGATACCACCTCAGGTTCCAGTAGGTCCTGAATCTCCGGCAAGCCGGTCAGCGTCTGCATGCTCCCCGGCATCTGTCCTCCAGCCTCGGCATCTAACACCAATCCCACTCGGACCGATGGCTGTTTAAATTCCTGATCATTGCCAAACCAGCCCGAAAGCGCGTTTCCCAATATGAAAATAAGGATCAGCGGCAGCAAAAATTGGTTGATCAGCACCGATCGGCTGGTGGCCATCCGCTTCAGCTCGAACCAAGCGATAATCATCGTATTCATCTTCGGTATTCCTCCTTCATGGATTCCTCTGCTCGTGTCCGTTATGATCAATCGCGAAGCGTTCGCCCGGTCAGGCTGAGAAACAGCGTTTCAAGCCCCGGCTCCTCGCACTGCAGGGAGCGAAGCGTCGTATGGTGTTTACTGCAAATGAATAAAATATCCTGCAGCTCATCCTGAGCTGACGGTACATAGACTTCGACCTCGTTATCATTCTGCGCCACGCGCCTAACGCGCGGGTGAATGGTCAGCTCCTCCACCAGATCCGGTGTGATCCCATCGGCAGTAAGAATGATTTTTTCCTCATGCGCCACGCGTGCCCGAAGCTCCTGCTGCGTCCCGCAGGCGATAACATGACCTTGATCCATGATGGCCACCCGGTCGCTGATCGCGGCAACTTCCTCCATGTAATGACTTGTATAAATAACGGTAGACCCCATGCGGTTCAACGTCTTCACCGATTCCAGGATATGATTCCGGGACTGCGGATCAATCCCCACCGTCGGCTCATCCATGATAATCAGCTTCGGACGATGCGTAATCGAGCATGCAATATTCAGTCTTCGTTTCATCCCCCCGGAGAAGGTGGACGGTCTTTCTTTTGCCCGATCCTGCAGCCCGACAAACGCCAGCGCCTCCTCCACCCGTTCCTTCAGCAGCTGGCCGCGCAGGCCGTACAATTTGGCGAAAAAAGCGACATTATCCCAAGCCGTCATCTCTTCGTACAGGGCCAGATCCTGGGGCACCAGCCCAATTCTCCGTTTCACTTCCAGCGGCTGCTCCTCGATGGAGATACCGTCTACTTTGATGATGCCCTGATCCTTCGCCAGAAGGCCGCAGATCATATTGATGGACGTGCTCTTGCCCGCTCCGTTCGGTCCCAATAATCCAAAAATCTCGCCTTCGTGCACTTCCAGGTTCATATGATCCACCGACAGCTTGCTACCATATCGTTTTACGACATCTTTCATCTCCAGAAAGACCGTCATAATCATCATCTCCATTTCCCTCATATCCATCTGTTGATTACATTCTATCTGGAATCGCCGGATTTTGAAGGTAGAGGAAGTCACCTTATAGGGTGACGAAAGTCATCTCCTTGCCGAAAACATCCATGTGCTATAATGTAGCCAATCGTTTGAACGGTTTGACTTCACAATGGAAAAGGGTTGGATCGCACGTGACATCTCCACTTGCCTATCTCAGGTACGGCCTCATTCTCCTGCCCGCCGCAGCGGACATCTTTTTGCAGCAGCTCGACGATTACGGGGAGTATATGGTGTACATCCTGCTTTTTCTGGCGATTGCGGTGCTGAGCCGTTTCCTGCCTTCGCCTGCTTACCGGAAAGCAGCCATACTGCTGGAAATCCCGTTGTCCCTATGGCTATGCCACCAATACGGCTTCATGATGGTATTCCTGTCCATATCCTCCCTATGTGTCTATCTGCCCTTGTTCGAGCGGCCTGGCAGGCTGTGGCTGGCATTCGGTCACCTTGCGCTGCTCAACATCGCGATTACCGATTACGATGCGCTGCTGCATACGACGGCCAATCTGCTGTTTCTTTTCTTGGCGGTCACATTCCACCGCATCCATGAAATGAACCAGAAGGAATTGGATCACATTCATTTATACGACGAGCTGAAAAGACTGCATTTCCAGCAGGACGAAGCAGGCAGGCAGCTGCTGCAGTTCGCCCATCAGGTGGAAAGCGCGGCGCAGGCCGAGGAGCGTAACCGCATCTCCCGCCAGCTGCATGACGATATCGGCCATCGGCTGATTCGCGTCAAAATGATGATGGAAGCCGCTCTTCATATCGTGCCGCAGGATGCCGCCCGGGGCATGGATATGCTCCATCAAATCCGCGACCAGCTGGGGGAGAGCATGGAGCAAATGCGGATCGCCGTGAAACAGATGAATCCGTCAAGGCGGATCACGGACGATTATTCCCTGGATCGGCTGCTGGAGGAGACCGGCAGGGAGACCGGAATCGAGACCGAGCTTGTACTGCAGGGAATTCCTTATCCGCTTTATCCGAGCCAACAGGTGGTATTATACAAAAATGCCCGCGAAGCCATCACCAACGCCATACGCCACGGCGAGGCCAAGCAGGTCCAAATTTTTCTCCAGTACGGAGACGAGGAAGTTCGAATGGAGGTCTCCAACGATGGCACGGTCCAAGAGGAGGCGAACCCGATCGCTGCGGCAGACCGTCATGGCATCGGGATAAGCGGCATGCTCGAACGAACCAAGGTGGTGGGCGGAACGCTGGAGGTCAGAAAATCCGTGCCTTTTACCGTCATCACCCGGCTGCCTGTCTACCGGAAGCGCGAGATTATGTGACTGGCACGACGGCAGGACCCTAATTTATAGAAAGGATCGTGGCTATCCATGATATCCGTATTGATTGCAGACGATGACCCGTTCATTCGGGAAAGCTTGAAACTGTTGGTGGGGATGGATCCGGATATCGAAGTATCGGCTGTCGCGGAACACGGGGAGGAGGCACTATCGTTATTGATGGACGGACTTCATGCCGACGTCGTGCTCATGGACATTCGGATGCCGGTATGCGACGGCGTGGAAGGAACCCGGCGCATTCGCGAGCGATACCCTGATGTACGGGTGCTGATGCTGACTACCTTCGATGACGATGATTACATCGTGGAGGCGCTGCGGAACGGGGCCAGCGGTTATCTGCTGAAGAACATTCCGCCCGATCGCATCATCCAGGGGATCAAAACGGTGCACGATGGTAACATGCTGATACATCCCGATATCGCTCGCAAGCTGACCGGCATGCTTCGTCCAACCCCGCAGCCGGTCCCGAGATCCGCTGAGCTGGAACAGTTCGGGCTCACCCCTGCCGAGAAAAAGGTC
The DNA here is from genome assembly GCF_014863545.1 of Paenibacillus sp. JNUCC32. NCBI lineage: Bacteria > Bacillati > Bacillota > Bacilli > Caryophanales > Paenibacillaceae > Paenibacillus > Paenibacillus sp. JNUCC32. The sequence goes on along the minus strand of NZ_CP062260.1, from coordinate 6,252,863 downwards.
GTCGCCCTTATCGCGGAGGGCCTGTCCAATAAGGAAATTGCCGCGCAGCTTTACCTAAGCGAAGGCACCGTCAAAAACTACGTCACCGATATACTGGGCAAGCTGAATCTTCGGGACCGGACGCAAATTGCTATCTTTTATTTAAAAAAGGTGCAGGGCTAGTCCCGCCTATTCATTACATAACGGCATGAAGCTAAAAAACGGGCCCTTGTCCATATTGGACAAAGGCCCGTTTGCCGTATCACGATGAAGGGAATCCGGCTTCTTCGGAACCGCCGGACGTCTTGCTGCCGGAAGCCCCCCGTTTGCTGCGAATATGAAGTTTATTGGCCAGCAGCGTGATCAAGCTTACCGGCTTCAACCCCACTGCAATGCCATCCCTCGGGTCTGGCGCCACGATAGCTCCCAGCTGATGATGATCCCCGGCGTAGATCGCACGCTGGAGAAATTTGCTCTCCCCTTGATGGTTCTGAACCTCCAGCTTGCAGAAGGCCGGATTCTGGCGCAAGGCGCTGTGCAGCTGCTCCTTGCTGTGAATCAGCTTACCGTTCACCTTGAGGATCGTCTCCCCTGCCAAAATGCCGAGCTCGCTCGCCGGACTGTCCGGCAGCACGGCGAGAACGCGTAATCCGCGTACCGGATGTACAAACATCGGGCTGCGTTGCTGTTCTTCGTATCTGCTGTACCATACCAAGCCTTCATGCAGCAGCAGCGCCGCTAATGCGGCCGCGATGGTAAGCGGCGACCACCACTCGGCCAGCAGGCTCAACGCCAGCACAATCGCTCCATAGAATATGAGACGCTTCGACGTGATCCCTGCCTTCTCCTGCGGGAGCATGCTCTGCGTCATCTCTCCGAAGCCGATCACGACCGGAAGGGCCATCATGGTAAAGCCCGTACTCCAAGCATCGCCGCCAAAGAACGGTGTCCACGGCAGCACGCTGCCCCCGCCAACCGCCGGAACGAGCAGGAACAACGGCAGGGGCCAGAAGCTCTGCATATGATAGCCGCCGACAAGCTTGCCGCGCTTGCCCTCCAGAAACAGCGGGGTGGCAAATCCCGCCCCTTGTATCCTTACCAGCAAAGCTTCCGCAAAATGCAGGACGGCGGACAACGCCAGCAAGGCCGGAATGTCCAAACCAAGGATCGTTGCCGTTACCTGATGAACCCAGCCTTCCGGCTGCCAATTCGGAAACCAGCCCAACACAAACTGAATGATCCCGAGCAGACCGATGGAATAGGCAAAGCATAAGTACCGGATATGAAACAGCATCAGGATCAGCGAAGTCACCCATATGCATATAATGGCTTCCAGACTTAATGATATCCCCAAGAAGGCCACCACGATGGACACGCCGATGCCTGCCGCCAGTCCCCCTAGAAACGTACGCCAGGTCTGCAATCCCCAGGAATGCAGCTTCACATGGAACAGCTTGCGCTCCACCAACACCTGCCTTCGGTAAAACAGCATGACAAACAAAATCGAAATATAATAAAAGGGCTGCGTCAGCAGTTGTATGCCTGCATCTATCCCATACATCAGCAGTTGTTTCAATGTCTCCAACGGCTTGCCACGCTCCTTTCGGTTCCAAGATGCTTCGAAGTTTACGCTTTCTGATATCTCCAAAGAAAAAAGAAGGCTAACGTTCAGCCTTCTTACTTGTTCGACGCCTTAGCGGCGATTTCCTTCCGAACCTCGGCAATTCCGCGATTCATTTGATTATCCTCTTTCGGATCCTGAATCTTCTCGATCAATGCCGCTTCCAATGCCTCGGCTGTAGCGCTGTTAATGATGCCGTCCGCTTTCAGCTTGTGCTTGCTCTGGAAGCTCTTGACCGCCTTCTCCGTATTCCGGTCGAAGTAACCATCCGTGCGTCCTGCCGCGTAACCAACCGCTTCAAGCATAATCTGCGCGTTCTTCACATCCGTGCTGTTCGTGTCGTACGCATAAGTTTTCTTCTTATCGATCGGCGCAACGGTAAAGTATTCAGGCTGCGACACCTTAATATCCGGCTCGATTCCCTTCTCATGGATCCAGGTACCGTTTGGCGTCAGCCATTTGGCAATGGTTACCTTGAGCAGGCTTCCGTCGCCAAACTGCTTGTCAAAGCTCGTTTGCACGGTCCCTTTTCCGAAGGAGTGCTCGCCCATCAGGGTAGCTCCGGCGGACTGCTGCAATGCGCCTGCCAAAATCTCGGAAGCGCTGGCGCTGCCCTTGTTCATCAGCACCGTAATCGGGTACGATTTCGCCACGCCATTGGAAGGATGCTTCTCCCGCTTCTTATCCTTGTCTTCGACCTGAACGATCAGCTCGCCTTTAGGCACGAACTGCTCTGCGATGTCAATGACAACGGACAGCACGCCGCCGGGATTGTTCCGGACGTCGATCAGCAGTCCCTTCATGCCTTGGCTTTCCAGCTTCTTGAGCTCTTCCTTAAAGCGTTCGCCCGTATTCAGCGAGAATTGGGAAATCTCGATCACGCCGATTCCGCCCTTCTCCATCCGTGCCGACACGGTTTCCAGATCGACGTCATCCCGAACGATAACATACTCGATCGGCTGCTCGGATCCTGCCCGCTTGATCTGAAGGACGGCCTTGGAGCCCTTCGGACCGCGAATCTTGTTAACGGCCGCATTCAGCTCAAGGCCCTGCAAGGATTCGCCATTGACGGATAGGATGGTATCCTTGGCCCGAATGCCGGCTTTATCCGCAGGCGATCCCTTGATCGGGGATACAACGACGACGCTGCCGTCTACGGAGGACACTTCCGCGCCAATCCCCGTGAAGGAGCCCTCAATACTTTCTTCAAACTGGGCCGCCGTTTCTTTGCCCATATAGTTGGAATACGGATCTTCCAGCGCTTCCATCATCCCGTTGATCGCGCCGTCGATCAGCTTCGACCGATCGATATCCTTGTAATAATTGCTTTCGATGAGGTCAATCGCTGTCCCCAGTTTCTTCGCTTCAGACTGCTCCAGTCCATTCCTGTTCGCGATGCTGGCCAGCAATCCCTCGCCGCCGTCTCCGGTCTGACTTGGAGCAGGCAGCTGGGTCAAAGCCATCGTTAACAGTCCGCCGCACAGCATGGCAGCGATGACCAGAAAGACAGCCGTTCGTTTTTTCAGCAAGTACTTCACCGCCTTTGTACGTTTCAACTGCTACACACAGGGGAATCCCGTCCACCTAGTATATGATTGGCTTGCCGGGAATATTTATACAGCGGTATTGAAGGTTATATGGCTTGCGTCATCATTTCTGTTACAGATAAGGCGAAGGATTCACCGGCGATCCGTTGACCCGAACCTCAAAATGAAGATGCGGTCCCGTGCTCTGACCCGTGGAGCCTACTTCGGCAATCTTCTGCCCTCTGGACACCTTGTCGCCTTCGCTGACTTTAATGCCGCCGTTGCGGATATGCCCATACAAGGTCCATACGCCGCCCCCATGATCAACAATAACACAGTTTCCGTAACCGCTCCACCACTCGGCCAAGATGACGGTGCCGCTCTCGGCTGCCCGGATCTCGGTCCCTTGCGGAACCGCGAAGTCCTGACCCGTGTGCATCTTGCCAACCTCGCCCGTTACCGGATGGACGCGCGGTCCGTAACCGGAGGAGAGTCTGGCTCCGGAGACCGGTATCGCAAACGGTCCGCCGTTGCCGGTATACCCGCCGCCGCCTTTGCTGCCGCCAAGGGTTGTCGCCTTCGCTCTCTTCGCCGCAGCCGCTTTGGCAGCCGCCGCTTTACGGGCCGCTTCTTCGGCGGCAAGCTTATTCTTTTCCTTCTGCAGGTCCGAACGCTTGCTTGCCAGGGCAACCAGCATTTTATCCTGTTCTTCGGTCAAGATGTCCGCATCCTCGATATCCTGATCGTACTGGGCCAGCAGAACGCGCTTCTCCTGTTCCTTCTCGTTCAGGATGCTCTTGCGGTCCTCCATCTGGCCGTACAGGTCCTTGGCGGTTGCGTACTGCCCTTCTAGTTCTTTCTTCTTGTCGATAACCAGCAGCTTGTCCTGCTTATGCTGTACCAGCAAATCCTGGTCCTGATCGACGATGGTCTTCAAGGAATCGGCACGCTCAATAAAATCGCTGAAGCTGGTTGCGGAGAGCAGCACATCCAGATACGATACTTGCCCATCCATATAGATGAGGCGAATCCGGGATTCCAGCAGCTTCTCGCGGGAGGCGATGCGCTCCTCCGCCGCTTCAAGCTCCTTGGTCGTTGTTCTCAGCAAATCCTCCGTCTCCTCGATCTTGACGGAAATCTTCGTCAATTCATTGCTGACGATGCTGATTTGCTCCATTACGTATTTCAGGTTCTTCGTCGTTTTATTCTTATAATGCTGGGCTTCTTGTTTATCATCCGCAGCCTTGCTCTTCTGCGCCCGCGCTTTCTTGACCTGCTCCTGAAGCACCCTCAGCTCTTTGTCTACATCGGCTGAAGTCTTCTTCTCGGCTTGTCCGACGGTCGGTTGGATCATAACAGTGGCCAGTAATAAGGCTGCTACTCCTGCGGCGATTTTCTTCAAGTTTCGCTCCCCATCCTTTACCTTGTTTTATACTTTCAAAAATTTACGTATCGACATGGTGCTGCCCCAAATGCCAATGACGATGCCAAGGGCCACGATGATGGTCCCGAGCAGCAGCCACAGATCTCCCAATGGAATCAGGCTCTGCGCCAGCGTCAAATCCGTCTGCGACGCGGCGTACAGGCGATTGTAGCCTATAAACAGCAGCGTAACCGTAATGATCGAGCCCAAGAGGCCGATCATGGCTCCTTCCACGAAGAACGGCCAGCGGATGAAGTTGTTGGTCGCGCCGACAAGCTTCATGATGCCGATCTCGCGGCGACGGGCCAAAATCGTTACCCGAATGGTGTTCGAAATCAGAAACATGGACATCAAGCCGAGTCCCGCTACGAAAATAAAGCCGATATTCCGCACCGTTTTCGTAATCTTGAACAAGGTTTCTACCGTGCCCTCCCCGTACTTGACGCGCAGGATCGGCTCTTCCGCATACTTCTCGTTCAGCGCGGTAATCTTGTCGGCAACGAACCCGACCGTGGTCGGTTCGATAACAGAAACCTCGAATGCGTCCGGAAGCGGATTCTGGTCCGCTTCGCTGAAGCCTTCCACCCATTCGGAACCGAGGCTTTCCTCAAGCTCCTTCATGCCCTCTTCCTTGGACACGAATTTGATGGCGTTGACTTCCGGCATGGCCTCGATCTCGCCTTTGATGGTTTCGCGCAGCTTCTCGTCCACATTGAGATTCAAGTACGTATTGATTTGCACGTTGCTATCTGCTTTATCGGCTAATGCGTTCACATTCATGACTAACAGCATGAAAACGCCCAGTATAAATAATGACACCACGATGGACGTAATCGATGCGACCGACATCCACCCATTCCGGAAAACGCTCTTCGCCCCTTCCCGCAAGTGCCGCAAGAAGGTTCTAAAATTCATACCCGTACTCTCCTCTCTGCTGGTCGCGGACGATTTGTCCGTGCTCAATCGCAAGTACGCGCTTACGCATCGTGTTCACGATATCCCTGTTGTGGGTAGCCATTACGATGGTGGTTCCCCTGAAATTGATTTCGTCCAGCAGCTGCATGATGCCCCAGGAGGTTTCCGGGTCCAGGTTGCCCGTAGGCTCGTCCGCAATAATGACGGACGGGTTGTTCACGATCGCCCTGGCGATTGCGATCCGCTGCTGCTCTCCGCCGGAGAGCTGGGAAGGCTCGCGGTTCGCCTTGGCTTTCAGGCCCACCAGATCCAGCACCTCCATAACCCGTCTCTTGATGAGACGCTGCGGCGCTTCGATAACCTCCATGGCAAAAGCTACATTTTCGTAAGCAGTCAGCTTGGGCAGCAGACGATAGTCCTGAAAAATAACCCCGATATTTCGGCGAACATAGGGGATTTTGCGCTGCTTCAGCTTCCCGATATTAAATCCGTTAACGGAAATTTGGCCTTTGGTCGGCACTTCTTCTCTATAGATAAGTTTCATGAATGTCGATTTGCCGGCACCCGACGGTCCGACAACATAGACGAATTCATTGCGGTTAATGGTAACGGAAACTCCTTGAAGCGCATGGGCGCCGCTTGGATAAGTCTTCCATACGTCCTGCATTTCGATCACTTCATCACTTCCCAATCCATAATTAGCCATTATACTTTCGACAGTTTCCATCGAATTCCTTTAAAATCCAAGAAAAATCCTCACGACATCGTCTATTGTAACAAATTTGTTACCTTTTGAGTACCCGAAAGTTTGAGCCCACCGTGACATATACATGAACAAGTGCATGTACTGCGGCCAATACGAAGTTAAGAAGGTGGTTTCAAATGAAAAAAATTCATCTCGGTCTCATCTTTGTCATCAGTATCGCTCTTCTCCTCTCCGTCGGTTTCGGTCTATTGACGATGTACGCGAACCAAAAGGAGCTGCCGAAGGGAGTCGTTCTCTCCGGCTGGCAGGTAGGGGGGCAACCCGCCGACGAGGTATTGTCCGAGCTGGAACAGCGGCTCCACGCCATGACAAGCATCAAGGTGACGCTGGAGTCGGAGGCCCTCAAAGGGCGCACGGAAAGCTTCAGTCTCCAAGAAGCCGGCGTTCGGTTCAGCGCAGCCGATTTCAAAGAAGCCATTGCCAAGCTGTCCGAAGGATCGCTATGGGAACAGGTTCTTTACCGGCGGCAGTTTCAGCTGGAATGGCATATATCCACCGACTGGAATCGCGACGTATTGAAAGGGCGGTTAAACGAAGACTGGCAAAAAGAACGCTTTGGAGAGCCTGTCAACGCAGTGCGGAGCATTTCCGATGACGATGTGGTCCGGTATACCCCGGAGAAAACCGCGTACCGCATCGATTGGCCTGCGTTCTATGAAGGGTTCAGCGCAGCGCTTCCGAACGAGTCCCACTTCACGGAACCGTATCCGGAAGAAGCCATTGCGGTGCAGCTGCCTCTTATCCGTCAAAAGCCCCCCGTTACCGTAAAGTCGCTGCAGGACGAGGGCATTGAGCGAAAAATCGTTGAATTCTCTACCGGTCTTGGATCCAGCGGGCCCGGACGCGTACATAACGTAACCGCTGCCGCCAAAGCCGTGGACGGCATGATTCTGAAGCCCGGCGATGAGTTCAATTATGCTCATATCATTGATGTTGCTAAAAAGGAGTATGGATTTGAGGAAGCTCCCGTCATCGTGAACGGCAAGCTGGTGCCCGGTATCGGGGGCGGGATCTGCCAGGTATCCAGCACGGTGTATCATGCCGCCCTGCTGATCGGGCTGGAGATCACCGAAAGGCGGAATCATTCCCTTCCGGTCAGCTACTTGCCCAAGGGACAGGACGCCACCTTTGCCGAAGGGGCGATCAACTTTCGCTTCCGAAACAATACAGGCAAGCACCTGCTTATCCTGTCCGAGGTATCGCACGGCAATTTAACGCTGAAGATGTTCGGCACCTTCCCGGAAAATACGGAATACGAGCTGGTATCCACCACGATTGAAACCTTGCCTTCGCCGGAAAAGGTCATCCACAACAACTCGCTGCCGCCGGGATTGAAGCAGGTGGTTCAGAACGGGAAACCAGGTTATGTGGTAGAAACCTACCGAACCAAGAAAGTGAACGGGAAGGTCGTGGAGAACGTGAAAATATCCAAGGATACCTACCGTCCCCAGAACAGCATCGTTGCCATCAATCCGACGAACGAGGTCCCGCTGCCGGATGCGAACGAAACGCCCAAAGAGGAAGTCGTTGAGGACGGTATCAGCGCTCCGTAAATCGAAGCTGGCACGAAACAGCCCGCATTCGCGAATCGAATCGCGAATACGGGCTGTTTTCCTTGCCGTTATTTTAATGTCGTGCATCGATTTTATAATAGCTTCCGATTTCCGCCTGGGCATCTGCGCTGAACGTCTCGGTATATTCCACCCGGCCGATGGAGCAGCTCTTTCCGATATGGACTCTACTGCCCCTGACAATGGCCGCGCTCGTATTCTCCAGACGGATATCCTCGCCTTCAACCAGCTCGGCATTCAGATATCCGATCCGTGAGGAACGGAACCATTTGGCCAGCACCGTTGGAGCTACGAAGACCGTGCGGCTTCGGAGTTCGTTGACGCGCGAGGCTTGCGCAACGAGCCTCAGCGTCAATTCCCGAGCTATCACGGACCCGCTCACGCGTAGTATGCCGCGGACCGTCATCTCTTCGGCTTCCAGGTTGCCGCCAACATCCAGGGTACCGTTCACGACGCCTTTGACCGCAAACAGATCGGCTCCCGTGCTCAAGCCGCCATTGATTCCGATGCGGCTGATCCTAACGCTTCCGCCGGCATCCAAGCTTCCATTCACCCGGACGTGCTCCATCTGGACATGATGGGACACCTTCACATGGCCGTTCACTCTAGCCTGCCTTCCGAGCAGGCTTCCGTTTATGACCGCGCTGCCGTTGCAGCTTAGCAGATGGCAATCCGTGTCGCCATGAATGACGCCTTCACCGTTTATCCGAAGCTTGCCGACCATACCGCCGCCAACGACACCGTCACCCGTTATGGAAACACCGGGTCTATCTACGGCTGTTCCATTATGCACCATATCGCTGCCTCCTTGCCATCTATTCGGCCTATGCCCGGATGTTTGGCCCAATGTCGCCCTTAAAACTTAAAACCGCCGGGATGCTCTGACCTGGGCTTCCGGATGCTGCGTCAATTCATCCCGGTATTCCACTTGCCGAATCTCGCACCCTGGGCCGAGAATCACCCGGTTGCCGCGGACGATATCGGCTTCGACATACTCTAGATCCAGGACATCGCCCTCAATAATGCGTGCCTCCAGCCGCGTTCCCCGTAATGGCAGGGACAGCATCTCCCAGAGACGCTTTCCTTTTTTGCGGATCGTGATCCGGTCTCCGACGATTTCCTGCGCAAGGCAGCGGCCCAACAGCCGAATATCCGCTGTTCCTACATGCAGGCGGCCATCGATCTTGAAGCCCCCATGAAACGTGGCCGTCTCACTCCGCACGTCACCATGGCTTCTCAGGTTTCCGGTTACATCAAGCCTCTTCGATTCGGAATCACCGTGAATGCTGCAATGCCCCCCGATAAAAATGGATCGGCTGCGCACGCCTCTCTTCACGCTCAGGCTGCCGGCTACATGCAGCTCCTCCGCGTCCACCGTCCCCTTAATGGTTCCCGAACCGTTCACGCGAATCTTGTCGGCAGCTACGTCGCCGTTCAAACTCATCGTTCCGTTGCCTGTTAATTCCCGGCAATCCAAATCTCCATTCACCTGCCCGGCACCATCGATTCGCACCTTGCCGTATTGGCCGCCGCTTGAGCTGCCGGTTCCCGTAATCTTCAGATCGGACAGTTTATCGTCATGTGGTATCATAAGCATACTCCTCCAGATTCACAAATAGGATCATCATGCTATATCTTAATTGGACACTCGCTAAACTTCTAAATCTATGCTATTGAATCCTCCACCAGATGGAGCCATAATCTCCCTCTAAGATAACACAACGCAGCGCATCATAGAACAGCCCGATGGCTGAACCTCGCCTCGGTCTGAAGACCGAGGCGTTTTATGCACGGATTCATTCCATCCGTTTCGACTCGGTCGCCGGCCGCCTTTATGCTCCTGGAGAATGGCGAAGCTTCCGAATGCAGCAGACTTTAAATCCGTGCTCGCCCGCCGCAGACGATGACTTAGATTTACTTGGAGCAAGGGGGATCGATTGTGATATGATCCTAATAGGCTCGTCACTTTGATCTCTCATTTTCAAAAATGAAAGGGGATACATAATCCATGGCTCTTATGCAATGTCACTTTTACTCGGAGGTGCTCGGTCTCAGCACGTCCATGACCGTCATTCTCCCTCAGCAAACCTCTTCACAAATCGGCATGACGAATCATGCCAAAAGCGGTCTGCATCCGACGCTCTTCCTCCTGCACGGCCTGTCCGACGACGATTCCATCTGGCTGCGCAGAACCTCCATCGAACGCTACGTGGCCGAGATGGGCATTGCCGTCGTTATGCCGCAAGTGCATCGCAGCTTCTATACCGACATGGAATACGGCGGCAAATACTGGACCTATATCAGCCAGGAGCTGCCGTCCATCGCCCGTTCCTTCTTCCCGTTATCCCACGCGAGGGAAGATAACTTCGTCGCCGGGTTGTCCATGGGCGGCTACGGGGCGTTCAAGCTTGCCCTTCGCTGTCCCGAATCCTTCGCCGCTGCTGCCAGCCTGTCGGGCGCGCTCGACATGGCGGGTCATATTAATAGGAACGAGGCTTTGTTTGAGCATCGTTTAGTCTACGGAGATCGGGACATTACCGGCACCGACAATGACCTGTTGTGGCTGCTTCAGGAAGTGGACCGCTCCGAGGGACCGAAGCCGCTGCTGTTTCAATGCTGCGGTACGGAAGACTTCCTCTACCAAGACAATCAAGCATTCCGCAAAGCCTGCGAAGCAACCTCCCTGGATCTCACGTATCAGGAAGGCCCGGGCGGCCACGATTGGGGATATTGGGATACCCATATCCAGGATGTTCTGAAATGGCTTCCGTTGAAAGCCTGATGAACCCATAATATCCACGCCATGAACGTGCTTGCGGTTCATTCGCAGTTCCATGGGGTGTACTGGGTGCACTTCTCTTCATGAGAGGATTTTAGGCAATCCCTCGTTCAACGAATCTCATCGTTACACAACAAAAGGTGGATCAGCAAATATAGCTTTTGCCGATCCACCTTTATTTTTACTACTTCAAGTTTTCTGTATCCTTTACTCTACATTCCCCTGGCGGAGACCCAGCCATTCTTCCGTGACCTGAAGGATCTGCACGCTGCGGTCGATCGCCGCTTTCACCTGCTCGGTTGCCGTGCCGCCGTAAACGTTACGCGCATTGACCACCGTCTCGGGTTGAAGCACGCCATAGATGGAGTCGTCGAACAGCTCGGAGAACTGCTTGAATTCGTCCAGCGTCAGGTCCAGCAGGTATTTGTTGTTCTGGATGCAGTACAATACGGTCTTGCCGATCACTTCGTGCGCCTGGCGGAACGGAAGCCCTTTGCCGACCAGGAAGTCCGCAATATCCGTTGCATTCGAGAAGTCGGTGTTCACTGCTTCGCGCATGCGGCCTTTGTTGACCTTCATCGTGGCGATCATCGGCGCGAATAGCTGCAATGCGCCTTCCAGCGTAGCCACCGTGTCGAACATGCCCTCTTTGTCTTCCTGCATGTCCTTGTTATAAGCAAGCGGCAGCGACTTCAGCACGGTAAGCAGACCCATCAGGTTGCCGTATACCCGTCCGGTTTTGCCGCGGACAAGCTCGGGCACGTCCGGGTTCTTCTTCTGCGGCATAATGCTGCTGCCCGTGCAGAACGCATCATCCAGCTCGACGAAGTTGAACTCGGTGCTGCTCCAAAGCACCAGCTCCTCGCTCAGGCGGGACAAGTGCATCATGATGATGGAAGCATCCGAGAGGAATTCCAGGATAAAGTCGCGGTCGCTGACCGCATCCAGGCTGTTCTCGTAAACGCCGTCGAAACCGAGCTGCTCCGCCACGAAATGGCGGTCGATCGGGAACGTTGTGCCCGCAAGCGCGCCTGCCCCGAGCGGCAGCACGTTAATGCGCTTATAGCTGTCGATCAGACGGTCGATATCCCGCTGGAACATGGACATGTAAGCCATCAGATGATGCGCGAACAGAATCGGCTGCGCACGCTGCAGATGCGTATACCCCGGAATAATCGTATCCAGGTTATCCTTCGCCTGCCCGATCAACGCGGTCTGCAGCTCGTGCAGCATGCCGGTCAACGCCACGACGCGGTTGCGCAAATACAAGTGCATGTCCGTTGCCACCTGGTCGTTGCGGCTGCGTCCCGTGTGGAGCTTGCCGCCGACAGGTCCGATTTCCTCGATCAGATTCTTCTCGATGTTCATATGGATATCCTCATCCGATACGGAGAACTCGATGCTGCCCTCACGGATGCGCTCCAGCACTTTGCCCAATCCTGTCTTGATCGTCTCCACGTCTTCCGCCGGCACGATGCCGCATTTGCCCAGCATGGACACATGCGCAAGGCTTCCCTGGATGTCCTCCTCGGCCAGCTGCTTGTCAAAACCGATGGATGCCGTATATTCCTCCACCAATGCGTTGGTCTGCTTCGTAAAGCGTCCGCCCCATAACTTGCTCACAACACTTGCCCCTCTCTGATTTAAGGCAGAGGGCCGCTTCCCGCTTAAGAGGTTCCGTTCATCCCGTTGCACGAGAATCGACGGAGCTCTCCAGCATGAAAACGGCCTTCAGCCTGTTCATTACTAGTACGTCCATAGCCATACGCTTATATTCGATCAATTACCGGATATAAGACATAAGGCATCATATCATGTATCCTTCGGCCGCGTTGTTACCGCGCTCTATCCGATGCGCTGTTCCGTTAAACGGGCCCTCAGACTGTTTTATTGATTCTGATTCACGCCGGTTGCCACTTTCAAACGCAATGCGTTCAAGCGGATAAAGCCGGTAGCGTCGCCTTGATCGTAAGCTTGCGTCGGATCGGCTTCCATCGTGGCGATGTCCGGGTTGTACAGGCTCACCGGACTCTTCACGCCTGCGCCGATCACATTGCCTTTGTAGAGCTTCACGCGCACCGTACCCGTAACGTTCTTCTGGCTCTCTGTCACCAGCGCCTGCAATGCCAGACGCTCCGGCGCGAACCAGAAGCCGTTATAAACCAAGGTGCTGTAGCGGGTAATCAGGCTGTCGCGCAGGTTCATCACTTCACGGTCCATCGTGATGGACTCCATTTTGCGATGAGCAGTGAACAGGATCGTGCCGCCAGGAGTCTCATAGACGCCGCGGCTCTTCATGCCGACGAAGCGGTTCTCCACCATGTCCACGCGACCGATGCCGTGCTTGCCGCCCAGCTCGTTCAGCTTCTCCATCACTTGCAGCGGGCTCATCGACTCGCCGTTCAGCGCAACGACATTCCCTTGCTCGAACGTAAGCTCGAGGTATTCCGCCTCATCCGGCGCATCCTCAGGCGATACGCTAAGAAGGTACATATCCTTGCTGTCCTCTGCGCTTGCATCGAACCAAGGGTCCTCCAGCACACCGCTCTCGTAACTGATATGGAGCAGGTTGCGGTCCATGGAGTAGGATTTCGCAGCGGATGCCGTTACCGGAATGCCGTGCGCTTCCGCGTAAGCGATCATCTCCGCGCGTCCCGGGAAGGAGTTTCGGAACTCCTCGATGCGCCAAGGCGCGATCACTTCAATGTCCGGTGCCAAGCCGGCTACGCCCAGCTCAAAACGAACCTGGTCGTTCCCTTTGCCCGTAGCGCCGTGCGCAATTGCCGTCGCGCCTTCGGCACGTGCGATATCCACCATGCGTTTCGCGATCAACGGGCGCGCGATGCTGGTGCCGAGCAGGTACTGCCCTTCGTACATGGCACCCGCCTGGAACATCGGGAAGATGAAATCATTCGCAAATTCGTCGCGCAGATCGTCGATGTATACTTTGGAGGCGCCGGTCGCCAGCGCTTTTTCCTCAAGTCCGTCCAGCTCTTCCTTCTGGCCAATATCGGCCGTGAAGGCAATGATCTCCGCATCGTAGGTTTCTTTCAGCCACTTCAGAATGACGGACGTATCCAAACCGCCGGAATACGCCAGTACGATTTTTTGTTTTGCCATGGTTTAACTCCCTCTCTTTGTTACTAACAACCCTGTCCTTCATTATACTAAAGAAAACGTCCATTGACGCATTTTCATAGAGAATGTTCGCTGGTCATCGGCGGCTTTATGCCATCAAAGCAACCATCAAAGCCTTCTGGGCATGGAGACGGTTCTCCGCCTGATCGAAAATGACGGAATTGGCACCGTCGATCACGCCTTCGCTGACCTCTTCGCCGCGGTGGGCCGGGAGGCAATGCAGGAACAAGTAATCCGGCTTAGCTGCTTTCACCAGCTCCTCATTCACCTGGTAGTCCGCAAAGGCGGCTTCCCGCTGTGCCTGCTCCTCTTCAAAGCCCATGCTTGCCCATACATCCGTGTAGATCACGTCTGCATCCTTCGCGGCTTCGAGCGGGTCTTGGGTGATCGTGATTTTGCCGCCCGTTTGCGCCGCGATTTCCTCGCTCAGCTTCACGATGCTGGCTTCCGCCTCATAGCCCTTCGGACTGGCCACGGCCACATGCATGCCCATCTTGGCACCGCCGATCAGGAGCGAATGCGCCATGTTGTTGCCATCGCCGATAAAGGCCATTTTGAGGCCTTTCAGCTTGCCCTTGTGCTCCAGCACCGTCTGCAAATCAGCCAGCACCTGACATGGATGCGCCATGTCGCTCAGGCCGTTGATGACCGGAATCGAAGCATATTTCGCAAGGTTGACCACGTTGTCGTGCCCGAAGGTACGGATCATCAGGCCGTCCAGATAACGGGACATCACCTGTGCCGTATCGCTGATCGGCTCGCCGCGTCCGAGCTGAATATCGTTTTTGCTCAAAAATAGTGCATGTCCGCCCAGCTGGAACATCCCAGCTTCGAACGAAACCCGCGTCCGCGTGGACGACTTCTCAAAAATCAAGCCGATCGTCTTGCCTTTCAGCGGCTGATAGACTTCCCCGTTCTTCTGCTTGCGCTTGATCTCGATTGCCGAATCGAGCAAGAACTGAATCTCTTCCGTCGAGTATTCGTCCAGCTCGATCATATCCCGCCCTTTCAGGCTTAATTCCTTCAATTGTCCGCTAGCGGCCATATTCTTCAGTCCTCCTTAACCATGCTGTTATTGTCCATAATGCTGCTGCACGATTCTTCTATGCTTGGCTAACCGCCGTATGTTCATGTATAAGTTCCGTAACGATCGACACCGCCTGGTCGATCTCTTGTTTCGTGACGTACAGATTCGGAAGCAGCCGGATCACGTTCGGTCCTGCCGTTACGAACAGCAGCCCGCGGCTCTGTCCTTTCAGCACCAGCTCCCCAACCGATTCGACGCATTCGATGCCGATCAGCAGGCCTTTCCCCCGGATCGCCTTCACAAAAGGATGACTGCCCAGGCTCTCATTCAGCTTCGTCATCAAATATTCTCCGGCTTCGGCCGCGCGCTGCGGCACGTTGTCTTCCAGCATCGTCTCGATGGTGGCCTGGATGACGGCGCTCGCAATCGGCGTGCCGCCAAACGTCGTGGCATGGCTTCCTGCCGTGAAGGCTTCGCGCAAGTAAGCCTTGCCCAGCATCGCGCCTACCGGGAACCCGGAGCCGAGCCCTTTGGCCACGGTGAAAATATCCGGCTCGATGCCGTAATGCTCGTGCGCAAACAGCTTGCCGGTCCGGCCCATGCCCGTTTGCACCTCGTCCACGATCAGCAGCAGTCCGTGCTTCTTGCACAGCCCGGTGACGGCTTGAAGGAATTCCGGTTCCACCGGATGCACGCCGCCCTCCGCCTGCACCATCTCGATCATGATGGCTGCGGTATTGTCGTTAATGGCTGCTTCCAGCGCCGGAAGGTCATGCAGGGGAACGCTTTTGAAGCCTGCCGGAAGCGGGAGGAAGCCTTCCTTCACCTTATCCTGGCCGGTGGCCGTCAGCGTAGCCAGCGTCCGACCATGGAAGGACTGGGTAAACGTAATGACCTCGTAGCGTCCCGTTCCCTTCACCTTCTGATGGTAGCGGCGTGCCAGCTTAATGGCAGCTTCGTTCGCTTCGGCCCCGCTGTTGCAGAAGAAGACCGCATCCGCGCAGGTGTTGGCTGTCAGCAGCTCGGCTGCTTTTTCCTGGCCCGGAATGTGGAACAGGTTCGAGACATGCCACAATTCATCCAGCTGGGCTTTCAGCTTCTCTTTCACTTTTACCGGGGCATGGCCGAGATTCGTTACCGCCAGACCGGCCATAAAATCAAGATACTTGTTGCCTTGATCATCCCATAGCCAGCTGCCCTCCCCTTTGACCAGGGCGATTGGGTATCTGGCGTACGTTTGGAACAACGAGCTTTCATTAGCTGCCTTGATACCGCCTGCTGCTTCTTTTCCCATAGCCTTCACACACTCCTTTGCATTTGGCATTGCTTCGTGTTTCACGTTTGAACCGTCCTACGATATGAACATCCATTAAGCTTAACCAACACTGCGAATTCGGATCATTCCTCCGATCCCTGTTGCCCACAGATTTTCATGGAATCATGTAATCAAGGATAAATTCCGGAGGCAAAGGCGACCGCGCTGCTTCTCCAGAACAATTCCACCTTCTCCGTTGAAGCCGTTATATTCTACAATCTCGAATCTAAATCTACATCCGCACGATGCGCGTACCCAGCACTTCGCCTCCAAGCACCCGGCTCAGCACGTTCCGCTCGCTTCCGTCCACGATGACGACCTCGCTCACTTTGCCGTGAATGCAGCTGATGGCTGCTCTTACCTTCGGTATCATGCCGCCATAGATTTCGCCCGTTCCGATCATATCCTCGATCTCCTGCACCGTTACGGTCGGAAGCACCCGCTTCTCGCCGCCCGATCCCTTCATGATCCCCGGCACGTCGGTGACAACGATCATCCGGTTAACGCCCAGATGAGAAGCCACGGCACCAGCTGCGGTATCGGCATTGATGTTATAGCGCTGACCGGATGGATCCACGCCGATCGGCGCAACCACCGGCATGTACCCCATCTCCAGCACGCCGCTCAGGATCGATGACTTCACCAGCGTAACGTCGCCGACCCAGCCAACCTCCGCATGGTTCGTTACCGGTTTGGCCTCGATGAGCCCGCCGTCCGAACCGGACAAGCCGATGGCAGAACCGCCCACGCTTTGAATCCGTCGTACGATCTGTTTATTGATGGTGCCCGCAAGCACCATCTCCACGACGTCCAGCACATCCTCCGTCGTCCTGCGCAGACCGTTCACAAACTCGGTCTCGATGCCGAGTTTCTCCAGGTTGCCGGAAATTGCGGGACCGCCGCCGTGCACGATAACAGGGTTAACCCCTTTATCCTGCAGATTCTTCAAATCCTCGAAGAAGCTGTCCGGAAGGGCCGCGAGCGTGCTGCCGCCGCATTTCATCACAAACGTATCCGCGCTTGAGGTTTGAACCGGCTGCGAATTCTCCTGATCGATCGTGCTCTTCATATCCATCTCCTCCGTCCTGATTTTTTAGTTATCTAAGTACGATAAGCCGCATTAATGCGGACATAGTCATAGGTTAAATCACAGCCCCAAGCCGTAGCCGACCCGCTGCCGATATGCAGCTTCACGTCGATATCCACGGTGTCGCCTTGAAGGTAAGCCAGCGCCGCATCTTCGTCAAAAGCGACGGGCCTTGACTGCTCCAGCACCGAAATCGGGCCAATGGCAATATCCACCGTCTCCGGATTGACCGGACGGCCTGCGCGGCCCACAGCCGCAATGATCCGTCCCCAGTTGGCATCCGCACCGAACACCGCCGATTTGACCAAGCTGGAGCCGATGATCGTCTTGGCGATCGCTTGCGCGTCATCGTCGCTTTCGGCGCCGTCCACGCGAACCTCGATCAAGCGGGAAGCTCCCTCTCCGTCACGCGCGATTGCCTTCGCCAGCTGCTGGCACACATAGTGGAAGCCGGCTGCGAATGCATCCCAATCCGGATGCTCCGGCGTTAACACGTCATGCCCCGCCAGGCCGCTGGCCATCGCAACCAGCATATCGTTGGTGCTTGTATCGCCGTCCACCGTAATCATATTAAAGGTCAGGTTGGTCGTTTGGCGCAGCAGCTGCTGCAGCGCTTCCTGACCAATGACCGCATCCGTCGTCATGAATCCGAGCATGGTCGCCATGTTCGGATGAATCATCCCCGATCCCTTCGCCGTGCCGGCGATGGTCACCTTCGTGCCGTTAACCTGTACGGTAACGCAGGCTTCCTTTTTTACCAGATCGGTTGTCAAAATCGCTTGGCTGAAGCTTTCAGCCCCTTCGCTTTCGCCGCTGAGCCGTGCAGGCAAGCCGGCAATACCGGAGGATACTCGGTCCATCTTCAGCAGCTCCCCGATGACACCCGTCGAAGCAACGGCCACATCGTTCACGTCCAGGCCGAATTGCGCAGCCGTGCTGGCGCGCATCGTGTATGCATCCTCTTCGCCCTGCTTGCCCGTGCAGGCATTGGCATTCCCGCTGTTCACGACAATCGCGCGAAGCTTGCCGTCCTCCAAGCTTTCACGCGTTACCTTCAGCGGTGCCGCTTGGAACAGGTTCGTCGTATAGACGGCAGCCGCCACGGCAGGCACATCGCATACAATGACGCCCAGGTCGTTACGGTCGGTCTTCTTAAGTCCACAGTGGAGCCCGGCAGCCTTGAAGCCTTGCGGCGTTACGATGCTGCCCCCATCGATAATCGCAAACGTATTCTCTCCCATGTCTGTATCCCCAGCCGCTTACGGATAAATCGGCGTAAACGTAAGTCCGAGGCTCTCCTCCCATCCCATCATCAAATTCAGGTTCTGGATCGCCTGCCCGGCCGCACCCTTCACCACATTATCAATGACCGATATAATGGTCACTCTGTTCGTGCGCGCATCCACCGCAAAGCCGATATCGCAGAAGTTCGACCCGCTGACTTCTTTTGTTGCAGGCCATACGCCCAGGTCGCGGATTCTCACAAATTTACGATCCTTGAAATACTGGCGGTACAGTTCAATGAAATCCTCTTCCGTGTAAGGACCGTTCAGCGTGGCATACATGGTGCTCATGATCCCCCGCGTCATCGGTACCAGATGCGTCGTAAAGGTGACCGTGATCGGTTCGCCCGCTACCTGCGTCAATACCTGCTCGACCTCGGGAATATGCTGATGCTTATTCACCTTGTAGGCTTTGAAGTTCTCGTTGATTTCAGCATAATGCGTCATCAGGCTCGTTCCCCGTCCTGCACCGGACACGCCGGATTTGGCGTCGATAATAAGGGATGAAGCATCGATCCAGCCCGCGCTGATGGCCGGAATCAGGCCCAGCAGCGTCGCGGTCGGATAACAGCCCGGATTGGAGATGAAATCCACATCGCGGACCTCTTCGCCAAACACTTCGCACAGGCCATATACGGCCTTTTCCAACAGCTCCGCGCTCGGAGCCGCGTGTTTATACCACTGTTCATAAACGGCTCCATCTTTCAAGCGAAAATCGCCCGAGAGATCAATGACCTTCAAGCCTGCATCCAGCAGCTCCGGTACCAGCTTGGCACTGACGCCCGAAGGCGTAGCCGCAAATACCAAGTCGGCCACCTCGGCGATTTCAGCCGGGTTAACGCCATCCAGGTTGCGTGTGATGATATTGGTCAAATGCGGAAATCCGTCCGATATCGGTACGCCTGCCGTCGATGAAGAGATTACCGATGTAATCTCAACGCGCGGGTGCGCTTGCAGCAAGCGGATCAGTTCCACGCCACCGTAGCCGGTAGATCCAACAATAGCAACTCTTACTGTATTTGTGTCCGTCATATCCTCATCCCTCTCCCCAAGGAACAGCTGAAGGACCTTATGCAAGGTCCCATTCATCCATCCTTCATCTCTACCCCATGCTCTTCCGTTTCCTTCTTCCGATCGAGCCATGCCGCCGCCTAAATTCCCTCTTCATCCTATGTTGGGTATCAAAAACCACGCGTGTCCGCTGATGATTCTTGGTATCATTTTGCTTCAAGAAGCAGTCAGGCTGGTCATGAACTTCTTCGGAAGCGTTCCGTTTCCTGCGTCAAAAGCGATATGTGCTTCCAAGGTATTCATTGACTTTATCCGTCTCATAAATATGTATTATTATACGACCGTATTCATATAAATACAATGGATTATTCAAATTTGGTCCAAACTGCTAACGGGCTCCGAGGCAATGTCTATCGAGATGGATCGAACTCTTCCTTCAGAATGGAATAGAGCTTGAGGTCCCAATGCTGGCCCTTAACCTTGATCCCCTTCCTCACCGTCCCCTCATAGGACATGCCGATCTTCTCCATTACGCGCTGAGAGCCGATATTCTCCACCAAACATCGAGCCTGCACGCGTACAAGCTCCATACGGCCGAAACCAAGCTTGAGCAGCGCAGAGGCCGCCTCGGTCATGATGCCTTGTCCCCAACAATCCCGTGCCAGCACATATCCGATCTCCGCGGCCTGCTGCTCGGGCTTCCACCATACAAAATCAACCGTCCCGACCAGTCGCCCGCTCTCCTTCAGCTCGATCCCCCACGGGGCAATATCATGCTTGGCATACTGAGCCAGTATGAATTGAATAAACCGCTTGCTGTCATCGATCGAGCGATGGGTCTCCCAAGTAACGTATTTCGCCACCTCATCGTCTGAGGCATAGGCATACATCTGATCGGCATCCTGCATCGATACTCTGCGAAGGCGCAGACGTTCGGTTTCCAGCACCGGCAAACTGCCGTAGATCTGTTCGATTTCCATTCGTAACTCCCCCTGTTCTATAAACCTAAGACTTCACGCTCCCTATTACTTTTAACCTAATAAATAAGTCTATCGACCTAAACGGTGCTTTGATATAATCCTCTTAGGGAAATATGTTCCTACAACTTAGATTCCTGGAGGTAAAACCATGATATTCAAAAGAACGACGGGCCTATTATGTTTTCTCTTACTGATCTGCCTCACGTGGCAGGCTCCTCATCCCAGTTTCGCTGCCGCTTCAACCACCCAAGCAAAAACCAAACCTGCGCCAATGTTAATCCTCAACAAGAACACGGCGGCTTATTTGAAAAAAGGAGTCATCCCAGGCTTTGGCGGCGTCCAATTCGGCATGACCCAAAATCAGATCGCCTCCAAATTGGGAAAACCTGTGAGTTCATTCTACCACTACGGCGGCGAGTTTTGGAAATTCAAAAATATTTCGTATGCCGGATTTAATTTCGAGAACCCTTATACAGGCTCAAACGGCATGTGGTGTTTGTTGATAGGTAAAGAAGGCTTCCCGGACCAAACCTTTGCGGACGTCAAAAAGCATTTAGGCAGCGCCTACGAAATGTATTATAACGACATGGAAGAGGCATACGAGATGGTCTACACTTTCGGCAAGACCCGCATCTCCTTCATGGCGGACACCTCGAAGTCAAAGATTACGCTGATTCAGATCAGTCGTTAACGATCCCATTACATAAAAAAAGAAGTAACCCCTGCTCAGACTACGCTGCCTGACGAATGGTTACTTCTTTTTTATAGAGAGTATGCTGACGAGCCGCGAGGCTACGCCTTAATATTGCGGAATCCTTCGCCCAATACCTCATGGGCATTGCTAATGATGACGAAGGCATTCGGATCCACCGATTGGACCACCGTTTTGAGACGGGGAATTTCGCTCTGTCCGACGACGACCATCAGGACCGTCCGGTGTTCGCCCGTATAGCCTCCCTCTGCGGTAAGCTTGGTTAATCCGCGGTCAAGGTCCTCGAGAATGGCCTTGGTAATCGGCTCCGTATGATCGGATATAATGTAGGCCACCTTGGTAAAGCTAAATCCCAGCTCGATGGCATCAATCACCTTGCCTGTTACGTACAGTCCAATCAGCGCGTATAACGCCTGCTCCAGCGAGAGCACAAGGGCTGCCGATGAGATTACGATCGCATCCAGCAGTACGACGCAGACGGAAAAGCTGAGGCCGCTGTATTTTTGTAGGAGCTGCGCCACGATGGTCAACCCGCCGGTTGACCCCCTGCCGCGATAGACCAGCCCCATGCCGATACCGACGCCGATACCGCCATAAATGGAAGCCAGAAGCGGGTTAGAGGTTGGAATCGGCCAGTCCTTGGTCAAAAATACGAACAGCGGCAAAATCACGCTTCCCAGCAGGGAGCGGATGCCGTAGTCGCGCCCAAGCAGCCAAAAGCCAAGCACGAACAAAGGAATGTTCAGCGCCCATTGCGTAAAGGCCGGTTCAATGCCGAGCCACGCTTGCGCAAGAACGGACAAACCCGACACCCCGCCCGAGGCGATGTGATTGGGCAGGAAAAACAGATTAAACGACAGCGCCATAATAAAGGAGCCGACGATAATAAAGATTGCGTCCACCGTCTGCCGGAGCGGACCGTTGATCGGAATCAAGGGTTCTCTTTTTCGTTTGTTGATCGATGGATTGCCAGCGGATTGCGCCATAGTTCTATAAATCTCTCCTCAACGTCCTACTCGACTTCCTGCTTGATCTGGCTGCGCAAATATCCGTCGATAAATCCGTCCAAATCTCCGTCCATGACGGCGCCGACATTACCGGTTTCTACTTGCGTCCGATGATCCTTGACCATACTGTACGGATGGAATACATACGAACGGATCTGACTGCCCCAAGCAATATCGGACTGTTCGCCGCGGATTTCCGCCAATTCCTTCTGCTGCTCCTCGATTTTGCGTTCGTAGAGCTTGGAACGAAGCATCGTCATCGCCCGCTCGCGGTTCTTGATCTGGGAGCGTTCATTCTGGCACGTCACCACCACGCCGGTTGGCAAGTGCGTAATCCGTACGGCCGAGTCCGTCGTATTGATATGCTGTCCGCCGGCGCCGCTCGCCCGGTACGTGTCGATCTTCAGATCCTCGGTACGGATGTCGATCTCCACGTCATCCGTAATTTCCGGTACGACGTCACAGGACACGAAGGACGTATGCCGTCTGCCCGAAGAGTCGAACGGAGAGATCCGAACCAGTCGATGGACCCCTTTTTCAGCCTTCAAATATCCGTAGGCATTAAAGCCTTTGATCAACAGGGTTACGCTTTTGATTCCCGCTTCATCGCCAGGGAGATAATCCAGCGTCTCCACCTTGAAGCCGCGCTTCTCGGCCCATCGCGTGTACATGCGGTGCAGCATTTGGCCCCAGTCTTGAGACTCGGTACCCCCCGCGCCGGGATGCAGCTCAAGAATCGCATTCATTTTATCGTAAGGCTGGTTCAGCAGCAGTTGAAGCTCAAATTCCTCCACGCGCCCAACCAGGTCCTTGATCGTCTCTCCGATCTCTCCCGCAAGGGAGTCATCGCCCTCTTCATCCGCCAGCTCGATCATCACGACGGCATCATCGTAATCCGCCTGCAGCTTCTGATATTGATCCACGGAAGACTTCACGGCATTCATTTCGGCGATGAGCGCCTGAGCCTTCTCATTATCGTCCCAGAAATCCGGAGCCGCCATCTTCTCCTCAAAGTTCTCAATCATTTCCTGTTTGAGATCTAAGTCAAAGAGACCCCCTAAGATTGGTTAGTTTCTTGCTGATTTCACGCAGGTCCTGCTTCACACTTGGATCGATCATGAGTCCTCGTCCTTTCTTATCTTCACGTAATAATTTCAGTATACCCTCTCCTCCATGGAAAACGTTCCATTTCAAGAGAAATTTACGTTGCTGTATCAGGAATTTCGCTGTTTATTCAGATAAACTCCCTTAAGCGCAGCAGGGGTATTCGGATCACCGTGGAAAAGACCACCATCACCCGGTTCATCTGCCGCTCTTAAGGGAGTTGAAAAGTTGCCCATAACCTGGACAGGCTGTATAAGGATTATCGAAGTTTGTTGTGATGCTGAACAAATTCGATCATCGCAAGAAAAATATCCTCTACACGCGGTCTTGCTTCTGTAGAAGCACGTCAATGGATGCTTTTCTTATATTCATCACCATTAGGCTGGATCGCTTAAGCGTTCTGTCCATGGCAGTGCTTATACTTCTTGCCGCTGCCGCAAGGGCATGCATCATTCCGGCCGATCTGTTCAGCCACTTGGACCGGACGCTTCTCGGCAGGTTCGCTGCTGCTGTTCGTGGAGACTTTATTCTCGTCCACAACCGCTTGACGCTCCTGATTCGTTGCGATTTGGGCCTTCATGATGTACGTCGCAACTTCTTCCTGTATCGTCGCGATCATGGCATTAAACATCTCGAAGCCTTCGAATTGGTATTCGCGAAGCGGATCGGTACCACCGTAAGCACGGAGGTGGATACCTTGACGCAGCTGATCCATTGCATCGATATGATCCATCCACTTGCTGTCCACCGCACGCAGCACGATAACCTTCTCGAACTCGCGCACCATTTCTTCGCCGATGGCTTGCTCACGCTCTTCGTACTTCTTCATCACGCGATCGAAGATGTACTCCGTAAGCTCTTCGGCTTCTTTACCCCACAGATCTTCGCGGGTAACGGCACCTTCGTCCAGCAGCTTGCTGTTCACGTAGTCTGCCACTTCCTGCAGTTCCCAGTTCTCCGGAATGTCATCGCTGCAGTGAGCCTGAACGACACGATCAATGACCGGCTTAATCATCTCTACAACGATTTGCTTGATGTCTTGAGATTCCAAGATCTCACGGCGCTGCTTGTAGATGATCTCACGCTGCTGGTTCATGACGTCATCGTATTGGAGAACGACTTTACGCATGTCGAAGTTGTTGCCTTCTACCCGCTTCTGCGCGGATTCAACCGCACGGGTAATCATCTTGCTCTCGATCGGCTGATCTTCTTCAAATCCAAGACGCTCCATCATATTCAGCACGTTGTCTGTACCAAAACGCTTCATCAGCTCATCGCCGAGGGACAGATAGAACTGAGTTGATCCCGGATCACCCTGACGACCGGCACGACCACGCAGCTGGTTATCGATCCGGCGCGATTCGTGACGCTCCGTACCGATAATGTGAAGTCCGCCAATATTCTGTACGCCTTCGCCAAGCAAAATATCCGTACCGCGGCCCGCCATGTTCGTCGCGATCGTGACCGATCCCGGCTGTCCGGCGCGCGAGATGATTTCCGCTTCCTCCGCATGGTATTTCGCATTCAGCACTTTATGCTGGACGCCTTTGCGTTTCAGCATTTCAGACAAACGCTCGGAGTTCTCGATGGAAACCGTACCCACCAGAATCGGCTGGTTCTTCTTATGGCGTTCCACGATCTCGGCTACAACCGCCTTGAACTTGCCATCTTCGCTCTTGTAAACCACATCCGGCATGTCAATACGCTGATTCGGTTTGTTCGTAGGAATTTGAAGCACTTCAAGACCATAAATCTTCTTGAATTCTTCTTCCTCCGTCTTAGCCGTACCGGTCATGCCCGCCAGCTTGCGGTACATCCGGAAGTAGTTCTGGAAAGTAATCGTCGCCAGAGTCATGCTCTCGTTCTGAACCTCGATGCCTTCCTTCGCTTCGATCGCCTGGTGGAGACCGTCGCTGTAGCGGCGTCCAGCCATCAGACGGCCCGTAAATTCGTCGACGATGACCACTTCGTCGTCGGTAACCACGTAATCCACATCGCGGCGCATGATCACGTTCGCTTTCAGCGCTTGTACGATGTGGTGGTTCAAGGTTACGTGGTTGTGGTCATACAGGTTTTCAATCCCGAAGGAACGTTCCGCCAGCGCTACGCCTTTTTCCGTCAAGGCTACGGATTTGACTTTGATGTCTACCGTATAATCCTCTTCGGCCGTCAGACGCTTCACGAACCGGTCGGCTGCAAAATACAGCTCGGTCGATTTCTGAGCTTGTCCCGAGATGATAAGCGGTGTACGCGCTTCGTCAACCAGGATGGAGTCCACTTCGTCAATGATACAGAAATACAGCGGACGCTGTACCATCTGCTCTTTGTAGAGGACCATGTTGTCACGCAGATAGTCAAAGCCGAACTCATTGTTCGTTCCGTACGTAATATCGCAAGCATATGCCTGCTGTTTATCCGGGTGCTCCATGCCGCTCAGGTTAACCCCGACCGTCATTCCCAGGAAATTATATATTTGCGCCATCTCTTGGCTGTCACGCTGCGCCAGATAATCATTGACCGTTACAACGTGAACGCCTTTGCCAAGCAGGGCATTTAAGTAAACCGGCAGCGTACCTACAAGGGTCTTACCTTCACCGGTCTTCATCTCTGCAATTTTGCCTTCGTGGAGGGCCATCCCCCCGACCAACTGCACGTCATAGTGACGTTTGCCGAGTGTCCGTCTGGAAGCTTCACGAACTGTCGCGAACGCTTCAGGAAGCAATTCCTCCAGCGTCTCACCTTTCTCGATCCGCGCACGGAACTCCTCGGTTTTGGCTTGCAGCTGCTCATCGGAGAGCTTCTCAAAATCCGGTTCCATTTTGTTGATTACATCGACCGTCTTCATGAGACGTTTGACATCACGCTCGTTGGTGTCGCCGAAAATCTTTTTGACAAGTCCTAGCATGGTTAACCCCTTTCGTGCAAAACAAGTGATAGAATCAACTTCATTAAATGCCAAAGGGTTAAATGATGAAATCGATTCATTGATTCCTTATGATGGTCCCATTTCATGCAGGCTAAAAAGCCCGTCCCATAAAATGAGGGTTTGCATAAATTGTAACAGTTTGTAAGGGATGCCGCAACAATATGTGCTATTACAAGAGGTGTCTGTTACGCGAAGCCTTACTCTATGAGACGCGGAGAGGCCCAAAAAAGTTGCGTGGAGCATTTCCCCAGCGCGCAGCAATGGAATTATCTTCATCCTCGAAGTGAAATTCTACATCTAATGAGGACAGAAGCAACGATGTCCATTGTAGGGAATAAGCTGAGGTTAAAGCCTGAAGCCATCGTCTGAAGCATCGTTAAAATATTGGCTATCATCGGCCTTAATTCGGCTATATAGGAAGTTCCTAACTGTGGCTGTGTCTGGTGCTGTTTAAGGTGGCCCGGTAGTCACCTAGGAACCCATTCAAATTAGAAAAAGGTTGCACTATTCGGCATACTCCGATGGGCCTACCATCAAATTCCATCCTTATTGCGATTTTTACGCGCCTCGAAGCCGTATATCCAAATAAAGAGCCCCACCCGCTTGCACGGATGAAGGCTCACCTTACATTTCGATTTCATTTTAAAATTCGAATCGGGCCAGCTGCCTCCGCATTTCCTTAGGAATGCTGCCGTTTAAAACTTAGTCCCGCTCGATCAATCCGTACTTGCCGTCATCACGCTTGTAGACGACATTTACTTCTTGTGTGTCAATGTTGGAAAATACAAAGAAATTATGGCCTACCATGTTCATCTGCAGGATCGCTTCTTCCACGTCCATCGGCTTCATGGTAAAACGTTTCGTACGGACGACTTCGTACTCGTCCTCGTCATACTCCACTTGCTCTGCATCCACCTGACTGGTGGCCGCTGCCCCGTTCTCCGCAATGAGCGTCTTCAGTCCGCCCTCTTGCTTGATCTTGCGGTTCAGCTTGGTTTTGTGCTTGCGAATCTGACGTTCCAACTTGTCCACAACGGCGTCAATGGAAGCGTACATATCATCGCTTCGGTCTTCCGCACGAAGTACCACACCGGTAAGCGGAATGGTCACTTCCACCGTGTGCAATCCTCGAATGACACTCAGAGTGACGTATCCTTCGGAGGTGGGGGGTGCATCAAAATACTTATCTAGCCTGCTGAGTTTCTTGTCAACATAGTCCTTCAAAGCATCGGTCACTTCAATTTGTTGACCTCGGATAGTGAATTGCATTGGGCACTCCTCCTTTGCACCCTCATTATACCATTTTGTTATGGCTATGTAAAAAGACAGAATTGTGAATTTTAGCACAATATTTTTCGGAGGTCGGATACAAAAAAAAGACCCCGGAAGTTCCGGAGTCTTGGGCTAGCGAATCTCCAATTGTTAACCATCGATTACCGTTTATGTAGGTCGGCTATGCCGGGATGATTATAATTTGATTACGTTAGCTGCTTGCGGGCCACGAGCGCCTTCAACGATCTCGAATTCTACGGATTGTCCTTCTTCCAGAGTCTTGAAGCCCTCGGATTGGATCGCGGAGAAATGTACGAATACGTCGCCGCCGTCCTCAGTCTCGATGAAGCCATAACCTTTCTCTGCGTTGAACCATTTCACTTTACCTTGCATGCACTAACATTCCCTTCATTGTCAAATAAAGTGTGACACTAATTGTCCACATTTCCGACTATAGCACCCGACTTATCCAGTGTCAATTACCAAGGAAAAGGTTTTCTTTTGCAGAAAACCGGGAAAAATGTCGACTTGGCTTCACGACTGAGTTGGCAGGCGAAAATAGTTTGCGGACAAAATAGGTTTATGGTTATTTAACCAGGGAGCGTGGGGGTGAAACAAGGACCTGAAAGATTTCGAAGCCGACCCGCAGTGAGGAGCCGCGTAGTTCATATCTTGCCCTCAATTTCGGCCAGGAGAGATTAGAATCATTCAATAGGAGATAAATTTATTATCTTCGCTTTAATTTGCTGTTTCAGCTTTAATACTCCTTCATCAAGGCAGTGTACTTGATTGAGAAAACCAAATGCCTCTTCATATAGGCCGATCTTCGTTAATACATAACCAATATTATAAATTGTATCAGGATCCGTTGGCGAATATCTTAATGCAACTTCTAAAAAAGGAATAACCGAATCATATTCATCATTAAGAAAGCAACCTATTCCAATTGTGTTCAATACTTTTATTTTATATATAATATCTTTTTCTATGACCGTACAGATATCTTTGAATGCGTACTGTTTCTCTTTTAATACTTTAACAATTTCTAATATCGCTTGTTCACGGTCAACATCATGCTCTATTCGTCGTAATAAAAATGTTACTCGTCGATCCACCTTCATCTTGAATCCTCCCTGATAACCCCGTAATAATCAAGGAAAATTTGTTGATATACATCATAAGATTCAGTACTAGGAACTCCACAGTCATGAATACTCCAAGGTTGATTTTGTCTTGGAATGCCTACGTGATAACCAGCTTTGATAAACTCCATGCATTGCGAAATATCATAGAAGTGCCAACCATTGAAGATATCCTCCCTCCAGGGTAAGTCGTATTGAGTGATCATAATAAGACCGTCAATTCCCTCAACAATTTCAATATCATTTGTTACCTCACCTAGTGATAAAATCCTCATTTTACTATTATAGCTATTCTCGATGACTACCCCATATTGCTCCTTAGCTTCCCACCAAACTCCTGAAGGAGGAATTTGTTTGGCTCCTATAACCCCCAGCATCCCTACTTTTGGGTGTGAGTGGAACAAATCTAAGATTTCGGTTATAAATTCCTTGTTTATGAGGAAGACGTCCTGATGCAAATATATTTTATATTTGGCATCTGACATTTTCATGCCATGGTTATATCCCTCTGTCATGCTGGAGGCATTCCTTACAGAGACAAATTCAATAACAATTCCCTCTGGTACATGTAAAGAATTTATATATCTTACAGATTCCTCATATAATTCTTCATCATTTACGCAGCTAATAAAGCAAAGCTTGTACTGGTCCATCGTTATTCTCCTAATAATCATTTATTGGATATAACATTTTAATTAGTTCATTGTACATATCAGTGTTTACTTCTCTTAAAGTTTTCATAAAGAATTCCGCACGTGCAGGTTCACCGATATAACTCAAGAAGAAGGAAATATTGAATAGGACATCCGGATCACGATCATCCAAAAAATACCCACTTTCAAAAAAGGGAATGACTCGCTCATACACACCCATTTCGAAATGAGAAGTACCGATACAATTTAGTAATTCCACCTTCTTTTCTATCACAGTAAACAATATTGCTTGTACTATTTCTGTATCGGAATAATGCTGCAGTCTATCCACAAGTATTTCCTTTTCTTGTGGATGTTCCAGAGCATATAAAAATGTTTCTTCTAAATCGTGTTTATAAGCACACACAATAAATTGATATACATTCAACTGTTCAACGAGCTCGGAATCAATATACGGTGTTATTTTATTGAGCAGAGAAGCTTCACCAATTTGATTCGTCACTGTTTTTGTATTAATAGTAAGCCGATAGTAACCAGTTTGAAGGAACATCTTTTGAATTTCCTTGAGAGTAAAAAAACGAATGTGTGTTCGATCAAGAAGTCCGGAATCTGAATAACTCCAAGAACCTTTAAGTAAACTGTCAATCACACTATAATGCATAATATTCGGAATACTTGCTATAATTTTACCGTTTGGTTTAAGATGCTTTTTTATATAGTTTAGTACTTTCCATGGATCGTACAAATGTTCTAGAACATCACCAAAGATAATGTAATCAAAAAAGTTATCGGGATAAGTTAAAGCTACCTTCTCAATGTCGTCATTGCGGACATCAGCAATTAGGGCCGCAATTGAAGCAGCATCATCATTTAATTCAATTCCGTACAGGCTACTATTTTTATATTTATTCTTAATATCTAGAAGAGTCCCCCCGCAAGCACAACCTACTTCTAGTACATTGATCGCTGCATCAGGGGGGCTATCCATCATCTTTACAATATCAAACCGGATACCTTGAGAATAGTTGGGATTGAATCCCCACTTATCTTCGAATTTCTTTGCATTACTAGCCAAAATATTGCTAAAATAATCTGAGTTTGTCCCGAAAGAAACACTGCCAAAATGGTAAATAAACGTATCCTTGCAGAGTAACAATTTGTAACCGGCTTTTCGAATTCTTACGGATAAGTCATCATCTTCATAGTTCCCTGGGGTAAATCTTTCATCGAGCATACCAACCTTGTTTATCACACTACGTTTTACTAGATAGCAAAAACCAACCAACTTCAAACGTTCTTCCCACTCGGAGGCATTACTTTGGTTATATTCCTCGGCAAATATTTGCATCTCTTCTAAATTACTATAATTTTCCGGTATTGATTGAGCATATGAACTGTTATTTGTGATACAACCGACTGCTCCGATTCTTTCTTCACTATAAAGACTAACCAGCAAATTATTTAGCCAGTTTTTCGTCACAATTGTATCATTATTGAGAAGCAAGATTGCTTCTCCACTTGAAATTTCTATTCCTTGATTGCATCCTTTCGGAAATCCAAGATTACTCTTATTTAGGATAGGTTTAATATCATTTTGCCTTAAGAGCCACTCTTGCGTACCGTCTGTCGAGTTGTTATCTACAACAATCATTTCATAAGAGTGGGGCTTTGTAAATCGACGAATGCTTTCAATGCATTGGATAGTATACTCGAGTTTATTATAGGTTAATATTACTATACTTGTTTTCATATTTTCTTATCCTTCTTCTCCCGTATCGAGACTCAAGTTTGGGAATATTATTTAATTCTTAAATATATTATCGGTTAATAGCTAGATACCTATAAGAATAAAGCGAACTCCACTTTTAGGAATTCGCTCGTATTAAGCTTTGTTTACGTAACCCAGCCAGTCACCAATGACAGAACTACTATCTGTATCATTAATAACAAAAATCTATATCATAATACCTGTAGATATACTGGGAATTCCTGTAGCAATGTATTTTTTTTACATGAAGGAGAGATTCCCCGAGACCTATTCATTGCCAATTTACATTCATCCCAAATCTGTTAACCGATTCGACGCGGGGATAAAATTTTGATCCGCGCTCTGCCTATAATATTTTTTAGCATTTTGCTGGTCTCCAATCACTTCATAATATATTCCAAGGTTGTATGCCGCTCGAAAGGAACCTACACCCTCCACTGACTCATATTTAGCCGTGCCGACCTCTCCAAGCGAAAGACAATGTTCAAATACCATCTTTATATTTTCAAAATTCTCAACTGACTTTTGTTCTATTAGCATGGAACCATATAGAAAATATAAATCTGTATAATCTGGGAACAAATCTATTGCATCTCTGAGGATCAATTCCAAAACATCATACTCTTTTTCCCGAAGTAGACAATATCCATAAGATAAAAAGAGTGTTGGAGCATAACTCGGCAACTCACTAAATTTGGAGAACAGTTTGATAGCATCATCAAAATATATAATAGCTTTCTTATATTCACTTTTCACATAAAAAGTTTGACCTAGTTGAAATAATGTATATGTCGATTCAGGCTCCAATAAGAGCTGCTGTTTCAGCAGGTTTATATTTCGATCAATTTTATGCTTTTGGACTATTTCGCTTCTCAAATAACCATAGTGATGAATAACCACATTAGTAGAATCTGAACATGCGATTTCCTGTCCATTCAATCTCAGCTGTTCATGTATCCGGCCATAATATCGGAATTCCATTTTGTTTGGAAATAATCGGGTGATCTCAGAGATTACACAGGAGCCATCATCCATATGATTCTTTAAGATTACCTTTGCTGGTTTTCTTTTTGAACTTGTAGCATAATCCATTAATTGAGTAATTGAATCCGCATCAAGCACTTCGTCAGCATCTATGATGAGTATAGATGGCTGTGACGCCAATGAGATCGAGTAATTTCTTGCTGCTGAAAAATCATCTTTCCATGCAAAATCATACACCTGGACAGCAAGATCGCCTAATATTTTTTTGGTATTGTCCTTAGATCCTGTATCTACCACAATAATTTCTTTTACAAATTCCTGTAATTTACGGATACAACCTTCAATATTTGTTTCTTCATCCTTCACAATCAAGCAGGCAGACACAGGGACTTTATTGAACATGAATCTCTTCACTCTTTCTATCCTTCAACAAGGATGCGATATGGGCTAGTGTAGTAAAACCATTCTCCTCAAGAAGTTCCATCATGCCGCTCAAATAGGTATCATTATGTTCAATGGCACGTACAAAAGACTGGATAATCTTAATTGCCTGGTCTGTACTAAGTCCTTTGGAATACCCTGAGATTCCCACAAAATGCACCTTTAACATAGCAAAAATTGTCGATAATTTAGTATAGTCTTTAAAAATTTTACCAGATGCCATATTGGGAAACATGCTTTCGAACATGTAATTCACGACATAATTTTCAAAAATATATTCATGCTCATTCATAAAAGGCAGATAGTAGTTTGTGTAGTTATATAAATAAGTATCTTCCAATTTGCTCTTTAAAATTTCCTCTTTTCCGTCAAGATCCAAACCACGAATCATATCATTAAAGCATTCTAAATATCGGCTACTAGTAACTCCCGATCTCTTCCGGGCAGCAATGAGTTCTAAAATCGTTTCAATTTGGAGAGATAAACTATCATTTATATTTTCAAGACTGTGCAAGTAAGCCGGATTATTTATCTTTTGCTGATATTCATTAACTAATCTGTTTATTTCTTGATAATTTTTCCTGTCTAATATTTCTTGAAGCCTATTCATAAAAAGACCTAAGAAAATGAGTCGATCACTTATTTTCAGCTTTCTATTTTGAACAATATCAATGGCAAATTCACGGACCTCCCAAGAAAAAAGGTCTCTGTTGTTTACGCCGTCAGTTTTTAAACTCATCATTGTAGACCAATTTTTATTCACTTCGTATTCTTTTTTGTCGAAGTCAATACCATCAGGGTTTAGAAGGGCTAGCCTTGCAATTTCCGGACATGATAATTTAGCGGACAGTTCGTACTCTTGATCAATTTTATTAAGCATTCTCGGATACGTTGTACATACAGGGGACAGCATATCTTCGCCAAAGTTTAATTGTAGTCCGCATAGGTTTTTCTCATTTAACATAGGGCAGCGCTTCTCGCTATCCATAGAAAAATAGGCATACTTTGAATCAGATGCGGTTTGGTTTTTTATTCGTTTCAAACCCTTATTTAGTTTCACGCTTAATTCTGCATGCTTTATTTTTTTATATTTTTGATATGTCTTCTTATTTAAAGTGACCTGCCAACCTATGCAACAGCTATCCTCGCAATCACTGCCTATACATGAAAATGAATTCATGTAGGTCGGTGTTAGCACAATTTCCTTCATCATTCTGCCTCCTATGCTCATCTCTAAATGTATATCGACTAAAAATAACAAAAAATGAATAAGCTAAAAAAGGAAAGGTACCAATGAGGTACCTTTCCAAGTTATCTATCAACTATTACTTATACTCAAAATCCTTCGAATTACTTACTTTTCCATCAGGATTTATTACTTTAACTGAGATTACACCAGGCCCTGCTGCTGGAGGAACAGTAATTTTAAATCGAGTATTATTAACAAACTGCGGAATAATATTAGTTCCACCAAAATCAATAGTTGCACCATTTTGAAACGCTGAACCGTCTACATACAGCGTATACCCGCCAGCAATAGAACCACTAGTAACTGATAATTTTGTAATAGTAGGATCTGGTATTGGAGGAGGAGCATCATAAATAAACTCGATTGAAGCTGTTGTTCCTGCTGGACTAGTCAATACTATCGGAACAGGACCCGAAACTGTACCAGCCGGAGTAATAATACGAATTCTCGTATTATTAACGTACGTAAAGCTTATCGGCTGTCCATTAAAAGTAACAGTCATACCTGGATCATAATTAGCTCCGTCAACATACACAGATGTATTCCCGGCTAGCGGCCCATTACCAGGAGTTATTCTAGTTACTGTGAGTTTCGGCTCTTCATAGGTGAACCCGTTCTGTACAGTATGACTCTGGCCATCTGGATTCGTGATTGTTACATCCACAGCTCCAACAATTGATGAAGCTGGAACCATAACTCTAACC
Organism: Paenibacillus sp. JNUCC32; assembly: GCF_014863545.1. Classification (NCBI taxonomy): domain Bacteria; kingdom Bacillati; phylum Bacillota; class Bacilli; order Caryophanales; family Paenibacillaceae; genus Paenibacillus; species Paenibacillus sp. JNUCC32. The sequence goes on along the minus strand of NZ_CP062260.1, from coordinate 6,218,480 downwards.
CTGGTAGAATTCACATAGGAATAGAGATTGATTTGGTTTGCTCCAATAGTTACCGTAGCATTCTTTTGGAACTCCTTCCCGTAAATATCTATGATGTAGTTTCCTGTAGTTAACCCCAAATTAGGAGAAATGGATGTAATTTCAGGAGCAGGAATAATAATTGGTGGATCATACGAGTATGCATTTTCTTTTTCAACTGATTTATTATCAGGATTTATAACTTTTACATTCACATAGCCCTGAATCGTTGCTGGAGGTGCTGTAATTGATAGTCGAGTAGCATTAACAAAAGTTGTAGCGACTGCTTGATCATTGAAATAGACCTGAGCACCATTTACAAAGTTTGAACCATCAACATACACTCTGTTTCCGCCTGTGAATGGACCATTCCCCGGTGTCACAGCTTTTAAAGTCGGTTCCGGAGCTGGTGGGGGTGGAAGATATTCAAATGCATCAGATAAGCTTGCAGTCTGTTGGTCAGGATTAATAACTGTAATACTTACTTTTCCTGTTACAGCCCAAGGAGGCGTGATAACTCGAATTCTAGAAGAATTGATAAATGTTGCTTGTGTGATTTCCATGTCATCAAAGAAAACCATTACTCCCGACTGAAATCCGCTTCCATCGACATAAATTGAGTCTCCACCAGCAAGTTTCCCTTCTGCAGGGGTTATAATCTTAATAGTCGGTGCAGGTGGAGGAGGTAGGGTTTCATAAGTATATGCCAATGGCAGTGTTACAGAATATCCATCAGGCCCTTCAACCCTTACATCAACCGGACCTGCAATCGGATTTGCCGGAGCATTAACTACCATGGAAGTAATGCTTGAATATTTATAGTTGCTACCCTCTATATCCCCAAAGAAAACTTTGGTGCCAGGCTGAATCAATGTACCAATGACCGTAATTGTTTCACCGCCTGTTACAAGCCCCTTCTCTGGCGAGATAGAGCTAATGGTCATTTTAGGCGGTTCATTATAAGTAAACGATTGAGGCAGGGTAGCCGTTCTTTCGTCCGGATTTTCAACAGTTACATCTACTGTTCCGGGAGCGATTCCTGCAGGTGTTCTCGCAGAAAGATAACTACTATTATTAAATGTCACACTAGGAGAATATGTGTCTCCAAATTTAACCTTTGCCCCCTTCATGAAGGCACTTCCTCTAACTTGTACAACTGTATTTCCTTCTAATGCCCCATTATTAGGTGATACAGATGTAATTAACGGGTTATCATAATAAATATAAGTCGCAACGGCTGCTTGTCCGTCTGTATTAACAAGTCTAAGTTCGGCTGTACCTTGATATCCTGCTGGTACAAGCGCCTTTACTTCTGTTGGGCTTATATAGTCAACCTTAGATGAGTACGTTCCAGCAAACGACACTCTAGCCTTATCTCTAAAAAATTCACCCGTTATAGTTACTGTTTCGCCACCAGTAACTTTACCCTCTCCTGGAGTGACGGAAGTAATAATCGGTGCAGGATATTTAACCGTAACTAGAGGATTAGGAATAGCTGCCTGTTTCGAAGCCCCCGTGTAATCTTTATATGTGATGGTTGAACCACTAGCGTTCACAGGGAGACTCCCTACCCCACTATCTTTCTTATGTCTAATTTTATATGTAAACGTAAGGGTATCTTTTTTCATTTCCAGAAAACTCCATGATAACTTATTCCCATCCACAGTAGGACGAGGTATATTATTATCATATGAACCTGGAACTATTTCGAACTTGTCAGAGATTACATCATTCACAACTACGTCATAAGCACTTGCTAATCCGATCTCCTGAACAATCGCAGCATAAATATCCGATAAACCAACGGATCCTAATACAAAGTGATGGTGATGCGCTGTCGTAGCCATCTCTTTCATTAATAAGTTAGGACCGCTGGTTTCTGGATTAGCGTTTGTCTCAAGTAATGCGATCGTATAGAAAACAATACCTGCCTCCTTAGCTTCATTTGCTGAATCTAAGGCGAATTGATAAGGGTTTGAAGTCGGAATCGTTGCATCGCCATCCGTTAGAAGTACAATAACTGGTTGAGCATCGTCTCTGTGATTTTGAAGCATTTCCTTTGCTTTTAAAATAGCATCTCCTGTGGCAGTTCCTCCACCTGATTTAAGACTAGATATATAGTTTTTAGCTGCAGCCGTATCCGTTGTTAAATCGAAGGTACGTGAAGTATCGCTATAATCGACAATGCCGACACGGTGTTTGGAAAAATCCATTAAATCTATAAACCCTTTTGCCGAGTTTTTGGCATCCTCCATCTTTTGAGTACCCATACTTCCTGATCTATCGATAATCAAGACCACATCATTCGGCAATACCACATCAACAGGCGGGGTACCTGTTATATCAAGACTAACTTCAACTTCTTCCCCCTCAAGAATACTTGACGGAGAAACAGTTTTGTTTACTGTCAAATAGTTATTCGCTGACGCTGAATCTGGAGCCAGCTGCAAACCAGCAAAGATAACAGTCATTACCATAAGACTTACCAATAAACGTTTAATATGCATACTTTTTCCTCACCCTCTAAACATGCTTTTACCCCTTACGGTCAATATAAAAGGCCTCTGGATTCACTTGGTTTCCGTAGTTCAACTTCCTAGCACGACGCATTTCCGCCATTTTTTGGGTCACTAGTGTGTTTATTGTATTGTGTATTTTATACACCTGTTCACACTGTATCTTCCATTTTTCCAAATCACTGAAATCATGGGTATTTATGTCGAATAATTTGTGATAAAGAGAATCGATTTCCTCCGCCTCTTCTAAGTAAGAAGACACATCAAAACGGCGGAGATGTTTGTCATACAGCCCCATAATTTCATGCAAAATAATCGTTGCTTCATTTTGATTCATTACTCATTACCGCTTTTTACAATTTGTAATGCCTGTCTCCAGGTTTCTACCATTCCTTTTGCAAAATCGATCACATCATTCAATATTTCAATATCTTTTTTAACAATAAAGTCACTCAACCGTCTTAAATAATAATCATACAGTTGGTAAAGCTGTTTTGAAATATCGTAATCCATATTGAGGGTAACTAGAAGTTCCTGAAGGATATCACGGGAACGGTAAATATTATGCCTGCATTGCTCAATATCACCATTCTCAAATTGACTTCTGGCTAAATTAAGACTTTTGTACAATTCCTCATACAAAATAAGCGTAAGCTCCCCTGGACCAGCAGTTTCTACTCTAACCTTTTGATAGTGAAGTTGATAATTCTGCTTCATCATAGTTATTCTCCTCAATATTTTACGTATTTGTTACATACTTAATTGCTGTGCTAGCCACGAACCTTGGCTGTTTAGCTGCTGCAGCGCTTTTTCCATGGCAGTAAATTGCTTATAGTATCGATCTTCAATTCTCTCTAGCCGATCATCCAGTGTAACAATCTTTGAATTCAAGTTCTTCAGTAAGTTTCCATAATAGCTGTCATCAATAGTCTCACTATTTATACCGTTACCAATCTTCTTAATAATCTTAGCGCTTTGTTTTTGAAGTGACTGGTAGATTCGGTCTGCAAATCCCGTCTGTTCAAAATATTCACTTGAAGTTTTATCTGCGGTAGGCAACTGGGTAAATAAGTTAATTACATCTTCAGGATGATCGTTTATCGCTTGTTCTAGTTTAGCTTCATCTATCTTTAATTTACCAAGTTCACTAACCCCACCGTCCATAAATGACTTAAAGCTAATACCGATGTCACTTAAAGATTTAAACGTCCCAGTAGTATTAAGCGCCTTAGACAATCCATTTCTAAGAGAATTAATAGTATCTTCAATAATGCTATCATTTCTCAAAAGACCGCTTTTCGCTTTATTTTCCCACAATTCAACTTGCTTCTCGCTCATTGCGTCCTTTTCTTCATCGAGCAGAGGCTTATAATCTCGAAATACCGATTCTGATGATTTAGCACGAAGAGAATCAATGGTCTCATTATACAAATTAACAAAATCCATTATCGTGTTTTTGACAGAAGTTGTTTCCTTTGTTACATTTACAAGTACTGAACCTGAAGAGACCCCCTTTAACTTCAAGGAAACTCCATCCAGTTCTAAAATATTGTTTGAGATTTCAACCTTTTGCCCATTCACCAATACCTCCGCATTATCACCACGTATCGTTCCTGCTTGGAAGCCTAATTGTTGAGTGTCTCCAGCTAACGTAATTTGCGATTTATCCCCGATGGAACTTGAAACTAATGAGATCCGATTATTGACGGAATCATAGCTTGCCCGAATTCCTAAACTAGACTTATTAATCTCATCAATTACATTTTGAGGAGTTTTGGAGTCCAAAGTAATGTTCTTACTATCGGTTCCATTGGAAATAGTAATTGTACCTGTCAAGCCGCCGCTTGAAAGCTCGCCTCCGATCATTGTAGCAGATGTTGCCATTCTGTTAACCTGAATGCTGTAGGAAGCTTCCTTGGCTCCAGATTTCATGGTCGCCTCTACTACAGATGAATTACTTGAATTGGCTGTAAGTTTCGTAAAGTTAGAAGAAAATCTCAGTTTATCTGCAGCATTCGCCAATTTCGACAATATAGTATTCACATTACGATACTGATCTCTTGTCCAAATAATTGTTTGTTTTTGCTGGTATACCTTTGTAGCAGGTAATTTCTCTGCCCTCATTAAGTCAGATACGATCTTGTCAATATCCATACCTGAGGCCATACCGCTGATTCTGATAGTCATAGTTATCACCCCTTAAATTCTACGATCAGTAAATAGCCCAGCTAGTTCACAAAGATTGTAAACTAGATCAATTAATTTTTCGGGTGGAATTTCTTTCAAAACCTCATGAGTTTTAGAGTTTACCACCTTAATCATCATCTGATTAGTACCTTCATGAAAAGATACCTTTACTTCCGTATCAAGATCATTTAAGGTCTTATTCGCTCTATTAACAAGATTCTCTAATTCCTTGTCATCAACTGGCAGCGCACGATCTTGCTGATGAGTCTTAAACAAAGATGAAGAATATTCTCCGACCACTGAAGGCAGCTGCTCCTGTTTAATGAAAGGAAGTGCAGGTAAGTCATGACTTACTTTCATCTTAGAATTCTCCTAACTCAAATAAAATTCTATTCTTATAGCAAAAAACCGGCCGGAAAAACCGGCCGGCCTCATTCTACTGGAATTATCTAAGCAGTTGCAGAATGCCTTGTGGTTGTTGGTTAGCCTGAGCCAACATTGCAGTTGCAGCTTGAGTAAGAATGTTATTCTTTGTGAAATCGCTCATTTCCTTAGCCATGTCTACGTCACGGATTCGGGATTCAGCCGCTTGGAGGTTCTCAGCCGTAGTTCCCAAGTTGTTTACTGTATGCTCGAGGCGGTTCTGAACAGCACCCAGGCCGGAACGAATTTCGGATACTTCGTCAATTGCCGTTTGTACCTTAGTCAAGTTCAGTTTTACTTCATCATTCAATTGATCTGCATCAGTAATAAGTGTGAGATCCTTCAAGTCATTAATAGCAAGCTCAGCAACCTGTGCCGATCTCAGTGTCAATGTAATAGTATCACCTTCGTTAGCACCTACTTGGAAATCCAATTGATTAGTATCCACAGCCGTGGTCAACAGCTCTCTACCATTGAACTTCGTTTGCTCAGCAATGCTATCGATTTGAGCAGTCAATTGAGCAATCTCATCTTCAATTTTCTTAGCATCCGAAGTAGTCAAAGTTTCGTTGGCAGCTTGAGTATAAAGTTCACCCATACGTTGAAGCATGGAGTGAGTTTCATTCAAAGCACCCTCAGCCACTTGAATCATAGAAATACCATCCAAGGCGTTACGGCTAGCTTGCTCCAAACCGCGAACTTGGTTACGCATTTTCTCGGAAATAGCCAAACCTGCTGCATCGTCTGCCGCACGGTTAATGCGGTAACCAGAAGAAAGTTTCTCCAGGTTCTTAGCAGAGCTGTTGTTGTTGAAAGTCAATTGACGCTGAGTGTTGTACGAGCTGATATTGTGGTTAATACGCATGATAAAATTCCTCCTTGGAATGTGTTGGTGATTCGCATCCATGCTTCACCCATTTATGATCGAAAGATAGCGTTCGGCCGTCACTGCTATGTCTTCCAACCTATATTATATTTATCGGCGCATCGGTCTCAATGTTTATAGATAATTTGATAATTTTTATATATTTTTAATTCTTTTTTTGATTAGCTACTTGATTCAAAATTTCCTGGATATCGGCGTTGAACTCGATGGCATGCTGATTCTGCTGTTTAATTGCGTCATAGATCTCTTCCCGGTATATTGTGACATTTGTAGGGGCATCGATACCAATTCTGACCTGGTCACCGTTGATTTCAAGAACGGAGAGGACAATGTTATCGTTGAGTATAATTTTCTGCCCTTTATTTCGAGACAGAATTAACATCGGAATCCCCTCCTTTCCTACCCCCTCCCGATAATGGTTGTTTTGTTGTATGACTTCCTTGATCCAAAACGATCTGGGCAGCGATATTTTTGGCTCTATTTAACACAATTGGAGCTCTTAGATTGCAGGTGACATCTTCAGCGGAACGGATAGTTACAATCACCATCACCTGAATATACTCCTTATCCTGTATATCTAAAGCTCCTATCCAATGAGGGTCCAGCTGAAACTCATATTCACTAAAGAACGTAAAAGGGTCCGTCACAATAAAGGTCAAATTTTCATCCTCTATAGATTGTAAAAACCCAAAAGGGTGTTCGTTGTTCTCGGATGGAATAAAAACATACTTTTGCAGCCCGCCAAACCCCAATATGGGCCCCCTGAACGTTATCACTTCTTTTTCGTCGACCTCTATAGCACCAAATCTCTTTGTATTCACAATCATATTTTCGAATCCTCCCTTTCTAACAGCAATAGCTATAATGACACTTGTCCATTATAGCTATTGTATACCTGCCGTCAGACAACTGCATCCAGCTGTTTACCCGTCGCAGACATAAATATAAAATTTTGTTGAATCAAATATGGATTTACTTTACCGGGATAATAATCAATAACCGGCTTATATGTCTCAGGGTTAAACGTGACTCCACCCGGTGTATAATTTGTACGCACTTGTCCTGGAGTGAAGGTAATCTCGACATTGTCGTACCCTGGTTCTCCAGCCAACTCGACTCTCGGCCTGTCCTTAAACACATTATCTCGTGCAATTTCAGCAAATACGTTGCCACCTTCATGAAAAGCCATCATTCGGTCCCCGTTACGAGCGATTTCCGCAATATTATGCATGGAAATCTGAAGGGATGATTGTGCGATCCGGTCCGTCATTTCTTCAAATCGAGCCCTGCCGAGTGCGGACCAGGCTTTCCTCGAATCGATTTCAAGAACGGACCTAGTCTGTTCCATTTCAAGTACACCACGCTGTTGTTTCATATTTAGAGAGGGTCTAGGCTGCTCTATGCTCTGTCGTCCTTCTGTTATTTCAAGCCCCAATCGTGAATATCCTTGTTGAATCTGAATACGAGGGATATTCATTCAACCCCCCCTTATCTTAGAAAATCCATCAAGCTTGGACGTATAATGCGGGCCATTGTATCGAGCGAAGCCTGATAAACGCTTTCCGACGTCTTAAGGCCGATAATTACCTTGGAGATATCAGCATCCTCCACCTTGGACTGCAGATCCATGTAATTAATGTTCAGATCACCTAGTCTACTTAATGTGAATTCCAACCGATTTTGTTTACCACCAATTTCAGATTGGGCTGTAATAACTGTCTCCAAATTATTTTGGAGGGAAGGAATAGCCTTCTGAATTTCTGCAGTATCGTTTGCTAACAACGCCTTTTTAAAATTATCTACAACTGCATATATACCAGTTGCATCCCCATAAGCACCAAAAACTTGCTCTCCTAATGTGTTTACTGATACGGTAATCCCAGCACCAACCTGATATTTAACCTCACCTTGATCCAAAGTATAGGCTGTTTGAGACGGATCATCTGGGAATGGTTTTTGATCAATTCGATCACCATTAAAAATATACTTCCCCTTAAATTGGGAGTTACCGAGAGAAACAAGCTGTTCATACAATTGTTCTACTTCCTCGGCAATATTTTTACGTGCATCGGCTGGTACAGTATCAGTTCCACCTTGGACAGCAAGATCAGCCAATCGTTGTATAATCTGCGTTGTCTCTGTTAGAACCGTATCTCCATATTTCAACCACGAATCCGCATCCTCAGCATTTTGCTCAAACTGCGTTGTAGCCGTGATCTGACCACGGTATTGGAGAGCACTTGCAACACCCACCGGATCGTCGGAAGGACGGTTAATCCGGCGCTGGGTCATCATTTGCTCCTGGTATTTGTCCAGTCTGCGGTAGTTGCCTTGCAGGCCACTCATCATGGAGCTAGTCATCATAGATTGAGTTATGCGCATGATTTATTCCTCCTATCTGCCGACAATGCCGGTACCGTTAATTAATTTGTCCAGCATCTCGTCAATGGTAGTGACTACACGAGATGAAGCGCTGTAAGCATGCTGGAAACGAATGAGATCCGACATCTCTTCGTCAAGCGATACACTGCTAATCGATAGGCGGAGTGTATCCGCATGCTCAACCAACAACGTGCCGTTCTCCACCATCTTAATGGCATTACTGCTGTCCGTACCTAATTTGGAGATAACGGACTGCAGATATCCTTCAAAATTAGTGATATCCGTGACTGAACCATTGTTGTTGTTCGGATTGAAATTAAACGTACGTTCTGACAGTTGCGCGATCAAAAGCGCCATGCCGCCGTTTCCTTTCAATACCACCTCGGATGTCGTACCGTTCACCGGATCAGTCTTCATTTCGGTCCGCAGGGAGGCGCCGATGTTCTTCAGATCCGATTGAATGGTCTGGCTAAGCCTCATATTCCCCGCTGTAATCGGCCCTCCATTAGCAGAGACAAAGAAGTCGCCGCCGGTTGTCGCCGGCTCATTCAGAGTGTAACCCAGCTTATGCAACCCATTGAGACCGTCTACGGTATGCTTGGTATCCGCGGCGAGTTTACGCGGATTATTCGCATCCATAACCGCATTCGGTATGTTGACACCTGGTGGAAGAATCGTTCCAGCCGGCAGTGTCACTTCCACTTTGCCGGTAGCCAGCGTATTGGCCATAATGTTCAACTGTGTGATATACCCTTGAACATGCACATCACGGGAGGTTACATAACCAGCAATCTCCCCGCCGGTCAATGCGCCGGCAATTGCGTTCGTAATCGGGGTGAACGTCATATCGTCAACCACGACCTGGTTGCCAAACGTCACTTGATAAACGTCACCGGTCTCCGTGACATTGACGTTTCCGAGCAATGACAGCTGATCAACGAGCAGATCCCGCTTATCGCGCAGATCGTTTGCGTTATCGCCAAGACCCTCAATCCGTTTAATGCTTTGCGTTAATTCTGCCACTTGCTCAATATAATTGTTAGCTTCCGCTACCTTGGTGTCGATGCGGGACGTCAAGTTGTTGCTGAGCGTATCCAATTGGGAGTAAATATGGTTAAATGTCTCCGTCAAAGCAATCGCTTTCTGCTGAACCGCCATCCGGGCGGACAAATCGGTGTCGCTTGGATTCTTGCTCAGCGTCTGCCAAGCCGTCCAAAACTCCGCAATGCTTGCGCTCAAACTGCTGTCCGAAGGCTCATTAAAAATCCCCTCAATATTTGAAAGCGTCTCTTGCTGAACGCTCCATGTCGACAAATTCGTGTTCTGATTGCGGTATTCGATATCCAGCAGGAAATCCCGAACGCGCTGAATACTCTCCGCTTCTACGCCCATCCCGAGCTGACCAGCCGCTTGAGAGCGCTGCAATCCCGGAAAAGCGATCGGGTTAGCTGCAACCAGGCGGGTTGTCTGGCGGGAATATCCCGGCGTATTCGCGTTCGTAACGTTATGACCAGCTGTGTTAAGCGCAGCTTGCTGGGCAATCAAGCCCCTCTTTCCGATTTCGAGCAAATGAAATGTGGATCTCATCTACATTTTCCTTTCTGCTTATGCCCTGGTATCAAACATGCTTCGGCCTTTGCCCGCCGGATTCTGATGTTGCGGATGCCGGTAAAGCATATCATCCTCCGGACGGCTGACTAATAAATTCAAACTATAATCTATGAATGCCAGTGACTGCTCAATCAATTCCCGGTTCATGGCATTCAGTTCTTTGAGCTCCATGAGCCTGTCCATCAATTGCTGCTGCACATCCTGAAGCTCTGTTTTTTCATCCGGATTAAATACAAGACGAGTCATTTCAGTAACCGTCAGCTGAAGCTGGGAGCGGATGCCCTTCTCACGCAAAAAATCATCTCCGGCACCTTGACGCAGCGCTTCCGTTTCCGCCACCTGCTTCAGCAGGCGGTTCTCCTTGGTCATGACCGCTGTAAGACGTTCCACATCGTTATCCAGAATGGCTTGCCTTTTATCTTTCCCTGCTTCTATGAGCTGCTGATGCAGCTCATCCTGACGCTTCATATATTCGATTATGGATCTAGCACTCACTTGGACTCACCTGATTTATTGTAGGATTGAAAATACGGGAGTAATTTGTCTGCCAAACGGTCAACCGGCACTTCATATGTGCCGTTTGTTACAGCTTCCTTCAAACGCTGGATCTTCTCTGCGCGTTCCGGATCCTGTACTTTACTCTGTGCACTCAGTTCCATCGCCTCCGGGGAGATTGATACTTCATCCTTGCGGCGTTTCTTCTTATCGATATGCTGCATCTCCCGAGATTCAATATTCCGTTGATACGAATTGATGCCGTTCACACGTCCCGATTCGTTAATCTTCACGCCCTATTCACCTCACTTAAAATAAAAGACCGATAAGCTTTACTAAGTTTATCGGCCGGATATGAAACATTGTTAATAGTTCAAAAGTTAGTATTTGCGCAGTTTATCGACTGCACTGTAAGTCTCTCTATCTTTGCGGGACCCAGGCTGATGTTCCTGGTCGCCAGCCGCCGCCTGCCTTAGCTCCCTCGTTAATCGGGTCCGGCAGGACTCGCACATATTGCTCTCGCGAATCAACGTTCCGCACACTTCGCAAGGATACGCCAGGTTCGGAGCGTTCGCAATCGAGATCCGGCCTTCCTTGATAAACTTCGTAATCTGCCGCACGGATACTTCCGTAGCCTCAGATACCTCATGGATGGTTGCGCCTTTTTGCTCACGCAGGAAGGTTGCGCATTTCTCGTATTCCTTCTCAATCACTTTCATGCATTCAGGACACATTTCCCGAATATTCACCGTATATAACTTGCCGCACCGAGGGCAATTCCCCAAATTCATGCTTAACAACCTCCATGCCACATAGAACCTTTGATACCCCTAGATTACATTATCTGACGGCTTACGTCTATCATTCGAAAGGAGAATCCACATATTTTTCCTATTTCGGTTGTTTATGAGCGCGCCCAGGTTAAACTATAAATCTCGATGGGCATTTCCAAGAAGGGTTCGTATCCTCGCAAAACCTGCGCACAAGCGTTAATCGTACTGCCGGTGGTATAGATATCATCGACAAGTAATATACGGAGAGGCCCTATGATCCGAGATATCCTCTCTGGAGAACCGATATTCGCTGCACCCCGCTTACTTATAGACCACAACACTTCGGGTGCTTGCTGTAACGCGCCAAAAACACCCTCCATATCCTTTAGTCTGTCCATCCGGCTCTTAAAACTCTGTTTATCCGTGTGACGGTTACGTTCCAGCAGCGGAGCATAAGGAGTTTTAATGCTAGCGGCAAGCCCCATAGCCAGCACTTCCGCTTGATTGAACCCCCTCTCCCGCAGCCTTTCCTGGCTAACCGGGACCGAAGTGACGGCATGTATGCTCCAAGGCACACTACGAGCGTTCCTCAAACGAGGATCAAACATACGGACGTTGGTCTCTCGATAGAACATCGTATAGGCTCGCAGCAGCATCTCGACCAAAAGAGGCGCGTACCGCTCATTCCCCCTATATTTATACTGGGCCAGCCACTCCCTCATCTGCGCGTCATAGGTTACCGCACTCCGATTCAAAACAAAGCTCCGATCGTTCATGCCTAATCGAGTACAGTCAGGACAACCGATTCCCCGCCCGCATCGCAAGCATCGGGGTTTGAAAATCCATGGGATCTGCCGATAACAAGCATGGCATATCCCCGGAAGTTCCTGGTTACATGAACCTATCTTCCCGCAAGTGAGGCAGATCTCGTCAATCGGTTTAAGCATTCGATGCATGTGTCCGATCAACTGACTAAAAACGTTGGATATCAAATACAAACCTTCCTTTCTTGGTTAGATTGAAAAAAGAATGCCCCTCAGCGGATAAAAGACTGCAGAGTGGACAAACAGTACGTACATATCGCCATTGCGGCCACTGATATAACCTTTATTTCGCTTATTATTGAATGAGTTAAATGATTCAGGATTAATATTTACTTTCGCTTTGACAGCGAACTCTCGATTCGGATGTAAATTAGTCACTAAATCCCCCATGCACAGGAGCTGTTGAAGCTCTCGATCCATTACCATGTCCCCAACAGTCATCTCGGTCATCTATTATCCCGTTATGTAAGGTGGTTTGGAATTATAGGAATCTGAGAACTATGAGAAGCACTGGGAATCTAAGGGAATCTAAGGGGATCTAAGAAATCCTATAGACTATAAGAGTCTATGGAAGGATACGAGTATCCATGAGAGACGAGAATGTATGGGAGCTAAAAAGTATCTATGTGAATCTATGTGAATCTATTAGATTCCATAAGGTACCCTGAGATTACATCAGGAGTACGAGAACTATAATTAACGCCCACACGCTTGCTCCCAGTCACCCCTCCTATTTACCTGTCAACTCTTGAACTGTACGTAAATACCCGCCCTTACCAGCGATTCGGTTCATCGCCTTGATTTGCCGAACTGCCGAGCTTTGGCACCTGGTCCATTGTGGTGCTGCAAACACTACCCGTCCTGCTGGATCATCCTTAGATCGACCTGCACGACCGGCCATCTGAATCAAGGCGGCTTCATCAAATAGCTCGCTATCTGCATCCAAAATATACACATCACTCTTAGGAACCGTTACCCCGCGTTCAAGAATGGTTGTTGTCACCAGCAAGCGAATCTCGCGGTTTCGGAAGGCCATCACTTTGCCCGCCCGTTCCGGATCGATGGATGAAGTCCCTTCAATCGGCATATGGGCAATCGCCTCGCGGAGCAGTTCCAGAATAGGATCAATATGCTTGATCCGGGAAACGAACAGGAACACTTGAGCTCCACGTCTCAGAGAGGCACTCAGGCTGCGAACCAGGAGTGGGGAAAGCTTTTTTTCTTGAAGACAGCGGCTCACTGCAAACATTTTCAGTTTCTGAGGAACGGGTAATGGATGGCCATGGAAGCGTGCGGGAACTTTCGCATGTGGCAACCGACCAGCAGCTGCTTCGCGCTGTAGAGGCGTTGGCGGGGTAGCTGACAGATAGATATATTTCCCTCCTGGTTTGCAAGCACCCTTGGCCGCGTAATCCAGCATCGGATCGTTATGATAGGGAAAGGCATCAATCTCGTCGATCACGACCAGATCAAAAGCTCCCCTGAATCGCAGCAGCTGATGCGTCGTTGCCAGCGTGATGCTCCCCCGCTTCCAACGCTCCGGACATCCGCCATATAACGTGACCACCGTCTCTTGGGGAAATGCCTTGGATAACCGAGGTGCCAACTCCAGCACCACATCCCGTCTTGGAGCGGCGACCAAGACGCGCCCGCCTGCATCCAGAATGGACTGCAGCAGCGGAAAGATCATTTCGGTCTTTCCGGCACCGGTCACCGCCCAGATGAGAAACCGGGCGGCAGCCCCCGCGGAGCCCCCTGCGGGCGGCTCCGCCAAAAACCGCAGCGCAGCGCCAGCGGCGGCGCTCTGCGCTGCGCTAAGCCCCCACCGGCCCAAGGCCGCGGTGGGGGAACCCCCGGCCGTGCCCCGCACGGCCGACCCTGCTGTGCCATGCAGCAGCAGGGCACAAGCGCGGCTGCGCCCCATCGCGAGGCAGGCCTCGCAATAGGCGCAAGCCGCCGAGCCGCACGCGGCGCATGCCGTGCGGCTCTTGGCCTCGCTGCCGCAGCGCCGGCAGCGGGGGGCCATGGCCCGGCGGCGGAGCCAGCCGGGCCCTCCGCGCGGGTCGGGCTGTGCCAGCCCCGCTTCCAAGCGCAGGCGGCCCAACAGGACGCCAAGCTGGGCCGCAGCGCGCCAGTCGCCGGTGCCCACGGCGACCTCCCCTAGCAATGCCTCGACCTCGCCGGCAAGCAAGGCTCGTCCGGCCATGCACTCGATCAGCAGCTCCGCCTGCTGCACTAGTGCATCCCAGCCCACTAGTATGGCTCCCTTCTCGATCAGGGAACTTAGATATGTCCCATCCAACAGTTGGATTTCCTGCAGCAGAACGCTCCATTTAGATCTGCTGCTCTCCGGCTCTTGCAGTAAAAACGGGCTTAATGCCCGATACATATATCTCAGCCAATCCGGCCTCTCCCATCGATCCATGTCTGGAACCGGCTGAAATTTCGCTTGGATTTCAACAGCCCATCCCAGTGGTGCTCGAGAGGACAGCAACACCAAAAACGGTGTACCAGCCCTTTCATCTGCCTTTCTCATTCTTCCATACCACCATTGAAGATCCGCCCTCATATCCAGCGAGAGATAGCAATTCCATTTCTCTGCTTCTCGAATGGTATAAATGGCAATCTGCATGACATCAACTCCAATATTGAGACGTATAAACAGCTCAAAAGATCATGTATGGGTACTGGAACTTGGTAGTTCACAACATGCTTCAGTTGCTTTTCAAATCCTTGTTCAAAAAATTTGGTGGATCTAATACCAGTCGGGGAAGCATTGAATGAAAGATTCAATAGAACTCCGTGAATAACTATTAATTATGCTCCTTTCTCGAATACCTATCTTCCTCATCTTCAACAACTCAAACCCTTTAGCCGATCCTGCTAATAGAAGATAGAATCTCAAGCCAGAGTTTGAGTTAGTTTCAAATCAATATAGATGCACAATCGTCCTGATCTAACTGCAGTGACTTCCATTTCCTATTTGTTTCTCACCTCAACGCTCAGATCACCCAAACCAAAACATCTCCCTTTCACAACGCCTTTTGTCGAATACTGTCACAGCTACGATTTATTAGCATCTGATCTCTACATCTTCCACCCCAATACGCCAATAAACGCAAAAAGCACACCCCTCTCTATACGCTCGGAGTGTGCTTCACGCCTTCAACAATATGAGTATCATCCCGTGAACCAAAACAACTTGCCGATGTTTATCCCTGTACATATGGAATCTGAACAGCCTCCATCGGGTTTCTCAGATCGACCCGTATGACTTCATCTTCATTCGGATCGACATCCGTTTCTTGTGATGCCGGATCACCGGATCTCCAAGTCCCGTATACCAGTTCAATTCCGGACAAATGAGTCAATCTCTTGACAATCTTTAACGTATCATCATACGACTGGTCATCAAGGACGGTGACGCGCACGCGCGTCCCGCTCAGCAGGGCATACCAGGAAAGGGCTCTCAAATACCATTCCACCTGCCGCTCATGGTTGGACGTGATCAGCACATAATGTCTGCGCCGCCCCGTGCCTTCACTAGCTCTTCGGAGATGACGGGCATGCACGATATGAACCAGAGCAACAGCGATCCCGTACACCGCGAGTATCCACAGCAATTGGGCAACCATGAGACTCACCTCCTTCTCTTATCAACAATATATGCTGATCAGGAAAGGACGGTGACAGTTATGTAACCGGTGCCCACACGGAACTTGTCGGGAACGGCTTATTTGCCATAAGGAAGACATTTCGACATTCCCTCTACAAGATAAGCTGCCGTTCTTGCGATACCAATAAAGCCCTCGTACTTTAATCAATAACAGGCAGCGGTATAAGCAATTGTTTTTTATGTATGCTAGTTACCGAAAGAGTTCAGCTATGCTGTAAACCTCTAATTTCTCATAACAAAAAGGAACCGCCCTTGGCAGTTCCCTCCCTATATAAGACGCGTCCGTGCATTCGGATCGGCGATTACAACGTCACCCAACCATACTTGATCGAGTTGATAACCGCTTGCGTACGGTCGTCCACTTCCATCTTCTGCAGGATGCTGCTGACGTGGTTTTTTACAGTTTTTTCACTAATGAACAGGTATTCCCCAATCATCTTGTTGCTCTTGCCTTCGGCCATTAGTCTAAGCACTTCCGCTTCGCGCCTTGTCAATGGGTTGTTCTCGCCTGCCACAAACTTGACTCCAGCTTCACGCGAACCGCTCTCCGCCATCGCGCCTGCTTCGTTTACATACGTCATCCGGCGGAGCTGGTGGATCAGCTTGCCCGTTACTTTCGGATGGATAAATGCATATCCCTCATGTACCGAACGAATCGCATTAATCAGTGACTCGGCTTCCATATCCTTCAGGAGGTAACCGTTCGCTCCCTTACGGAGCGTTTCAAACACATAACTTTCGTCGTCATGAATCGACAGGATAATAACTTTGATCTCAGGAAACATTTCACGTAGTTTCTCGGTCGCTTGAACGCCGTTTTCGGTCGGCATGTTGATGTCCATCAGCACGATATCCGGCTTCACTTCGTTGCAGAACTCCAGCACTTGAATGCCGTCGCCGCATTCGCCGATCACGTCAATGTCGTCCTCCATATTCAGTATGCGTTTCAGACCCTCCCTAAACAGCTGGTGGTCATCCGCTAATAATACTTTGATAATCGTGTTCTCTTTCTCCAAATGTTCCATCCGATTACTCCTTTCTCTTTTCTACGTTCGTCGGGATATGAATCACGATCTTGGTTCCTTGATTCTCGGCTGAATCGATCTCCATTCTCCCTTCGAGCAGCTCAACCCTCTCCCGCATGCCAATTAACCCAAAGTGGTCCTTGCTTTTCTGCTCCAGCAAATCGACATTGAATCCCAGGCCATTGTCCTGTACCACGATTTTGACCAATTGCGCCTGGTAGGTGATTTCAACAAGCACATAAGTCGGGTAAGCATGTTTTGCAGCATTCGAAAGTGCTTCCTGCACCAACCGGTAGATGGCCGCCTCCATCGCAGAAGAGAGACGATGCTCTTTCCCCCGTGTCTCGAAGATCGTGCGGATTTTCGATTTCTCTTCATAATCATGCACATATTTACGCAGTGTGGGGATTAATCCTAGATCATCGAGTGCCATTGGACGCAGATTGAAGATAACTTTTCGCATTTCCTCCAGGCTCGAACGCACCTGGCCCTTCAAATCTACTATTTCGTCCTGCACCATCTTAAATTCCTGCTTTGCAAGCATTCTTTCTACAATTTCCGTCCTAAGAACCAGATTCGCCAGCAATTGCGCAGGTCCATCATGAATCTCTCTGGATATTCGCTTCCGTTCCTCTTCCTGCGCCAGAATAATTTTGAGTCCAATGACCTGCCTGTTCTTCGCAGATTCGATGATTCGGGATACCTGGCCCAGCTCGCCAGACAAGTATTCCAACACCACGCCCATCTGAGATCCGATCGATTCTGCGCGCTCCACCGAGTTCTCGACATTTCGAACCCGCTTCTGCAGCTCATCTCGTCTAGCCTTCAGATACATTTCCTTCTCCCGGTAGATCATGAGGTCAAGCTGAAGCTGCGTTGCTTTCTCATACGCCTGCTTGATGTCCTCTTCCTTGTACCGGACGAAATCCCGGCTGACCTCGGTCAGCCGGATCCGGGATCGGCGGTAGTTCAGCTCCAGCTGATCCACCTTCTCTAAGGTTTCCGTCGTTTCTTTTAATGTCCGCTGCAGTTCATGATTGAGAGACGCGAGCTCCTGCCGCGACGCCTCCAATATTTCGAACATTTGGTATTTGCTGTCCTCCATCACTTTGATGGCATTTTTTATGACACGGTCGATGGCATCGGCTTGATAATCCACGCACTCTACTCCATTTCTAACGTTTCATATACATATCATACCATATCATGATTCGATCGTAACGGTCTTCGTGTTCTTGTCCCATTTTACTTTAAGGCCTAATTGCTCGGAAACGAGACGAAGAGGGACCAAAGTCCTACCACCTTGAACCATAGGTGCCACAGCCGCCGAACTGCGTTTACCGTTGAGGATGAATTCCTTTTTGCCTACCGTCAATTCCATGAGCATGCCGCCTCTCAGAACGCCTACCCGCTGCGCGGATTGGTTCCAGGTCGCTTGCCCGCCGAAGGCGTCGAGCACATGCTTAATCGGAACATAGGTCGTTCCGTTTTTCAGGATTGGCGCGGAATCGATTGCCACTTTCGAACCATTCAGCATGAGCGATTTTTGCCCAATGGTCATGACCGCTTTACCTGTTGGAAGTCCTTCATTTCCTGACAGGGACGGCATCGTGAAGCGAATATCGTCAAAAGACACGGCCCCAGTCAATGCACGCTCGTCCTGGCCCTCTTCCACGTTCACGACATACAACCGCTTCATTTGGGCCGGGAACGCAATGTTATATCCGCTCAAATCGATGCTCAGCGTCTTCCAGCCGCTCCAATCAATCGCCTTAGCCAGATCGACGTACACGGTTTTCCCGTTATTGTCCTTGAGCTCCGCACGCAGCCAGTTCAGGCTGTTATCTCCCTCCACGTCAATCGTCATGGACGTTGCCTGTGCAGGAATCGTTTTGCCTGTCGTGCCATTCAGCTCGGCATAAGCGTACATTTTTTGTCCCAGCCCGCCTGTCATATCATAGGTTAGGTTCAAGACTTTGGAGGTTGCCCTTGTTCCGCTGCCGTTTTGGATCGCTGCCGTCCCGGTAACTGCAGGCACGTTGGTCGTGAACTTCACCGGGTAATTTACATTCTCGAAGTTCTCCCACGTGCTCTCGCCTGCTGCCGACAAAATAACGACTGTGCTAAATCCATCATAACGTGCGATGGCATAACCGACTTTCGTATTGCTGTTCACTGAGGATACGGTCAGGCGGCCGTCTTTGACGCTGCCTTTGAAGCCGATAAACTCCCATTTCAGCGCACTGCTCGGAACCTCCAAGCTTTGGCCGTTGCTCGTTACGGCGGTTACCGGTACGGAAACGCTCGTTCCAGCCTGCAGCGGTGCACTGGAAACGCCTGTAGTCAAGGCAACGAGATCATCCGCACCCAGCACCTTGACCTGCATCGTCGCTTTGGTGCTGCCGCTTACCGCCGTCAGGGTCGATGTGCCCGGCTTCGTTGCTTTTATGCTTTGGCCGTTAACCGCAAGGTTGCCATTGCTGGATTTCCAGGTCGGTTTAATCGAGCCAGCCTCAATGGGATTATAGTAAGTATCATAGCCCTTGAGTTGATATGTTCCGATTTGCCCAATCAGAAGTGTGTTGCTGCCGCTTACCTTCAAGCCCTTCAAGCTGCCTTTAGGTGCCGTCGAGAACACGCCGAGTGCATTTACGATGCTTCGCTGCGTCGTTCCGTACTCCGTGTTGAAGGTCAACTGGGTATTCATCTCGGCTAATGGTCGGTTGACCATTGTGGTCGATCCGCCGCCGTCGAGGTTCATTCCCTTCCATACGCCAACCTTCGTCATGAAATCCTGAAGCTGCTGCAGCGTCATGCCTTTGCTGTTATCGTTGCTCTCCGTGGCGATCAGGTAGGCGTAACGTCCGTCTTTGGAGTAACCCACTGCCGTACGCGCACGATTGCCTCCGAGATCATTCACGTTTCTTGAAAAGGACTTCGCTTTGCCGTTATCCACCAGTATCGTATGGCCGCCAATCATCATCTGCAGATTCGTAGGATCCAGCTTTTGACCGGTCTTTTTCGATACGAGCGCATAATCCGCTTCTAACCTCTGGCCTACGGCCAGGTTGTTCTTCACGAACTCGGCAGCGGCGCCATGCGTACGAAGAATGTAGCTTCCTTCCGGAACTGCCGTAGGTATTCCGGCCATCACCGAAATATCCGTTATGACCCCGTCGGTCACCATCACTTCGGTCGGTGTGCTTGAGCTGTTTTTCGGACGCTCCAGAGCCTTCCATGCACTCGTGTATATATAAGCTGCGTTCACATGGCTGTAATTCGATCCGGTACCTTCCGGTGTATATGCTGTTTTGTTCATGCCTGCCAGCGGGAATGTGGTTCCGTTCTCAGCGGTAATGCTTCCCGAAAAAGCAAACTCATCCAGGATCGGCTTTCCGTCATTCGTCACGGCAAAAGCATACATGCCTTTAAGATCCGAAGGCGACGACATCAAAAGACCATTCGAGACCTGAGCGCCCATCGGTGCTCCTTCTCTGCCGGTGTTAAAGAAATCCCCGTTGATCGCTGCTACCGCACCGTTTTCCTTCGCCATTCCGCCCGTGCTTTGTCTTGTTGTAAATTGATTGCCTTGCCCTGTCATGACATCCAGCTTCACATATTTGTTGTTGAGATCCACCCGAATGACATTCGCCAGCGATTTCGCGCCGGCACTGTTGATATACTGATACTTCATCAAAACCGCGCCGGACGTAATGATTTCCTCACCCAGCTTCTTCGCTGATGTGGTTGCCGCGTATGCTACCGAAGAAGTTGATAGATTCTCTATCACCGGTATACCGCTGCTTAGCACAGGGCCCACCCAGATGACCCCGGCCAATGTGATAATCAACCATTTCTTGCCCACGCCTGATTTTGCAGACTTCAGTGTTTTCCCCTGACTAACCATGTAATCGTAACTCTCCCATCTCTCGTTCAACACGGATGCCGAACATATAAAGTCTCTATTTAATAGACTTCATTTTTGAGGAAAAGTTACGAATTTGTTATAAAAAAAACACTTTCGCGTATCGTACACCAAGTCTTAGCAAAATTGTAGCGGCATTTTTTAGGAGCCTATGTAAATCAATCCTATGTTACTATATTTTCATCTAAAAGTAACTAGTTTGTCATAAAGTATATTCCTTTGTTACCAATTATTAATCAAAAATAGCCGATACCTACGCTAGATATCGGCATTATAATTATTGCATTTTTGTCATAAATTCAAATCCTTCTCCAGTTTCATCGCTACATCTTGAGAGGATTTAAAACACAAAAAGGCATGTGCCTTTTTCAAAAGAAAAATGGAATCGGCACATGCCTAAACTTTATATCCGGAACATATCCTATAATTACCTTATTTTACGCCAGCTTGTTCTTTCAGCGCATCGGCTTTGTCAACGCGTTCCCAAGGCAGATCCAGGTCGGTACGTCCAAAATGTCCGTACGCCGCCGTTTGCTTGTAGATCGGACGACGAAGATCCAGCATGCGGATGATTCCAGCCGGACGCAGGTCAAAGTTGTTACGCACAAGCTCAACCAGCTTCTCTTCGCTTACTTTACCTGTACCATATGTGTCGACACTGATCGACACTGGGTTAGCGACACCGATGGCGTAAGCCAATTGGATTTCGCACTTGTCCGCGAGTCCTGCGGCAACCAGGTTTTTAGCCACGTAGCGCGCCGCGTAAGCAGCGGAACGGTCGACTTTTGTAGGATCCTTACCGGAGAATGCACCGCCGCCATGACGAGCGTAGCCGCCATAAGTGTCAACGATGATTTTGCGGCCAGTCAGACCAGCATCGCCTTGAGGACCACCGATGACGAAACGGCCGGTAGGGTTGATGAAGTATTTGGTTTCTGCGTCCAGCAATTCAGCCGGTACGACAGGAAGAATGACTTGTTCTTTAATATCCTTCTGGATTTGCTCCAGTGTTGCTTCTTCGGCATGTTGAGTCGATACCACGATCGTATCCACGCGGACCGGCGTATTGCCGTCATACTCGATCGTTACCTGAGTTTTACCGTCCGGACGCAGGTAATCCAGCGTACCGTCTTTACGTACCTCGGACAAACGACGAGCAATGCGGTGAGACAATGCAATTGGAAGAGGCATCAATTCTGGCGTCTCGTTCGTTGCAAAACCAAACATCAGACCTTGGTCACCAGCACCGATGTTCTCCGTTTCCTTGTCCACTTGGGAAGGATCACGATTCTCCAGTGCAGCGTTTACCCCCTGTGCAATATCGGCCGATTGCTCATTCAGCGATGTCAGCACCGCGCATGTATTGGAATCAAAACCGTATTTTGCACGGGTATACCCGATTTCCTTCACGGTATTGCGTACGATGGATGGAATATCCACGTATTCAGATTTAGTGCTAATTTCACCAATGACCAAAACAAGACCAGTCGCAACGGAAACTTCACAAGCTACGCGTGCGTTCGGATCGTTAGCCAAAAAAGCATCGAGTACCGCATCAGAAATCTGGTCACAGATTTTATCCGGATGTCCTTCAGTTACGGACTCAGATGTAAATAAACGTCGCCCTGTTAAAGACATGAGATCAACCTCCCATATGAATAGTATGTGATATATCAAGAGGTCCTACACAAAAAATGAACCTTTTCCGACAGGAAAAGGTTTGAAATGTACAATCCTCAACATGCATATTAACTTATTTGTTACCAGGTGTCAATCCAGTTAGTGAGCTGTTTTTCAAGGATTTTCTTGGGTTTTTCAATCGAATGTTAATCAAGAATAAGTTCCGTCTTATATCGAAAAATGACTACAGTCTGCCGAAGAGGCTTTGCTCGGCGTTCTGAACCAAACGCTTCGTGATCTCTCCGCCAACGGATCCGTTCTCGCGGGATGTCAGATGCCCCCATCCAGCGCGACGGCTGGAGGAACCTCCTCCGATGGCTCCAAGCTCAGAACCGAATTCCGTATCTGCTCCATACGAGCTGCTGCCATATCCCACCGGTAATCCAAACTCTGCTGCGATTTCGTATTTCATTTGCTTCAGCATTTCACGACTTTCCGGAACCACTTGACGATTACGACTGCTGCGTGCCATGAAAATACACCTCCTGTATTGGTTTTTACAGAAGTAGTATGAGTCGATTTCAAAGCACTCACACGTATAAAACGTTGTCACAACTGGCAATAATTATAAGAGGATTGTACCGGACGAAAGTTATCACGTACTTGGTGGAAGAGGCAATATTATTAGGGGCTAACGCCCCTAGTTGATGACACTATTTGATGGTGTACCCGCCGCGTACCATGACAATCAGATTGCTTGTCTGGCCTTCTTTCACCTGGATACCGCGACCTTCACGTGGGAAGGAAAGCAGATGGTTCTTAGGCGCCGTTTCGCCATTTAACAGGTCTTTACCATCGGTAAGATCCGCAACGCCGCTAGCGACTTCTGTGTAGATCACAGCGTTACCTGAACGCACGATGAATTCCGTACCTGCGTCGGCGATTAGAATCTTGCCTGGCTTCAATGCAACGTTCTTGACTTCATCGGCACCTTGGGATGGTTGGGTAGGATTGGTTGGGTTGGTAGTCCCCCCACCACCTCCATTAAGTGCTTGCTGGATTTGTTGGTCTACGTAACTCTTGGTGACGACTGGGTCGTCGGTGGTGCCGGGGGTTGTGCCTGCGCCTGTTACTTGGAAATTCAGAAACGAACCTACAAAAATACTGCTTCCTACAATAAGCACTCCGAGTGCCATTTTGTAAGCTTTTCGCATATTATTTCTCCTTTAAAGCATGTAATAAAAAACTGCCCGGAAAGAATTCCGGACAGTTCTTTTGTAACAAAGAGATTATTACTTCTTGATGATTTCCTTGTAAATAGCGTCTGCAGCGTTGTCATTTGCATCAACGATATATTTACCTTTTGCAACGGAAACTTGACCACCTTCAGTTGGATTGTATGGTTTGTCAAGTTCTACACGAACAACTTTCGCGTTAAGGTTTTTAGCACCTTTTACAGTAACTGTGCTACCGTCAACATACACTTTGAATGCATCTGGAGTATAGTATACTGTAACGTCTTCGTTGAATTCAATGTCTACATAGACAGATCCGACAACGGATGTTGCTTCGACTGCTTCTGGTACGATACCATCGCCGATAGCTTTATTATCTGCGGTATTAATTACTGCAATCTTGTGGCCAAGATTATCAGAACTTTGAGGAGTTCCAACAGTTGTCAAAAGACCTAAGTTTGCTGGATCCAATTTACCGTTCAATGTGAACTCAACTGTTGTTACACCATTATCGAATGTTGGCTCTCCAGCTGTTCCTGTACGCTGTACTGAACCTGTTCCGAAGTAAAAGTCGCTTGAAACAACAGATGTAACGTTCCCGTTGAATTCAACTTTCACTTTATCAAGAGCAGTTGCTTTAACTGACTTCACTGGAATAGCTACGCTCGCGGAAATTGGAATTTGAAGATCAGTCAGATAATTTCCGTTAAGATCAGCAACGTTTACTACGCGCAGATCGGCACCAGTCAGCTTAGCAGGATCAAAGTCCTTCTTAGGAATAGTAAGACGAACTGTTTCAGCATTTCTCAAAGTTGGAGCTGAAGCATTTTTAGTAGGGAATGCACTGTAAACAGTACCAGTTACGTAGCTGTACTTGTTAATATCCAATGCAGAACCGTTTCCTTCTACTGCAACAGCTCTGTTAAATTGAACATCAACGTACACATCATCATTATCGGAAGTGCTATCTACCCATGCTCTTACAAGTTGAAGTGCATCGGAGTTAGTAACATCAACCGAAAGAGTTTGTGGCAACATCGTGTTTCCGATGGAAGCAGTATCACGAATGTTAGCTACGTCCAAAGTGTATTTTCCTGCTGGCAATTTGCCAATGGATTTAATTACTACACGATTGTTATAAGTCTTAGTTGTACTCACTTCAAAAGTAGGAACATTGACAGGTTTACCGCTATTAAAACCTTTGTCAGTTACAACTTCACCTTTAGAATTTTTCAGTACGAAGTTGTCACGGTTTTGAATGTCGCTCAATTTAACATCTTTAGAGAACTCGACAGTCAAGAGGGTGTTGTTATCTTTCACATCTACTTTAACATCTGTAACTGTAGGACGTGTAGTATCCAGTACTGGAGTAACTTTCGCCTCACGGTTTGCAGAGTTATCGCTGTAGTCTCTTACACCATCAAGATAGATCGTGTTTTCACCCAAGCTCAACTTTTTGCTTTCAGTGCTGAAAGTCAGAATAACAACATTATCCTTGATTTCAACTTTATCAGCAGTTTTGCCGGAAGAAGTATGATAAGCCTTATCTACAGATTTAACGGACTCATTGAATTCAACTTCAACTTTAGTCAAATCTTTAGTTTTTACAGATACCACTTCTGGAGCTGTTTTATCTTCAGCTACCGTGAACTTAACATCTGTAGGGCTCACTTTGAAACTCGCAAAGTCAGTTACGCCTTGAATGTTCAATGTATGCTCGCCTACAGCAAGATCAGTAGTGATGAAAGCTACGTTAGGATAAGTGAATTTCACCCAGCCAGATACTGCTTTACCATCGATTTTGTAGTTAGAAATGTTGGAAGCTGTTGTAGCTTGAACTGGCTCGGAGAATACCACTTTAAATGCTTTCGTTCCGAGACCTACAACTTCAGTTACTTCTGGAAGTTGAGTATCAACCGCTCTGATAGTTACAGTTTCTTTGAAAGTTCTGGAACCGTCAGAGTTTTTCACGCCATTGATTTCAAACTTAGCATCTTTTTGCTCAGGAAGTTTGCCACCGTCTTGAGCAACTAGCAAAGATACACTGCGCTTGTCAGCAGACAATGTAGCAGATTCGAAAGTTACGCCAGTAACTTTGTAGTTATCTTCGTTTTCTGCAGTTTTAGCTTCAACTTCACCATCGAACTTAACAGTAACTTCTTTGTAGTTGGTAGCAGTTACGGAATCGATCTTAGTAGCTGCAGTTACAACCCAAGTTACGCTTTCAGTGTAGTCGTAGCTGTTATGGGAGAACTTAACTTCTGTAGCTGTGTTAGCTTTCAAAGCAGTTTCCAAAGTTACTTTAACAACTTCGTTGTTAGCAAGTTTGAACTCAACTACTTTGCCGTCTTCCTTAACTTCGTAAGAAACTACAGCTGGTTTTTGTTGAGCCAGGTAGATGGAATAAGCAACGTCAACCAGTTGGGAACGGGAAGCGTTCGCTTTAGGGTTCGCTTTAGCGTCTACCAGACCAGCGTTGATTGCTGCTTGCACATAACCTTTAGCCCAGTCAGAAGCGTTGTTGTTCGTTTCAGTTGGGATTTCGAGTTTTTGTGCAGTAACGAGAACCTTCGCCATTTCTTGAACGGTGATTTTACCGTTGAAGTCGAAGATCATTTTTGTTGTGTTTTTACCTTCCATCAGACCTGCAGCGTAAACTGCTTCTACGTAAGGAGCTGGCCATTTGTCAGCTTTGTAGTTTTTGTCTTTGAAAGATGCTTTGCCTTCGATTGGCTCAAGACCCATGATACCAACCAGGACTTTAGCGAACTCAGCGCGAGTCATTTCTTTGTCCAGGCCAGCAGTTCCGTCTGGATAACCAGTGAAGATCCCTTTTTCTTTCAGTACATCAAATTTCTGTTGAGTGTTGAGTGCGTCGTCACCGAATGCAACAGAAGCAAACATGGAGAATGCCATTGCTGTAGACAGTGCTACGGATAAAATTTTCTTCATAACCTTTTTTTCTCCTCCTTGAATCATCACTTGATTATTTTCTTTAATTTGGTAGCTCTTATCACTCATTTGTCCTGCACCTCCTTTCCCGAGTTGAGCATAAATCATAAATGATGTCTGTGACGATATCACAGAATCTTGTTAACGAGAGAACACTACATACTAGAATAGATTCCTAATCCTACCTAGGTATTATACAACGAGTCCCCAACACCGTAAAGAACATTTTTCTAATTAATAGACAATCTTCTTGCATCGGATAATCTTGGTTACTTCGTTGGGCTCTACATTATAAACGTTTGATTTTCCAAAAAGTTGCGGCAGTTGCAAAGTTTTTTTAAAAAATTTTTTCAAAGATCCCCTGCTTCATATAACAGGCCTTCATTTACATATTGCGACAACAAAAAAAGACGCCTTATCGGCGTCCTTTGTAGAATGCTAGCGAATCTTCATAGCGAGCTGGATAATCCGCGCACGCATCTCCGGATTGCTGTGGAGCGTGCTGTACATCTGATCGATCTCCGCTTTATTCGTACGATATGTCTTATCATGTTTAATTGTAGTATGTGACCATTGGATCAACGCATTCTCAGCCGCTGTCATTTCGTTAAATGAATCATGAAAGCCTGTCTCAACAACGAGTCCCTCCATGACTTCCTGAGTTATCTCATCATGAGTGGCACGAGCCAGCTCAATCTTCTTCTCCATCACTTTGGCTTTTTCCTCGAACTTGGTCTTCGCCTTCATGTAGTCGAGCTGCGCTTTTGATAATATCGGCTTCATAAATTCATCTTCACCCTCTAAAAATAGTATGTGCTTCCGCTATTGTAGCGTATTCTACATGAAATTACAAAACAATAGATATTGGTAAACGGTTTCCGCGGGGCATATGACGCCCATAAGATCTTGTTAATTATGACATATATAACCTGTTCCTTAAAGGCTGCACAGGAAAAAACGAGAGCACTGCCAATAGAAATTGGGCATCGGCTCTCGTTCCTTTTGTCATGCAAATCCTAACTTATGAATAATGGCTTACAGCATTTTCAGCTTGCTCATCATGCGTTTAACGACGGTTGCCGTATCGGCACGATTCAGCACCGCATCCGGGTTGAAGTTATACGTCGGCTTTCTCTCGCCTTCCTTCAAGCTGTTCGCAACGCCGGTCAGAATGCCGGCCTTGCTTACGGCAAGAATGGCTGGATAGGAGTAGTTCGACTTGATATTGCCCACATCTTCGAATTGCTTCTGAAGCGCAGCTTTATCTTTTTCGACTTCACCCATCTTCAGGTTCAGCGCGCGTGCGATCATGTTGGCCGTTTCCTCGCGGGTCAGCTCCATATTCGGAGCAAAGCTTCGAGGCGCAATGCCGCGGATGATCCCTTTTCTGGCTGCCGTCTCGATGTAACGGTAATCCCACTGCATGCTGTTGACGACACTTTCCTGATAAATGTCATCAAAGGTCAGCTTGTTCTTGTCGGTATCGTAATCCAACGGAATATCCAGCAGCTTCACGATAATCGTAGCAAATTCGCCGCGAGTCATCGGATCGTACACGCCGAACGCATCCTGCTTGGACGCTTTCATGTATCCTCTGGCCAGCATCAATTCAATATCGTTGCGGGCCGTCTTATGCGAGATCGCATCAGAATAGCTGTAACGCAAGGATTTAACGGCGTAGTAACCGAAGCCCTTGAATGGAGCGGTAATGGTTTTCTTCTTGGCATCTACTTTTCCGCCGATGTTGATCCAGGTCCCTTGGGACGGGTTGTACCACCAGATGCCCAGGTTGCTGGAAGCCGAATTCACCAGCGCGGAATCGTATTTCAAGGTAATCGTACCTTTTTGGGAGAGCTCCATCCAGTTCTGTGGAATCAAACGTTGATGGAATTCGTGCCCTTTTGCGTACGGATGCGTTGCCGCTTTTACATTAAAGTCTTCCACGTTGCTGCTGTAGGCATTAAGCGAACCTGCATCCAGCCAGTAAAGCGGAGACGCATATCCGAAATGCGCAGCCGGAGTGAAACGGAACGCATTGTTGTTATCCCCTGGAATCAGGGACAGGCGTCCGTCCATTTCCACGCCGTTCTCGATTTCGCCGATCCGGTTATAGGCTTTAATCGTACGACCATCGATCTGGTTGGCAATGCCGAACAGGATGTCATGCTCGCCGAGCAGGTTGATCGTTGGCACTTCAGCCGTAGGGCTTGATTTCGCCTGCTGAAGCACGGTGCCTTTCGGCAAGGACAGCGATACGCCGCCTTTAAATACGGACACTTTACCGGACTTCGAAATATTCGTTTTAAACTGGGAGCCTTCCGTTGCATCGTCGGTGTACGTTACGACGAATTGGCCGTTTGTCTTTTTGGTGCCTTGTTCGATCGTGAACTTGATGGTGTTTTTGCCGTTTTTCAGGTTCTTGACCTCAAGACGGAAAATGTCGCTGATTTCGGATTTCACCATTGGCGTTTTGCCAATCAGAATGGCGTCCGCGCCTTCAGCCTTGATGCTTACCTCTACAAAGTTCTGTTTCAGCACGCCTTCGTTCGGAAGTTTAGGAGACAGCACTTGATAAGGTGCACGTTCGCGCGTGATTTCGATGGTATCGGTTGTTGTAACCGACTGATAACGCGATCCGATGCTGATTGCCTGTAATCCAACCTCTGGAAGTGCGAGCTCTTTGAACACCACGCGGGCCGAGCTTGAGTTGGCTCCGTTGACAATGGAATAGTACAGGCTGTGATCCGCTTGATTAATGGCATCCAATTGCGTCTTCAGGGCACCGCCCGAAAGAGTCCAAGTACTTGCGTTGTCTTTGGTAAAGACGGCAAAGATCGTTGGCGTAGGATGACTGAGGTTTACCGTAATCTCATCCGTGTATTCTACTTCAAAGCGCAGACCTAAAGCTTTTTCATATGTGTTGTAAGCATTCTCAGCCGTTTCTCTGAACAAGCCGTCCGGATCGGATTCCGTTGCGGAACCAACCGGGAATGGGATCATGTTTTTGATAACCGAACGGGTATCGCTAAAATAAAGCAGGGTCAGCTTCGTTGAGATTTTCCCGCTCTTATCGGCGACCACCAACGTATTCGGACCTGGAATCAGCTGCAGGAACGTCGTATCCGTAAAGCTGAATTCCCCGTTGCCGTTCACGTTCAGATCGCGAGTGTTACCGTTCAGGGAAATCGTAAGTCCTGTAGTCCCTGTGTAGTTGACAATGCGTCCTGTCACTTGGTTGAAATCTGAGCTGTTCTTAAATACCTGGTTGTTGTACAAATTGAAAATATCGATATAAGAAGAAGATAAGAACGTCACCGGGATGACTTTGGTATCGGAAACGCCCGACCCATTGCTGACCTTGATGATCAGATTTTGCTGACCTGTCGGCAGGTTCGTGATTTTGAAAACCGTGTTGCCGTTGTAGGTAAACTTCTGGGCGATCGTGCCGCCGCCCTTGCTGGACTCAATCTCCACATTGCCTGCGTTCACTTGATCGACCATCAAATAGATCGGCAGCTCATTCAGGACGGTGTTGTTACTGCTTGGGAAAATAGATTGGGAGGTAGCCGATACCGTTCCTCCGCTCTCCGTTACGCCGTACAATTGATACACCTGCTTGATGGTAGGCGCATTGACATCGCGATAAGTAAATGGATTCTTCACATCGAAGCCAGTAGTAGAATCCTTAGTGAGTACAAAGTAATCCCCACTCTGAGTGATACTGGTTGTGCCAGTCGTTGTAAAAGGGTACATCAAGGTATTGCCCAACACGCTTGCCGCACCTACGGTTGCTGGCGAGGTGGTGATCGGATTTGTGGATCCTACCGAGAATACGGATACTTCAAGAATCGGGGGAACCGCCGGGGTACCAGCCGGAGGAGCATCCACGATCACATAACCGGAGATAACGCCGTTAACCGTACCGGTTACAACCGCCTGCCCATCGATATTTGTGCCGCCAATCTTCAGTTGATTGACAGTTATGGAACCTGTCGAATGATAAACGACCTGTCTATTGATGGTCTGGGATTTCGATTCGGAGTTCACGACGATCACCAGATCGTTGACGCCCTTCTGCAGCAGGATCCCTGCGGAGTAATACGTATCGCCGCCGCCGGCATACATATTCTGCCCATTGACGGTAACACCCTTGGATCCATTCGTCGCTTTGACGGAAATGCTGACGGTCTGCGTAGTAACGACAACCGGCTTGGAAGCATTCTCTTCCAGAACGCGTCCGTCACTGAGCGCTACTTCGTAAACAGCCGGTACATCGGAGAACTTCACATAGGCCGTAGCACTCATCTGCTGCCCTTGGGTGCTCATACCGGACACGATGATTTTGTTCACGCCCTGATTCAACTGTACATTCAGGAACTCGAACGTATTCGCTGCTTCGTCCAGGATCGGCTTGACGCCGGTGCCGCCCGTGGTCGTGTCATCGAAACGTTTGATTTCATAAGAGATGGTATTCGGATTAATGCCGTTATAGGTACCCGTAACCGAAATCGAGCTCCGGTTCTCCGGCGTTGGAGAATTCGGATCCGTACTTAGATTGGAAAAGTGAAAAAACAAGGCTCCATTTGCAGCTGAAGCCGGTAATGCCGGAATAAGGGAAAAGAACATAGCAATGGCCAATAACAGGCTTGCTATTGTACGGAAATTTTTCTTCAACGGTTGTGCCTCCTTGATCATTCGGACGTTGGCGTCCGTTTTGGGTGTTGCGTCGTTCACTGGGTCCCCTCGCTTTCACTGACAGATTGGTACTTGCGCATAGTTCATATATCGGTTCCAGACATTCAATTATTTAGAAAAAAACGCAAAAAAGCCTCACCCTTTTTGGGCGAGGCTGGCATGTCCGTACCGGACTCATAATGAAAAAGAATAAGTTCTATTTGGTGCGGCTTTCGGGATTTGCCTTCATCCGCATCCGGTTAATCAGCCCGAGAATCGGCCGTTTGGTCTTGCCGACCAGTCCGATGACTTCGGCACCGATCTGCATGAAACACATCATGACGCAGATGACCACAAACGTCACCCAGTTCGCTTCATACATGGCAGCCGACGATTGAATGACGGCCAATACGCCGAAAAACGCGGCAATGACGTAAATGATCAACACGGTCTGTCGATGGCTGAATCCAAGCTCGCGCAGGCAGTGATGCAAATGGCCCTTGTCCGGAGCAAAGATCGGTTTCTTCTGGATTTTGCGGCGAATGATCGCGAAGAACGTATCCGACAACGGAACGCCGATAATGATCAGCGGCGTAATAAAGGATACAATCGCAATCTGCTTAAATCCAAGCAGGGACAGCATGGCCAAACTGAATCCAAGGAATAATGACCCCGTATCTCCCATGAAAATCTTCGCCGGATGGAAGTTGAAAAACAGGAAACCGATAATGCTGCCGAGGAGCAGCAGGCAGAGCAGGGCTACGGTTGTGTTGCCCATCAAGACGGCCATGACCAGGATCGTGCCGATCGCAATGCCGGATACGCCTGCTGCAAGTCCGTCAAGCCCGTCAATCAAATTAATCGCGTTCGTTACGCCGACGATCCAGAAGATCGTGAGCGGAATCGATACCCAGCTCTCCAGCATGGAGTAACGGTCCTGGAACGGTATATTTACAAAGTCCACGGTAATATTAAATCCGAATACAACTACGCAAGCAGCTGCAATCTGAGCCAAAAACTTCACTTTGGCCGAAAGTTCAAATCGATCATCCAAGGCCCCGATCAATACGATCATGGAACCGCCGATCAGAAATGCCTTCATGAAGTTGGCATCACGAGGCGACAGGCTATCCGGCAAAAAAGGAAGAACCGCAATCAGTCCAAGAATAAAAGCCAGATAAATGCCGAGTCCCCCGAGTCGGGGCATGATCCGGGTATGAACCTTGCGGGCATTAGGAACGTCAACGGCACCAATCTTAACCGCAAACTTTTTTACAAGCGGCGTTAAGAGCAGAGCGAGCGCCAGCGATACGATAAACCCGATGATGTATATCATTAACATGTAATCATTCGACCCCCAATAAAAGTCTACCGGTTGAATTATACTCCCTTCGGGTCCGAAAACCAATGCCAATTTCCGGTGATTTCCCGGATTTTACCCACAGAAATGAGCCATTTAGCTCGATTTCGTTACGTTTTCTTTCTCGCGCAGCACTTTCACTACGAATTTCGGCAGCGCAAGCATTCTTTTGTAACGGGTAGGCTCCTTCAGAAGGCGATAAAACCATTCGAGACGCAGCTTTTGAAACACCTTCGGTGCCCGCTTCAGCTTGCCGGAGATAATGTCGAAAGATCCCCCGACGCCCATCACGACCGGAACCTGGAGCGCCTGTTTATGCTGGGCAATCCAAGGCTCCTGGTTATCCGCACCGCGCGCCACAAACAAAATATCCGGTGAAGCCGCCCGTATCTGTTCGATGACGGCAGCATCTTCATCTGGCCCAAAAAAGCCGTCCCGGCAGCCGCATATAATTGCAGCCGGATATTGCATTTGTAACCTTTCGGCAGCTTCCTGAATCACTTCGGCGGTAGTTCCCAGCAGAAAGAACTTCCATCTATAGGTTTCCCCGACCTTCAACAATTCATGTAAAAGCTCGAAGCCGGTTACGCGTCCCTCCAACGGATCCCCGCCCACACCGGCGGCCCAGACGATTCCGGTGCCGTCCGGAACGATGATTTCAGCGCTTTGCATCATCTCTTTATACTCCGGATTGTTGACGGCCGTCATCACCATGATCGGATTCGCCGTGATCACATGATGGGGCTGCCCCGACTGCACAGCCTCTGTCAGGTATTTCACCGTATCTTTCATGCCTAGCTTGGAAAACGGAATCTCGAATACCGATACGGTAGGAAATGGATAGGTCTGTTTCATGTTTTATCATCCTCTATGGCGTAAATATTGGGCAATATGGCGTGCAGGCATGGCAGCCTCGCGCTTCAGCACGGCAATCTGCTCGCCATGCTCCGCCTTCCATGCCGCTGCATCGTCCAACAGCTTCAGCATCTGATCCTTTAATACGTTCGGGTCAAGAGATTCACTGCTTCCGACAGGCTCGCTGCCAAGCCGCTTCAAGAAGTGGTTGATTTTCGGATCATAAGAAATTCCGAGCAGCGGCACGCTCTGATTCGCGGCATAGATCAGGCTATGCAGGCGCATGCCCAATATCATATCACAACGGCTAACCTCGCGCAGCATGTCCTGCGGCTGCTTCTCATCGCGATAGAAACTCAAGGCAGAGCCATTCTTGGAGATATCGCCCATGGCATCCGCTATAAACTGCGAAGCCTCAATATCATCCGGCTGATGAAAAGGAAGAAAGCGAAGATGCACCGGTCGTTGTCCGGCCAACACCTTTAAACCTTCCGCTACAGCCTTCAGCTCTTTTCGTTCCGGATGCCAATACCGAACCGAAATACCAATGACCGGCAGAGAGCCTTTCGTGTCTCCGCTTGATGACGAGGATGCCTTTACAGGTTCTTCGGATGATTCGTGCTGCTCTTCTATAGAAGAAACTAGTGCAGCTTCATTCTCTTTCGACGCTGATCCCGGGTGGGAATCCCGATGGACACCCTCTCCGGCCGGCAGCGGCAACCCCATTACCGGGTCCGGCACGACGTGCACGGCTTCCCCCGATATTCCCATGGACTGAAGCAGTTCGCCCGACTGCATGTCCCGCACCGAGATATACGTGCATTTACGGAAGATCGAGCGAATCATCGGATAAAACAGTTTACGGTTCACCGGGCCAACGCCTTGGGCATAAATAAACGTCGGTTTACCGAGCCACTGCGCGATCTTGAGAACGCCCAGATAGTAAGGAATGGTCTTCGGACTGGTGGCATCCTGCAGCAGGCTTCCTCCGCCGCTGATCAAGCCGTCGCTGTCCTTGATCGCCTGTCGAACCTCGCCGAGCTTCATGCGATGAACGGATTTAACCCCATAGGCAGCCGAAGTCCATTCCGGATCAATGGAAAGCACAACGGGGTTGATATCGACCCCCGCTGCCTGTCCTTCCTGCTCTAATGCGGTCAGAATCGATTTCAGCACCGCTTCGTCACCGCTATTTTTAAATCCGTAATATCCGGAAATGACTATTGTCTTAGAAGTGGAGACCATCGTTTCCAGATCCTTTCTGCCACTTGCCATACCAATATCGCGATCAATCCGATGATCAGGCCGAGTCCAAGGCCCAATACGACGCGAATCGCCGAAATATAGAGAGGCGTGTGAATATGCGTGAATGTTCCGACCATCGACAGCTGCCCCATCACGCCGATAATGAGAAGGTATACGGCATGACGATACTTAAATGACAGGAACACGCCGAGTACCATCATCGGATGAGCGAGCAAGAATTCCTTGTTACGCGGACGTACGCCAAACGTATTTTCCAGGAATGTACGGAATGTCATTTCGATCGAAGATACGGACCCTGCATTACCTGTACGGGTGAGATAGTACCAGCCAACGATGGCCACAATACCCGCTGCGATGACCCATGTCAACGAGATCGGTGCTTTAAGCAGCTTCAGAATTGCGCTGTAAGTCGATCCCCCGCGATATAGAACCACGTAGATCGCAATAAGCCCAATCGGAGCTGCGGCAAGCAAGCTCACGCCACGGAACTGATCCAGCACGAGCATATAGGTCACATTGTTCAATAACGCAACAACGATCGGTACAGCCGCAAGCGACAAAATCGAGGTTTTGACCAGCAATACGATCGAATGGGTCACTCTTCTGCCAGGACTCATGTCCGGAATGCTCTTCTGCGTTTCATTGACTTTGCGAATGGCCAATATGACGGCAACCGTTGGAGCGCTGATCGCGGCAAATAAAGCCAAGGCCTGTTCAAGCAATGTCGGCTTTAGAACATATAATCCGGCGCTGCCCACAAGCCCGATCAGGAAGGCTGCAATCGTCAAGAACGGAATGTAATAGGAAATCATGAGCGATATCAACGCGATGGCTCCGACGACCGCCCCAAGCTTGAAGTAACGCTGCAAGGACGAGTCGGTTACTTTAAACGGCTCTGCAGGCCCCATGGTAAATCCATTGTCTTCGATCTGCTTGATGGCTTGGCCCGATCCGGTCAAACTGTCAATCAGATTGTCGAGCGGATGCGTAACGGTAGCCTTGGTCATATCCCGGCTCGGCTCTGCATTCAAATAGAACATCCGAATGTTACGGTCTTTGGATGCCAAGGCAAAGCGGTCCCCGATAACCTCGGGCTCCAGATTAGCATCCCGCTCGCTTAAGGAATAAATACGGGTTACGTTGTAATCCGTTAAATAGGCAAGTTTCGTAAAGCCTTTTTGCGGACGCTTGATATTCTCAATCGCCACGAGGCCGATCCCATGTTCGTTCAACAGTTGGCCAAAGGAATCCAGGCTTTTCATGTCGGCTTGATCATTGAAACCTCTGGCGGAATCCCCTTCAAACAGAATGCGTTTCACGCCGTTATCCGCGAAGTAAGCCATCAGCTTCTCCATGTAAGCCTGGTCATACGGAAGACTGTCCGACAGACGCGGCACAATGTTAAAGCCCTTCTCCCGCAGCATGCTGATCGTAATCGGGTCTGGAGACAACGGTTTAATGACCGCATTGGAACGCGGAGTTTCCAGCACCAATCCGTCCACTGCGCGATCGAACTGCCATGATCTTACCGGAATCCCCAGTCTCGTGAACGTGTCTTGAATGATGGGTTTAATTAAAGCTGCGCTTTCCTCGTTCAGGAATGCAACATACGTAAAATTCTCGTTCGGGGAGACCGTCGTACCTGTCAGATCGGCGACCTGCTGCCCGTCATATACCGATATCCGCCGCGATTTCGCCAGCTCGTCCAGCGTGCTTTCATAAAGCGCCATACTGATCACGCCAGCGTCTTTCAGGCGATCCAGCTGCTCGGATATAAAATCCTGCGGCTTGGATTGATACACCGCGACATCCAACAAATCCCGATAATCAAACACCAACTCAACGTTCTTTGATGTTGATTCTGTTTGCAGTCGGTCATAACCTACAGGCAGGGCCGCTGCAACGCCAAGAACAACCAGAATCCACAGCCACTTGCGGGCTGCCGTGTTCCAGCGTTTCCATTTCTGAACCACGAAAGTACCTCCTCATCGAACCTGCGGGGATTTACGATGGAGGGCAACGGCAATTTGATGCCTTGCAGCAACCATCGTAAATCCCCTTCGTTCTCTTCTCTCATTAAAATGTATCTATGGTTAAGCGTCTACCCGGGCCATGACTTGATCCGAGAGCGATTGAATTTTGGCCTTCGCATCGGCGAGAGATTCGCCGCGCACGGCAAAGTACACTTTGATCTTCGGCTCGGTGCCCGAAGGTCTCAGGCAGAACCAAGAACCGTCTTCAAGCAAATACTTT
Organism: Paenibacillus sp. JNUCC32; assembly: GCF_014863545.1. Classification (NCBI taxonomy): domain Bacteria; kingdom Bacillati; phylum Bacillota; class Bacilli; order Caryophanales; family Paenibacillaceae; genus Paenibacillus; species Paenibacillus sp. JNUCC32. The sequence continues at coordinate 6,181,524 of NZ_CP062260.1, read as the reverse complement.
AACACGTTTTCCTTCGGCAATCCGTCCAAGCCCTCCGCATAGTCAAGGACCTGCTTAACCGTTTGGCCCCCGACCTTCTGGGGCGGATTGTCGCGCCAATCGGACATCTTGGCTTGAATCTGGGCAACGCCATCCTTGCCTTTGAGCGTCCGGGATTCCAGCGTCTCGAGGAAATAACCGAACTGCTCGTAAAGCTCCTGCAGCACATCGTACAGCGTCTTGCCTTGTCCTTTATAGTAGGCGGCGGCTTCGCATATCAGCATCGAGGCCAGCACGGCATCCTTATCGCGCGCATAGTTGCCTGCCAAATAGCCGTAACTCTCCTCATAGCCGAACAGATACGTATGGCTGCCGGACTCCTCGAACTGGGTCATTTTCTCGCCAATGTACTTGAAGCCCGTCAATGTATTCAACACGGCGGCACCATAATGCTCCGCAATCGCCGCTCCCATCTCGCTCGTAACGATGGTCTTGATGACGGCACCGTTATGAGGAAGCTTGCCCGCCTCCTTCAATTGACCCAGCAAATAGTGGATCATTATCGCGCCCGATTGATTGCCTGTCAGCACGACGTATTCGCCCTGAGCGTTCTTCACGACGGCCCCCATGCGATCAGCGTCCGGATCCGTCCCGATCAAAATGTCGGCTCCCACTTCCTCGCCAAGCTTCATCGCAAGCGTGAACGCTTCCCGTTCCTCCGGATTCGGAGATTTCACGGTGGAGAAATTGCCGTCCGGCTGGGCTTGTTCAGGAACGACATGGATATGCTTAAAGCCGATGTTCCGAAGCACCCGCTCGACCGGGGCTTGCCCAGTTCCATGCAGCGGCGTGAATACGATTTTGAAATCCTCGCCCAGCTTGGACGCGATAAGCTCCCGATTCACGCTGATATCAGTCACCGTATCCACAAAAGCCTGATCTTCCGCTTCGCCCAGCCAAACCAGCAGACCCTGAGCCTCGGCATCCGCCTGCGACAGCCTTTTCACGGCGGAGAAAGAATCCACCTCCTGAATCCGGGCAATCACATTCTCCGCTTCGTCCGGCACTAACTGGCCGCCTTCACGGTTGTACACCTTATAGCCGTTATATTCCGGCGGATTATGGCTTGCCGTGATGACAATTCCGCCAGTAGCGCCCAGGTGGCGCACGCTGAATGACAGTTGCGGCGTAGAACGCAAGGAGGGGTACAGCTTGGCTACAATCCCGTTGCCAGCCAGAACCAAAGCAGCCTCCAACGCAAACTCCGGCGAGAAATGCCGGGAATCATGGGCGATGACAACGGAAGGCTTGCCTTCCGCATCGCCGTGAGCCTCCAGAATATACTGTGCAAAGCCTTGCGTTGCGCGACCTACCGTATATTTATTCATCCGGTTGCTGCCTGCACCGATGACGCCGCGCAGACCGCCCGTTCCAAATTCCAGATCACGATAAAACCGCTCCTCCAGCTCTTTGGCATCGTGCTCGAGTGAACGCAGCTCCTGTTTCGTCTCCTCATCTACATAAGGATCATTCAACCAACGCTGTACCGTATCGATTGTTCTCTGACTCATCTCTGACATGAAAAAAAGTCTCCCTTCCTCATCCAAACAAGAATAGTCTGAAAATTACTCCTTATCCGCGAGAGCAAACATAATTTCTCCCTCGGCCACTACGCGTCCATCCACCGTTGCGGTCGCTTTCCCTTTGCCGATCATGCCCTTCAGGCGAATGATCTCGACTTCCAAGCGCAGCGTGTCTCCCGGTACCACTTGTCCACGGAAACGGAAACCGTCAATGCCCGCCAAAAAGCCGAGCTTGCCCCGATTGCTCTCTACGTTGAGAATCGCCACAGCGCCGACTTGCGCCAAAGCTTCTACAATCAGGACTCCCGGCATAACGGCATATTCAGGGAAATGCCCGACAAAAAACGGTTCGTTGATCGTCACGTTCTTGATGCCTACCGCCCGTTTGCCATCCTCGATCTCCACGATCTTATCGACGAGCAAAAACGGGGGACGATGCGGAATAATCTCTTGGATCTGTTTGATGTTCAACATAGTATTAAATCCTCCTTATGTACGTACCCGCCAAGCATAGCGTTTGAAAAGGGGAGTTCGTTCCAGTTGCGCCGCTATGCCGCTTTCTCAAGCAGCGGAAGGTATTGCTGATGGTTGTATCAGTGCTTCATCTTCGAGGTTCTTTAACGAATTTCGGATCATTTGCATAAAAAGAAGGAGTTGCGGAAAAAATGATGGATATCCTTCACCGCTGCAGAAGTGAAGGTTTCAGATAAGGGGCTTTCTCCTTCGGACATTCCGTGTACGAGGAGAGGGCCCTTTTACAAGTTTTTTTGGGGTCCCCGCAAAGTATTTGGAATAAGCATCGCAGCATAGGCTCCACTTTGTGGGGTTATTTTATATACATCCGTCCATTGTCATGAAATGACAAAGTTAATACGCAAGTCCCATCCCATTATACCGTTTAACCCTAAAAAAAGAAAACTCCCTTGCAGGGAGTTCGGCATCTTATCAACGATGTTGTATGTCACCCCGACCTTCGTCACGGTGCGAAAATCAAATCAAAAACATGCTTCCATGTGCCCCATTCAAACACTTCACTAAGCTCCTGATCCCCCAGGACAACATATCCGAAGACCATGCCCCCGAATAATGCCAGTACGAGCAATACAGGAATCATGATACGGACGGCGATTTTCCATCCGGATGTCTTGGAGCGTTTTTTGGCGTTTGATTCACTCATGATGCCCACCTACCCTCGCATTGTGTTGGCAAGGTTCATCATGGTATCGCTGGAACTAAGCGCGCGTGCCGTCAGCTGGTAGGCCCGCTGAACTTCCATCATCTTGGTCAATTCATCGGTCAGGTTCACGTTGGATTGCTCCACAAATCCGGACAGCACCTTGGATTTAGGAGGCTCACCCGGAGCAGGCGGCGTCGTATCGAATACGTCGCCTTCCGCTAAACCATTCCCTAAGACGAACAGGTTATCCCCTACAGCGACCAGTCCCTCCGGACGCTCAAGCTCAACCAGCTTCAAGGTGGCATAAGGAGCCGTACGGCCACCCGTTGGGGTCTCCACGATAATCTGACCTCTCTCATTGATGGCAACTTTCCCTTTGGCCGGAAGAGAAATCGGATTATCGTTCACGTCAAGCACAGGATAGCCTTGTGAATTGACCAGCAGCAGGTTGTTCGGATTACGGGCGTCCGGGGATACATGGAACCCGCCTTCGCGGGTATATCCGATCGCGCCGTCTCCCTGAACCGCAAACATGGCTTGCCCGTCAATCATCAGATCGAGCGGGTTGCCGGTTTCCTTCATGGCGCCCTGCTCCATGTTTGGCACAACGGAAGATAATCTCATGCCGTACCCGAGTGTATAGCCAAGCGGCGTCGCACGGCCCGTTCGGTCGAAATCCTTGTGATGGCCCTGAACCTGTGTCAGCACATCCTCAAAGGATGCCTCCTTTTTCTTATAACCAGCCGTGTTGACGTTTGCCATATTGTCCGCAATGACATCCAATCGCTGCTGGAGGGCATTCATCGACACCATGGCGCTTATCATCGAGTTGTTCATTACTTACCTCCCGTGGGCTCCCATTATTTCGGCAGCAATGTGCTGCCTACCTGCTTACAGACGTTAGCTTAGACGCGGCCAATCTCATTGACCGCCTTCTCCAGCGTTCTGTCGTAATATTGAACGATTTTCTGATTCGTTTCATACGCGCGCAGCGCAGCGGTCAATTCCACCATCGACTGCGTTGGATCCACGTTGGACCCTTCGATGAATCCCTGTCGGACCACTCCGTTATCGGCCGGCGTCATAAAACGCACTTCACCGTCCGGATCAGCCATGCGGAACACGCCATGCCCTTCTCGAATCAGTCCATGAGGCTGGCTCACGATGCTGACGCCGAGAATGATGCCCGTCCCTCTGCCAGCGGCGTCCATGATTTCTCCTTGCTCATTCACTGTAAAGTCACTCGCCGGACCTGTCAATACAATCGGTCTGTTATTGTTATCCAGAACCTGATAGCCGCTCTCGCTCAACAGGTTGCCTTCGGGGCTGACCCGGAAGCTGCCGTTGCGGGTGTACCGGACATCTCCGTTCTCGTTCTGAACCGTGAAAAATCCTTCCGGCCGGTAAATCACCTCGCCGTTCTCATCCACGTATCTGCCCGAAGCATCAAACGGATAAGCCTGGCCCGTTGCCGGATTCTGTACCGTAAATGAGGATACCAGCGCAAAGTCCGTTGTCTTGTTCGTTTCCCGGAGCGCGCCTTCGGTATAGAGCGAAATGCTCTCCTCGGCGTATACGCCCGTGTTGAACTTACCCAGCTTCCGTCCCGCATTCGACGACTCGTTGCCGCCGATCATCGAGACCAGCACTTCAGGGAACGAGCGCTGTACGCTGTTCGTTGCCTTATAACCTGTCGTGTTAACGTTGGCGATGTTCTGCGTCACCGTATTATGTCGCTGCTCCTGGGTCATCATCCCTGAAGCGGCTGTATATAGACCTCTTAACAATGAAGGCACTTCCCTTCCATTAACGAATCATAAGAACCTTAGTCGATAAAGGCTACGGTTCATCTCCATATTCAACTTGTCCTATCATCTATATCGGAAGGTTAGAACTTTTTCTTAACGACCTTGTCCAAATTATCCAGCATAATTCCCGTTCCCTTAACCACACAGTGCATCGGATCTTCAGCGACAAGCACCGGCACCCGAAGCTCGTCCGTCAACAGCTCGTCCAATCCATGAAGCAGCGCGCCGCCGCCCGTTAGAATAACGCCGCGATCGATGATGTCCGCCGACAGCTCAGGCGGAGTACGCTCCAATACGGATTTGGCCGCGAGCACGATCGATGACACGGGATCCCACAGAGCTTCCTGCACTTCCTCTGACGACACCGTTACGGTAAACGGCAATCCCGATACCATATCGCGTCCGCGAATGTCCATCTCAGCTTGCCTGCCGCCCGGGCGAACCGTTCCGATCGCCATCTTCAAATCTTCTGCCGTCCGTTCCCCGATCAGCAATTTATATTTATGCTTCACGTACTTCGTGATCGCCTCGTCGAACTTGTCCCCTGCCATTTTAATCGAAGAAGCGGTGACCACATCGCCCATGGACAGGACGGCCACATCCGTGGTGCCGCCCCCGATGTCCACAACCATGTTACCGCTCGGTTGGAAAATATCCATTCCTGCGCCGATTGCCGCCGCCTTCGGTTCTTCTTCCAGGAACACATCCCTTGCGCCGCTGCGCTCAGCCGCTTCCCGGATCGCTTTCTGCTCCACCGAAGTAATGTTCGTCGGTGCACAGATCAGGATTCGGGGCCGGCTGTGCCAACTGCGCGCGCCCACGCGATCAATAAAGTACTTCAGCATCGCTTCCGTAATTTCGAAGTCGGCGATGACCCCGTCCCTCAGCGGGCGGATCGCCGTAATGTTGCCGGGAGTACGCCCGACCATGCGCCGTGCTTCCTCACCGACGGCAAGGACTCGTTTGGTGTCGGTCTCAATAGTGACAACGGAAGGTTCGTCTAACACTACCCCCTTCCCCTTTACGTGAATGAGCACGTTCGCCGTTCCGAGATCGATTCCAATATCCTTGCTCAACATCATGAAAAGCCCCCAAAGTGTTATTTTATGGTAAAAGAGTCTGTTCGCTGTACCGTACCACCCTTCGACATAATCTAGCAATCGATGATGATCTTCGGCAAAACAGGTCCCATATTTCGATCCTATACCAGCTTTTAACATATCATACTTTAGGGGAGGGATTCAACGCCAATCTAGCGACCAAAGCCCTAAAAAATCAGGATTTTGCCGTGGCCACCGGTTCACGGTTGCTGCCGGTTTTTTTGTACTTGATCTTGGTAGCTTCTCCGCCTCTCAGATGGCGGATGGATTTGTGGTATTCGAGAATGTGCTTTACCTGATCCGCCAGGTCCGGGTTGATCTCCGGCAGACGTTCGGTTAAGTCCTTATGCACCGTGCTCTTCGACACGCCAAATTCTTTGGCTATAGTTCGAACCGTATGCCTCGTTTCCACGATACAGCGTCCGATCTTAATGGTCCGCTCTTTGATGTAATCGTGCACGCTCCCGCCTCCCTACTGTGTGGATAGTTTGGTACATTATATGAGGGGCCTGACGGGATATTCGCGGTTTCAAGTGCTGACAAGCTTACTTGGACCCATTTATTTTCTGGACATGCCGATCGCGGACAAGCAGAACAACTCCATAAAACAAGGCGCAGCAAGGGTTGGACTTGCCATCCGAACCCGCAGCAAAAAAAAGACAGGATCCCAAGATCCTGCCTCTTCAAGTGCGCGGTGGGCGCATATGACGAAGAAATGAAATTATTTTTGCGGAAGCACGCTCACAGGGTTGACCAGTTTCCCGCCCTCATACACTTCAAAGTGCACGTGGTTGCCGAGATCCTTCTCAAGCTCGCTGCGTCCGGCCGTCGCGATGGAATCGCCCTGCTTCACTTCAGCGCCTTCCTTCACTTTCACTTCGTTCAAGCTTTGGTACACGGTTTTCGTATCGCCGGAGGTAATCTCCACGACGTTGCCATTGACCGGATGATTCTCGACCCGGGTCACTTTACCCGTAAGCGCGGCTCTAACTTCGAACATCGTGTCATCGGCGGCAGCCAAGTCGATTCCCAGATTCGGCGTGAAGGTGTCGTTATATTGCACCATTGCCTCTTGATGGGTCTCCGGATTCGTCTCGTCAAAGTAAGGTTTGACGATGCTCACCGCCACGTCGTCCGCTACCGGCCAGATCATCGCTTGCGCATTAGCCGTCACTTCTACAGCCTCTCCGTCATTGCCTTCGGTTGCAGCAGGCTTCTCCGAGCCTTGAACCGATTCCGATACGGTTGTTGCTTCCTCTTGTGGGTTCAGCGTCTTTTGGCTGGCGTCCTGGTAGACCCACACGAGGGTTAGTATAATTGCCGCTGCTGCTAAGTATGCTGCCGGGAACACCCACCGTTTGGATAATGCTTTCTTCCACGAAGATGACGTTACCGCCGAATCTCCTTGCACAGTTTTAGGAGTTTCTTCGTGGGGTTTACTATTTTTGTTCTGTTCATTCATTTGCAATCACCTCAGTAACCATTGTTACCGGGGTCAACTCTTTTATACGTTATCTCACTATTATTTTTTTGAGAGGTTGTTCCAAAAGTCGTCTTTTGATCACGGAGTGAATCAAGGGGCAACTAAAGAGAGAAGATTTGAAGTTTTGTCAAAAGAAATATTCGTATAATAGTGCTCCAGGATCGCTTTCGCTTCATATCCCTCGCGGGCCATGCCCTCTGCTCCGTACTGGCTCATGCCGACTCCGTGGCCGTTGCCGTAGGTCGTAATCTCAATCTCTCCGTCTTTCATATGAAGGGTGAATTGGCTGGACCGGAGCCCCAGCTTCTCTCTCACCTCGCGACCGGTGAACTTTTTGCCGCCGACCCGTACGCTCTCAATGCGATGGCCTTGCGTATACGAGAGCACTTTCAAAAAAGAAGAACCCCCTTCCCCGCCTGCCGATACCGGTACGGCTCCATCCGCCAGTCCAAGCTTCCCGATAAACTCCGACCTTGGCATCGTGACCGTTGTCTTGTATTTGGGCGAAATCTTTTTATCCCATGGACTCTCCACGCTGCGCAGGTAGGGAATCTCGTTCTTCCAATAATCCTCTGAATTTTCGGTATACCCGTTGCTGGTGGAGAAAAAAGAAGCCGTAATCGGCTTACCTTCATACGTCATCACCACACCCGCCGTTTCCTTAACGGCCTGCCGCAGCTTCGCCAGCTCGGCTTCCTTCCCCAGCCGACGCCATTCCTTCGTCAGCTCGTCTTGGGCAATATAAGCCTGGTGACTGACCGTGTCGGTCACCAGGGCCTTGCCGTCCGGCACGCCGCTGCGGTCGCCGGACGCCAGCCGCTGCACGATATAGGTTCGTGCCGCGATGGCCTGGGCCTTGAGCGCCTCCAGCTGGAACTCCGCCGGCATCTCGGCGGCCAGGACGCCGACGAGGTATTGTTCCAGCGGCAGCTCCTCCACGGTATCCGTCTTGGTTACATAGACGGATACCGTGGGCTCTTCCGCCGCCTGCGGCTCGGCGGAAGGCAGCGGGGCCGGCCCGGGCGGCAGCGGCTCTGGTGCGTTGTTGCCGGGGGCAACCACCAGCAGAGGCAGCGCCAGCGCCAAGGCCAGCAGCCCGGCCACCGCCCAGACGGCGGGGTGCACCCGCACCCGCCGCTTCCCGGCGGCCGGGCGCCGCGCGGCAAAGCCGCGGCGCCCCCAGCGCGCAGGCCGCACACGGAACGTGCGGCCGCCGCGCGGCACGCGGCCCGGCGCCGCTTGCGCGAAGCGCTGCGGCTCGGCCGCGGAGTGCGGGCCCTGCGGCATGGCCGCCGGCCCGCCGGGGTCTGGCCCGGCGCCATACGCAGGCGCGCCGGCAGGGCGTTCGGGCGGCGGCGTCTGTGCCGCCCGCGGGCCATGGCCGGACTCGCCGAAGGCGTCCGGCCTGCTCCTCGGGCCGCGGTGCCCGCGCGGCCCTTCCTCCATATCCTCTGTATCCGGTATCGAACGACGGCTTTGTTCTTCTGTCAGCCCGCCTTTCTTCTCAAGCCCCTCAGGAAATTTCCACTTCAACACGGGAGCCGCCGATCCTTCGGACGGCACCTGATACGACTCAGCACTTCCTTCTTTCCGAACGTCTTTTGAATCGACCGCTCGTTTGTTCCCTGCGGTGCTCACATTCACACGAACCTTCGAATCTTTCATTGCGTTTCCCTCCTGTGCCTTTTCCCCTGGTATAGGCTCTCGTTCATGCTCCATCACGCTCTACTTATACTTATGAGATACGGGCATTTGATAGAACTATTCTAAGAGACGGGAAAAGTATATGGATGAAGAAACGCTGCGGCTGACTACAAGCAAGCTAGCAAAGAGTCTCCTATTCATCCGGAATCCCAACATAAGAGGAGGAGGAGTACCTGCAATGATGATGGCATACCCAAAAAAAGAAGAGGCCTTGCCTCCATCGGCAAAGCCCCTTCTATGACTTATTGCATCTATTCTGAATGAACAGATCCAGCCTCCCGGTTATACCCAGGTTGGCTGCACTTTAAAATGTTTGGCGTCCTCTGCTTCAGTTGCCGCTTTCTTCGAAACCTTCTCCGTGCTCGGTTCCTCCGTCGAAATACGCCAGATATCCGCGCCAAGTCCGGACAGCTTCTCCGCCAAATGAACATAACCGCGATCAATATGCTGAACGCCGCCAACTTCGGTAGTCCCCTCAGAGACAAGACCGGCTAAAATCAAGGCGGCCCCTGCACGCAGATCCGTTGCCGTTACTTTGGCTCCTTTCAGCTTCGCGCCGCCGGTCACGATGGCGGAACGTCCCTCCACCTTGATCTCCGCATTCATCAATTGGAATTCGTCCACGTGCATAAAGCGGTTCTCAAATACGGTTTCGGTTACGACACTTGTACCTTCCGACACCAGCAAGAGCGCCATCATCTGCGATTGCATGTCGGTTGGGAATCCAGGGTAAGGCAAGGTTTTCACATCCACCGACTTTAACGGCTTGTCAGCGATGACGCGAATCCCGTTCTCGTCCGGCTCGACGGTGATCCCCATCTCCTCCATCTTGGAGATGACAGGGCCGAGATGATCGGCAATGGCTCCTTCCACGTATACGTCCCCGCCGGTAATCGCAGCGGCAGCCATAAAGGTGCCTGCTTCGATCCGGTCAGGAATCACGTTATGCTTCACGCCATGCATCTTCTCAACGCCTTCGATGCGGATCACGCCCGTGCCCGCACCGCGAACTTTGGCTCCCATCGCATTCAGGTAATTCGCTAAATCGACAATTTCCGGCTCTTTCGCCGCATTTTCGATAACCGTTGTCCCTTCAGCCAATGTGGCAGCCATCATAATATTTTCAGTAGCACCTACGCTCGCAACGTCCAAATAGACCTTTGCCCCGCGCAATCTGCCATTGCTCTTAGCTTCAATATATCCTTGTCCGAGGCTGATTTCCGCCCCGAGAGCTTCAAATCCTTTTAGATGCTGATCGATGGGTCTTGTGCCGATAGCACATCCCCCGGGAAGCGAAATCCGGGTTCGTCCACAACGTGCCAATAAAGGTCCCATGACCAGAAAAGACGCCCGCATCTTCCGCACCCATTCATAAGGCGCTTCACATGTCGTTATGTGCTCTGCATTCACACGTATCACTTCATCCTGATATGTAATGCCCGCACCAAGCGACTCCAATACTTTGCTGATTGTAATTACATCGTCAAGAGGAGGCGCGTCAATAATAACACTTTCCCCAACTTCCCCTAGTAGAGAGGCAGCGATGATCGGAAGAACTGAATTTTTTGCTCCGCTGACTTTGACGCTTCCGGTCAGTCTTTTGCCACCGCGGACGATAAATTTGCTCATCATGGTTTCCCTCCGCGTCCATAATTTTCCTGATTGCGTGTGTTAGTAATTAGGTGTTGCTAATTCCCTAACTTTCATCTTAACATTAGTGTTTTCCGCTAAACAAGCGATTTTTGAACTATTTATGACATCTGATACGGTGTCTACATCAGGAATTGAACAATCCATGATGCCACCTTATGAAGCATCTGTTATCCGCAGTATGGACCTACGAAAGGTACCATGACCGACCAGCACTTGTCAATGCGCAACAATTACCGGGTGAACATTATAGTCCGGAAGTCATAGCGTCCGCCCGATCAGTTTCTTGATTTAAGTGTTAACATAATAAAATGCGTTTATTCGACATCTTCTTCTGAAGCAACCTAACAGAGATATAACCATTCATACCGCAATTAAAACAGACACGTAAAAAGATTGCCGAACACATAACCATCCTACAACTCATGTCTTTAAAACAAGCTGCTCCAACACGTTATGTACCACGCCCGTCTTTCGCGTTTAAAACATATATCGGATCATTTGACTCCATGTAATATAGTCAATTAGGAATTCAGCAACGAATCGTCCAAGCACCACCGCCAGCAGCAAATGCAGCAGCTTTCCCTGCGGCCCTTTCGGATGACGGACAACCAAATCCAGCTTTACTTGTTGTAATGCCCACCAAGCCAGTGCGATACAGACCAGTGAAACAACAATCGATATCAATCCGCTAACACCGACGGCACCGATTGAATTGGATACATCCTGATTCATACTCCCTCCTCCTTCGTGAATTTGTCAGCCCCATTCAGGACCGACTCTTCTATAATACTTGGCTGGAGCCTAAGAATCCAGCACTTTCTATACGACATTTCCTCGGAAATAATAAAATTTATCGACATTGCCCAAAAACGATCAGGAACGCGCCATTAGCCGAAGTCCAAAATGCTGTTCTTATCGCAATCATGAACCAATGAAGCACCAGGAATGGATATAGTTTCATTCCCCATGCTCCTATTTATACTTATTATATTACAAAAAATTACCGGTCCCTAACTTAGCGGCCGGTAAAGCTTCCAGCATGGTTAATTCTTGGAATGACCTTTCTCTCTTAGACGCTATATGTTGTGCTGCGACTCTATAAAAGCAAGGCTTAGATACTTGGGATATCCAACATTTCATAGAATCGCAGGCTCCAAGAGCCTCATATGACACTGTTAGAGAGCTGCTTTAGCAAATTCATCCTACTCTTCTGACCCTTTAAACGATGAAAAAATTAACTATAATCGACGCGATTCCTAGAAAACAGCCGGCGGTTTCCCCGCTTATCGAAATTTTCCTTGCGATTCAGAGCAACAGGATTCAGCTTCTCTGAAATCCTATCCATGCTGTAAACAAAAAACAGCTTGGCTGCAAGATTGCAGCCAAGCTGTATTGTTAGTTCCGCGTCACTTTAATCCGGTTCATCGCTCTTTGCAGAGCCAATTCCGCGCGACGATGGTCAACTTCATCTTGTCTTCCCTTCGCATGCAGGCGAGTCTCTGCTCTTTCCTTCGCGGCTTCCGCACGCTCCAGATCGATTTCTCCCGCTCTCTCTGCGCTTTCCGCCAGGATGACAATCTTATCTTTGCGGACTTCGACGAAACCGCCCTGTACCGCAAACGGGGTTCTCTCGTTGCCGATCTTCACAAAGACTGGCGCTATTTGAAGCGGCGTAACGAAGGAAATATGACCAGGCAAAATGCCCAGCTCTCCCTCGACCCCACGCACCGTAACACTGTTCACCTGCTCCGAGTAAACCAAGCGGTCCGGCGTTACGATTTCCAACAAAATGGTGCTCACTTCCATCCCTCCTCACCGTTTTCCGCAGAAAACTCGCGCAGCAGACCTCACAGTCCCACTGAGAGCACTGTTTCGGTCTGCCGATCACGGAGCGTCAGCTTACAATGTTTTTGCTTTTTCAACTGCCTCTTCAATCGTACCTACGAACAGGAAAGCGGCTTCCGGAAGGTGGTCGTGCTTGCCTTCCAGGATCTCTTTAAAGCTGCGTACGGTTTCTTTAACCGGCACATATTTACCAGGAATGCCGTTAAACTGCTCGGCAACGTGGAAAGCCTGGGAAAGGAAACGCTGAACACGACGAGCACGTCCAACGATCGCTTTATCTTCCTCGCTCAGCTCATCCATACCGAGGATTGCAATGATATCTTGAAGCTCGTTGTAGCGAGCCAAAATTTTCTTAACGCCTTGAGCTACATTGTAATGCTCTTCACCAACGATTTCCGGAGCCAAGATACGTGAGCTGGATGCCAGCGGATCTACCGCAGGATAGATACCCATCTCGGAAATTTTACGCTCCAGGTTCGTCGTTGCATCCAAGTGAGCAAACGTCGTAGCAGGAGCCGGATCCGTATAGTCATCCGCCGGTACATAGATCGCCTGGATGGATGTTACAGAACCTTTTTTCGTGGAGGTGATCCGCTCTTGCAAGCGTCCCATTTCGGATGCCAGCGTTGGCTGGTAACCTACCGCGGAAGGCATACGTCCCAGGAGGGCGGATACTTCGGAACCCGCTTGAGTAAAGCGGAAGATGTTGTCGATAAAGAGAAGCACGTCTTTACCTTCTTGGTCACGGAAATATTCCGCCATCGTCAAGCCGGTCAACGCTACGCGAAGACGGGCACCCGGAGGCTCGTTCATCTGACCGAATACCATCGCGGTTTTGTTGATAACGCCGGAATCGCTCATCTCGTGGTAAAGGTCATTACCTTCACGAGTACGCTCACCTACGCCGGCGAATACGGAAATACCGCCGTGTTCTTGAGCAATGTTGTTGATCAATTCCTGGATCGCAACGGTTTTACCTACGCCGGCACCGCCAAAGAGACCGATTTTACCGCCTTTTTGGTATGGAGCTAGCAAGTCGATAACTTTAATCCCCGTTTCAAGCATTTCTGCTTGCGTGGAGAGTTCATCGTATGCAGGAGCTTCACGGTGGATCGGGTTATTAACTTCGGACACTACGGCACCTGCATTATCGATCGGCTCACCCAATACGTTAAATACGCGTCCGAGTGTAGCGGAACCTACAGGAACCGTGATCGGTCTGCCCAAATCCACAGCTTCGATACCGCGAACGAGACCGTCCGTGGATGACATCGCGATACAACGAACCAGGTTATCACCCAAATGATTGGATACTTCCAAAGTCAAATCAACCGAGCGGCCGCCTTCCAACGTAGCTTCAATCTTGACAGCATTAAAAATCTCGGGAAGATGACCGCGCTCAAATTCAATGTCAACTACAGCACCTGTAATGCTGACAACGCGTCCTTTTTTCATTGATTCGTTTTCCCTCCTACCCGTTCACCTCTGGCGGTGAACGATGATCGTAAAAGCGGCTGTTCATCACATCGCCGCATATCCGTTAAATACTAAGTTAAGAATTCAAACGTGCATTATTGCTGAGCGTTGGCTCCGCCCACAATCTCGGAAATTTCCTGCGTGATGGCAGCCTGACGAGCACGGTTGTAAGTCAGGTTCAACTCGTTGATCAACTTGCTCGCATTCTTCGTTGCTGCTCCCATCGCGGTCATCTTCGCTCCAAGCTCACTTGCCTTCGCATTGAGCATTGCGCTGAAAATCAGCGTTTCCGCGTATTTCGGAAGCAGAACCTCCAGCACGCCTTCCGGAGACGGCTCATACTCATAACCAGTCAGGTTCTCCCCGCCGCCAATGTTCTCCATCGGCAGAAGCTTTGAGATTTCCTGAAGCTGAGTCAAGGCATTCACGAATTGGTTATAACACAGGTATAACTCATCGATCTGACCCAGCTCGTATTGGTGAACCGCCGCGTTAGCGATGGTCTTAATATCCGCATAGGTCGGACTGTCGGATAAATCGGTGAGCTCCTCAACAACCGGAAGTCCACGACGGCGGAAATAATCCCGTCCTTTACGTCCGATCACAAACAGGCAATACTCATCCTTGGACTGATGGCGTTCTGCGATAAAATTCGATACTTTACGCAAAATATTGGAGTTCGAAGCACCCGCAAGACCACGGTCTGAAGTGATCACCAGATAACCGGTTTTCTTCACTTCGCGCTTCTCCAGCATCGGATGGCTGATTCCCTTGGTTCCAGCAGCGATGCTGCCTACCACTTCTTTCAGCTTCTCGGAGTATGGAAGCGCGGAGGTCGCCTTCTCTTGAGCTCTTCTCAGCTTGGCAGCAGCAACCATTTCCATCGCCTTGGTGATCTGCCTTGTGTTCTGAACACTCTTGATCTGCCGCTTAATATCACGTAATCCTCTTGCCATGTTTTCACCACCTTAAAACTTTGGCGGAGCCAAAGTTACTTCGTAAGCATCAGCCTAGCTTTGGCGAAGCCAAAGCTAACTTCGTAAGCAATCACCTAACTTTGGCGGAGCCAAAGTTACTTCGTAAGCAATTCGCGCTTTGGCTGGGGCCAAAATTACTTCGTACGGGTAGACTTAGCTTTGGCTAGGACCAAAGCCACATCTGTTGTAATAACCACTTTGGTCACAGCCAAAGCTACATTCCATATGATGAAAGAGGATGCCGGGCTTACCCCGGCTCCCCTCCTATTACTTGCCTGAGGAGCTTAGACCGAAGCGGCAAAGCCCTTCTTAAATTGATCGATTGCCGCTTTCAACGCGTTTTCGTTGTCGGACGTCAAATCCTTCGTATCCGTAATGGATTGAAGAATTTCCGGTTTATTGCTTCCAATAAACGCGAGGAATTCGCTCTCGAAACGACGCACGTCAGCAACCTCGATATCATCGATATATCCTTTAACGGCTGCGTACAAGCTAACCACCTGTTGTTCAACGGACAACGGCTGGTTCACGCCCTGTTTCAGGATTTCCATCAATCTTGCACCACGGTTCAAACGAGCCAAGGTTGATTTGTCCAGATCGGATCCGAACTGGGAGAACGCCTGGAGCTCACGGTATTGCGCAAGATCCAGCTTCATGCCGCCCGCAACCTTTTTCATCGCCTTGATCTGCGCGGAACCACCGACACGGGATACCGAAATACCGACGTTAATCGCTGGGCGTTGTCCGGAGTAGAACAGCTCGGACTCCAGGAAGATCTGTCCATCCGTAATCGAAATTACGTTGGTTGGAATGTAAGCAGATACGTCAGAAGCCTGTGTTTCAATAAATGGCAGTGCGGTTAATGAACCACCACCAAGCTCATCGTTGAGCTTCGCTGCACGCTCCAGCAAACGGGAATGCAGGTAGAAAACGTCACCCGGATAAGCTTCCCGACCCGGAGGACGACGGAGGAGCAAGGACAATTCACGGTATGCTGCCGCTTGCTTCGACAAGTCATCATAGATGATGAGCGCATGCTCGCCTTTGTACATGAAGTACTCGCCCATTGCGCAGCCTGCGTATGGAGCGATGTACTGCAGCGGAGCCGGCTCGGAAGCCGAAGCCGTAACAACGATCGTGTACTCCAGCGCGCCATGACGGCGAAGAGTTTCAACAACCTGTGCTACAGTGGACTGCTTTTGCCCGATGGCTACATAAATACATTTAACGCCGCTGCCCTTTTGGTTCAGGATCGTATCGATGGCAACGGTGGTTTTACCTGTTTGGCGGTCACCGATGATCAGCTCGCGCTGGCCGCGGCCGATAGGTACCATCGCGTCGATCGCTTTAATACCGGTTTGCATCGGCTCATGAACGGATTTACGGTCGATAACGCCTGGTGCACTGCTCTCAACCGGACGGAATGCAGTCGCTTCGATCGGGCCTTTGCCGTCAAGCGGCTGACCCAGCGGATTCACGACGCGTCCAAGCAGAGCTTCGCCTACAGGAACCTCCATGATACGTCCTGTACGCTTTACCTGATCGCCTTCCTTGATTTCGGAGTAAGGTCCCAGGATAACGACACCGACATTGCTCTCCTCAAGGTTCAGCGCCAGACCGAACACGCCGTTTTGGAACTCCAAAAGTTCCCCGGACATCGCGTTCTCCAGGCCGTACACGCGAGCAATACCGTCACTTACTTGAATTACCGTACCTACTTCAGAGACAGTGATATCGGATTTATATTCTTCAATTTGACTTTTGATTAAAGTACTGATTTCTTCAGGTCTGATACTCAACGTTTTCACCCCTATCTACTATGCTCGTCTATTAAAAGACTTTTCGAGACGTTCCAGCTTCCCGGCAATGCTTCCGTCATACAGCTTGTCGCCAATGACGACTTTCAGGCCGCCGAGCAAACTTTCGTCCACAACATTGGTCACGCGGATCTTCTGATGTGCTAACTGTCCGAATTCCGAAGCAACTTGTTCTTTTTCCTGATCGCTAAGCGGGTAGGTGGAGTACACAGTGGCGTCTGCCAAACCCAAGCTCGCACCTTGTATCTTCACATAACTGTTCAGCAGTTCTGCGAACATTTCTGCACGCCCTCTGTCGAGAAGCAATTCGATCGTGTTCAATACAGGCTGCGATACCTTCCCTGCCAACGCCTGGCTGATTACGTTCATCTTCACGGACTGGGGAACATTCGGCGTGGCGATGAATTTCTGGATGTCGGCATCGCCTTCAATGGCATGCACGACAGCCCGCAATTCCTCTTCCACTTCCAGACCCTTCTGCTGCTGAGCCGCCACTTCGAACAGCGCCCGCGCATACCGCTTGGCTGCTACCGTATTTTGGCTCATGGTCTGCCTCCTACCTCTTTAAGGTATTGATCCACCAGTTCTTCTTGAGCTTGGTCGTTCTTGACTTCACGTTCGATCAGCTTGGTCGCGATCTTCACGGAAACGCTGCCGATTTCGCTGCGAAGCTCTTCGACCGCTTTCTTCTTCTCATTCTCGATATCACGAACAGCTTCGGATTTCAGGCGAATCGCCTCTTCCTTAGCTTGTTCCATAATTTGCTCTGCTTGTTTGTTGCTAGTTTGTCTGGAACGCTCGATGATTTCGTGAGCATCTTGACGCGCTTGCTCCAGTGCCTTCTTCTGCTCTTCTACATATGCAGTCGCCTGCTGGCGGGTCTGTGCCGCTTCGTTCATCTGGCTCATGACCAGCTCACGACGCTGCTCCATGATGCCGAACAATTTGCTGAACGCAAACTTTTGAAGCAAGAGGTAAAGAATAACAAACGCGATAATAGTGATTACCATATTTTCCCAAAGAATTGTCATTGAGGTCACTCCTTTCCATCAACACGAAGTGCGGTGCCTAACAAAACGAAGGCGCGGATGGCATCGGCCCTCCCCGCCAAACCGTTGTATTGTTATTAAGAGAACATGATCAAGAACGCGATTACAGTAGCTGCCAAAGGAATAACCTCTACGATACCAACACCGATAAACATCGTTGTTTGCAATTGACCACGTGCTTCTGGTTGACGAGCGATAGACTCAACTGTTCTGCTTACGATCATACCGTTACCCAAACCTGCGCCAAGGGCGCCCAGACCTACTGCAATAGCTGCTGCCAAAAATTCCATTGTTAAATATCCTCCTTAAAATTGTTTCAAAATTGAAATTTGGTGAAACTATAGAAAATATCTCTTTCGAAAAACACCGCTGTTACGGCGGATTCGTCCGAGTTGATCAATGCTCTTCGTGAATCGTAGTTTGCGAGATGTATACCATTGTCAAAATCGTAAAGATAAACGCCTGCAATGCACCGATGAAGATACTGAAACCTTGCCATGCGGCCATGAACGGAATGCCCCAGAAGCCGGTTTTCAGAATCACCGTGATCAATACCTCGCCGGCAAAAATGTTGGCGTAAAGCCGGATTGCCAGAGCGATAGGTTTTGCCAGGTTCTCAATGATATTGAGCGGCAGGAAGATCGGGAACGGTTCGATGTAATGCTTCAGGTAATGCTTGCGATTCAGCTTCAGGCCCAGGTAGTTCATGAGCACGAATACAACGATCGCAAGACCGGCCGTAACGGAAATGTCCGCTGTTGGCGACTTCCACCACAATACGTGAGCATAGTGGCCATGTTCAAGTCCGAGTGTAGCCAGGATTGGCTGACCAAAGACCGTGAAGTTCTCCGGCAAGTCGGTGATAATTGAGAACGGCAAGCCCAGCAAGTTGGCTACAAAGATGAACAGGATCAGAGTAAGCCCCAACGATATGTAAGCTTTCCCTTTCTTCAGATCCATCGCACTCGCTACGACGCCTTGCACAAATTCCACTACCCATTCCATGAAGTTTTGCAGTTTGGAAGGGTTTTCGACAGATAGATTACGTACCGCCAGCCGGCATAATACGAACACCACCACACAGGTGACGAGAAGCATTATGACCGCCGAAAGGTCAATATTCAATCCGCCAAGTTTGATAATCGGTGAATCATGCATATAATTGTTTTCACCCCTTTCCAAGTTAGCGCTGATCAATGATTGTTTCTCAAACTGAACACAATGCTGACAGGAATGGTCAACAATTGGGGTATGAACAGACCGGCGATAGCACCGCCTAGGGATACCTGTTCGAGTTTTACGGCGAAGATCACAATCAGGAGCCCGATGCACAATCTCGTAATGAAGCCGAAGTTGTACTTTTTCGGTTCCGGATCGACAGCCAATTGCGCCAGCTGCTGCACTTTCATGGAGAGGAAGCGTACATTAAACAAGCCCGCCGCCATGCCCATGATCAACCCCATAATTATCGGGCGGAATTCCGGATAGAGAGCCCATCCGAGAAACAAGGCAGACAATAAGAGTAACGATACTCTAAATACAGCGTTCACAATGGAAGTCAAATCATTCACGCCTGCGCCCCCAAAAACTTTTTAATGAGAAGAGCGATATTCAAAATCCCTACAAAGAGCCCCGAAAGCGTACCAATGGCAAGCCACACTCTGGGCCCGTCCAACTGATTCATGAGCCATCGCCCGGTAAAAAAACCGATGAGAATGTAAGCGGCAAGCAAACCGCCCGCCCCGCTAATGTATAGCGCTATCAACCAAGGGTTATCTTGACTTTTCGGATTTTTCATATGAACCTCTAATCCCAACTCATTTTACTGAATATAACAAGAGTTTGTCAATGAATCGATTTGATGGATTTCCCGTGTAAAATCGGCGTTTTGAGCAGTCTAAATTGCGCAAAACGCCGCGGTAACCGTACAGTTCAACTGTATGCTGTCCCCTTGCCAATCAGAATACGGTAAACTATGCCTTTGTGAACATTCTGTGAAATTCCTCAGGACGCTCTTTTCGAATGCCAAAATGGTGCAAAATCGCATTGACAATTCGCTGGGAAGCTTGTCCATCCCCGTAAGGATTAGCGGCTTTGCTCATCTTGTCATAGAGCTCCTGATCGGTCAGCAGAGCCTTAATGCGTTCGTACACATTCTCTTCCTGGGTGCCTACCAGCTCCAGGGTTCCGGCCTCAATGCCCTCCGGACGTTCCGTCGTGTCCCGAAGCACCAGCGTCGGCACGCCGAAGGACGGAGCCTCCTCTTGCATGCCGCCCGAATCCGTAATGATGAAATGCGTACGGGTGTAAATATTGTTCATATCCACGACATCCAGCGGTTCAATCAGCTTGATGCGCGGGTGGTTCCCCAAAATGCGGTGAGCCGGCTCTTTGACGGCAGGGCTCGGATGCACAGGGTAGACGATGGCGATATCCTCGAACTCGTCGGCAATGCGCTTCACCGCTTCAAAAATCTGACGGTGCGGCTCCCCTTGGGATTCGCGGCGGTGCGCCGTCATCAGGATTAGGCGCTTGCCCTGTGCCCAATCCAGAACCGGATGGGTATATCCTTCCCGAACCGTATACTGGAACACGTCCGTAGCGGTGTTGCCCGTCACGTAAATGCGGGATTCCGGCTTATTCTCCTTGCGGAGATTCTCGGCAGACCAGTCCGTCGGCGCAAAGTGCAGATCGGCCAGCACGCCGGTCAGCTGACGGTTCATTTCTTCAGGATAAGGATTCAGCTTGTTCCATGTGCGAAGACCGGCCTCTACATGGCCGACCTGAATCTGCTGCAGGAAGGCTGCATAGCTGGCCAGGAACGTTGTCAGCGTGTCGCCGTGCACCAGCACGATGTCCGGCTTGGCCTCGCGCAGGACAGGCTCAAGCCCCTCCAGAACGCGTACGGTGATCTCGTTCAGCGTCTGACGGTCTTTCATCACGTCCAAGTCGTAGTCCGGAACAATCTTGAACACGTCAAGCACCTGATCCAGCATTTGCCGATGCTGCGCAGTTACACAAACCACCGATTCGATATGCTCCGGATGGCGCTGAAGCTCCAGAATAAGCGGCGCCATCTTGATCGCTTCGGGGCGGACCCCAAATATCGTCATCACTTTCACTTTTGACATGTTTGAAATTACCCCTCTTTGCATGCTTGTTTTTTCAATTCAAGTCGTACGAATGACTGGCTCGGCTCTTATTTCGTGCCGTACAGCCGATCTCCTGCATCACCCAGGCCCGGTACGATGTAGCCATGGTCGTTGAGCCCTTCATCCAGAGCAGCAACGTAAATATCCACGTCCGGATGGACGTCATGCACGGCCTTTACGCCTTCCGGCGCAGCCACGAGATTCATCATCTTGATCTGGGTGCAGCCGCGCTTCTTCAGCACGTCGATTGCAGCGATGGCCGATCCGCCCGTCGCCAGCATCGGATCGATGACGATCAATTCCCGCTCTGTCACGTCGGTTGGAAGCTTCGTATAATATTCCACGGGCTGAAGCGTTTCCGGGTCGCGGAACAATCCGACATGCCCTACCTTGGCAGCGGGAAGCAGCTTGACCACGCCGTCCAGCATGCCAAGACCCGCACGCAGGATCGGCACGAGGCCGAGCATCCGGCCGGAAATGACCTTCCCTTGGGTTTCAGCTACCGGTGTCTGCACGGATATCGATTCAAGAGGAACCTCCCGCGTAATTTCATAAGCCATCAAAGTCGCGACTTCGTCTACCAATTCGCGAAAGTCTTTTGTGTTAGTCCGCATATCGCGTATAAATGTAAGTTTGTGTTGAATCAACGGGTGATCACAAATCACCAATTTTCCCATGTCTGGTCCCTCCGGTTTGAATGCAAATGTTATTTCAATATGGGCGTAAATACTTGTGAGCTCCATAAATCCTGTCTATTATATCATTCCCTCTAGTCAATTGACACCTGCACGAGTCATGTTTATTTCCGTGAGTTTTGACCTTATAACCGGATCTTCGTCAGCCCTGCACCTAGGTTTTCCATTTTCGCCTATATTGATCCTCACCGCCAAGCGACCCGACCGGGAGCATGCGAGCATAGCAATCTGGCCAGAATGTGACAGCTCCTAAAAGAGGACCCCACCTTCAGGTGGGGTCCTCTTATCATAGGCCTCTTATGCTGACGAAACTGTGATTAATATTTCATTTCGGCATAGAGAGGATATTGATCCGTAAGCTCAGCCACCAAACGGCCCGCTTTTTCCAGCGTTGCTTCGTCTTTAGGCTGCTTCAAGGTCATGGCAATAATCTTCGCGATTTTCACCATCGCCTGCTCATCCATGCCGCGGGAGGTTACTGCCGGCGTACCGATACGGATACCGCTCGTGACAAACGGGCTCGTCGGATCAAACGGGATGGCGTTCTTGTTGACGGTAATCCCGATGGAATCCAGCACCTTCTCTGCGTCTTTGCCGGTGATGTCCAGATTGCGGGTATCGACCAGCATCAGATGGTTATCGGTTCCGCCGGAAACGATGTTCAGGCCTTCCTCGATCAGGGTGTCAGCCAGCACTTTCGCGTTCTTCACGACGTTCTCTGCATACGTCTTGAAGGACGGATCCAATGCTTCGCCAAGCGCAACGGCCTTGGAAGCAATGACATGCATGAGCGGTCCGCCCTGGGAGCCTGGGAACACCGCTTTGTCGATCGCCTGTGCCCATGCCTTCTTGCACAGAATCATGCCGCCGCGAGGTCCGCGAAGGGTCTTGTGTGTCGTGGTGGTTACGAAATGGGCATGCGGAACCGGATTCGGGTGAAGACCCGCGGCAACAAGACCCGCAATATGAGCCATATCGACCATGAACAATGCGCCTACGTCGTTCGCGATGGCAGCAAGCTTCTCGAAATCAATGATGCGAGGATATGCACTTGCACCCGCCACGATCAGACGAGGACGGTGTTTGAAAGCCGCTTTGCGGACTTCGTCGTAATCGATAAGGAACGTGTCTTCCTGCACGCCGTATGCAACGAAATTGTACAGAAGGCCGGACGCGTTAACCGGGCTTCCGTGAGTCAAATGGCCGCCGTGGGCCAGGTTCATGCCGAGCACGGTATCTCCAGGCTTGAGCGCAGCCAAATACACCGCCATGTTCGCTTGGGCGCCGGAGTGCGGCTGAACGTTGGCATGCTCGGCACCGAACAATTCCTTCGCGCGGTCACGGGCGATATCCTCCACGATATCCACTCGCTCACAGCCGCCGTAATAACGCTTGCCAGGGTAGCCTTCCGCATATTTATTCGTCAGCACCGTCCCCATGGCTTCCATAACCGCTTCGCTGACGATGTTCTCGGAGGCAATCAGCTCAATGTTGCTGCGTTGACGCTTCAGTTCCAAATCCATCGCTTCCAATACAGCCGGGTCATTCTTCCGCAAATGTTCCATCATGTTCATATCCTCCCATAATCAATCGTTATTTTCTCTTGCCAAGTCAAGACTACAAGTTTACCTAATGACTAAAGCGGGCTCTCATTCGAATCAATCGCACAGCGTGGAATCATCCCGCTGCTCAAGCCGGTACACGGCACGTTCTCCGCCGATCAGCTTCGGCCGGGTGTAAGCCGCCGTTACGCGCGCATCGCCGATATAACGCTCGCTCGGCCTGAACGGAACCGCCACTCTTCGCAAATGCATGCCGATCAGCGTCTCGCCGATATCGACACCCGCATGGGCCTCAATGGATTCCGCAAGGCAGGGCTCCTTCATACTCCGATACGCCGCCGAGGCCATGGAGCCTCCCGCCCCCGGAATCGGTACAGCCGCCACTTCCGTCAGGCGCAGCTCTTCAAGCAGTCCCCGCTCCATGACTAGCGCCCGGTTCAAATGCTCACAGCATTGATAGGCTACAGCGAAGCCGAATTCCGCTTGAACCTCGGCAATGCCCTGAAGAAGCTGCTGCGCCGTTTCAAGAGCGCCGCCCGTGCCGATCCGGCGTCCGACCACTTCACTGGTGCTGGCTCCGATGACCAGCACCTTGCCCGGTCCTAAGGCTGCCGCTTCGGCCAGCTCGCGGACGATCCGCGCCGTCTGTTCGCTCAAGGAAACCTTGGAGATATCCGTCATGTCACAGTCCTCCCGATGAATTTTTTTCACAGAAGATGCTTCATTCCATACGCAATAACCGCAGCAGCTTACGCGTTGACCTATCGCGATTCGCTCTTCAGGTAACGCTCCTCGATGGCCTTGATCTTGTTCACGCGGCCGACATGGCGTTCGCCCTGGCTGAAATCCGTTGTCAGCCATGCGCTGACGATCTCGGCAGCAAGCCCGGGGCCGACGACGCGCTCGCCCAGCGCAATCACGTTGCTGTCATTATGCTCACGCGTGGCTTTGGCCGAAAATACATCATGCGTCAGCGCGCAACGGATGCCCGGCACCTTGTTGGCGGCAATGCTCATGCCGATTCCCGTTCCGCAGATCAGAATGCCCCGATCCGCTTCACCCGAGACCACCTTCTCGCACACCGGAAGCGCGTAATCGGGATAATCCACGGAATCGGAACAGCCGCAGCCAAGATCCTCCACCTCGTGTCCAAGACCCCGAATGACCTCCACGATCTCCTCTTTCAGACGAATGCCGGCATGATCGGTACCCAATGCAATTTTCATCTATGAAAAACCCCCTCGAATGTTCGCTTTTGCGTTTTAGCTTGTTTCATTATAACCCAAACTCCACGCAAAAGACGAAAAAAGAGCAGTCGGCGCACGTATTGTGCTCCAAATGCTCTTTGCCCAGGCGACCGGCCGTATATTCCGATGCTCCATCGTGGTTTCATCCACTTCGTCGCCAGTTACATCGGATTCATGTTTTTCACCTTCATCTTAAAGCAATACCCTGCGAAAGGCAAGCGGCTTTTTTAGCCAGATTGAGCCCGGATCCAGATTTACTCTTCGCTTCCGTCGAAGCCGATCCTATTTATGCTGATCCGCTTCCAGCTTGTCCAGCAGGCGGAAGAGCGCCGTTCGAATCTCCGCCGCCGTCGCCTCGTATTCCTCCCGCGAGCCACCGAAAGGATCGGAGATATCGAAGCTCGGAATGCGCTGGCGCAGCTCGATCAGACGCTCCCGGTCGCGGTCGCTGACATCGCGGCCCAGCGATCTGGCCAGCTCAAGCGTCGCGTACAGGCTGTCCTGCTCCCGCAGATCATCCAGCACCCGCCGGTCATCCTCCACAAACTCCTTCAGCGTGTGCATCTTGTCGGCCGCATGCGGGAACTGCCGAATCGCATACTGCTTATGCGACTGGGTCAGCGTCAGAATCAGGTCTGCCCATTCCACCAGATTCGCGGTCAGCGGCTTAGATACCAAACGATCTTGAATATCCTGGTCCCGCAGTATCGATTCCGCATGACGGGATACCGGCATGCCGTCCACGGCCGAGACGCCGGCGGATTGCGTTTCCAGGGGAATGCCCCGCTGTTTGGCGAGCTTGCGCAGCATCCCTTCCGCCATTGGGCTGCGGCACGTATTCCCCGTGCAGACAAACAATATATTTTTCACGGTCCCGTACCTCCCCGTTGTAGGTTGTTTTGGGATTATTGTAACAAATATTGCATCAAAAGATAAACATCACGCCAAAGATGATCAAAATCAGTCCGCCCAGCATTTCGCCGTACTCTCCCAGCTTGTTGCTCACCTGACGGCCGAGCAGCAGGCCGAGAATGGACAGCAAACCGCCCACGACACCGAAGGAGATCACGATCAGCAGCACATCATCCACGAACATCCCGAGCGAAACGCCTACCGAGAAGGAGTCGATGCTGACGCTGAGCGAAAACAGCAGCATGCCCAAGAACGCGGTAGGATGAATGCGCTGACCTTCCCCGCCCCGCCAAGCATTATACAGCATATGCCCGCCCAGCAGGAGGAGCAGCCCGCCGGCTGCAAGCCCTGTGACGTGACCCAGCAGCATACCTACATAGCGGCCGGCAAACAAGCCCGCCAGCGGCATTAGCATGTGAAACAATGCGATCATGAAGCTGATGCCCAGCATATGGCCTAAGCGCATGCCGCCTCTCATTCCGACTCCGATGCCAAGCGAAAATGCGTCTAGCCCGAGTGCAACCGCCATCAGCAGAATCGCCGCAAGCTGTCCCGATTGGACAGACGCCTCCAACATCCCCATTCCCCCAAGTCCCATGGTCTTGTACACCATATGCGGACAAGGGGGAAATCATGCTAAAACCGTTCAATCGACCTCTTCATTGACGTGGACGATGTGATGTCCCGCGGCCTTCAGCAGCCGGTTCATGACGGCTGCGCCAAGCCCCTGCTCCGGGCACGCTTCGGCCAGGATGAAAGTCGCGCCTTCTTCATCGAAGCGGCGCAGGCCGGCGTACAGCCGGCGGGCCGCTTCCTCCGGCGCGGCCAGGCTGCCGAGCGAGACGGCAACGTCCGCGCGGTAGCGACCGATGTGCTCGTCGAACGACAGCACGCCGGTCACCTCCCCGCGCCGGGCCGCCGCCTCGAGCTCGGCCGCGATGCGTGCCGACACCGCGTCGGCACGCGGGCCCTGCACCACGCACATCGCACCCTTCGGTGCGTAGTGCGTGTACTTCATGCCCGGCGAGCGCGGCGCCGGGCTCTCCGCCTCCCCGGCGGCGCGCTGCAGCGCCGGGTCCTGGCGCACGCTTGCCGCCACCGCGGCAAGCTGCTCGGCCGTGACGCCGCCCGGGCGGAGCACCGTGACGGCACCATCTTCGCCGACCTGCACCACCGTCGACTCGACGCCCACCCCGGCCGGGCCGCCGTCGAGCACGCCGTCGATCGCCCCCGCCAGGTCCTCCAGCACATGGCTGGCCAGCGTCGGGCTTGGCCGGCCGGAACGGTTTGCGCTCGGTGCGGCGAGCGGACAACCGGCGGCGCTGATCAGAGCCAGAGCCACAGGGTGATCCGGCATCCGGACGGCAACCGTATCGAGTCCGGCCGTCACGCGAGGCGATACGGCGCCCGGTTTCACGGGCAGCACCAGCGACAGCGGTCCGGGCCAGAACGACGCCATCAGCGCCCGTTCCGTCTCGTTCACCCGCTGGACCAAGCCGTCAAGCTGAGCCAGCTCCGAGATGTGTACGATCAACGGATTGTCCGATGGCCGACCCTTGGCGGCGAAGATGCGCTCGACCGCCTCCGTATTGCCGGCGTCAGCACCAAGTCCGTACACCGTTTCCGTCGGAAAAGCCACCGTACCGCCCTGTGCAAGCACCTGTCCTGCTTCGTGCAGCGCCTGCTTCGCTTCCTTCTCGGACCCGAGGCTCTCGTTGGAGAGGGAGCTTAAGACGTGCCACACTTTGGTTGGTTTCGATGCAGCATTCCGGGAGCCTTGTTCCCGCTGCAGGTTGCGTTCCTTGTCATTCCCGTTCTGTTCCATACCTATCCCAAGCTTTCTGTATATGAAATATATAAACATCCAAACGCGTTTTGCCTATTCTCCAAAAGAAAAAGCGCTTCTCGTTCTTCAGTCCCGTGCCGGTTCCCATGGAAACCGGTCGCGCCAAAGAGAAAGCACTCTTCTAGAGGTTGTTCAAAAAGTCCGCTTTTGATCACGAAGCGAATCAAGAAGCAGCTCGGCATCGAATCTTGAATTCAGCCGGGCCTTCCGGTGCTCACGTACCCAAAACGTACGCTCCACTCCTCAGTCCCTAGCTTCATCCAACCTTCTCGGTGCTGAAAATCCACCTTTTTGAACACGTACTTCTTCATCCAAGTTTATCATACCCTGTCCGTATTGGAAATCAATACGCGGGATCATCCTAGAATAAGCTCGCCACCCAATTCCAGAGGCCCAGGAACATATCCCACAGGAAGAAGCGGACCTCCGGCTCGCTTTCGCTTGCCTTCTTCGGCGCTTCCTCCGGAGAAGCGTCGCCCGCATCGGCGGACACCGTTTGGATCCCCTTCTCGACAGGCTGAGCTGCCGCATCCCCGCTGCCGCCGTCGATGAAGCACAGCGGCGGGAACAGGACGCACCACCAGTTTTGTCCTTGACCTTCGCCTAACGTAATCCGCAGCGCATCGTAATCGCCCGCCGGATACACCGTGCCCCCGTACAATTTGGTCGGGAACGGCACGACGCCAAGCTCTACATGGTAATTGTAGGTGATCCCTCTTTTTCTCAGCTCTTCACCCACCAGCTGGCGGATTTCCGGAAGATGCTGCCGGGTTAATGCTTTGGCGTCTTCCAGGCTTTGCGGGTTCTCCAGCTCCAGGACCCACATCTGCATTTGCTCAACGACCGCGTCTCGAATCTCTCTTTTGACGAGCTGATCGGACGGGTTATCTGAATTCGCGAGAATGCGAAGCCGTATCGATTCTTGAGGGATCGGACCGCCAACAACGGAAGCATCGATCTGCTGTCCCTCCCAAGCCATGATGACCATAAACATGCAGGATAAGAGCACAACCATTTTTTTCACGATAATACGGAGGGTTTCACTATAATTTTTCATCTCGGACAACCGCCTCTCTATGAACGAAACTCTATGATGCTATCAGTATGTCCGACTGAAAAAGATATAAACGTGGAATCTAGCAAATCGAAAAAAATTCATAGATTGGCGCGTCACGACTTTAACAAAAAAAGATGCCGTTCCCATGGGAACGGCATCCTCTCATATAAATGACGATTCGGTTTTGGTTATTTTCCAGACCGCGGCGAAGTTCCACCCGACCATCAAGCCTGCTGCTTAGCGGCCGCCGGGCGATAAGCATGCGGATCCGGCATATCTTCCTCCACTTCCTGACCATGCAGCTTGACGCTCATGGCGACCCCGAGACTCGCCATGCTAATCACAAGGGACGTTCCCCCGTAACTGATGAAGGGCAGCGTAATCCCCGTCAGCGGCATCAAACCGATAAACATCCCGATATTCTCGAAGATCTGATATAAAAACATGGCCACGATTCCTATGATTAGAAACGGTCCCGCACGCTCCCGGGATTCCAGGGAGATCAGGATCAGCCGATGGATCAGGATGAAATACAACAACAGCAGGACGGAGGAACCAATAAATCCGAACTCCTCGGCAATCTGCACAAAGATGGAGTCGGAGTACGCATAAGGCACCCGGCCCGACTGTATCGACGAACCCTGCATGTAGCCCTCGCCGCTCATGCCGCCGGAGGCGATGGCAAGCTTCGCATTCGTCGTATGATAGCTGGCCTTGGCGGTCGCTTTCTCCGGATACAGCCACGGATCAATCCGTTCCACCCAGTGCGGCTTCAGTATTTTCGATTCCAGCAGTTCATCATGATAATGAATGTAAGCCTGAGCGCCGCCGAAGGCCACTCCTGCCACCAGCACAAGCCCGATCAGCGCATGGGAGAACTTGACGTTCCCGATCCAGAGCAGCCCCAGCAAAATGATGACATAGCTAAGCGCGTTACCCAGGTCATTCTGAGCCATAACGAGCACGAAAGGCACGAACGCCAACAGCCCGATCGGAACGACGTCCTTCCAGAAGGACAGCAGCGGTTTGTTTTTTCGCACCAATACAAAAGAAAGAAATATGATCAGGATCAGCTTGAACAATTCAGCAGGCTGTATACTTAAACTGCCAATGTAAATCCAGCCCTGGGCGCCGTTGATGTCCTTCCCGATAAACATCACGAGGACCAGCACGGCTAAACCGCCTAAGTATATATATTTGGCATATTTAATCAACAATCGGTAATCCAGCAGGCTAATTCCGAAAAAAGCCATGAAGCCGACAATGTAAAAAGCAATCATGCGGATATGAGAGCCTTCGAACTTGGTGTCGACGGTCGTGCTGTATATGGACGTAATGCTGATACCCATCATCAAAACCAGTACGAAAACAATAACGTAATCCATCTTCTTGAATTTCTGAAGCATGCTTTGATCCCCCTGTGCCCGGAGACACGAACCCCCGGTTTGCCTATACAGGCATATAACGATTATTCGAAAAGAAAGTTTGCCTTTGCCTTATCGTCGTTGATACTCATCATTCCATAAACCCTAATCTGAAGGTGGCATTACGGTCAAGATTTTCAGGGATCCTGCCATGCAAGCCCCTAATGAATCATTCTAAAAGATTTTCACCGCTAACACAATTCACGATCCTCTTTCCTGGATACGGAGAAAAAAACAAAAGAGATGCTGCTTTCGATAGCATCTCTCCGATTCTAAACCCTAATCACCCGCGTTAAGCCTGTTTGGTTGGCGCGGAACGGTATGTTTGCGGATTCGGCATATCCTCCTCCACTTCCTGTCCGTGCAGCTTCACGCTCATGGCAACCCCGAGGCACGCCATATTAATGATGAGCGACGTTCCGCCGTAACTGATGAAGGGCAAGGTGATTCCCGTCAAAGGCATCAACCCGATAAACATGCCGATGTTCTCAAAGATTTGGTACAGCAGCATGGCAACGATGCCGATGATCAGAAACGGGCCCGCTTTTTCCCGGCTTTCCAGCGAAATCAGGATCATCCTGTGAATGAGTATGAAATATAACAGCAACAGGACGGAAGAGCCGATAAAGCCGTATTCCTCCGCAATTTGCACAAAAATCGAATCCGAATACGTATAAGGTACGCGCGAAGATTGCACGGAGCTGCCTTCCAAGTACCCCTCTCCGCTCATACCGCCTGAAGCAATGGCCAGCTTTGCATTGTTCGTATGATAACTTGCCTTCGCGGTAGCTTTTTCGGGCACCAGCCATGGATCGATCCGTTCCATCCAATGACCGCGGCTCTCCATGATTTTCGATTCTTTAATCTCATCATGAAAGTGGATGTAGGCCTGTGCTCCGCCAAAGGCAATGCCCGCTACCAGCAGCAGACCGATCAGCGCATGCGAAAACTTCACGTTGCCGATCCATAACAACCCGAGCAGTATGACAATATAACTGAGTCCGTTCCCCAAGTCATTCTGAACCATGACGATGGCAAACGGAATGAACGTCAGAAAACCAATCGGTACGATATCCCGCCAGAAAGACAGCCTCGATTTGTCCTTGCGAATAAGGACATAGGTAATAAATATGATCAATACCAGCTTAAATAATTCGGCAGGCTGAATATCCACGATGCCGAGATTGATCCAGCCCGTGGCATTATTTTTGGTTTGACCGATGAAGGAAGGCAGCAACAGCGTGATTAACCCTCCGATATAGATATGCAGCGCGTATTTATTCCATATTCGATAATCAATCAAACTAAGCCCGAAGAAAGCCGCGAAACCGAGGATATAAAATACCGCCATTTTAATATGGTGACCCTCGAACCCAGCGGTATCGAACGTGGCGCTATATATCGACGTGATGCTGACGACCATTAGCATCAGCAGCACAAACACAATGACAAAATCTATCTTCTTGAACTTCTGAAGCATGCTTTAGGTCCCCCTGTGCCCGGAGCCCGCAAACCCCGATGTGCCATTCAGGCAGAATAACCATCTGGGCGAACAAACCAACGTTCATTCTGCAGCCCATCCTCTATTTTAAAAGAAATCGGACCCGAATACAATTAACGGAAAATTCCCAGAACATGCCGGTCAATCCCCGCCAAATCGGGTACCGTGACGATTTCCTCCCAGTATCCTGCCTTCCGCAGCAGCTCCGCTACATCCCCGGCCTGTCCCATGCCCAGCTCAAAAGCGATCAGGCGCGGCGGCGCCGACAGCAAGGGCAGCTGCGCCATCATGATCCGGTACGGATTCAATCCGTCCGGCCCGCCGTCCAGAGCCGTACGCGGTTCATAGTCCCGGACTTCCGGCTGCAGCTCTTCGATATCCTCCGCCGGAATGTACGGCGGATTGGAGACGAGGATGTCCGGCCCCGTGCCGGCAAACGGCTCCAGCAGGTTCCCCTGCCGGAACTCAACCTGGGCGCCCAGCTTCTTCGCGTTCCGCGCGGCAACCTCTAGCGCATCGGGCGAAATATCGCTCGCCAACACATCCCATCCCTTTGACTGCAAAGCCAACGTAATGGCAATGGCCCCGCTGCCTGTGCCGATGTCGACGACCTTCAGCCCTCCATCCGGTCGCGGGGTGAGCTCCCGTCCGTACTTCAGCACCGCTTCCACGAGCAGCTCCGTTTCGGGGCGCGGAATAAGAACCGCCGGCGTGACGTCGAACGGCAGGCCGTAAAACTCCTGTTCGCCGATAATATACTGCGCCGGAACGCCTTGCGCTTTGCGATTGATCGCTTCTTCCAGGGCGCGGCGACGGTCCGCCGGAAACGGCTCCGCGAGCGCCATATAATATGAGGTTCCCGACAATCCCAGCACATGCTCCAGCAGCAGCTGCGCATTCCGCTGCGGCTCCATCACCCGCATGCCGTCTAAAAAAGAAGAAGCCTCCACAAAGGCTTCTCTTACGCTGCGCTGCGGCGTCAATTCAAATATCGTCCGCTTCAAAGCGTTATACTCCTTTTTCCATCGCTTCAGCCTGCTCCGCAAGGGTCAGCGCCGAAACGATCTCTTCAATCTCCCCGTTCATCACTTGATCCAGCTTGTGAACGGTAAGTCCGATCCGATGGTCGGTCACGCGGCTTTGCGGGAAGTTGTACGTCCGGATCCGCTCGCTGCGGTCACCGGTGCCAACTTTGCTCTTGCGCTCCCCGGCGTACTTCGCTTCTTCCTCTTGACGCATCATATCGAAGATACGGGCGCGAAGCACCTGCAGCGCCTTCTCCTTGTTGGAGTTCTGCGATTTGCCGTCTTGGCATGTAGCCACGATGCCGGTCGGAATATGCGTTACGCGCACCGCCGACTTGGTGGTGTTAACGGACTGACCGCCTGCGCCGCTGGAGCAGAAGGTGTCCACGCGGATATCCTTGTCATGGATTTCGATGTCCACTTCTTCCGCCTCCGGCATAACCGCCACGGTGGAGGTGGAGGTATGGATGCGGCCGCCGGATTCCGTGGTCGGAATACGCTGCACGCGGTGCGCCCCGCTCTCGAATTTCATTTTGCTGTAAGCGCCGCGGCCGTTGATCATGAAGATCACTTCCTTGAACCCGCCCAGATCGTTGGTGTTGACGTCCATCAGTTCAACCTTCCAGCCTTGGGTATCGGCATAACGGGTATACATCCGGTACAGGTCGGAAGCGAACAGTGCCGCCTCGTCGCCCCCGGCTGCGCCGCGAATCTCGATAATGACGTTTTTATCGTCGTTCGGGTCCTTCGGCAGCAGCAGAATCCGAATTCTTTCGGCCAGCTCTTGCTCGCGCTGGGTGAGCTCCTCGATCTCCATTTTCACCATTTCGCGCATCTCGTCGTCCATCTTTTCGCCCTGCATGGTTTTGGCGGCTTCGAGTTCTTCAATGACGTTTTTATATTCAACATAAGCCTCATAAGCAGGCTGTAAATCGGATTGTTCTTTGGAATAATCCCTGAGCTTCTTGGAGTCATTAGCGACATCGGGATCGCACAACAGCTCGCTCAACTTCTCATAACGGTCCGCAAGGGATTGTAATCGGTCCAACAAAGGAATTCACCTCTCTAAGATATATTCCTGAAGATATGCCATTTCGCACTCCATTTCGTATGACTCATGAAGTGTAAACGACTTTTTATTTTACCATGAAACGACACGTTTGACTAGCAGGCAGTTGACCGAAGAAAGGGTTCTCGCCTTTCCCGTTCGCTTCAAAAAAACCACGGTCCCATGCACAAAGCGACATGGAGCCATGGCCTTTGAAACCTTCATCGATTACACGTTAAAACGGAAGTGCATAACGTCGCCGTCGTTCACGACGTACTCTTTACCCTCCAGACGAAGCTGTCCGCGCTCTTTCGCGCCGTTCATCGAGCCAGCGGCAACCAGGTCATCGTAAGCAACGACTTCCGCACGAATGAAGCCGCGCTCGAAGTCGGTATGGATGACGCCAGCCGCTTGCGGTGCTTTCGTTCCCTTGCGGATCGTCCAGGCACGCACTTCCTGCACGCCGGCGGTAAAGTAGGTATACAATCCCAAAAGACTGTATGCCGCCTTGATCAGACGGTTCAAACCGGACTCTTCCAGTCCCAGCTCCTCAAGGAACATCGCTTTGTCCTCGCCTTCAAGCTCGGCGATCTCGGCCTCAACCTTCGCGCTGATCGGCACCACGATCGCGTTCTCCGCGGCCGCGAAATCGCGAACCTGCTGCACGTAAGGATTGCTGTCGGCTTCCGCAACGCCGTCTTCGCTCAGGTTCGCCGCGTATAATACCGGCTTCAGCGTCAGCAGGTGCAGATCGCGCACGATCAATTTCTCATCGTCGCTCAGCTCCACGCTGCGTGCCGGCTGGTCATTGTACAGGGCTTCCTTCAGGCGCTCCAGCAGCTCCACTTCCTGAGCATACTGCTTGTTGCCGCCCTTCATGTTCTTCTTCGCGCGTTCGATCCGCTTTTCGACGCTGTCGAGATCCGCAAGGATCAGCTCCAGATTGATCGTCTGAATGTCGCTGACCGGGTTCACTTTACCGTCGACGTGGGTAATGTTCTCGTCTTCAAAGCAGCGGACCACATGAACGATCGCATCCACTTCCCGAATATGGGCCAGGAACTTGTTCCCAAGACCTTCCCCTTTGCTCGCGCCGCGAACCAAGCCCGCGATATCGACGAATTCGAAAGCGGTCGGTACCGTCTTGTTCGGCTGAACCAGTTCGGTCAATTTGTCGAGGCGCTCATCCGGCACTTCCACGACGCCCACGTTAGGATCAATCGTACAGAACGGGTAGTTTGCCGACTCGGCGCCCGCCTGCGTAATCGCATTAAACAATGTAGATTTGCCAACGTTCGGCAAACCGACGATTCCAGCTTTTAAAGCCATTTATGTGACAACTCCTTATCAGGTTTACTCTTATTTATAAGTATACGAAGCTCGGGATCTATACGCCAAGCCTCTATCACCAGCTAAACAATCTTATTAATTATAGCAGATACCCAATAGACTTCAACACGAATATACTGCCATCGCGAATTCCCGTTCTGCGGTGTTCTGCGCGCTGTTTTAGGCACGAATCAACCGCTTGGTGGACTTCAGGGCCTCGATATTCCCCGCGCCGATACCGAACATGGCCGTCCGCAGCTCCAGCTCCACCTGGGCAAGCCGCTGATCGAGCGCTTCAACCGAATCGACCGCCGAGCCCAGGAGTCCGCGGCCGAAACCTGCCAGATCGGCGCCAAGCGCGAGCGCTTTGGCCGCATCGACGCCGCTTTGCAGCCCGCCGCTGCCGATCAGCGCGCAGGCCGGCGCGGCTTCGCGCACCTCCGCGATGCATTCCGCGGTAGGATTGCCCCACCCGGCAAAAGCCTCGGCCGCAGCGCGGCGGACCGGATCCGGGCTGCGGAATTTCTCGACCTGGCTCCATGAGGTGCCGCCCGCACCGGCCACGTCGATGAACGCTGCCCCGACGTCCAGCAGAGACCGCGCCGTTTCGCCATCGATACCCCAGCCCACTTCTTTAATCCCGACCGGTATCGAAAGCGTGCGGCACAAATCCTCGACGCGCCCCAGCAGACGGCCGAACCGGGTGTTCCCTTCCGGCTGAAACACTTCTTGCAGTCCGTTTAGATGGAGAACCAGCATATCCGCACCGGCGATATCCACCGCCCGCTGACAATCGTCAAGGCCAAAGCCATAGTTCAGCTGCACCGCTCCTAGGTTCGCGATCACCGGCACGCTCGGCGCGCTCTCGCGCACGCGGAATGTCGAAGCAAGCTCCTCCTTCTCCACCGCAGCCCGCACGGAGCCGACACCCAGCGCCCAGCCGCGCCGTTCCGCCGCTTCCGCAAGACGCATATTGATCTCTCCGGTGGCCTTGCTTCCGCCAGTCATGGAGCTGATCAAGAATGGCGTTCGTACGGAAAAATCAAGAAACGTCGTGTCCAGCTTAATCTCTCCAAAGTCGATCTCCGGCAGTGCGGCGTGACGAAAACGGTAACGTTCAAAACCGGTGGTTACCCCCACGGAGCCCACTTCTTCGTCCAGGCATAATCGAACATGCTCGATCTTCCGCTCGCCGGTGGGCACTTCCGGCATCAGTCTGCCCCCAAATCTTCCTGATCCTCCGCCTGAAACGGTTGCAGGTTTGCCCGCAGTCTGTTCATGTTCTGAGTTCATTCCGTGCCTCCTTATCCGATTCACTCATCCTTAATAAAACCGTATTTAAAGCATATCATTGACGTCGCAGGTTGTCCCAGCTGCATGATATGTACATCCTTTGACAATTTTAATACCGATGCTCTCACGATCTCCCGTATATTCGAAACCCAACAAACCTTCCCAAATAGCATTCTGCCCCGGCTTCCCGGGATCATCCCCAAACGCGGTGCTTGCCGAATTGCAAAAACTGGAG
Organism: Paenibacillus sp. JNUCC32; assembly: GCF_014863545.1. Lineage (NCBI taxonomy): Bacteria > Bacillati > Bacillota > Bacilli > Caryophanales > Paenibacillaceae > Paenibacillus > Paenibacillus sp. JNUCC32. The sequence continues at coordinate 6,145,547 of NZ_CP062260.1, read as the reverse complement.
TGCGTCAGGGCAGCACTTTCATGTTAATTAACGTTATACGACCTACGAATAGAAAAGATAGGAGGATGGGCGATCTTGGACTTCCGCCATTTGTTCCATAACCGTAATTCAGCTAAACCACCTGCACCGGGTCCAGGCACGCAGCCCCTGCCAGAAAATCCTCATGCCAAAAGCTCCCGAATGCGAAAAACAATATTCATGGGTCTTGTCCTTCTCATGCTATGGCTAATCGGCGTGATGATCTATCAGACTCATAAACCTCTTCCGAGTGGAATTTCCTATGAAAGTCCAGTCTACCGGAGCGACGTGAAGATGTGGATCGACCTGACCTATCCCGGACCGGACGGCCAGCCTGTCCACGATCAAGAAATCGGACCGCGCATCGGCCAAATTATCGACGAATCGCGAAAATTCCTGGTGATCGATATGTTTCTGTTCAACGGATATGCCCATAAGGACCAAACATTCCCGAAAGTCAGCGAAGAGCTTGCCCGTCGCCTCGTTACCCATAAGAAGAACCATCCCGATATGGATATCTTCTTTATCACCGACGAAGTGAATACCGGGTACGGCTCCTATACGCCGCCGGAGTTCGAGTCCATGAAGGAAGCAGGCATTCATGTGATTGTAACTGATGTCAACCGGCTGCGGGACTCCACGCCCGCTTATTCCGCCGTATGGCGCACGTTCATTCAGTGGTTTGGCCAGTCCGGCAAAGGCACGCTCCCCAATCTGATGGCAACCGAGGCACCCGATATTACCGTTCGCTCCTATCTGAAGCTGCTGAACGTAAAAGCCAATCACCGCAAAGTCGTGATCAGCGAGAACACCGCGCTGGTGACTTCGGCCAACATGCATGACGCCAGCGCCTTCCACTCGAACATCGCCTTCGAAACGAGCGGGGACATCATCGGCGATATGCTTGCGGCGGAGCAAGCCGCCGTTAACCTTACAAGCCCGATCAAGCTGCCGGAATACGAGCCCGGCTCCAAGCCGGCGGTGCAGCCTTCAGGTCAACCAAACGGCGTCGATGTTCGTTATTTGACGGAAGGAAAAATCTATAAATATGTGCTGGAGGGCATTGAGCAGTCGCAGCCCGGGGACACGCTCTGGATGGGGATGTTCTACCTGGCCGACAGTAAAGTCATGGAACGGCTTCTGCAAGCCTCGGACCGAGGCGTCGACATCCGTCTCATTCTGGATCCGAACCAGAACGCCTTCGGCCGGGACAAAATCGGCATCCCCAACCGTCCGGCTGCCGCCGAGCTCATTCAGAAATCCAAAGGAAAAATCTCCATTCGCTGGTACAACACCGGCACCGAACAGTATCATACCAAGCTCATGTACATTGCCAAACCGACAGGCAAATCGATTATTACCGGCGGGTCAACCAATTTCACAAAGCGGAACCTGGACGATCTGAATTTGGAGAACAATCTGTGGATCGCTGCCCCTCAGAATCATCCGCTCACCCGGGATTTGGACCGTTACTTTCATCGGATATGGTTCAACGAAGATGCCCAGTTCAGTCTGGACGTCGACGCTTATCTGGGAAAAACCACATGGATGAAGGACATCCTGTTTAAATTGCAAAAAAGCCTGGGCTTCACTACCTTTTAAAATTCTTACAAATAGATGGAACGAACAGGTTTAGGGAAGCGGCCGTTCCCGGCTTCTTCCGCTGCGTTTACAACAGGGGGGACATCAGCCGGGCAGCGGATTCAAGCAGCCGTGTCATGATTCTCTTCTTGCGGGTATGATGGCGGTCGTACACGATGGCGGATTCCAGGTCATGCTCGAAATCGGATACCAGCTTGCTTACGCTGTCCGTGTGTACGAGCAATGCGTTGACTTCAAAATTAAGATGGAAGCTCCGCATGTCCATATTGGCCGTTCCGATGGTGGCCACCTCGCCGTCGACGATCAGCAGCTTGGAGTGCATGAACCCTTTTTCGTATTCATAGACCCTTACCCCAACATCCAGCAGGGCCGGAAAATAGGAATGGGACGCGAGGAAGGGCAGCCACTTGTCCGGCTTCGACGGAAACAGAATGCGCACGTCAAGACCCGATAAGGCGGCAACCCTGAGCGCGGTAAGAATGTCCTCATCCGGTATAAAATAAGGCGTAGCCAGCCACACCGACTTACGAGCCGACACAATCATGGAGAAAAAAATGTTCTTGAGGGCTCTCCGTTCATTATCCGGACCGCTTGCGATAATCTGTACGGCGCCGCTGCGGTTCTCCAGCAAATCCGGGGAGTAATAGATCGGCTCGTTCGGCTGCTCCCCCGTCATATACTGCCAATCCTGCAAAAATACAACCTGAAGCGTACGGACCGCTTCTCCCCGGACAAGCATATGGGTGTCGCGCCAGAAACCGAATGCTTTGCTGCGGCTTAAATACTCGTCTCCCACATTCAAGCCGCCAACGAACCCGACGCTGCCGTCGATCACGACGATTTTGCGATGATTGCGGTAATTTACGCGGCTCGTGAAGAAGATCGTCTTGGGACTGCCGAACACGGCCACCTGCACGCCCGCATCCCGCATCTCCTGCAGGAAGGAAGGCGGCAGCTGGAGGCTGCCGACGGCGTCCACCATAAATCGCACGGCAATCCCTTGCCTCGCCTTCCGTATCAAAATTTCCTGGATCTGCGTTCCGATCGCATCCGGGCGGTAAATGTAATATTCCATATGAATATGGTGCGCCGCTTGCTCCAGCTCCGCAATCAATGCAGCAAAGGTCTCTTCCCCATCGGTCAGCACCTTCGTGTCGCTTGAGAACGATATCGGCGTGCGCGCAAGCCGGGTGGACAGCTGAAGCAGCTGCTGCACTTCCGGCTTGAAGCAGGAGACGTCGGGGGTGTTCTTGCGCAGGACCTCGCTGGTGTAGACCAGGCCGTCCTTCCTCGCCTTTTTATCGTATTTTCTCCGTTTGAAATAGTTCTGTCCGAACAAAAAATAAAAGACGAGCCCGACGATGGGGACAAGCGCCAGCAGCAGGATCCAGGCCATGGTGCTGGAAGGATGGCGATTCTCCATAAAAATCATGAATCCGATGGATACGACGGTCAGCGTAGAGAATATCCCGATAACCGTCCCTGTCGTCTTCCCGAAATAATGCATGCCAAAATAATAAAACGCGAACAATAGCGCGGTGATCAGTACAGCCTCTATGCCCTTTCTCATATCCATTTACCCCTTGTTCTTCATCGTTTCTGTCTTTGTATGCACGATGCTGGTCACACATATTCTACATGATCTCCCCCAGGAACTAAAGACTGTTCTCCTTGGGTCGGCAAGTGCCCGATGTCCCAGAAAAAAGAGATTGACAATGCTGACGCCATTTGATAGAAATATAACTAACGATCGTTAGTTAGGAGGAATTCAATGAGTGCCGCCGACATTAAACAGTCCGCTCTTGCCCACTTTGCCAAAAACGGTTACGAAGGGGCATCGCTAAAACATATCGCCGACGATTGCGGTATCAAGAAACCGTCGATATACGCCCATTTTTCGAGTAAGAAGGATTTGTTTCTGCAAGTGCTCCAGGACGTATTCCATCGTCAGGAGGAAATGATGGTAGCCTATTTCCTTGACCATTCCGATTGGCCGCTGGAGCAGCAGCTGCACGGATTTCTTGAGAATCGTCTCCAAGCTTATCAAATGGATGACGAGGTCCAGTTCTTCATGCGGATGGCCTTCTTCCCGCCTAGCACGCTGTATGACGAAGTGATGGCGATGGTGTATCCGCTGCTGGATCAACAGGAGCAGAACCTGTCGAAGCTGCTTGCCGCGGGCTGCCCGGAGCAGGGCCGCATCATCCGTCATCCGCGCAATGCGGCGATAGCCTTTATGACCTTGGTGGACGGGATCCATCTGGAAACCGTGTACGGCGGGGAAGAACGGGCCTCAAGACGCCTTGCAGCTGCTTGGCCTGTGTATTGGTTAGGGGTAACGAAGCAAAGATATAACCACAAGAGTTAAATCCTGATGGAATGACGCATCCTAAGCAGGAAGTTGTAGTCGAAAGAATTTGTAATGTAAGGTTACCGTTCTTTTCATAAAAGGAGTGACAAACATAATGAATCGCAACTGGGGTTACGTGCTGCTGGCTGGATTGGTTGAAATCATATGGGTGATGGGGTTGAAGCATTCCGCCAACATCTGGGAATGGCTTGGGACCTTGGCCGCCATCGCAGCGAGCTTCTATCTTATTATCGAGGCGGCCAAACGGCTGCCGGTCGGAACCGTATATGCCGTCTTTACGGGGATCGGCACCGCCGGAACGGTCGCGTCCGAAATGCTGTTCTTCGGAGAGCCGTTTAAACTGGTCAAGGTGCTTCTGATCTGCGTGCTGCTTGCCGGCGTCATCGGCCTTAAGCTCGTTACGGCTGACCACGCGGAACCGGAGGTGAATAAATAATGGCTTGGATTGCGCTTATATTTGCCGGATTATTCGAAATCGGCGGCGTCATCGGCATCAAAGGCGTGTCGGATCGCAAAGGCTGGCGTTATGTACTGATTTTGGCCTTATCCTTCGCCGCCAGCTTCTCCCTCCTCTCCTACGCCATGACCGAGCTGCCCATGGGGACCGCTTATGCGATCTGGACGGGTATCGGAACGGCCGGCGGGGCCTTGACCGGCATGTTTCTGTTCGGGGAGCCCAAGGAATGGCGGAGAGTGCTGTTTATCGCCATGATCCTGTGCTCGGCCGTAGGCCTGAAATTGATCAGCTAATATTTTTTCAAGAAAAATCGCAAGTTTTCAGAACCTAACGAAAAGGACGACCGTAGTAAAGTTGAAACGGTCGTTCTTTTTCATATATAATATTTCTTGACCCTATGGTCAATCTAAGAACCGATAAGTTCTCAAGCGAGGTGAGCTATTGATTGGCTGATAAAACGGCAGAAAAACGACAGCAAATTCTCATCACTGCGATGCAGCTGTTTTCCGCGAAGGGCTCTTCGGTTACCTCCATGCAGGAAATCGCCGAAGTATGCGGGATGTCGAAAGGCAGCCTCTATCTTCATTTCAAGTCCAAAGAGGAACTGGAAAAGAGCATTTACGAGCATATCGCAGGCCGGATTAAAGACGAGATTCTCCGGGTCGACCACGATCCGCTGCTTGCGCCTAAGGAACAGCTGCGTAAGCAGACGGAAGTGCTCCTGATCCATTTTCTGGAGATCCGGGAATTTCTCCTGAAGCAGTTCCATGATCAGATGCCGGGAAAACCGCCTTTTGACAAGGAAAACATGCGGCAGGAAATGCTCGCTGCATTGCAGTGGTTTAACAATAAGCTCAAAAGCATTTATGGACCGGACGTTGAGCCGTATACGATGGAGATCGGCATGTTTATGGGCAGCATGCTGGGCGCGTATATCCGTTTCCTGTTCATGCCGGGATTCCATTTGAATGTGGGAATCACCGCTGATCACCAGATCCAGCTGCTCGATGATATTGTTGCAAGCATTCTGCGAAGACGGCCCGAGCCGTTGATTCCGATGGAGGCCGTTGGGCAATTGGGCCAGCTGTGCCCGACCGACATTCGCAAACAGCGTCATCCGCTCATCGTTATTAAGGCAATGAAAAGCGAACTGAAGAAGAGTCAGGCCGAGCCGGAAGAGCGGGAAGATGCGATGGAGTCCCTCAATATTATGGAGAAAGAGCTGCTTGGCCTCCAGCCCAGCCGGGCCGTTCTGAAAGGAATGCTTGCTAACTTGGAGGGGATCGAGGAAATTGAAGCATTGTATACCGAGCTCAAAGGCACGATTTCGACTGTGCTTGAAAGCTATCTTACGCCCGGCGGCATGATGCAGGGGAATTCGTTCAAATTAGAGACATAGAGTTTGGAGAGGAGAGAGAATCGCCTAATGAAAGGAATTATCAATTTCTCGCTGCGCAACAAGTTTGCGATCTGGCTGCTGACCATCATCGTCAGCTTCGGTGGATTGTACGGCGGACTGACGATGAAGCAAGAAACCATTCCGGATATTAACGTTCCGTTCTTGAGTGTCACCGCCATTTATCCTGGTGCATCTCCCGAAGGCGTTGTGGAGGATGTAACCAAACCGCTCGAGACGAGACTCCGTAATATCGACGGCGTCAAAACCGTAACCTCCACTTCCATGGAGAATGCAGCGAATGTCATGGTTGAGTTTGATTATGGTAGTGATCTGGACAACGCTACGGCGGCTGTTCGCGAAGCCATCAACGAGGTAAAGCTGCCTGACGACGCCCAGAAACCTACCATATCCAAATTCAGCATGAGCTCCATGCCGGTTGTCTCGTTAAGCATTGCTAACAAAGACAACATGGAATTGGATGAATTGACTCGCATCACGGAGAATGACATCGTTCCCGAGCTGGAGGATTTGGACGGAGTTGCCTCCATCCAGGTAGCCGGCCAATTCGTGAATGAGGTACAGCTTAAGTTTAACCAGGACAAAATGAGCGAGCTTGGCCTGACCGAGGATACCGTCAAAGGTATCGTGCAAGGTTCGGCGCTGTACGCTCCGCTCGGCATGTTCGAAATGGAAAAGTCCCAAAAAGCCGTTGCCGTTGATGGCGGCATCATCGGCATCGACGATCTGAAGAATATCGCTATTCCGGTCATTCCGGGTGGCGGCGGGGCGGATGCGTCTGCCGGCGCCGGTGCTCCGAATGCCGGTGCAGGCCAGCAGCAACAGCCGCCTGGCGATGCTGCAGGGGCCGGCCAGCAAACCGCGCCTGGTGCTGGCGCTGAAGCCGCTGCCGGTGCTGGTGCTGGCGCTGGTGGACAAAATAGCGCTCCTGGTATGCCTACCGGCATTCCAACCGTCAAACTGAGCGAGATTGCCAACATTGAAGTGATCGGCTCCTCGGAATCCATCTCCCGCACCAACGGGAAGGAATCGATCGGTATCCAAATCGTAAAAGCAAACGATGCCAACACGGTTGACGTCGTAAACCAGGTCAAAGACAAAGCCGAAGAATTGAGAGGCCTGTATCCTGGCATGGATCTGACGATCATGCTGGACCAAGGCAAGCCGATAGAGGACTCTGTCCATACGATGCTTTCCAAGGCATTATTCGGTGCGTTGTTCGCCGTTCTGATCATTATGGTCTTCCTGCGCAACATCCGTTCGACGATTATTTCGATCATTTCGATCCCGCTGTCCTTGCTGATTGCGGTTCTGTGCCTGAAGCAAATGGATATCACCTTGAACATGATGTCGCTCGGTGCCATGACCGTTGCCATCGGCCGGGTTGTCGATGACTCCATCGTGGTTATCGAGAATATTTACCGGCGCATGTCCCTCTCGACCGAGAAATTGAAGGGCCGAGAGCTCATCAGCGCCGCTACGCGCGAAATGTTTGTGCCGATCATGTCCTCCACCATCGTGACCATCGCGGTATTCCTGCCGCTTACATTGGTCAGCGGCATGGTAGGAGAGCTGTTCATGCCGTTTGCATTGACGATGGTCTTTGCCCTGCTTGCTTCCCTGGTCGTGGCGATTACGCTCGTACCTGCCATGGCGCACAGCCTGTTCCGCAAAGGCTTGAAGAACACACATGATCATGAAGAGAAGCCGGGTGCCATGGCCCGCGGCTATCGCTCCATCTTGAAATGGACCTTGAATCACAAAGCGATTACCTTCCTGGCAGCCATCGTGCTGCTCGTTGGAAGCTTGTTCTTGACCAAGTACCTGGGCGTAAGCTTTATTCCGGAACAGGAAGACAAATACGCGATGGTCACCTATTCACCTGAGCCTGGCGTAATGCTGGAGGATGTTGAGGATCGAGCCTTAAAAGCCGAGAAGCTGATCCTGGATCAACCAGGCGTACAATCGATGCAATACTCCATCGGCGGAAGCAATCCGCTGGGCATGGGCTCCGCCAATTCAGGATTGTTCTACGTTATGTATGATCCGGACACGAAAAACTTCGAAGACGTCAAAAAGACGCTCATCGAAGATCTTGCCAAGGAAGTGCCGGACGGCACTTGGTCCAATATGGACATGGCAGCCGGCGGCTTTGGCGGCAGCCAGCTGACGGTGAACGTCTTCGGCGACTCGCTGGAGCAGATCAAGCCGGTGGCCGATCAAATCGCAGAGCTTGCGAACAAGGATACCGCGACGTTTGAAAATGCGGAAACCAGCTTGTCCGAAGCGTTTGAGCAGTACACGCTGGTAGCCGATCAAGAGAAGCTCAGCTCACTGGGCCTGACGGCCGGACAGCTGGCCATGAAGCTGGCCCCGGTACGGGAACGTCCGGTCTTGACCGAAGTCAAGATCGAAGACAAAACCTACAATGTTTATATTGAAGCGGACAGCAAAACCTACAAGAGCATTAAGGAAATCGAGAACGAAACCGTGACCTCTCCGCTTGGCATCGAAGTGCCGATCAAGGATGTGGCCAAGGTGGAAAAAGGAACCACGCCGGATTCCATTACGCGCATCGACGGTAAAATGGTTGTGAGTGTCACAGCCGACATCCTGTCCAGCGACGTAGGCTCGGCTTCGACCAACCTGGAGACCGAAGTGAACAAGCTTGAGCTTCCAGACGGCGTGTCCGTCCAATTCGGAGGCGTCACCGAGCAAATTAACGAAACCTTCGGACAGCTCGGGCTCGCCATGCTGGCGGCCATCGCTATCGTATACTTTGTACTCGTGGTTACGTTTGGCGGGGGACTCGCTCCATTCGCCATCCTGTTCTCGCTGCCGTTCATTGTCATCGGCGCTATCATAGGCCTGCTCGTCACGGGCGAAACACTGAACGTGTCTGCACTGATGGGCGTGCTCATGCTGATCGGTATCGTTGTGACAAACGCGATCGTGTTGATCGACCGCGTGATCCATATGGAACGCGAAGGAATGAGCACGCGCGAAGCCCTGCTCGAAGCCGGCGCTACCCGTCTTCGTCCGATTCTGATGACGGCACTGGCAACCATCGGCGCGCTCCTGCCTCTCGTATTCGGCTGGGAGAGCAGCGCAGGCATTATCTCGAAAGGGCTCGGCATCACGGTTATCGGCGGTCTGATCAGTTCCACGCTGCTGACGCTCGTGGTTGTACCGATCGTATACGAGTTCCTGATGAAGTTCAGCAAGAAAAGAATCGAAGATTAATTAGAACACCAAACGCCCCGGCCCTCCTAATTCAAGGAGACCGGGGCGTTGTTGTGTTTGATGATGATATGATTCTGGCGCTAATGCACCAGCATGGCTTCCTTGGAATGCTTCCAGGTCTTCAGCATGTTCAGATCCTGCGCGAGGAATTCCTCCAACAGGCTGAATAACGACTGGTATAGCGGACTTTGCGTGGACCCCTTCAAATCCTTGCAGAGGGATGGCACCCATGACAACAGATGCTCCTCCAGAAACTTCTCTTGTACCTCCATTAATTGCAACATGCTATCTTCACAATACGTATTGTTCAGCATACGGTCATGAAGCAGCGTCATAAATTCCAGTTCAATGGCTATATGATCGTCCGCTTCGCCATGCAGTTTATTAAAGGCAACACCGGCGGATGCATAACACTCGGCCAAATCCTGAGCGCATCCATCCTTCGTATAATGGGATTCCGCGGCCTGGCGAGGTTTGGACTGCTGAAGCAGCCGGCGGTATTCCGCCCTCTCATATTCGCAAATCCGAACCAATTCCTCAGGCGAGCGTCCGCATAAATATTTCATCAGGTCCGTACCGGCCTTCGAACACTCCGCCGCCTTGCTAATTCCGCTCCCGCGGCTCCATTCCGCAATCATAGACAAGCTGGGCCAATTGCCCAAAAAATCAATCAACAGCTCGTAGACCGTCCCCCGGTTTTCAAGCCACCTGTGACAGACGTCAGGCACCTCCAAAGTTTGAACAGGTGATATCGCCATATCGAACCTCCTATTGGTAACCTTTCTTGTTGGATGTGATATCCTTGACAGTATATCTTAGATGAACGTCTAATGAAAGCAGTTTGAAATGATTTCCGAAAATTTCGGAAAAACCAGGAAACTTTCGGAAATCTAGAATGTCACTACTCGCTTTCAAGGGGAGAAAGCTTTGGTCCACAGGTTCAATATACAGGATTTAGAAAGCGTTTTCTGTGATACTTCTCACAAATCCTTGAACTTATGCGTGCGGCTTGTCCGGCTGACATGACCCTTACAATGCATTGACTCCTGTTCGGGGAATGGCTACAATGTGACCATGCACGCTAGTAAAAGGGGGATTTCCATGATCGAACCGCTTAAAGATTCCTTCGGTCGTGTCCATGATTATATTCGAATCTCGGTGACGGATCGGTGCAATCTTCGTTGTGTATATTGTATGCCGGAAGAAGGGATGGAATTCCAACCTCACGATCAGATAATGAGCTATGAAGAGATCGCCGCGATCATGCGCGTTCTGGCCCCCATGGGCGTCTCCAAAGTACGCCTTACCGGCGGCGAGCCGCTTGTGCGCAAGGATCTGGAAACCTTGGTCCATCAGATTGCTTCCATTGAAGGAATTCAAGATATATCCCTCACCACCAACGGGATCATGCTCCCTTCCAAGGCCCGCCTGCTGAAGGAAGCGGGACTCACCCGCATCAACATCAGCTTGGATTCGCTCCAGGAAGAGCGTTACGCTCGCATCACGCGCGGCGGCCGGGTGCATAAAGTGCTGGAAGGCATTGAAGCCGCCTATGAAGCCGGCCTGAATCCGATCAAGCTGAACATGGTGTTAATGAAGGGCTTCAATGAGGACGAGATTCGCGACTTTATCGCCCTGACGCTTGATCGTCCCCTTCATGTCCGCTTTATTGAATACATGCCGATCGGCCAAGCATCCGATACCTGGCGGGATTCGTACCTGCCGCTGAGCCGGGTAGCCGAAGTGTGCCAAGAGGCCGGCTGGGCCATTCAAGAAGAGCAGGGCCCTTCCGGCAACGGTCCTTCACGCAATATGAAGGTGGTTGGAGCAACGGGAACGTTCGGTTTGATCCATCCGGTCAGCGATCATTTCTGCGATTCCTGCAACCGGCTCAGGCTGACGGCCGACGGCCATATCAAGGCTTGCCTATATTGGTCGGACGAATTTAACGTGCGCCGCGTCATCGATGACCCTTCGGCGGTGGCGAACCTGTTCCGAAAAGCGCTCGGCGCCAAGCCGCTGAACCATGAAATGGCGCTCGCGCTGGAGAAAAAGGCCCAAAGCCATACTCCTACGGCCCGGCGCATGTCGCAGATCGGCGGATGAGCTTCTGCTCAGCGCATGAGAGCAGAATCAGCATAACCAAAGCAAACCGCCTTTATATACTAGAAAGCCCCGCCAAGCATTCGAATGGCGGGGCTATTTTTATAGGATGCGTGCAGGGACGATCATTCTTCCGTATTCAGCAGACCGCCTGCGGCCTCGTAATCAACGGGCGTATTCATGTTAAATAAGATTCGGCGCGGATCAAGGCCGGTAACCTCCGCTAATTCCTCCTCATTCGCAAAGACGGCATTCAGCTCCTGCACCCACTCCACCATGCGGAGCTGCCCCCGGATCAGCCTGCGCTCAAGGCTTTCCGCGGTCTCTCTGCGATACGCTGCCAGCAGCGGGTGCATCCTTCCTTCCACGACCGGGATTACGGCCTCAGCCGTGTCCTGCTTGTTCGCCAGATCCAGCAGCCCCTGGAGAAACCGCTCGTGGATATAAGGCATATCGCAAGCTGCGACCAGGTTCCATGTGCTCCGGGAAGACTTCAGGGCGGCGTGAAGGCCCGCCATCGGACCTTGTCCGACATAAAGGTCGGGGACGCATTCCAAGCCGAGGAATTGATAAGGTTCCGGGTCATTGGCAGACAGGATCACCCTTCCGCTGACTTTGTCCAGCGCGTGGACCGTCCGTTCAATCAAACTCATCCCCTCCATGGGCAGCAGCGCCTTGTTTCTCCCCATTCTCCGGGAGGCTCCTCCAGCAAGGGCGATGCCCGTCACTTGACCCGATGGCAGACGAACATCTTGGGAGTGAACGCTCATATGCTCCACCAGCCTTTCTTCGTTATAAAAAATCGGATTCAGTTTATAGGTTAATATCCAGAATAATGGAAAATCATTTAAAAGATGGTTTGTATCCCTTTTCAATGCGTGATACATTGAAAGGAAAGCGGCTTTTTTCTTATACCGCGATTATGGATTGTATTCGGTTTGAAAGGAATGACCTACTTGCGGAATATGGACAATGCTCAACCTTCGCTGACATCGCTCAAGCTGTTCAACTTCTTCATTTACGGAACCATGGTCATCTTCACCGGTTTCTTCCAGTTGTATTTGCAAGATATCGGCATGAGCAAAATCGAAATCGGCAGCCTGATGGCGATTGCGCCATTTGTGTCCATCTTCGCCAATCCGTTCTGGGGATTCTGGAGTGACCGGGCGGCCAACATCAAACGCGTGCTGCTGATCATGATGACCGGTACGCTGCTGCTGGTTCAGCTTGTTTTTCAGGCGAATACCTATGCAATGATATACATGACGATGATTTTCTTTTATTTTTTCCAGACGCCGATGTTCTCGCAGACGAATTCGCTCATTCTGACCTATATTGATGGAACTCAGCAAAAGTTCGGCTCGTTCCGGCTGTGGGGCTCGCTCGGATGGGCGCTGACGGCCATCGCTGCCGGGCCTGTCATCGACCGGCTCGGCTCGGGACGCATCGCCATCGTGTTCTCGATCATGCTGCTGGTGGCGGCCGTGTTCATGTTTACGCTGCCCTCCATTCAGAAAACGGCTGCATCGGCATCGGTCAGCCTCAGGGGACTCAGCAGGCTGTTCCTGAACTCCTATTTCGTCTGGTTCATCCTGTTAGGCATCATGGTATCCATCCCGAACACGGCGAACAATACCTTTATGTCCCTATACATTCTGGAGCTGGGCGGGTCCAAGAAGACGGTCGGCCTAGCCATCTTCTTCTCATCGATATTCGAAGTGCTGGTCTTCATTCTGTTTGACCGCTTCCTGAAGCGGAAAATCAACGTCCTGGTCGGCTGCCTGACGATTGTCAGCCTGCTCTTCGCGCTCCGCTGGCTGCTTATGGCCGAAGCCAACAGCCCGCTGGAGGTCGCCTTCATCCAGCTGCTGCACTGCGTTACCTTCGGCGGCTACTTCTATGTCGGCGTTCAGCTGACGATGCTGTTTGTTCCGACGCCGTACCGCGCCTCCGGCCAAGCGATCTATACCTTAAGCTGGAGCGGCATATCCGGTGTCATCGGCGGCCTTGCCGGCGGCTGGATGTTCCAGAACTTCGGGGCGCAGGCCATGTACCGGACCGGTACGATGCTCGCCATCGTGGGTGCCATCGGCTTTGGCTGGATGTGGTATAACCTCCGCAGGCACGGATACCAGCCGCTGCACCCGGACGATCCCGAAGAGGACGAGATCGAGGAGTACGCTGCAAGTTAACGCGCAGTTATCTCCCGTACGATTTCACTTCCAAGATGATATCACCGTAAATATAACAAGACTCGAATGAATCCTGGAACGGAATCTTCGAGTCTTGTTTACGTTTAGGGCCAGGTCGACCTGATCAGCGCCTACCCGTGCCCTTTTTTTATTCTCCGGCTTGTTTAGTTCTTCGGAAGCTGGAACGAGCTCTTCAGGGAAACCACGCGGTTAAATACCGGGCGTCCTGGCTGCGAATACTTCGAGTCGACGTTGAAATATCCGTGGCGGAAGAACTGGAACTTGTCCTGCGGCGCAACATCCTTCATATTCGGCTCCACGAAGCCTTGCACGATTTGCAGCGAATTTGGATTGATGTCGTCCAAGAAGGACTTCTCGGCAGCTGCCTCCTCCGCTTCGCCTGCAACCTCGTGCACCAATTCCGCTTCTTCGTCTTCGTCCTTGAACAGCGGCTCGAACAGACGGAATTCGGCAGGCACGGCCTGCGTGGCCTCCACCCAGTGAATCGTCCCCTTCACCTTGCGTCCGGTAAAGCCGCTGCCGCTCTTCGTCTCCGGATCGTATGTGCAGTGAATCTCGACGACCTTGCCGTTCTCGTCTTTGATCACGTCATTGCACTTGATGAAATACGCATGCTTCAACCGGACCTCATTGCCCGGGAACAAGCGGAAATATTTGCTCGGCGGATCTTCCATGAAATCCTCTTGCTCAATGTAAATCTCGCGCGAGAACGGAATCTGGCGGATCCCCATCTCCGGATTCTCCGTGTTGTTCTCGGCATCCAGCCATTCGACCTGACCTTCAGGGTAGTTCGTAATGACCACCTTCAGCGGGTCCAGCACGGCCATGGTGCGAGGCGCCTTCAGCTTCAGGTCTTCACGGATAAAGTGCTCCATCACTTGGCGGTCCACCGTGCCGTAAGCCTTCGAAATTCCCGTCTCGAACACGAAATTGCGAATGGCTTCCGGCGTATAGCCCAGACGGCGAAGTCCGGAGATCGTCGGCATGCGCGGGTCGTCCCAGCCGTCTACGATGTTCTCGTCCACGAGCTGTTTCAGCTTGCGTTTGCTGGTGACCGTCTGCGCCACGTTCAGACGCCCGAATTCGTACTGACGCGGCGTGCTGTCCATCTCGCATTCCGCCACGACCCAATCATAGAACGGGCGCTGATCTTCAAACTCCAGGGAGCACAGGGAATGCGTAACCCCTTCGATGGCATCCTCCAACGGATGGGCAAAAGCATACATCGGATAGATGCACCACTTATCCCCTGTATTGTGATGATGCGCGTGGGAGATCCGGTAGATGACCGGATCCCGCAGATTGATATTCGGGGAAGCCATATCGATCTTGGCGCGCAGCACGCGTTCGCCGTTGGCGAATTCCCCTTTGCGCATCCGCTCGAACAGATCCAGGTTCTCTTCCACGCTGCGGTCCCGGTATGGACTGTTCTGTCCAGGCTCGGTCAAGGTTCCGCGCGTTTCGCGGATTTGGTCAGCGGACTGGTCGTCCACGTAAGCCTTCCCTTTCTTAATCAACAGCACCGCGCGATTGTACATCTCTTCAAAATAATCGGACGCGAACCGCAGCTCTTCCCAATCGAAGCCAAGCCACTTCACGTCTTCCTTGATGGAGTTCACGTACTCGATGTCTTCCTTCACCGGGTTCGTGTCATCAAACCGCAAGTGTGTCCGTCCGCCGAATTCATCGGCCAGCGTAAAATTGATCCAAATGGCCTTGGCATGTCCAATATGCAGGTAACCGTTCGGCTCCGGCGGGAAACGGGTAACGATCTCCTTGACTTTACCGGACTTCAGGTCTTCGGTAATAACATTCTTTATGAAATTGGAGGGGGTGCCCCGATGGTTCTCCACGTTGATCAACCTTTCGTCCTGTAATTTCTGTCTATCTCCTGTATAAACGTGTTTCTCTTAAATATACCTGTAATGACGCGATTGTTCAAGGAATTCGGCACTCCCGCGCAGTAAGCCCGCGACTTGGGACAGGGGGGCCGGCAGGCAATAACTACAAGTCCTCAACCTGTTTGCAGAGGCTCCTCCCTTAGCCGGATATAGCGGCGAAAATCATTTTGACGGGGGCTTTTTAATAGGGTAGCATGGAGAGAAAAACAGTTGAAGGAGGCCGGCGATCATCTTATGAAGCCCAGCAAATTTCCAAAGGAACAGCGCGAACAGCTGATTGAATTGGTGCAGGAATATTTTGAAACGGAACGCGGCGAAACCCTCGGAAATCTGGCCGCAGAGAGTGTTCTTGATTTTTTCGTGGAGACCTTGGGGCCTCATCTATACAATCAAGCGCTCAGCGACTGCCGAACGGTTGTCAATCAGCGCATGATTTCCCTGGAAGAAGATATTTACGCATTGGAGCAAAAAGTGAAGCGAACTCGTTAGAGGTACATATACTTTATACTTCGCAATGGAGAACAAAGGAGATACCGTATGTTTGGATACACATTGGACGATCATGTTGAATTGCGCCCGCTTGCCATCGAACATGCACGGGCGATGTTCGAGATTACCGACCGGTCGCGCGACCGTCTCCGCAAGTGGCTTCCGTGGGTGGATGCCGTCACCGAGGTTAACGATACCCTCAACTATATCAAGGGTGCCATGAAGCAAGCAGCCGACAATGGCGGCTTCTCGGCAGGCATCTGGGTGCGCGAGGAGCTGGCGGGCACGATCTCGTTTCACGAGATCGATTGGAACAACCGCTCGGTCGGCATCGGCTACTGGCTGGATCAGCATTTTACGGGGCAAGGCCTGATGACAAGCGCGTGCCGCGCGTTCACGGATCACGCGCTGATGCGCATGGGCCTGAACCGGGTGGAGATTCGATGCGCAACGGCTAACCATCGCAGCCGGGCGATTCCGGAACGTCTGGGCTTTGTTCTTGAGGGAGTCATACGGGAAGCCGAGAAGCTGCCCCAAGGCTATGTCAACCATGCGGTCTACGGCATGATTCAGAGCGAATGGAAGCGGATGAGGTAACGCATACGGTTTAGCTTCGCCGGTACCTGGCATTTTCTATAATCCCAATAAAAAAACGGCTTGTATCCTACCAAAAGGACGCAAGCCGTTTTTGTTGTCCGTATGTGTTCTAGAACACGGGCTAACCTTGGCTTAGAGCTTGGCAAGAGTCCGCACGACTTCAATCCTGACGGCTTCGAAGGGTCGCCAGCCATGTCCCGAATTGCGACTTCAAGCTTGAGGCGAGTTCGTCGATCTCCAGCATGCGCTCAAGCCCTTGTTCATCCTTTCGCCCGTCCTTCATCATGCGAAGCACTTCCAGCACCGCGATGCCGGAAGCTTGGGAATCAAGCCGGGTAACGGGGGAGTCTGCGCTGACCCTTCCTTCCTCGAGCACGCGGAAATAAAAACCGCTGTAACCCGTGTTCAGCACCCTTGCCGGCATGTCCTTGACGCCATGCTTTTGCGACAGCTTAAAGCAGGGATATCGGGGCTGGCTGACCTGCAGCACCGCCCCCCCTATCCGGTATACATCTCCAATGCAGACTTCATCCTCCAGCAGCCCTCGCAGCGTCAGATTTTCGCCGAATGCGGCATACGGCATCGGTTTGCCCAAGGACCGTTCCCAGTACGGATAATGCTCCGAAGGGTACGCGCACACCGCCTTATCCAAGCCGCCGTGATTGATGAGATCGGCTTGGCCGTCCCCTTCGAAATTCAATGAACTTAGGAACAGGGGACCTTCCACAGGCTGCTTATAAATTCCGGTAGACAGGTCCTTCCCCTGGTAATCCACCGTTACAGGCTTTCCAACGTTCAGCGATACAATGCCCATGGTCATGGAAAAACAACCTCCGCTATCTTTCTTTTCATCTACTATATGCAATCGGGTATGCCCTTGTCCAGAAGCCGTTTCAGCAGCGGACCCAAAAAAACATAAAGGCCAACCAGAAGTCTCTGGTTGACCTACGAACAGCCCGGCAAAACCGCCCGGACTGTTCAACCCTATGATCTCATCTCTTTCGCATCCGTAAACCGGACCAGGGCGCTATCCTGAGGGGGATCATGATAAGAAGTAACACATTAAAATATCATCAACGTAACGTCCATCCACGTAGAACTCCCGAATCAGCCGCCCCTCTTCCTTAAACCCGCAGTTTCTGTAAAAGGAGAGAGCGCCCGGGTTGCTGGACAGCACCCGCAGCCTCAGCTTCGCAATGCCTTCCACCCGCGCCATATCCTTCGCCGCCTCGATCAGCCGCTGTCCGATGCCTTGCCGCTGATGGGCAGGGTGGACCGCGATGTTCAGCTCGAGCACATGGCGATTGCTGTTAAGGCCTGTGGGCGAACGGAAGCCGACGTAACCGCACAGCTCCCCTTCATGCAGCGCAACAAGCTGCGTGCCTGGCGGGCACTGCAGAAGATAATGGTCCCGCGAGCTCCATTTCAGGGGCTCCGGGGCCGTATTGCGATCCCATACCAGTTCGTCGAGTTCCATAAGCGCAGCGGCATCCTTCATTTCCGAGAACCGGATGGTCACTGTCTCTTGACGGGTCTTCATCGACATCCCTCGCTTCGATAACCATTCCCTATATTATAACAGACCGGTTCGGTTCCTGCAGACGAGTTTCACGGGTTACGATTTATTGTTCATGAACGCCGCCGAAAATATCCACGACGCAGCCTTGTTCGTCATTTCCGGTCAACCGCTTGAAATCTTCGCCCGAGATGCGAACGCCTCCCGTGCGGTAGCGGTTCTGGACCGTATTCGCGGATACATCCTGCCCGTTAATCGTGACACGGGTCCGCTCGTCGCCATCCATATGATAAACGAATGTTACCGGAACGCCGGCATAGTTGAATTGGAACTCCAAGCCATCCAGCGCCTTCGGCAGAACCGGGTCGATCACCAGGTCGCCCCCCGCTTCGCGGATGCCGAGCGCATTGGAGATCAGCTGGTTCATGTAGATCCCCGGACCGCTGGAATAAATCCGCCATCCCCCTTTGACAGGTATGTCTCCGCTGCGCAGCGCATCAAACGATTCCTGGGCTTCGTAGCGCGTGTTGAACTTTCCGTCCGAGCTGCTGAAATATGCATTGCTCTGGCGCAGCTCCGCATTCGGCACCACCTCGGTGATGCCGATCGGGTTGATGCGCTCTAGCCCGCTCCAAACCTCGCTGCTCTTGCCGAGCTTGGCCATGGCTTCGACAAAGCGGATATGCGCATGCACATATTGAAGGCCAACCTCCCGGCCGAAATTCGCCGCTTGCTCCGCCCGCTTAAAGTGCGTGCTGACGCCGCCGGCATATACCGCCGGGCGGTTCATCAGCCTTACGCCGTCCGGACAGAACAGCTGCTCCCGGATAATCTCGTAATGGCTGGCCGCCTGCTCCGGGGTCAGCAGCTCGCTGATCATGCTGCGCGTCATCGGCAGCAGGCGGTACTGGATTCCCGTTTCCTCATCGGACGGATGCAGCAGGAATCTGCTCTGCTCCTTGCTCTCCATATAGACAAAGCCCGGAATGACTTCGGAGTTCAGGATATACGTATTGAAATCCCGCTGAATTCCTTCCGCGAGTTCCCCCATCGCACCCGACATCGCTTGATCCACGCTTTCCATGACGCGGGAAAACTGGTTCAAGGTCTGATACGTCAAGGCGACCGTCCAGCTGCTGACCATGAACTGCTTCAGCTGGGCGTTAGCCGGCTGCAGCGTATCGTCCCAGTCCCCGTCCCCATAAGAAGACAGATGGGTACCATGTAGGAAATGCTCCTGAATATAGGCTATTTGCTTCTTCACGTGTTCAAGCACGGTGTACGTCCGCTCCGTAAAATCGAAGCTGTGCTTTCTCGTGTATGGAACGGCCGACTCCAGGATGCTGTAATCGTTGGTAACGGCCAAATAATCGCCCAGCACCTTCAGCGGCCATACGATGATGTCGCCGTGGCTCTCTTCCTGCTGGATATGGGCATACTTATCAAACATGAACCACTGCGGCCAGTTTCCGTCATCCTCATATTGGTGGGAATACACCTCAAGCAGGATATCGCGGACCTGCTCGTATTTATGCGTGGCCATGAAATATTCCACGGGTCCCTGGCATACATCGCGCGTTCCCCAAGCCGCACCGCCGTACTGTTCCAACCCGTGCGGCACCGAATAATGGACGAGCATGTTGTGCGTATACCACCAGGCAAGCGCATTGACTTTGAATAAACCGTCATCCCGCCCGTTGTTCAAGCTCAGATGGAACCCGTTCATAACGGATGCGTAAAACGAACGATAGTTTGCAATCTCCTCATCCGCATTCCGCGCCTCGATTGGAGCATCAGCTGCATCAAGGCTGCCTTGCACCGTCATGGCCCACTCGGCACTCTCGGCGAGCTCGAGCACCGTTAAGGAAGCGCTCCCTGGCGCGACGTTGCTTGCCAGACAGGTCTCGTCCGTCACCTGGATATCGGCTCCCGTCACCCCAAGGCGATAACGCAGATCCTTGTACACGGACGCGCTCAGCGAAGCCGCGTCGGCACGGAACGTGAGGACGCCGTCTTCCTGGACCACATGATACGGCACTTCATATTCGTTGACATCCATCGTCATCTGCATGGTCACCAAATAACGGTAGGCTCTTCCGCTTTCGGAACGGACCTGAAGCGTAACCTCCGGTGCCGCGGCGGACGTGAAGTTCGTGATGATCAGCTTGTCGTTTTCGGTTTTGTAATACCAGCGTACATAGTTAAACCCGATCTCGAACACGGACGGCATCGTCAAGAGGCGGTACTGTCCGTCCATCTCGACATAGATCCGTTGTCCAGAAGTCTTGGGCACGTTCAGCGCGTTCCGCGCATGACTCATCATTTTGTTAAAGTTCGTGTTTCCCGTCACCAGCTGGGAATTAAACACGCCATACATGTAGGAGGTGGTCGTGATGACCGGGCTGCCCAGCTTGACGTTGTTGCCGCTCATCAAGATATGGCCGTGCGGACGCTCCACGCGAAGCTCCTTCTCCTTCAAGACGATATGCTCATAGGTGTCCGTGAAGAACGAAAGCAGCGTTTCCCCGTCTCGCTCTTCTTGGCGGCGCACAGGATACAGTGCGTTCAGTTCGTCTGCCGTCAGCGGCACGGACTGCAGAGGTTCGCCGAAGCGGTCGGAACGTTCCATCTGCGGCAGCTTATTGCCCGCATCGGTCAAACGGCGTGCTTCCGCCTGCTGCCAGGCGGCCTGGAGCTCCTCCTGGTATTCGAGCGCAGTGACGGCATCCGGATGATCCTCCTTAAACAAACCGTAGAATACGAACCGGGCCGTCCCGCTCAACGTTACGCGAGGGGACTGCAGAGCCGTATAGGCAAACTCGTATTGATATACCTCATTCGGGAGGTTCTCTTTGAATAAAGCCTCTGCCCGATTCGTCTCTTTATAGGAAAGACCGAAGAACTGAAAGCCGTCCGTGGCATACCCGACCGCCGATGTCAGCGATCCCTGCTGAAGATAAGGGAAGACGCCACCCTGCGGCTGATTTTGGCGGGAGCACACGACATAACCCCGATCTTCCTGACGGAACACGGCATGGTCGATGTATTGGGACAAGTACGCTTCATTGTTTCGAACGGCGCCTGGAAGGGCAATCCCGATATCCTGTCCGTAAACGACGTCGGCTTGTATTCCTTCCCCTTGGAGCTCGATGTCCCAAAACCACGCACCGGCATCCGTCGGGGTAAACCGTATCGTATAGGCCACTCCCTTGAAGCTGCCTTCCCACATCATCCGGTTATCCGCATGCGTGACCACGCTTCGGGAATGCACCCCGAGCATGGGAACGGCCTCGATGCCGTCTTCGGTATGGATTCTCAGAAACAAATTGTTGAGGGCGCCGTCAATCGAATTGGAGAGCAGTTGATTGATCATCGTCGTGCCGTAAGCAGCTTGATAAAGATCCCCGCTCGGCAAAAAGGTAAACGTCAATTCTCCCGCCTGGAGTACAACTTTCGCATCGTTCATTACATGATTGGCTGTCACAAGTTTCACTTCCTATTCTGCATAAATGATGTTGGTCCGCGTTATTTCCGAAGCCGAAAACGTCTGATCTCCGTGTCCCGGCTATTCCTTCCGACCATGAGGTCGAACTCGCCGGCATCGCTCGTGAAGGACAGGTCCGAATGGTGATAACGCAGCTGTTCTTCGGTCAGAGTAAAGGCGATTTCCTGCCGTTCTCCCGGCTGCAGCAGCACCTTGCGGAAGGCCTTCAGTTCCCGGACCGGTCTGACGACCTCGCCGGAACAGTCGCGGACGTACAGCTGGACGACTTCTTCCCCGGCCATATCGCCGGCATTCGTGACAGATACTTTGATCTCAAGCGGCTGTTCCGAAGACATCTCTTCCGCTGAAAGCTCCATGTTTCCGTATTCGAATTCGGTATAGCTTAGGCCGAATCCAAAGGGCATCAGCGGCTCATTCGGAATGTCCAAATACTGCGATACATAGCGCACCTGCGCATCCGGCGCACCCTTCGGCCGCCCGGTATTATAATGGTTGTAATAGACCGGCACCTGTCCGACGGAATAAGGGAACGACATGCTGAGACGGCCGGAAGGATTGATCTCGCCGGTCAGCAGCGAAGCGATGGCCGCCCCGCCTTCGCTTCCCGGGAACCAGGCTTCCAGCACGGCATCGGCCTCATCCAGCACGCCGTGCAAATCCAGCGGGCGGCCGTTGAACAAGACGGCTGCCATCGGCTTCCCCAGCGTTTTCAAATGGCGGATCAATTCGAGCTGCGGCTGCGGCAGCGTGATAAACCCGCGGCTGCCGGCTTCGCCGCTCATCTCGGAATCCTCGCCCAGCGCCAGCACGATCACATCGGCTTGCTTCGCGGTCTCCATCGCCTCTTCCAGCTGCTGATCGGTCATAGCGCTCACGCTGCAGCCCTCGGCCACCGTCAGCGCGCCGGAAGGCAGCTGGGACCGCAGTCCCTGCTCCAGCGTGACGGCATCTTCTTTAGCGCCTGTCCAGGACCATGGGCCGAGTATGTCGCCGCTGGCAGCGAACGGGCCGATCAAGGCTACGCGCTGACCGCCTCTCAGCGGCAGCAGGGAGTCGTTCTTCAGGAGCACGCAGGATTTCGCGGCGGCTTCACGGGCCGCCTGACGGTGCTCCTCGCAAAACACGATCTCCCGTTCGGCTTGCGGGTCGGCTCCCCGCACAGGACGCTCGAACAGTCCAAGCCGCTTTTTCAATGACAGAATACGCAGCACCGCTTCATCGATCAGGCTCTCATCCACCCGTCCATCGCGTACCATTTGCGGCAAATGATGCACGTAGCTGGAGGTCATCATCTCGATGTCCACGCCAGCCTCGATGGCTCTTAACGCTGCTTCTGCCTCGTCCTCGGCAACTCCGTGAGGGATCAGCTCTTTGACCGCTCCCCAGTCGGAAATCAACACACCGTCAAATCCCCATTCGCGACGCAGCAAATCGCGCATCAGCCGCTTATTGCCTGTAGCCGGTATGCCATCGACGGTATTAAAGGCCGTCATGACCATCAAGGCCCCCTCATCCAGCGCGGCCTTGTACGCAGGCAAGTAATACTCCCGAAGCTGGCGCTCGGACATGTCCACCGTGTTGTAATCACGGCCGCCTTCACCGGCTCCATAGGCGGCAAAGTGCTTCACGCACGCAGCCAGCCGGTTTACATCGCCGCTCAAATCGTCGCCTTGAAAACCTCTTACAAACGCTCTTGCAAATTCACTGTTCAGATAGGGATCTTCACCGGTCGACTCCATCACGCGTCCCCAGCGCGGATCGCGCACAAGGTCCACCATCGGCGCAAATGTCACGTGGAGGCCGGATACCGCGGCTTCGCGCGCGGCGATTTCTGCGCTCCGCTCCGCAAGGACAGGGTCCCACGAGCTTCCCATGGCCAGCGGCACCGGGAAGATCGTTTTGAAGCCGTGTACGATATCGGCCATCATGAGCAGCGGAATTTTTAATCGACTTTTGCGCATATGCGCTTCTTGGACGGCTATCACTTCCTCCGCCCCCGCCAAGCCCAGCACCGAGCCTGCATTGCTTACGATCTCATCGGTGATGCCCAGCGACTCCATCGGTCCTGTAATTTGCCCCGATTCTTGAGCTCCTTCGAAAAAAGGGACGGCCAGTTGTATAAGCTGCGCAATTTTTTCCTCCAGCGTCATCTGCTCGACCAGAGAAGTCAGTTGTTGATCTGCCATTTCCCATCCTCCTATGTCTTAACCTTCACGATCTAGTCAATTCGAAACGTTTTGATTTTTGCTCAAACCATGAAATATATTCATAAAACCTTATAATTAGCAGGATTTTCTACCTATACATCCATTGTTTAAAAAGCGAGAAAATCAGCCCGTGTCTGTGAAATAATCGAAACGTTTCAATAAAAACGGACGAAAAAATCAGGGCAGTGGCAGCCAATCCAGCACACGCTGAATTTTACGGTCCCAATATCCCCATTCATGTCCGCCCGGTTCTTCCTCGTATGTCATCGGAATCCCCAGACTGTCCGCATATCGTCTAAACGTTTGGTTATCATGGTATAAAAAGTCTTCCGTTCCGCAGCACTGATACAGCATCGGTTTGTTACCCCCGTATGCCGCGAATTCCGAGGCTAAATACAGCAAGTCGTCCCGGCTTCCCCGCAGTCGGTCGACGCTTCCGAACAGGGTACGGATTTCCTGCTCCTGGAAGCCCGGTCCCGCAGCCCGGCTGGCGAGATCCAACCCTCCCGACAGGCTTGCGCCGGCCGCATAACGCTCCGGATAACTCATGGCCAGCTTAAATGCGCCATACCCGCCCATGGAAATTCCGGCGACAAAGGTATCTTCCCTGCGTCCGGACACCGGAAAGAACGACTGAACCAGCTGCGGAAGCTCCTCGCTCAGGAAGGTAAAGTAAGACGGACCGTTGGCCATGTCCATATAATAGCTTCGTCCGACTCCCGGCATCACGAGTGCGATGCCTTTATCCTCGGCGTACCGCTCGATGGACGACCTGCGCATCCATTCGGTCTGGTCCGCGCCTCGGCCGTGAAGCAAATAAAGCACCGGCAGCTTCGAAGAAGAACCGTATGGCATCAGCGCGGCCTGCGGTATAAAAACCTCGATGCCGGTAGACAGCCGCAGTGTTTCGGAATAAAAATCACACGTGATCCATGCCAAGTTCCTCATCTCCGATCCGGTACATTAACTTTCTACTTTGCTCTTTCCTGCAGACGCACGCTCCATCATTTCCGTTGTCAGCATGTACGACTGCTTTACGGATTCGCCTCCCAATATCTGAAACAGCAGATGGGCTGCAAGCGATCCCGCTTCGCTCTTGGGCTGCCTGATGGTCGTCAGCGGCGGATTCACGTATTCGGCTAATTGGATATCGTCGAATCCGATGACGGACACATCATCCGGCACCGAAATTCCGCTTTCCTCGAATGCCTTCAGCCCTCCGATGGCCATCTCGTCGTTGCCGTAAAATACGGCCGTTGGGAGCGCCCCCTGCATAATCATCATCTTGGTGGCGTTGTAACCGCCCTCGCGCACGAAGTTGCCGCTGAGGCGCCACTTCGACTGTTCTTCCAGCCCCGCCTCCGCGAGCGCCCTTAAATACCCTTGATAACGCAAATGATTATCGTACGAATCCGAGGATCCGCTAATATAGGCTACGTGCCGATGTCCGTTCTCCAGCAGGTAACGAGTAGCCGTGTATCCTCCCTGCTCCCCGTCGACCAGCACATTGACCAGGAATTCGCTGCATAATGGACGATCCATCACGACGATCGGAAATTGAGGCCCGGAGGTCTCGATCAGAACTTCATCGCGAATATTGGGCGCGAGAATGATGGCGCCGTCGGCCCTCTTCTCCCGCAAAAATTTAACCGCCGTCGAATCCCTGCCGCCCATCGAGCTGCAGGCTATCAGATCATACCCGTTGGTCAAAGCAACTTCCTGTACGCTTCGGATCAACTCGGAATAATAAGGCCCGGATAAATCCGTCAGAATTAGAGCGATTGTCTTGGTGCGGCTCCGCTTCAAATCCATGGCAAATCCGTTCTTCCGATAATTCAGCTGTCTTGCTGCCTCGAGCACCTTTGATCTTGTCTTGGAACTCACTCTGCTGTCGCCGCTTAACGCGTATGAAGCCGTCGACAAGGCGACTCCAGCGAGCTTTGCCACATCCTTTATCGTTGCCATTTCCTTTCGCCCCTTCTAATCTTAAAAACTCTATCTATCTTATTTCATGCCAGAGATCGTATATCCTTCAATAATATGTTTTTGGAAGAAAGAAAATACGATGATGATCGGAACAACCATAAATGCAGCACCTGCCATTTGCAGACCGAAATCGGATCCATGCTGTCCTTTCAGAAGCTGCAAACCTACCGAAAGCGTATAAAGTTTCTGGTCGTTAGCCATGATGAGTGGCCACAGGAAGCTGTTCCAAGCGCCGATGAAGGCCAAAATCCCCTGCACCGCAAATACCGGCTTCGTGATCGGAACGATCAAACGGAAGAAAATCCGCAGTTCTCCCGCGCCATCCAGCCTTGATGCCTCGATCAGATCCGTCGGGATCGTCGACATGAACTGACGGAACAGGAAAATACCGAAAGCGCCGACCAAGCCGGGGAGCACGATACCCGCCATCGTATTGGTCAAGCCCATGGCGTTAATCAGCAGATACACCGGAATCATCGTCACCTGTCCCGGAATCATCATCGTGGCGAGCACGAGATAGAACAATTTTTTGTTGCCCGGAAACTCAAACTTGGCGAATGCATATCCTGCAAGCGCGTTGAGGAACAGACCCACAAATGACCAGAACACAATAATAAGCGTATTTTTGAGGTAGACCATAAAGTCCAGCTTCGTAAATAAATCCACATAATTTTTCATGGTAAATTCTTTGGGCAATAACGTCGGCGGAACCGCCGTAAATTCATTCTCCGGCTTGAACGAGGACGTGATCATCCAGATAAACGGGATCATCATCAGCAGTCCCCCTGCAATGAGCAGCACCGTCATGACCGTCTTTTCTATTCTTTTCGCTGCCATACCCTAAAGCCTCCTTCAGTTACGATACGGAACATCGCTTGCATCTTAATACTCGACATCTTTTTTCTTGACTGCGAATTGCGCGATCGTCACAACAATGATAATGAAGAAGAGCACAAACGATCCTGCGGCCGCATAACCGAAATTACTGAGCTGGAAGCCATTGTTGTATATGAAGAGGGCCATCGACATCGTGGAATTCAGCGGTCCGCCCTTGGTCATCACCAGCGGCTCTTCGAAGAACTGAATCCAGCCGATCAGCGTCGTAATCGTGACAAAGAAGGTCGCAAAGCTCAGCAGCGGAACGGTGATGTACAACAGCTTCTTCCACTTGCTCGCTCCATCGATCTCCGCCGCTTCATAATAGGAACGCGGAATGCCCTGGAGGGCAGCAAGGAATATAATCATGTTAAGACCGATCGATTTCCATACAGCCAGAAGGATCAGCGATAACTTGGCAAGCGTGGGATCATTCAGCCACTGCTGCGCGGGAATACCAAACCAGGATAACATATGGTTAAAGAGGCCATAATGGCTGTTATAGAGGTAACCCCAAACAACCGCGACCGCCACAATATTCGTAATGGAAGGCATGTAATAAACAACGCGGAATGTCTTGAACAGCCATCCCGTGCCATAGTTAAGCAGCAATGCAGCGCCCATGGCAAGCATAACGACAAGCGGAACTCCGATAATAACATAGAACATGGTGTTAAACATGGATTTCAGGAAAACCGGATCTTTAAATACATTCATGAAGTTATCGAAGCCGACGGCTTCAATATTGGAGTAATTGGCGAGACCCGCCAGGTCGATGTTCGTGAAGCTGATGACAAGCGCAATGATGATCGGAATGATTGAGAACGTCAGAAGCAGCACCAGCGCGGGCGCAATAAACATATAAGGGTACTTATAGCGGTTAAAGCGCTTGATAAAGTTCTGCAATGTCATTCACCTCCTGCAAATATGGGTTTCGATGATACGCTATGGAAGCAGTCAGGCTTGTTTCATCATCGTCTGAAGAAACAAGCCGGGCTGCGTTACACGCTTTTGTTATTTGGATAGAATTTCGGTAGCCTTCGCGTTCAACTGATCCATTTCGGTCTTGATGTCCGCACCGCCCACCGTGATTCTTTCAAAGGCACCGATGGCTTCTTGGGAAACCGCATCCCACTCTTTGATGAACGGAACAGGTCTGGCGTTCTCAAGCTGTTTTCCGAATGTAGCGAAGATCGGATCTTCAAAGCGTTTGTCTTCCCATGCGCTCTTAATCGCAGGCAAGTTTTTGGATACATCGTAGTTGGTCAGCTGCGATTCTTGTTCGCTCATGAAGGAGATGAATTTAACGGCTTCATCTGCATTTTTGGTGCTGCTGAATACGGACATGTTAGCTCCGCCAAGGAACGATGCGTTGTTTTCTTTTGCAGGAAGGGTTGTGGTTGCCCATTTACCCTCAATCTCAGGCGCTTTATCCTTCACGCCTTGAATCATCCAAGGACCGCTGATGAACATCGGGAACTGTCCGTCCTTAAATGCGGCAAACAGATCCAAATCGCTCGCAAGCGGCGTCATGCCTGTGTCGTAGAAGCTCTTCAGGTATTCCATGGCTCCCATGAATTCCGGCTCGTTGAAATGAGGCTTGCGGTTCTCGTCGATCATAGCGCTTCCATTCTGCCAAGCAAACATGGACAGGTAGTTCATATCTTTGGCATCGATGGTGATCGCGTAATTGCCATTGCCTCTGGCTGCCAGTTTCTGGCCGGCATCCTTCATCTCATCCCAAGTCTTAGGACCTTCAGGATAGCCTACTTCAGCAAGAATATCGGTACGGTAGAACAATACGCGTGTTTCCACGTACCACGGAATGCCGACAACCTTGTCGTCGTAACTCATCGTTTGAACGGCACCGTCGAAATAATTCTCCGGCTTCAAATTCGGATATTGCTCAAGGTACGGCGTCAAGTCAAGCAAAGCGCCGGCTTGCGCGAATTCAGGGATCCAGGTTGTACCCATCTGCACGACGTCCGGGCCGCTCTTCGAAGCAACCGCCGTCAACAGCTTGTCATGCGCGCTTCCCCAAGGAATGGATTGAACGCTTACCTTTACGCCGGGATTCTTCTCTTCGTATTGCTTAATCAAGGTTTCGTCCGTTTCGTCACCCATCAACCAGACTTTCAGTTCCTTCTTGCCACCGCCTTCGCTGCCTCCGTCTGCTTTCTCAGACCCGCCCGAGCATCCGGCTAATACGACCGAGAACACCAGCAATGCTGCCAACGTCCACAATATTGATTTTTTTCTCATTCTACATTCACCCCGTTTTTAATGTTTACCAGCATGCGAAACGTAATGCAAAACATAAATTGAAAGCACTTACTTCGAAACGTTTCGATTTTATTCGAAAAAATAAAGACGCCGGATAAAGGTTATTTCTATAATCCTAATGTCTCTTCATTCCCCCTATGGAGCACCTTTCCATGGTTATCCTAAGGATAATCATGCTCTTGTGTAAACAAAATAAGAAGATTGCTTGCTTGATAAATTCAAAAAACGTATTTCGTTTTGAAACGTTTCGACACGTTCATTATAGCTCCCCCTGAGAGCGATTTCAATATCCTTTTTATTTTTTTTGTAAGGCGTTTCTTTGACAAGGGCTGTAAGCTATGAATCGCTGGCAAAAAAGCAGCAGGCTCCGAAGCATGCCTGCTGCTTAATATGGTTCTGTCATGATCCGTCACTTTATTAGTGCGCTAAGCGTTAAGTTGGCGTTCCCTCTTGTCATGACGGTCGTGGCCCAGCCCCCTGTCCCTGCTAAGCCGGGCATGCACCGCAAACGACAGGAATGACAATACGGCAACTCCCGCGGCCAACCACGCCACCGGGGTCAGTCCGCCGCCGTCATACATCGTTCCCATGATATAAGGCCCGATCACCCGGCCGGCGGCTCCCATGCCGCCGGTCACGCCGATATAGAACGGAGCGGCTTGTCCCGCACGTTCCGAAATAAAAGCCGGGATCGCTGGCGAAATCAGCATTTCGCCCAATGTGGCCAGCACCATCGCAAGGATCATGCCCGGATAGCTGTGCATCGCCACGATAACAACATAAGCCGCCAGATAGAACAAGGCGCTCGCGGTCATCTGACTGCTCTCTGTGCGGGCCGCCCATCGCTTGATGGCATTGGTCAGCGGCTGCGCGGCGAAAATCAAGATCCCGTTCAGCGTCCACAAATAACCGTAAGCCGTCTTGGACATCCCCTCCGAGATGATAAACGGAGACACGCCCGTGTTCCAGATGGAATTGCCGAACCATAGGAACAGCGAGCCTAGTCCCATAAAGAGATAGATGCGGGTGTTCCCAAGCAGTGCCCAAGCGCCGGGCCCCGCCGGAAGCGGACTCTTGGGCTGCGGATGATGCGACCCGTCGGACGCGCTCGTTCCGCCCAGCTTCGTCAGGTAAGACAGGAAGAAAATCGCAAAGCCGAAAGACGTGACGCCGTTTAAGACAAAGCTTAAATGATACGATATCTCCGCCAGGAACCCGCTCATGGCCGTTCCCAAGGCTACGCCGATATTATTGGCAACATAGATGACGTTAAACAATTCGCCCCGCCGATCGGCGAACCGGAAGCCGATAAAGGCCTGGATGGCCGGCATCGATACGGCGTTGCAGAATCCGATGAAGCCCATCATCGCGATGAACAAGCCCCATAATCCGTTAATGAACGGAAGGGTGAACAATCCGAGGGCGTTCAGCAGGAGCGAGCCCACGATCAGCTTCTTCACCCCGACCCGGTGATATAACGCGCCGCCAAGGAGCTGACCCGCGATGCCCCCCATGGACTGAATCAAGATGACAAAGCCAGCATCCTGCATGCTGCGTCCCAGCTCGTCGAATACGTACATCGTTGTCAGCGGCCACATCAAGGAGCCGCCTGCGGAGGCAACGAGACTTGCAACAAGAAAACCTTTTACTTCCTTAGGGTACTGCTCCAACCATTTCATGTTTATTATCTCCCAGCAGCCTCGCAGCAGTATATTTACGCATAAAACCTAAAATAGCCCCACAAAATGGAGCCTGCGCTCCGATGCTTATTCCAAATACTTTGCGGGGACCCCAAAAAACTTTATAAATTCTAATATATTAAAAAAAAGCCCATGCGGGCTTTTATAAATTCTTCTTAAAGGAAAGAGGCAAAGGCCTTCTATTTTGATACTCCTATAACCTGTATGAATGCACAATGCTTGTCATTTCTTATCGCCCAAATCCTAGTATCGCTTGAGAGATCCATTTTTAGCAAGCACACTCATTGACGCTTTACCTTAACAGCGAACAGGCGCTAAAAAGCGGATCCCCGCTTCACGAGGAACCGCTCTGGTCCGGGGCTCCCGTCTATCCCCCTCTCTTATCCGGGTTAGCATTTCTCTCTCTTGCAGGTATGCGTATTTGAACCGAGGTCCCGATTCCGACTTTGCTGAAGATGGACACGCCGTACTCGCTCCCGTAATGCAGCTTCACCCGCTGGTCAATGTTGCGGATGCCGCAGCCGGTATGGCTGTTATCCCGGGGATCGAATATCTCCTGTATTCGCTCCTGCTTCATGCCTAGACCATCATCTATGATCCGGTACAGAATATCGTCGCCTTCCTTGTGAACCGAAATCCGAATATGAATGCGATCTCCACTCCAAGCATGCTTCAGCACATTCTCAATAAAGGGCTGGAGGATCAGCTTAATGGTCTCGTAAGGCCATATATTCGTATCGATATCAAAAGTGACTTCCATGCGCTGGCCATATTTTACCTTCTGGATGTCCAGATACGCATTGGCCTGCTCAATCTCGGATGCTATGGGTATCAATATTCTTCCTGAATTTAATGTAAGCCGATAAAATTGTGCCAGTTGCACAACCATATCCTGGAGCTTCTCCGTTTCCCCGAATTTTGCAAGCTGATTTATAGATGATAGCGTATTGTATAAGAAATGAGGGTTGATCTGCGATTGCAGCATTTCAAGCTCCGCTTCCTTTTTTTGAAGTTGGGTCAAATACACTTCTTTTATTAACGCTTCGATATCCTCGCCCATCGCATTCAAGGCATTCGCAATTTGAGAGAACTCCCCTTTTCCCCGGTACGTGATCCGTTTATGCAAATCGCCTTCCCTAAATGCATTGAGTACCCCTACAATCTTCATGATCCGCTTAGAGAAGGACTGGGAGATAACATACCCCATATATGTAAACAACACGACGCAGATGATACAAATCACAATCAAAACGGTTCGTACCCTCTTCGCTTCCTGTTCAATAATGTTAAGCGGAACCTCAGCAACAATCTTCCAATTCTTCTGTGGCAAATCTTCTTCGATGATCAAATAATTGTTCTTATCATATGCTGCTACATCCGCATCATGATTTGCCTTGACGGAGGTTTGGCTGCTGTCTTCAACAAATTGGCCGGAAGTAAACACCACATTCCCGAAGGGATCCAGCACCGATAACATACTTCCGTCGCCGAGCTTCGTGTAATCCACGCTATCGAACAGTTGTGACAAACGAACACTGAACCGCATGATTCCCACCTCTTTGATCTCGAGCGGATTATTCATATCCACCATGCGTCGAATCATCGAGATCCGTCCATCCCGCTCATCCTCTTCTACCTGCTTCCACATCATCGTTGCATTGTATTTCTCTTCCGGCAGTATGAAGTACCAAAACTCACCTAGAATTCGGTTCATGTGGTAAATGTCATAGGTTTGTTCGTTGAAATCTTTATTTCTTTCGCTGTCCCAATTTTTATACTTCTCGTACACCGTTTGATTATGAAAATAGACGGATAGCCTTAAGTTAAGGCCTACCGCCTTCGCTGCGCTCTCTAACTTCGGGAGAATGACATTGTTCATGCGGGTATGATTCTCCGTACCCGATAAATTCCTGCGAACGCTCTGAACTAATGTAGGATCATCGTACAATGTCGCCGAAGTCTGGACGATATCATCTACTTTATAGGCTACATTATCTCGGATCTGCTTGAGCGTTCCCTGGATGTTTACCCGGGTCTGTTTGCGCATGGTCTCATCATACATCGAGTGAGAAATATAAAAGTTCACGGAAACCAATAACAGGATAAATAACGTGAAGGTCAGCATGAGCTTGTAGCCGATCGGTATATACCCCAGCTTCTTGTCGTTTGGTCTGGACGATGGGATCCAGCGATGGTTCATCCCAATTCTCTCTTTCGATATTCCATGGGTGTCATCGCGAATTTTTCTTTGAATTGTCGGCTGAAGTATGGGAGATAGCGGTAACCTACCTGATCGGCGACTTCATAGACTTTGAGGCCCGGCTGTTTCAGCAATTCGCATGCTTTTTCCATACGCAGTTGTACAAGCAGTTCATTAAACGTATTTCCCGACCTCTCTTTAATCAAAAATCCGATATGGCTCGGCGAAAAAGAAAAATGTTGTGCAATATCCTTTATCGTTAGATTCTCACTCATTCGTTCTTTCATCATTTGGATAACGCTGCGGATGAATTTGCCGTCTTTTGAGTTGGATTTCTCGAATAATCGTTCGGAAATCTCGAAAATATGCTGTATAAACCAAGAACGAATATCACTGACGGTTTCGAATTGCATCAAAATATCCAGATGATGAATCTCCATGCCTAACAGGTCAAACAAATCTTCATTTCGACTGCTTAAATATTGCTCGAGCTTCCATATAATATAGTTCGACATATTGCGTACGGTAAATCGGGAGCGCAGATTCCTTATCGAACCGAATAACTTCTCTAGCTCATCACAGATTTGGACCAGCTCGTATTCCTCCATCGCCTTTAAGAGGACGTTCATACGTTCATCAAGCATCCTGGCATCCAGCATTCCTGGCTCAGCACAGACCTCTTCGTACTTGATAATACTTCCCTTGCCTAGAAACATTTTGCCTTCCACTGCTTCAACAGCTTGCCTATATGAAAGCTGAAGTTGATTCAAGGTGTGCACGGGTTCGCCAATCCCCGTTGTCATGGATGTCGTCAAATGCTGCTGAACGTTATCCATCAATGTACGCATCGTTTGAGTGGCGTTATTGTCCTCAAGCAGTATCGCTACTCGTTTCGTGGACAGCTTACAGTATGGAAGCATGCCACTATCCGTAATTGTCTCTTGAATACCTTGCAGAAATCTCCTCGCCATTTCCCTCTGGGAAGAAAGACTCCCTGCTTGGCGCCAAGAAACATTATCGAGCTCCATGACAGCGACACGAATCGGCCACTTCAACTGGTCGAATTCATATGAAAAGTTCATCATTGTCAACGACTCTTCTGATTCTTCCCGTTCAAGCAAACGTATAAGGAAATCGCTTTTGACAATGGGAATCATCTCTTGATAGGCCATCTCCACTTCGCGCTGCTTGATTTCTTCATCAAGATCCCGTTTCACCTTAATTAACGAAGCGACGAGCTCTCTATCATTCATCGGCTTGAGAACATAACTGTACGCTTTCAATAAGAGCGCTTGCTGCACATAACTGAACTCCTGATATCCGCTGACAAATATGATTCGCATGTTAGGTTTATGTTCAAGCGCAATACGCGCAAGCTCAAGGCCGGACATATAGGGCATATTCACGTCGCTGACCAATATATCGATATCCTCGTTCTTGATAATTTCACATGCCGACAACGCATTATTGACGCTTCCCACTACGGTCATACCCAGATCAGGCCAAGGAATGAACCTTTTCATTCCTTCAAGATCCAGCTCTTCATCATCCACTAGCAGCACCTTGTACACGAGAATCCCTCCAGGCATTGTAAAAAAATCCATATTCATATAGTATAATCGATCTAAAACAGGCATTTAACAAAAGCAGAAAATAAACATGCATAATAAAAAGAGATCTCCCAAAGAACCTGGAGGGTTCTTTGGGAAATTCACCTGCGACATCTTTGTTTAAATTAGTTGCCGTTCAGCTTAGCTACGTTCTCCTGCCATTTGGCCGTACGCCATTCTAATAGCTGATCGTAGCCCAGATCCATCAAATCTTTATGGCCTTGATCAAGAACTTTGTCAACTTCTTCATCGCTCTTCGCCATAACCGATTTGGCATAGATTTCGAGGAACAATTCGTCTACCGATGTTTTGATAATCCCTTCATCTGAATCTGGAGCCGGATTCAGGTTCGCAAATTCCGTGACGTTTAACTGCGTAGGCCATGTAATCGTCTGTTGGTAACGCGTTCTCCAATCCTGCTCTTCGAAAGGAAGCTTCTCCATGTACTTGTATTTGGCAGGGTCAATATAACTCGTATTCCCAACGAACATAACAGGTTCATTCTTGGATTGGATTTCCGCTACTTCAGCCGGGTCATAGTTTTCCGTGAAGTTCGGCTTGCCCTCCTCATCGAATCCATCCCAGTTCTTGCCCTCTGGTCCGAAGTATTGAATATTCATTCCTTCAGGACCTGTATACCAGTCAAGGAATGCGAAGATCGCTTCAGGGTCTTCGGCAGCTGTTGTAATATAAGCAGCATTCCATCCGAAACTGGTGTAAGTACCCGGATAGATTTTATTCTTATCCAAACCTGGCTTATGAATCGGCCAGATCATGAAATATCCGCTATCCGGATCATTCTTGGTCAATTCCGGCTGCGCCTCGCCCGCCATCGTAGTTGGACTAGCTCCTGCAAATACGGCCACTCGTCCTGTCATGACTTTCTCTAAAATCTGATCCTCGGTTTGGCTGAAGGCATCTTGAGAAATAAGCTTCTCTCTGTATAGCTTAGCAATGTATTTCTGTGCCTCGCGGAATACCGGATCCGTTAGCAGAGGCGTCAGCTTCCCGTCCTTTGGAACTGCAAGCAAACTAGCGTTAAGGTTAGTGTAGCTCGCACCTTCTCCGAATGCGGTGTACAGCACGCCGAGCCCCTGTCTTTCCTGCGCACGGTGCGGTTCGAACGGAACAATTTCGCTACCATACTTCTCTTTAACCTTTACCAAGTAGTTATATAAATCATCTGTTGTTTCAAGCGGCGGCTCGCCTAGCTCTTTGTAGATCTTCTTGTTAACTACGTAACCTGCGTTACCGTACGGATTGGATGAATACCAGTTCGGGAACATATACAGCTTGCCGTCATCGGAGCGAAGCATGTTCAGATCGCCCATCCATGTTTTCAGATTAGGATATTTATCGAGGTAATCATCATAAGCTACCAATTTCCCCTCTTTACGGAGTCTCTCCATGTCCGGATGGTTACGATCTGTCCAGATCATATCCGGAAGATCATCCGAAGCCATCATCGCGCTCAGCTTTTGGGTATGTGCTCCAGCAGCGGCAATCATATTGATTTTCACTTGCTTCTCTTCGCTCAAATATTTACCGATAGGCGTACTTTCCCATTTAGGGAAGTCCGAGTTCTCATAGTGAGCATACGCCGTAAATTCCAGCGGTTTCTCCCCGAGTACCCATTTGCCATCACCATTCCCCTCTGCAGGCGGATCGGTTTTCTTCTCGCCGTCATTGTTCGCTGCCGGTGGTGGTGGGGCTGGATCTGCCGATTTTCCGCATCCTGCTAGAGCTGTGACCAGTACCAAAAGCAAAGATATCATCAACAGCAACGACTTTCTTGTCTTTCTCATTCACTAAACCCCTCTCATTTACAAAAATATATATGTTCAAAGCTGTTCGCCTTAAACCGTTCCTGGGCCTACTCTTTCAGTGAGCCTACCAGCACGCCTTTGACAAAATATTTTTGGACAAAGGGATACACCAGAATGATCGGTAGCGTCACAACGATCATCATCGCCATCGTGAGCGACTTGGACGTAATCTGTCTCGCATTCTCCAACAGCGCCGTCGAAGCACTATCGAGTACGGAGCTTGAACCGGTTACAATATTGGCATTCAAGGTTTGCCGAAGAATGGTCTGGATCGGGAGCAAATTATCGTTGGTGATGTAAATGCTCGGCAGGAACCAGTCGTTCCAGTGCCCAACGGCAGTCAGCAAAGCCAGCGTAGCGATAACCGGCCCGGACAAGGGGAGGATAATCCGGAAGAAAGTGCCCCAATTGCTGCAGCCATCGATATTGGCCGATTCCTCCAAGCCGGCGGGAAGGCCTTTAAAGAAGGTTCGGAATATGATCATGTTCCACACACTGATGAGGGATGGAATAATAAATACTAGAAAGCTATCCATCAGTCCCAAGGAGCGGATGAGGAGATACGTTGGAATCAATCCTCCACCAAAGTAGAGGGTAAATATAAAGAACAATGTGTAATATTTGCGTCCGATCAGATACGAACGGGTCATCCCGAATGCCAGGAGCGCTGTCATGAATATGGAGGTTGCCGTTCCGACTATGGTACGGCTTACGGATATAAAGAATCCGTTAAGCAGTCGATCATCTTGGAGTATGATATTGTAATTTTCGGTTGTGAACTCTCTTGGCCAGAAGGTGATTCCGCCTTTTGCGGTGTCTACGCCTACGTTGAAGGAAACCGCAACTGCATTCCAGAACGGGTAGAGCGCCGAGAAGGCCAGCAAACTGAGAAAGACGTATATCACGATAAGCGTAACCTTGTCACTGAAGCTAATTCTTTTTAACATGCCGTACCTCCCGAGGGCTGCTAATTCTTACCATAAGCTATTACCGGATCTTCGAGCCAGATAGTTCGCGATCGTAAGCAGTCCAACACTAATAATCGCCTTAAACAATCCGATGGCAACCGCATAGGAATAACGGTGTGATCCTAGGCCTACTCGATAGACATACGTATCTATAACATCGGATACCGGCCTCAGCACAGGATTGGATGCCAGGAGCAAGATGTCCTCGAATCCGGCGTTGAGCAAGTTGCCGATAGCAAGAATCATGAAGATGATGACGACCGGCATAATCGAAGGAAGCGTAATCAGATAGATCTGCTTGGTCTTGCTAGCCCCGTCAATGTCTGCAGCCTCGTACAGCGCCGGATCGATACTCGCAATTGCAGCCAGGAATACAATCGAGTTAAATCCAATCTCCTTCCAAACGTTAGCCGAAATGAGTATTGTCCAGAAATATTCTTTCAATGAGAGAAAATTGATCGGTTCATCAATGGCCCCTATCCTCTCCAGCAGAATGTTGATGCTTCCGTTCTCCGTTGACAGCAAGGCGGTGGTGAACCCTGCCACAATAACCCATGATAAGAAATGGGGCAGATATGTAATCGTCTGGATGACTCTTTTGAATAGCATATGGCGAACTTCATTCAATAAAAGTGCCAGTACGATCGGTGCCGGAAATCCGATGAAGAATTTCAACAAACTGATGACAATGGTGTTGCGCAAAATCCTTTCAAACTCGGGAGCGGCAAAGAAGGCTTCAAAATGTTTAAAACCAACCCACGGGTTATCCCAAATCCTTGAACCGGTGAACAAGTTATAATCCATAAAACCCGTTATTACTCCGTACATAGGCAGATAGGCAAAAATGAAAACCAGAATCACTCCTGGTAACACCATAAGTTGAACATCCCATTGCTTCATTAATCGCCTAAGGAAACTTTTACTATGGATTTTTGGCTGCCGGGAAATGGGTGATTGCTGCTGTTCTGTAGTCGCTTGCGGCATATTTATCCTCCCGTTACGAAATGATGTAAAAGCATGCTGGGTCTCTGGATTTGCAGCATTCCGAAACCGTTTGCAATTAGCTTAGTATCATTCTACCCATGGAAATATATTGAAGCTATATAATAAAACCCCGATTTTTTATACTTCCACCGGAATGTTTTATCGTTTCCAATAAATAAAAAAAGACTGCCTTCAGGTCATATAGACCTATAAGGCAGTCTCTGTATGCATCTTTAGGCAGCCATCATTTAGCCCTGACCTCGACCACCGTCGAGAAGAAGGTAGCCCCACCCCCCAAGTCGGACAGCCTGTCCGGCGTAAGGGCATTGGCGCGCTGCTTGCGGCCCTCGCCTTCCCACCACAGGCCTTGGCTGACTACGGTGCCCGGCAGCATTTTATCCGTCACCTTCGCCCGGACCTCATAGGTTCCGCGGTCATTATATACGATGACCATCTCGCCGTCCTGAAGCCCGCGTTCCTCCGCATCCGCCGGGTGAATCTGCAGGGCCGGCTCCTTCTCCAGCTTCTGATGCTTCTCCACGTTCGCAAAGGTCGAGTTCAGGAAGTTATGGTTTGGCGGCGAAATGAACATGAGCGGGTATTGATGACCGCGGCCGCGCCTTACCCCGTCATATCCTTCCTTCAGCGGCACGTAGGTCGGAAGGGGCGGCAGACCTGCTTCCTCCAGCTGCGCAGAGTATAACTCGATGCGTCCCGAAGGTGTCGGCAAACGATCCAGATACGTGTCAAGCGGCGTCATATCGAGCTTCACATGGCGCTGTTCCCTCAGCTTGTCCAGCGTGACGCCGTTTAGATAAGGGTTATCCGGGAAGTCGAGCGCTCTTGCGATCATCTCTTCCTCGGTCTCATGAAAAGCCGGTTCCTGGAATCCCATAGCCCGTCCCAGCATGGAGAACAGCTCTACGTTGCCCTTGCTCTCCCCAAGTGCCGGAATGACCGGCTCCTGCAGCTGAACGTACTGATGCCAGTAGGAAGCGTACAGGTCCGTATTCTCGAACGAGGAGGTTGCCGGGAGCACGATATCGGCATACTTGGCCGTGTCCGTCATAAACAGGTCATGCACAACCGTAAACAGATCTTCCCGTGCAAACCCTTCCCTGACCCGCTCGGTATCGGGAGCCACAACCAGCGGATTGCTGCAATAGACGAAGAGCGACTTAATCGGCTGTTCGGTCATGGCAAGCGCTTCGCCGATCCGGTTCATGTTAATCGTGCGCGCTTCGGGATTCGGCCGGAGATCGGGACGCTCAAGCGCGTCGCTATCCATGCTGTTGTAACCGCCGTTCGACTTCGCGGCCCCTCCGCCCCGCTTCAGCCATTGTCCGGTCAAAGCGGGAAGCGCGGCAATGCTGCGCACCGTCAAGCCGCCGTTGTCGTGATGCTGAAGACCGTTGCCGATATGGATGTAGGAGGTATCGGCCCGGCCATAGAGGTCGGCCAATTTCTCGATATCCTCGATCGAGATGCCGGTAATGGAAGAAACGTGCTCCGGCGTGTATTCTTTGACGTGCTCGCGCAAGGCTTCATGACCAATCGTATACTTGCGGAGGAATTCCTCATTTACCATGCCGTCACGGAACATGATGTGCATGAGGCCGACGGCCAGCGCCGCATCCGTGCCTGGATACAGCGGAATGAACCAGTCCGCCCATTGCCCCGTCTGGTTCTTGTGGACATCGATCACAACGACCTTGGCACCGGCTTTGCGTGCTTTCTCTGCAATCACCATCTGGTGCATATTGGTGCTGACGATGTTTCCGCCCCAGACGAGGATGACGTCGGCTCGTACGGTGTCCTCCGGAACGGTTCCCCCATTAAACCCCATCACGGATTTCCAGCCCTCATTGCCCGCGGAATTGCAGATCGACTGCTTCAGGCGGCTGGCACCCAGCCTGTTGAAGAATCTGCGGTCCATGCCGTCGACGCTCAATATCCCCATATTGCCGTAGAAGCTGTAGGGCAGGATGCTCTCGGAGCCGTATTCCTCGATCAAGCCCTTATAGCGTCCGGCTATCTCCTGAATGGCTTCGTCCCAGCTGATCCGCTCGAAGGCGCCCTCTCCCTTGGGACCTACTCTTCGCAGCGGATAGAGCACTCGTTCCGGATGGTACACCCGGTGTGCCATATTACGGACTTTATTGCAGATGGCTCCCTGCGTAATCGGATGCTCCGGATTACCGGTCACCTTGACGATTTTTCCGTTCTCTTTATGCAGCAGCAGGCCGCATGTATCGGGACAATCCAACGGACATACCGCCGGAAATACGCCGTTTTCCTGATGAATCATCGCTTGAGTCATTTCGTGCTTCCCCCTTTTGCTCGGCTGCATCATATCCCATTATCTTAAAAGAAAATCGGGGTTCCAGTAAAGTCATACATTTTTTTCTAATCAGGTGATTCACTTTTCTTCCCCCCGGGTATATTCCTATCAAGAGCAAAGAAGAGGAACCCAGACCCTTTCTCTTCCTTGCCGAATCATGGACCACTCCCAAAAAAATTCGCCATGCCAGTGTCTCCTCCCCCGAGACCGGCATGGCGAATTTGTTTATATGGCATCCTCCCAGTGACCGATGTTCCCCGCGACTAACCTTCCATATTATAGAAACTCGTGATTTTCGCAGAAAACATGCAAAATAAAAAGCCTGTCAAAGCCACGTCTTTATGTAAGCGCTTATCTGTCATTTTTTATAAATAATTCTGTTCGAATGATCGTTGGAGGATGTTTTACAAACGATTGGAGCAGGCGTAATATACTATTCAGCTTCGAAAACATTCTTCATATTCACATGACATTCGCTTAATTTCCTTGATGGAAAGCGGGGGAACCAACCGTATGGAGGGATACCTATAGGATCCTTCAACCATACTAAGGGGTGAATCCTGATTCAATCGCGTACGTACGCCGCGATGGAATCAGGTAGGGCGACTCTCACCGCCCGAATCCGACAGCTAACCTCGTCAGCGTTGATCGGGAGGGTTGTGAACTTGTGATCAAACACAGGGTTCTAACCTGTGTTTTTTGTTTGCCAAAAATCAGCATAGGAAGGGTGACCGTTCCTAGGTCCAGCATATAAAAAACACCGATAGAAGTCCGTTCAGGGAGCTTCTACCATGAACTTAATCTTAAGCGGCGGTGAAAAACAACCATGTTATCCTCAATCAAGCGCTTCCTCATCGGAAGACCGCTTAAATCGACGGAATTAGGCGAACAAAAGCTGAATAAAACCAAGGCGCTGGCCATCCTGTCATCCGATGCACTATCGTCCGTGGCCTATGGCCCGGAACAAATCCTCATTGTGTTGATGACCGTCGGGGCAGCTGCCTATTGGTATTCCATACCGATTGCCGTCGGCGTCCTGGTCTTGTTGCTGGCACTTATCCTGTCGTACAGACAAATTATTTTCTCCTATCCGCACGGCGGCGGCGCATATGTCGTGTCCAAACGGAATTTGGGCATGTACCCGGGGCTGGTGGCCGGCGGTTCCTTGCTCGTGGACTATATCCTGACGGTTGCGGTCAGCGTGTCGGCCGGGACGGATGCGATCACGTCGGCTTTTCCGGAATTGCATGCCTATAATCTGCCGATCTCCATCGTGTTCGTTCTATGCTTGACCGTATTGAATTTAAGAGGGGTTACGGAGTCGGCCTCCATACTGGCTTATCCGGTTTACCTGTTCGTGCTTGCGTTATTCATCCTGATCGGGGTAGGGATATTCAACATTGCCACAGGCCATGCGTCTCCGGAGCTTCATACGCCGATCGGCACGCCCGTAGCCGGGCTGAGCTTGTTTCTGCTCCTGCGCGCATTTGCCTCGGGCAGCTCCGCCCTGACCGGCGTGGAGGCGATTTCCAATGCCATTCCGAATTTCAAAGACCCGGCCCCGAATAACGCGGCCAAAACTCTGGTGGCGATGGGGTCGCTGCTGGCCCTGTTATTTTCGGGCATCGTTTTCCTGGCTTATTACTATGGGGTCAGTCCCAGCGAACAAGTCACGGTCGTTTCCCAAATTGCCGAGCATACCTTCGGGCGAAATGCGCTTTATTACTTCATACAAGGGACAACGGCCTTAATTCTGATCCTTGCCGCCAACACGGGGTATTCCGCTTTTCCCCTGCTTGCCGTCAATCTGGCGAAGGATAAGTTCATTCCTAGAATGTTCACCGTCCGCGGCGACCGTCTGGGATACTCAAACGGAATCATTATTCTTGGATTTTTCTCCATTCTGCTGCTGCTGGCTTTTGAAGGCAAAACCGAGCATCTGATTCCGCTCTATGCCGTCGGCGTGTTTATCCCGTTTACCCTCTCCCAGACGGGGATGATGGTGAAATGGATTCGCGAAAAGCCCGAAGGCTGGATCGTCAAGCTGATCATTAACACCACCGGCGCATGCATCAGCTTTATCGTGACCATGATCTTCTTCTTTACGAAATTCGCCCAGGTGTGGACCGTGCTGATATTCCTGCCGCTGATCATCTGGATTTTCACCCGGATCCGCAAGCATTACGAGGCGGTAGCGGACCAGCTCCGGATTACGACCTGCGAGCCGGTTAAGCCGATTGAGGGGAATGTCATCATCCTGCCTGTGGCAGGAATCACGCATGTGGTGGAGAACTCGCTGAATTACGCCAAATCGCTGGGAGCGGGCCAAATCATCGCGGTGTACGTGCCGTTCGAGCGGGAGGAGGAAGTCGCCTTCCAGGAAAAATGGAAAAAGTGGCAGCCGGACATCCGGCTGGTGACGCTGCACTCGCCTTATCGGAGCATCATTCAGCCGCTGACGAAATTCATCGATACCGTGCAGCGCAAGGCCAGCGAATCCGACTATCAGGTTACCGTCGTCATTCCGCAGTTCATCCCAAA
This sequence comes from Paenibacillus sp. JNUCC32, assembly GCF_014863545.1. Lineage (NCBI taxonomy): Bacteria > Bacillati > Bacillota > Bacilli > Caryophanales > Paenibacillaceae > Paenibacillus > Paenibacillus sp. JNUCC32. Next base: position 6,102,593 of record NZ_CP062260.1, on the reverse strand, counting down.
GAAGGGCTGGCATAATTTCCTGCACAATCAATCCAGCCTGCTCATCCGGGCACATCTCCTGTATCGGAGAGACGTGATCATCACGACGGTTCCCTACCATTTAAAAAAATAGCGGGCTTGTTCCCTGCTTGATTCATTACTGGGAACAGCCTCGCCCATCACGACAAAAAGCTGCGATCAACCGCTGCCTTTCATCAAGGACGGTTGAACGCAGCTTTTTCTTTAAGCCAGACGCTCGCCAGGCTTCCGGCATTAGGAAACATTCTGCGCCGAATGAACCTGTTGAGGAGCGCCGGCCGATGGCACAGGCGTCTGCTCGCCGCGCGGAGCGGCTGCGGCCTGTTTCTCCTGCTTTAAATAAACGGTTCCGTATGTCGCTCCCACAAATAACGCGCCGCCAACGAAATTGCCCAGCCATACCGGAATGAAGTTCATCAGATACTCGCCCCAGCTGTAATAGCCTTCAAAAATCGCGGCCGGGATGAGAAACATGTTGGCCACCACGTGCTGAAACCCGATGGCGACAAACGCCATGGTCGGAAACCAGATCCCGAGAATTTTGCCGCTCATCTGATCCGATCCGTAGGACAGCCATACGGCGAGGGCTACGAGCCAGTTGCACCCGATGCCCGACAGGAAGGCTTGCAGGAAGCTGTCGTCCAGCTTATGCCCGGCCATATCCACCAGTTTCTCCAGGTAAACGCCGCTGCCTGTCAGACCGGTCACATGGCCGAAGAAGTAAGCGACGAATAACGCTCCCAACATATTGCTGACCGTGACAAGCGCTAAATTCCGCATCATCTCCTTCGTGGAAATTCTCCTCTTGAATCTGGCCAAGGACACGGCCATCATGTTGCCCGTCAGCAGCTCCCCGCCTGCAAGCAGGACAAGAATCAGGCCGACGGGGAATACCGCCGCGCCTATAAAACCGGCAATCCCTCCCCATTCCGGAGACGCTCCGGCAATCACGCGTATGTCAAGCAAAAAGCCGAGCGCAATAAATGCCCCCGCAAGGAATCCTAATATCATCACGTTTATGGCGGAGTTATGCGCTTTTTTCACCCCGTTCTCCACGGTAATCTCCGCAATGCGCTCAGGTTTATGGTAAGCCATGGTCACTCCCTCATTTCTTCCGCATCCGCCTTGTCTACCTATCCGAATGCAGCTCATGATATTCGTGTTATCGTTACCAACATTGTAACGCAGCTTCTTTGGCAAGAACGTGAATTATATCACGAATCGTGTCCGTCAGGGACGGACAGATGCAGATGTGATGTTCCGTATGCCTTGATCTGCTGACCACGCTGCAGCGAATAACATGGATCGGATTCGGTGTGGCCATTTAAGCGATATATGGATATAGGCACAGCACCCTGTCCATGGGTGGAGCTTCGGATCAGCTTTAGCAGGGTGACTCCTTTCGCTTCCTTCGAGGAATCGCATATGCCGAAAAAGCGGTGCCCGGGTTTCTCCCCGGCACCGCTCTTTTGGATTGTCTTTACCAGTACGAAGCCCGTTCGTGTTGGATACCATTCTGCCAGATTCGGCTTAAATGTATAGATTTTTACTCACCCGCTAGGCTTTGGCCGCAGTCTCTACCCTGACAGGCGCCTCTGTTTCCTGCACCGGCACCTTGGCGATCGGCAGCTTCATGCTGATGAATGACGACAGCAGGAAGAGCGCGCCTGCCGTAAAATACACCACGACAATGGAGGTTACCGACATATACCAGCCCGTCAGCCCGGAGCCGATGAGCAGCATGCCGGTAAATATCGGCGTCATCACGCCGTTCAGCCGGCCAATGAATTTCTCTTCCACCTGCTGCATCATCACCGCCATCAGGACCGTCTGGGCCATGGCCATCAGCACCCCGGTGACGAAGCGCATCGAGCCGGTCAGGATCGGCCACTGGGACAGCACCTCGACAAAGGTCGAGAGTCCAAGGAAGGCCAGCCCCGCGAACAGCAAGTAGGAACCTTTCACTTTGCCTGCAATCACCGCTGCGATCACACCGCCGATCAACATGCCCAAGCCCTCAAGCGCGGTGAACCACTGGACGCTGGACATCTCCAGCTGAAGACGCTCGGTGATGACGAAGATGTCGAGCGGCTGTACGAGTCCGCTGCCCAGCGCCAATAAAACGTAGACCACCAGCAGCACCTTCAACAGCCGGCTGGAACCGATGTAGGCGAAGCCTGCCTTCATGTCCTTCACGAACGAACCGGCTGATTCCGAGTCCTTGGAAGGTTCGTCCACGGTGGAAGGCAGAAAGGCCAACACGATCGCCGAAGCGCCGAACAGAATCAGCAAGCTGATTAAAGAGGCCTGCAATCCAAATGCTTGATAAATCGTCGTGCCTACCATAGGTCCCAAAATGATAAACAGCGACATCGAGGTCTGGGATAACGCCGTGGCCGCGGGCACATGCTCATCCGGCAAACACCGCTTGATGATCTTCATGGACGATGGCTGCGAGAATTGCGATACGACGGCCGAGACCAGCGTCACCGCAAACACGGCCTGCCAATATCCCGCATACACAACAAACAAAATAAGCAGAATGGATATGAAGCTTAAAATATCCCCCCATATCATCGTTCGCTTGGGACGCCAACGGTCAGCCAGTACGCCGCCAACCATGGAAATCACGAAGATCGGCGCGTATTCAATCACGGTCAGCAGCGATACGGCGACCGGGTCATGGTTGCTCTGCTCCATAATAAAGAACAACAGCGCCATATTGCGGATCCAGATCCCGATATTTTGCATAAAATCAGATACCATCAACAGCACGAACGCGCGGTTGCCAAACAAATGCTTCATACTCCATCCCCCTGTTAAAACCGACTATTCGGTTTATTTATATTTGCGAAAACGCCCTTTCCTGTTAGCTAAGAAAAGCGTTTTCGATAAATCCTCCTACCGCACCGTACGCTATGAACCTTCACCCGATAACACACCGTTCAAAAAGTACATCACGCTCTTGCGGTACAGCTGCCTTAATTCCTCCTGGGACCGTTCGAAGTACGAAACCGACAACCCGTCCAGCAGCGATCCGAAAATAACGGCTATTTCGTCGATATCCTCTGCCGCTATGCGTCCCTCGTCCGTTCCCTCTGCCAGAATTTCGCGGTAGAGCATACGCGGACCTTGCAGAATCGCCAGCATTTCGCCCACAATCGTCTTATTTTCCGGCTGGTTGATATAGAATTCCTCCGCGATTTTGGTGAGCGGATTCTGGAAGTCGTCAACCATGTGATCGGCGATCCCGTACAGCTTCTCCTCAAAGCTGGCGTAACCGGCCTTTTTGTCGTCCCAGGCTTCCATCCATTCCCGATTCTGCTTTGTCAGCAGCTTGACGAACAAATCTTCCTTGCTCTCGAAGTGATAATAGATACTTCCCTTGCTGGCCCCCGTATACTTGACCAGTTCATCCATTGACGTTGCCGCATATCCGCGCTGGATGAACAGCTCCTTGGCTTTATCCAGAATCAAATCCCGCTTTCGCTGCGCTTTTTCTGATGACATCGGTATTAGCACTCCTTGCGTTGGATTCAACAGTCCGCATCAACCAGCGGAAATCCGTGATCCGTAATAAAAAATGTATTCTGTCATGAATGAACTTCATCCTTCTTTAAAAAACCGACTGTACGGTTTAATCATACTGAAAACCTCCTCCCATGTAAAGGACGCTCTTCCGAATGCAACGAAAAAAGGACTTTGCCGAAGCAAAATCCTTGTCCATCTCGCACATTCCAAAATAACAACATGCGATGTATTGCTGCATTATTCCACTGCCCAAATGGCTCTTCCTTCTTTCATCGGATCGCCGTAACTCAGCTGCAGCCCCTGAACGTCCTGCTTCACCTCGTACGGAATCTCGCCCGTCAGCTCGCCGCCCGGAGGAATGGTTCCGTCCAGCATCTTCACGTCATCCGTAATAGGAACCGTATAGTTAAGATCGCTTGAATCCGTCATGGAAAAAGACAGTGCCGAAGAGATGACCAACGGCTCCTGACCGTTGTTCTTCACGGTAATGTCGACCACCTTAAACGTATGGCCGGGCTGGGGCTTCAAGTACTCGTCGCCTTCGGAGTCGCGTACGCCGTTCAGCGTGATGACCGCGCCGTGGTAATCGACCGTATCGCCTACAGCGGCAGGCTCGTCGATCGGTTTCGTCTCTCCATCGGCAGGTTGACCCTCCCCTTGGGATGGTTCTGCCGGCGGTTCCTCTTCAGCCGCCCCCGTCTGATCCGTTCCCTCGCTATCCACGACAGCCGGCGGGGTTTCTGCCGGCGGGTCCGCCTGATTGCTGGAACAAGCAGCCGTCAGCAGCATGGAGAACAACACAGCCGAGACCAGCATTATTTTTTTATTCATACTTTATCCTACCTCCTGAAAGTCGATATCGATATGTCCGGATATTTTCCAATTCGCTGTCAAAATCCATATTCCTTCTAAAACAAGAAAAAGACCCCCGAATCAGGGGGTCTTCGTTATTGCCTAGAATGAATTAAGCGTGTACCGGCGCTTTGGTCTCCACCGCCGGCAGAGCCTGCAGGCCGGCCGTGTTAAGGAAATTCCACGGCTTGTTGTAATGCGGCTGGAAGAAGAAATCGATGAAGGCCAGCTGCTCGATCGTCATGCGGTTCTGGATGCACACCGACAGGGTGTTGATGGACTGCGTCATGTCCGCCTTGGAGATCACCTGTGCACCGAGCATCCGGCGGCTTTCCTGTTCATACACCACCTTCAGCGTAACTTCCTCGAAGGTAGGCATGAACTCCGGACGGTAATGGTCCGTAATGGTGACCGTATCCACCTTCAAACCTTCATCCTTGGCCGCTCCCTCGGTTAATCCTGTCGAGGCAATGTTGTGTTCGTATATTTTCAATCCGGACGTACCCTGGGTTCCCATATAAGGCGTTGTGGGCTGCACCAAATTCCGTGCAACGAGCGTACCCATCCGGACAGCGTTGGTCGCCAGCGGAATGTACATCATTTTACCCGTCGGGTTATAGAGCACCGAGCAGCAATCGCCCGCTGCATAGACATCCTGCTTGCTGCTTTGCATATATTGGTCCACGACGATGGCGCCGTTCTTCAGCATATCGACCTGCCCCTTCAGCAGCTCCGTATTCGGTCGGAAGCCGATGCAGAGAATGACCAGATCCGTGTCGATCTCCCCTTTGTCGGTGATGACCTTATTCACCTTGCCATCCTGGCCTTGGAAGGACGTCACGGTCTGCCCCATGGCCATCTCGATTCCTTTTTCACGGAACGATTCCTCGATCTTGCCGCTGAACTCAGGATCCAGGTATTTGTTCAGAATCCGATCGGCACTGTCGATCAAAGTTACCTGCTTGCCGTTCTGTTGGAAGGCCTCCACCAGCTCCACGCCGATGTAACCGGCGCCGACAACGGTAATATGTTTGGCTCCTTGCGCTTTATCAATGATCGCGTTGGAATGATCGTAGTTTTTGCAGAGCAAAATATTATTCAAATCGATGCCTTCAAGCTTCGGTACGATCGGCCAGGATCCGGTGGTAACAATCAATTTGTCATAGGTATCTTCAAACGAATCTTCCGTGGCCAGGTTGCGGACCTTCAAGGTTTTCCGGTCCGTATCCACCGAGATGATCTCATGCTTCATCTTGGTTTCGACACCAAGCTCGTCGAGTTTCTGCGGCGAAGAATAGAACAGCCCGTCCGGATCCTTCACAACGCCCCCGACGTAAAGCGCAATGCCGCACGACAAGAATGAGATGTTATCATTGCGTTCGTAAACGGTAATCTGTGCATCGGGATAAAGTTTGGCGGTATTCACGATGGCGGACGTTCCTGCATGGGTACAACCGATAACTGCAACTTTCATGGTTTTTCCTCCTCCAAGTAATGAAGCTTTATATTGGTTTAAGATGAGCAATTTTGCCTGGATTCATGCTTGGTAACGCTTGTTGAGCATGAATGGGTGACTGGTAATACTAATTGTGAATGATTTCACTTCATGACCTTATTATAATGTGATTTATTTCACATTTCAATAGGCGAATTGCGTTATTCACATATTGTTCATAATTTCACATAGTGGGAATGATGAATGATCTTGACTCCAAGATTAACGTCTTGATGCCACCGAATAAGGCGAAATCGAGAATACGGGTATGGGATCCGGGGAAGCTAAAAGGGCCCCGCTTGCCAACATTCTCGAGATACCGGAATAGGTTTTTCTTATTAATAACGGATTATTCCCTTTTTGAAACAATCGGCTGCGGGTAATGTTGTGCAGGAGGTGCTTTATCATGACAACCGTATTTGTTGCCGGAGCGCATGGAAATACCGGGAGACGGATCGCGAAGCTTCTCGCCGAGAAGGGGTATCAAGTCCGCGGCCTGATCCCCGATGAGATTCAAAAACGGAAGATGGAGCAGGAGGGTGCCGAGGGAATTGTCGGTGATTTGACGCAGTCTTATTCCGATGGTTTAAGGGACGTAGACGCCGTCATCTGCGCAGTTGGCGCCGGGGTAACGGAAGATCCTCAGGAGACGGATCATGTCGGCACCGTGAGGCTGATCGAGCAGTGCGTGCTTCTAGGAATCAATCGCTTCATTATGATTAGCTGCATGGAGACCAAACATCCGGAGCACTTCTCCGAACTAAAGCCCTATTTGCTTGCCAAACATAAAGCTGAGACCATTCTTGAAGAAAGCACGCTGACTCACACGATCATAAGGACCGGCGAGTTAACGGATGACGCTCCTGCCGGCAGGGTTCAGGCACATCCCGATCTCCGGGAAACCGGATCCATATCCCGTCAAGATGTCGCTCAAGCAGCCGTGCTGTGTCTCTCCACGCCAGAGACGGAACTTAAGGCGTTCGATCTGATTCAAGGCGATCATCCCATACAAGATGCCTTGAAGGGTCTTGATTCGGGCTGAATGGACGAAATGGCGAGGGATTTCCCATAAAAAAACAGGACTGTTTCTCCTCCGGGGCAAATCCCCCGACGAAAACAGCCCTGTTATGTGCTCATTACTATCTGGCATTAACCCAGCAGGGATTCAATGGCGCCCTTCATCGATTCAGGCGATTCCTTCGGCTCAAACCGCTGGACCACCTTGCCTTCGCGGTCCACCAGGAACTTCGTAAAATTCCAAGCGATCTCTCCGCCTTCATTCGGTCCGGGCTGCTCCGATTTCAGATACTGAAATAACGGATGAGCATGCTCCCCATTCACGTCAATCTTCTGGAAAACCGGAAAGTTCACGCCATAGTTCAATTGACAGAACGATTCGGCCTCTTCGCTCGTACCCGGCTCCTGTCCGCCAAACTGATTGCACGGAAAGCCAAGAACCTGAAGCCCTTGCTGGCCGTATTGGTCGTACAGCTGTTGAAGCTCTCCATATTGCGGCGTTAGGCCGCATTGGCTTGCCGTATTCGCGATGATCAAGACCTTGCCCGAATACTGATCGAGCGAGACTTCCTGCCCCTTGGTATTGGTTGCATGATACTCATAAACTGACATCCTCGAATCTCCTCTCCAGCTTGTATTGAATGAACCGCTTGCTTCCAAGCTTCTGTAGCCTGGCCCATCTTCTTACATCATACCGAATATACGCCCCTAAACCAAATTTTCGGTTCCAATGCCTCTACCCCGCCATCCGTAAATCCATTATGATAAACGTATATCCGCTTCAAGCAAGAGTTACATAGACTCCTGACAGCTGTTTAGTCAGCAAGTCAGCAGGGTAATGATTTAGGGTTTGGCAAAATATTGCATGATCCCGCATTTCAACAACAGTAAGCGAGGAAACGAAATGAAATTGTATCCCGAAATGTTCTTGTCTCCATGGCATCTCATCGTCGTTGTTCTGGCCCTGATTGCCTTCATCGGATTGATCAAAGGGGGGTATGACCGAAGAACCGTGCTTCGCAGCACAGGGCTGTCGACGCTGGTTTTCTATTTTATTCTGACGATCCCCATTGGCCTGATCACCCAGGAATCGCTTTACAAAGAAGAAACGATGCTAACCGACCTGGATCAGAACTTTGAGGACAAGAAGGCGGATTCCCAGCTGCAGAGCTTGAAAGACTACGTCGTACTTCACGTTGGAGCGTATAAAAATGAGGATGATGCCGACATCGTCGTCTATGCCGGCAATTATCATGAAAGCCAAGCGTTCAACGGTCATATTACCTTGTTCGTGTACGACAAGAACGATGAGGAAGTCTTTACCGAGATGTACAGGGACATCACCCTCGCCCCCGGCGAGAAGAAAAAGCTGGACACCTCTTTTACCAGCCAGCCCATGGATACCTACAGGTACCGATACGAAACGCACCCCCAAATGTGAAGGGTGCGTTTCTTTCGTTTTCGTATTAGGTTGACAGCCGGTCTCCAGACTCGAACCCTGGCTTATCGTTTTCCGTAAGAGGCTGGTACGGCCCCGGCATCGGCGGAAGATTCTTCGCATCCCGCCCTTTGCGCACATACCGGATTCCCAAATAAAAGAGAGCCGCCACAGGCAGCGACAGCATGGCTATCGCAAGGAGCATGCTGGACATTTGGTAGGAAGGATCGGTCTCGATCTCCGAGAAGTCCAGAAACATAAACGATATAAAAGTAACCAGCGAGAACATAATGATCTGTAACCAGCGCATCCATTTCACCAGGAAGAAGAACAGGATCGCCGACAGCGCAACAAGAAGAATGGGGTACAGCGGCTGTTCCGGGTCCGCGTTACCCAGCTCCGCCTGGCGCGTCAGCCAAAAACCGACGGCGAACTGAACCGGGAAAACCAGCCAAGCAAGCAAACCGGTTCCACGAAAAGCCGATCTTCGCTTTTGCAGCGCTTCTTCGTATTCGAGGAGCTTCATCTCGTATTCCAGCTGATCCAGTTCCTCCTCCGTCAGCTCCCTGTCTTCCTCCTCGTTCTCCTGTACCAGGCGATCCAGATACGGACGGAATTGCCGCTCGATATTCCCGTCAAATTCGGCACGCTCTAAATCCTCGTCCTCGCGAAGCACTGACGCCACCGATTCATCCCCCAGATCTTGGATGATGACGGATGTCAGATATAAAGGAATCCCTCGTCTGCCGACGACCTCCAGCCAGCGGTTCGCCTCCATCGGATCCGTGAAAGGAACGGCCACTGCCCGTTCAGCCGTCCCTTCCCCAGCAACAAGGTACATGATGGGCATTAACTCCGCCATAGGCACCGACTCGGTCATTTTGCTGTTTTTATAGGCATAACTGAATTGAAAAATATATCGCCCGTAATATATTTCCTTTACGTCGCCAATCCGAAGGCTCCCCTTCAAGGAGTCTTTCGTCTCGGGATTCCATCGCTCATATTCAATGTGGTCTTCGTATAACAAATATTCGTCCAGATGCGTATTATTCCAGATATGCCCTTTCAGACTCTTGGATAGCCGAATCACCATAAAGATACCGGCGGGTATACCCGCCAGACTCATCCACGTCCAGACATTGGCCCAGAAGTACAACAGAATCAAAGGCCCCATCGTAAACGCCAGGCCCAGCAAAATGCCCAGCACATGCATTTCGAACGTAAGCACCCAATAAAAAGGCTGCATTTTGGGTTTTCTCTGCTCATGAATCACCAGAGACATTCAGGCAGCGCCTCCTCCTTTATTCTTTCGGTGTTACCCAATCCAACAGATGGAATAAAGACATTGGAAATCATATTATGTATAAAGCCTAATATCAAGCCCTTCATCCTATAGTTATGTTCATTCCTGCCTTCGAACCAAAAAAACCTTCCCCGGCAAGTCGGCCGGGGAAGGACCCTCATCTTACGCTTCGCCTTATTGAGGCGTACGGTTTTGAGCCAGCTTAACCAGCAGATGAGCCAGCTGATGCTGCTCCGCTTGCGTTCCGACCTTCCATAACTCCTGAAGAAGTTTCTCCTCGGAATTGCGGGGCTCCTCGTTAGCGGCGAGGTATCCGGCTACCTTCTCTGCCGCCTGCGCCAGCTGCTCTTCATTCAAGCCAATGCTCTCGGCAAGCTGAATTCGTTTGTTCAAAAAGGATTGAAAGGCATCGAAGTCAGCCAGGATCCGTTCCTTCTCCTTGTCGTCAATCCGGTCCATAGCGTCATCGACCTTACTCACATCCAGCTCACCGTTCTTGTTCACCACATGATTATGTTCAGACATGGTAACGCCTCCTTGTCATTGACTGGGTAACGATCTCTACTTAAACGTGATCCTTCGGATTGAAACAGAGGACTTCCTAAAATTTACCTTGAACTGCCTAGCGGCTCCGACCGCCGCGTCGTCCACCGCTTTGGCCTCTGGCAGCGCGGCCTTCGGAGGATCGGGTTCCGCCTTGTCCGCCGCGGCCGGCGTGATTCCCCCGCCCCTCGGTTCTGGACGGTCCGCGGCTGCTGCCTCGTGCTCCGGCCTGCGGTCCGCGGCCCTCGCCTGCACGACCGCCTTCACGCGCGCCGCTGCCTCGGCCTCCGGCCGCCGATGGTCCTCGACCCTCTCCGGTACGGCCTCCTGTCCGGCCCGAATCGCGGTCATCCCTACGCGATGATCCTGCCCTTCCTCTGCCCTGCTCGTTACCGCGGCTACGCCCGGAACCCGTGCCCCGATCGGCACGGCTTCTGCCTTGACCACGTTCATTATCGGATTCAAGTGACGAGACATTTCTTGCTTTCTTCGGTCGGCCCGTATCCCTGCCCGAGCCGCCAGAGCTTTCCCGAAGGCTTCCGGCGGCAGAGTCATAGCGTACTCGCTTCAACCGCTGGGAGATCCCTTCTTCGATGCGCTGCAGATCATTAAGGTCTTTTCCGGCCGCAAACGTGATGGCCATACCGCTACCCCCCGCCCGTCCGGTCCGGCCGATACGATGGATGTAACTTTCAACATCATGGGGCATATCGTAGTTAAAGACATGGGTAACGCCTTCGACGTCCAGCCCCCTCGCGGCAACATCCGTTGCAACGAGCAGCTGCAGCTTGGCTTCCCGGAATCGCTTCATGACCGCTTCCCGTTTCGCCTGGGACAGATCCCCGTGCAGCTCGTCCGATTGGTAGCCATGGGCCAGCAGGGCCTCGTTCAACGTGGTGGCTCTGCGCTTCGTCCGGCAGAAGATGATCGCGAGGAAGGGATTATGCTCTTCGATCATTGCGCGTAAGGCATCCTGTTTGGAACGGTCCGTACACTCGACCACCACCTGCTGGATCTGCTCCAGCGGGATCGGGGAAGCCCCCTTAATCACGATATCGACAGGTTGATTCATATAATTGCCGGCAAGCTGCTTCACGCCGGCAGGCATCGTCGCCGAGAAGAGCATCGTTTGGCGCCGATACGGAAGCGCATGGATCAGCGCCTCCACTTCATCCAAAAAGCCCATATGCAGCATCTGGTCGGCTTCGTCCAGCACCAGCTGCTTCACGCCGCCAAGCTCTAACGTGCCTCGGCGCAAATGATCCAGCAGCCGGCCCGGCGTGCCGATGATCAATTGGCGTCCGCCTTCAAGCTTGCGCAGCTGTTTCTCCACGTCCTGCCCGCCATAGACCGCCAGAATTTTGATGCCATCCGGCTCTCCTGCCGTCAGCTTCTTGGCTTCTTCCGTAATTTGCAATGCCAATTCCCGTGTCGGCGCAACGATGAGCGCCTGCGGGTACGCCCGCTTGGGATCGATATGCTGCAGAATCGGCAGCATGAAAGCCAGCGTCTTGCCTGTGCCGGTCTTCGCCCGGGCAATGACGTCCTTTCCCTGCAGCAGCAGCGGAATGCTCTCTTGCTGTACCGGAGTCGGTTCCGTAATTCCCTGCTCCTTCAGTTTTCGTACTCTTTGTTCGTCAATGCCCAGCTGTTGAAAGTTCGGCAAACGTTCCACCTCATTTAATTTATTTAGCATCTTATGGTCTCAATCCATTCGATTCAGTAAACAAAACCAACATATTTTCATACATAAATCCCAACAAAAGGCCGATACCATTCGTTCTTAGAAGAACAGGGCGCTTCCCTTATGTGTCCAGTGAATGAAGATATGGTTTGAATCCATTCACTATTTTCGCCAGAAAACTGACAAACGACCCTGACTTTGGTAATGTCAATGATATAGAAATCCAGTATACACCAGCGAGGAGGTGTCCCCGATATGCATATCCTACAGCTCATCCTGACAGCCTTGATCTTGATGATCCTATTCGGCCTTATCAATCTAATGATGAATTATATTTCAAGACGCGACGGGGAGCCCATCGTTCCCTTCCGGAAGAAGCTGTGGCTCATTCCGCTGTTGTCGGCCTTTATCATTATGCCATTGGAGCTCTTTTCCATGCTGTATGCCCAGTGGTTCCCCATGCCCGATCCTTCAAGAGCAGGCGAAACGCTTGCATACGACGGCCAAGGCGTGCTGCTCGGCTTCTCGCTTTTCGTCCTGGTCGGGTTCCTGATCTTCGAAGGTCTCATACATCCATTGGTCATCGCCCTGCTGCGGCTTCTGCTTCGCAAGGATACCTCCATCTATATGAAACAGGCAGTGACGGTCGTGACCGATACGCTGCTGCTGTACATAGCCTCTCTGATCGTGCCCGCCATTCCCGTGGAGGGCTGGCTGCAATCGTTGGTCATCGCCGTATTTTTCCATCTCATAGAGTGGATCCTGATCGGTGTCCAGGCCTGGATGCAGCAACGCAAACGGACAAGAGCCGAATCGGCAGGCTAGAACCTGCCGGATTTGAATATGGCGTACAGCAGCCATGCCACCATCAGCAGGGCTACGATGAATCCGACTTCAATCACCGGGAAGCTCCATATCATCATCGGCTCCCGGCTGAGCGACGATCCGATAATCAGCCCTACCATGATGATGCTGAAAGCCAGAAGCACGATGCTGAAGGACAGCCGGTTACTGATCTGATCCAACTTGCGCATCAGCGTTTTCAGTTCCGGAACGCTGATCTCCACCCGCAGTTTTCCTTTGCTGATCAGGGCCGACAGCTGCCGGGCTTGACCGGGCAGATCGAGCAAACTCTCGGCAAGCCCCGCCACCCCATCCAGCACCTTCCTGCTGATCCGGCGGGTATTGTACCGCTTCTTCAGCAGCTTCCTTCCGAAAGGCTCCGCCATATCGATAATACTCAGGCTCGGGTCCAGCATCTCGATGACCCCTTCCAGGGTCAGCAATGATTTGCCAAGCAGCGTCATATCCGGAGGCAGCATAATCCGGTGCCGCTGGGCAACGGCAAACAGATCGGTCAATGCCTTGCCGATGCGCACTTGAGCAAAAGGCACGTCATAATACTCTTCCCGCAGACGGTCCATATCCGACCGCAGCGCATCCATATCGCAATCGTCCGGAATCAAACCCATTCTGGAAATCGCCCGGATCATCCCTTCCGAATTCCGCCGCATCAATGCAATAATAAGTCCTGACAGATGATCCTTCATATCTTCGCTGAGGTGACCCACCAGCCCGAAATCCAGAAAGACCAGCTTGCCGTCCTCCCTGACGAGCAGGTTCCCCGGATGAGGGTCGGCATGAAAGAAGCCCTCAATAAAAATCTGCTGCAGCATGCCGTCGGTCAGATGCTCGGCGATCGCCTTGAGATCATGCCCCTTGGCCACAATCTCCTGCCTGCGGCTTAAGGTAATACCCTCGGCATACTCCATCATCAACACCTTCGATGACGTATAATCCCAATAAATCCGCGGAATATGGACAAATTCCTGCTCCGTCATCCGGGATGCGATCTTCTCCGCATTCCGGGCTTCATGGCTGTAATCCAGCTCCGCCATCATCGCTCTGGCAAACTCGTCAACGATTCGATCCACGCGGTACTGCTTCACCCATTCCCAATGGCGCTCGGCAATCGAAATTAAATCCCGCAGGATTTCCAAGTCGCGGCCGATCATGCGGGCCACGCCCGGACGCTGCACCTTGATCGCTACAAGCTCTCCGGATTTCAGCCTCCCGGCGTGAACCTGGCCGATTGAGGCGGCAGCCAGCGGCTTGTCCTCAAACTCACTCAACACGTCGTCGATCGGCATGCCCCATTCTTGTTCAATCAGCTCCCGTGCGCTCGCGGAAGGGAACGGAGGCACCCGTTCCTGCAGCTTGACCAATTCCTGGATAATGTGGTCTGGCAGCAGGTCCGATCGGGTACTCGCCAATTGGCCCAGCTTCACAAAGGCAGGCCCCAGATCCTCCAGCACTCGCCGAATGCGTTCCCCAAGCGTAATCGTCTCCGGCTGCTCCTTGGAGCTCCAGCGGACAGGCAGCGACAGAACATGGAACAGTCCCATCTCCTCCACCATATAGCCAAAGCCATGACGCATGAGCGCCATGGCGATTTCCCGGTAACGTCCGGCATGTCGAATTCGGACCGCCATCTATTCCTGCCGCGATCCTTCCAGTTCTACAACCTTCTTCTCCAGAGCGGCAATGCGCTGTTCCAGGCTGGCGACATCGCTCTCTTTGGGAACATCCAGATCGGACAACACGCGCTGCACCTGCTCATAAATATATGACTTGATCTGGGATTGCTCCTCTTCGCCGCGCTCGACGAGGCGGTTCACCAGCGCTTTGGATTCCGCAGGAGCCAGCTCCCCGCGTTTGACCAGATCGTCCACGATTTTCTCTACTTTTTCCTTGCTGACCACGGTAAGGCCCAATCCTAACGAGATGGCTTTCTTAAAAAGATCACTCACGATATATCCCTCCCGGTCGTTGTCTGGTTCCATTATAACCTTTAACGCTGGCAAAAACATCTATCCTTGGACTTGCTTTCTAAGTATCGAGAAGCTCCCTTATCAATGTCCCCTGATTTTCCATGAAATATGAGGGCCAATCGGGTACGACGGCGGGAATGCACTAATGCCACGACAAAAAAGCGAACAGCCGGGTTATATCCCGTGCTGTTCGCTGATACGGCTATCCTACGCAGATGAAGAACGGTTTAATCGTCATCCCGATCATCATCGTAATGATCATCGTGATCATCATGGTCCCAATCATCCTGGTCATCGTGGTCGTCATCATCATGGTCGTCGTATTTCTCGTATTCTGCCTTGATCACTTTGCCGCTGACCGCGTTGATCTCAACCTCGGACGAGCCTTTGGCCGTCTTCACTTCGACGTCATACACCCACCGGCCGTCATCGTGGTCCAGATCAACCTCTACGGCTGTCCCGCTCTTGACGTGTTTGACAGCGATCGCGGATGCCTTGCCGGCACCGATCAGATTCCCCGGAATGCTGTCACGGTCATCATCGTCATCATCCCGATCTACTATGACGCCAAGGGATTTGCCTGTGTAGGCATCAATCCATACATCGACATCCCGGTTGCTCTGCTGAATCTCAACATCGTACACCAGCTTGCCCTTTTTGCGGTCGATGTCAATGCTTTCCACTTTACCGCTGGCAGCCGCGAGTGCCAATTGTTCGGCTTTTTCCATTCCAATGAGCTGCTTCTCCTGTTTGGCTGCCGCCTGGGTTCCTGCCGGCGTTGTCTGTCCTGACCCTGCAGCCTGCACGGCGCTATAGCCGTATACTCCACTTGCCGCGATCGCTACGGACAGTGCGCCTGCCCACCATGTTCTTTTGTTCATCATCTTACGCCTCCTCGAAACTCTCTGTGTGATCTCTACAAACCCAATATACCGTCTCAACATGAGAGCTTTCGGAGAGAAACATTAGAATACGATGAGAAAATGAGAATAGGCCTCTAATCTATTCATCGTCATCCTCGTCATCCCAAGTCACGGTCATGATCTTGCCGGTAATCGCGTGGACCTGAATGGTCGCTTCGCGCCCGTCTTCCCGCTCGATCTCGACCAGATAATAACGGCTGCTCTTGCTCTCGCGATATTCCACGTCTTCCACCGTTCCCGGTACCTTCTCTAAAGAAAGCTTGATCGCGTACTCTTTGGTGATCATCGTTGCAGGCGGCTCCGCAGTTCCGCTTTCACCATCCGCTGATCCCTTCTCGCCATTCTCAGCGGGCTCCGCAGGAGTCGTGCTTGGATTGTCGGTCGGCTGCTTGGTTTCGCCGGGCTCCGGCTCTGGCTTCGCTGGCGCTTTGTCCAGCTGCTTGATGGACACGATATCGCCTTGACGGGCATCCACCGTCATCTCATACCTTCCGGAATTGGACTCCAGCTCCATCCGGTACATCTCCCCATCCAGCGTTGCTTTTGTAATCTCACCGTCCGGATATTGTTTCAATACTCCGCTTACGGCTTCCTCCTGCGACATCGCCTCCGTCGAACGGGTAAACGGACTCCATACCGCATTCACGATGATCATGAAGGCCACCACGATAATGACGCCCAGCAGCACACTCACTTTTTTACGCATTGAATCACCTCGCAACCCATTCGGTCTATACCGTCAGTATAGCGCAGCATGGTTAGAATTCGATGAGAAAACGGTGGGCTGCTGACGTTTATTTCGATTCTTGGAGCCGAATGGTGGCCGTTGTGCCCACGCTGGGCAGGCTTTCCAGCTCCAGCTCAGCAGAGATGGCCTCCGCGATATCCTTGGCCAAGGACAATCCAAGGCCGGCTCCCCCGCCCCGGCGGGTACGAGCTTCGTCCACCCGGTAGAAACGGTCGAAGACGTGCTCCAGCTCCTCTTTGGCAATGCCGATTCCGCGGTCGATGACCCGGATATATACCTCCGACGGCTTTCTGCCCAACTGGATGACGATATGTTCGTCACTGTATTTGCGTGCATTATCCAGCAGAATGAACAAGAGCTGCTTGAGCCTGCGGCTGTCCGTCCAGCCCAGAACCTCGCCGTCGGCTTCAACCTCGACCGTGCGGTTATAGGCATCGCGAAATGCGCGAGCGGAAGACTCCGATAATGCTGCGAGATCCACCTGCTCCATCTCGACCTGCCATTGGTCCTGGTTGCGGGCAAGCAGCAGCAGCTGCTCCGTCATCTCCTTCATCCGGATCGCTTCCGAATGGATCGCATCGACGGACTCCATGAACAGCTCCGGCCGATCCAGGCCTCGCCGCTTCAACAAACTGGCGTAACTCTCGATGATGGTGAGCGGTGTTTTTAACTCATGGGAAGCGTTGGACACGAATTGTTCCTGCCTCGCATGGTTGCTCTCCAGCAGCGTGATCATGTCATTGAAGGCAGCCCCCATCTCCACCAGCTCATCCTTGGATGTTTCCTTCAGCTCGATCCGACGGAACCGTCCGCTCTGCCGAATCTCCCGCATCGTACGGATTAAGGCCGTAATCGGCTGCACGATTAAACGCCCCAATATCCGCGTCGAAATGATGACCGGAACCAATGCGATCGCGGTTACGGCCACCAGCACAATGCGCAGCACCTGCAGCGTCTCCATCGTAGCGGCAAGGCTGCGGGAAATTTGGATGTTGTATACCGCCCCGTCGCTCCAAATGACAGGCAGGGACACCAGCACATAACGCATTCCTTCATATCGGATCTGCTCGACCTGCTTATTGGCGTTATAAGGCAGCTTCAGCTCATCCATATCCTCGCCGGAGGAGGTCACGTAAGGAG
Source organism: Paenibacillus sp. JNUCC32 (assembly GCF_014863545.1). NCBI lineage: Bacteria > Bacillati > Bacillota > Bacilli > Caryophanales > Paenibacillaceae > Paenibacillus > Paenibacillus sp. JNUCC32. The sequence continues at coordinate 6,085,070 of NZ_CP062260.1, read as the reverse complement.
ACTTGGCCTTGCTGTCAGCCGGGACGAATTGAATCTTTCCGTCAGCCGGGACATAACTTCGCAGCAGATCGTCAATGGGAATGGTCGCGGCAGAATGCGCAATGCTTCTGACGATGCTTCCCGCCTCGGCTTCCGCCTGCTCCAGCTGGCTGTCCACCGTCATTTTGCTGAACACGTAATACACGGATAAATTCATGACAATCAGGATGGCGGCCATCAGCACCGACGAATAGAGATGGATTTTGCTGCTCAGCTTCATAGGGTTTCTTTCAGCACGTAGCCGACGCCGCGAACGGTGTGGATGAGCTCTTGCGTGCCGCCATGATCGATTTTCTTGCGGACGTAACGTATGTATACATCAACGACGTTGGTATCGCCGTAATAATCGTACCCCCACACGGCAGCAAGAATCTGCTCGCGGTTCAGCACCTGCCGCTTGTTCTTCAGCAAATAGACGAGCAAGTCAAATTCACGCGGCGTCAGATCGATCCTTCTGCCGTCGCGAATCACTTCCCGCGTGCCTTCATTCAATTTCAAATCCGCGGCCGTAAGCCACTCCCCAGCCGGTTCTTCTTCCGGATGAGGCTTTCCCTGAAGCCGTAATGCAGCACGAATCCGCGCCAGCAGCTCTTCGATCTGAAACGGCTTCGTAATATAATCATTGGCTCCAAGATCCAGCCCCGATACCTTATCTTCAACGGAGCTCTTCGCCGTAAGCAGCAGCACGGCCGTATGGGAATCATGGGCACGAATCCGCCGCAGCAGCTCAATGCCGCTCATACCCGGAAGCATGACATCCAGCAGAATGAGATCCACCTCCTGGCTGCGGTATGCCTCAAGCGCATCCAGCCCGTTATCCGCCTTCGTGACCTGGTATCCTTCACTCTCCAGCTCGATTTCAAGCAAACGGGATATTTTCGCTTCATCCTCAACAATTAGTATCTTCCCGCTCACGCGCGTCCCTCCTGCCCGATCATTTCGAAATGCCTTAACCCGGAACGCGCGCCGCCCACTTGGCCGCTTGCGTAATCATTAAACGCAGCTGAGGCTGGAGAAAGGACGGCTCATGATGGCCCGGCATCAAGAAGACCACGCGTCCAATGCCATACGTATGGCACCAGGCGGCAGGCCACTGCTTGCCTTCGTACTCATAATGCAGCAGCACGGTTTTTTCCGTGAACGGACTGAATACGAACCGGTAAGGCTCCTCGTCCAGCACAAACGGCTCAACGCCCTCCGTAATATCGTGATCGGTCTCCCCCGGAACGAAATACAGCTTCTCCATCGGCGGGTGCCCGTCAAAACGGGCGCCAATCAGCTGCGCCAGCTCATAACGGTTTGCCAAGGTAACGCCATTATGAATCACGAGCAAGCCGCCGCCTCCGCTAACGTAGGACAGCAGGCCTGCGGTCTGCCGTGGCGAAACCCGCTCGTCCCACAAGTCGCTATAGGCGATGCACAGCTCGTAAGGGTAGAGATTGCTTTCATGAAGCATTTTATGGTTTTCCGTGCACTGCACGGTGAACATGTCGTTCAGCAGATGCGTGATCTGTTTGTCTATGCCTTGCAGCGGATGAAACTTCGGGTGCGTGTAGCTGCCGAGCAGCAATGCTTTTCTCTTATCCATCGGTCATCCTCCTATTTACTACTCAATATTTCACATGAACCTGAGGAACATGCATCGACGTGCTGGAATGGATCGAAATCCTTAGCTTCGTTACGTTATATCATGACATTATTCTTGATTTTGAGCAAAATAACGGCCAAGCGCCACCATCATGCTGCCCATTCGCTCTTCCTCGGGAACCACCATGCGTTCAATGCCTTCCTCGCGGAGTCCCTGAGCCGTCACCTTGCCGACAGCCGCCGCCACGACCGGTCCGCGGAACGCCTCCAGCACGGCTTCCAGCTTGCCATGGGCACGAGCATAATCCGCAAGAAAACGAAACTGTGGCGCACTTGTAAAAGCAACCGCATGAACCTTGCCGCCAACGATTTCGTCAACGAGCAGGGAAATATCCTCCTCCAGCGGCGGAATGTGCTTATAAGGCAGAATCTGCTGCACCTCCGCTCCCCGTTGCTGAAGCCAATTGACCAGCTTAGGCGCAGACTCGCCATGCAGCTGCAGAATGACGCGTTGACCCGACAAGTCATGCGGCGCAAGCGACCGGATCAGTCCGGACGTGCTGCCGTCATCGTCTCTGACGACCGGTGCCAAACCGCGTTTTTTCAGAGCATTCGCGGTCTTGTACCCTCTTGCCGCAATCGAGGTGTCTTGAAGCGTTTCATTCAATGTATCCAACAGGCCCATCTGCTCGGCCGTATCGTAAATGGCCTCCAGGCCGATTCCCGTCGTAAAGATCGCCCACGGCGCAGGCGCCTCGAGCCAAGCTTCGATGGAACGCCGGAGCACTTCATCATCCAAAAATACCGTCCCCTGCGCCGGGCGAAGCACCGCCGTGCCTCCCATCTTCTCCACCAGCTTGGCCATGTCCGCCGCTTTGCGCGGGCCTGCCAAGGCTACAACCCGATCTTTCATATGCTGTGCCATGATATATGCCTCACTCTCTTAAATTCTAGCTTGTGCAACCTTCATGCCGTATAGCTTCTAGCAGCTGACTCCAGTATAAAGGCCATGATCCCATAGATAAAGCCACTAAGGTCTTATTCTTCCAAAAAGCCCCCCTTTCCTGCCGCATGCAAAAAAGCAGCAAAGGAATAGGCGTTCCTCTGCTGCTCCACTTATATATTTCAGTGGATGAAAAAAAGAGGCACCCATTTATGCGGGTGCCTCTTTTGGCCGGCGACCATGGATCGCCGTCTATATAAAGGCCTTCCATCCTGCACAGCGGAAACAGGATGGCGGGCTCTTATATGCTTGCATGGTGTTACTTCGGCTGACCGGCCGGGATGAAACCGCTCAGGTCTACGCCAAGCCCTGCGGCAAGTCTTGCGCCATATTCGGCGTCTGCACGGTAAAAATTGCATACGGCACGGAGCTGGATGTCGGATTTGACCTGGCTCAGGTCATCAACCAGATTGCGGAGCAGATGATCCTTCTGCTGCTCCGTAAACGAACGGTACAATTCGCCGGCTTGGGTGAAGTCATCCGTTTTCTCGATGCGCTGGCGAACGACATGACCGCTCAGCGGAGCTTCGCTCTCATTCACGGACGGATCTTCCACAGGGCCCGTTGTATAGCTGTTCGGTTCATAGTTCACCGGCGACGGATCTTGATTCACGTTCATCAAGCCGTCGCGTTGATGATTGCGCACAGGGGCATACGGGCAGTTGATCGGGATCTGCAAATAATTGGCGCCAAGACGATGACGCTGCGTATCCGGGTAAGAGAATAACCGGCCCTGCAGCAATTTATCCTCGGACGGCTCAATGCCAGGCACCAATACGCTTGGGGAGAAAGCCGCCTGCTCCACCTCGGCGAAGAAATTCTGCGGGTTACGGTTCAGGGTCATCGTACCCACGGTTATGAACGGGAAGCGATCCTCCGGCCAAGTCTTGGTCGGATCCAGGGGATCAAAGGACAAATCATCCATTTCTTCCGGAGACATCAGCTGCACCTGCAGGCGCCATTTCGGGAAATTCCCGTTAGCGATGTGTTCGCGAAGATCACGGGTGGCATGATTGAAGTCCTTGCCCTGCACCGCTCCCACTTCGTCTGCATTCAGCGTGTTGATGCCTTGCACGGATTCCCATTTGTATTTAATGTAGGTCACTTTGCCTTCGCTGTTCACCCACTTGAACGCATGGACGCTAAAGCCGTCCAACTCGCGATAGTTTGCCGGCGTGCCATGATCCGAGAACAGCCAGGTCATCATATGGGTGGATTCCGGAGACAGCGTCATGAAATCCCAATACCGGCCTGGCTCTTGAATGTTGCTCTCCGGCGAAGGCTTCAAGGAATGCACCATATCGGGGAATTTGATCGCATCCCGAATGAAGAAGACCGGAAGATGATTGCCTACAATGTCATAGTTCCCTTCCTCCGTATAGAACTTCACGGCGAATCCGCGCGGATCGCGTGCCGTTTCGGGCGACCCGGTTCCATGGATAACCGTGGAGAACCGGACGAACACGGGGGTTTCCTGACCGATTTCCTGCAGGAATGCCGCTTTGGTGTACGGCTTCATGTCATGCTCGACCACAAATACGCCGTGGGCACCTGCTCCGCGTGCATGAACGACGCGCTCCGGAATCCGTTCACGGTCGAAGTGGGCGATTTTTTCGATCAGATGATAATCCTCAAGCAGTGTCGGCCCGCGGCGGCCCGCCGTTTTGGAATTTTGGTTATCTCCTACGGGAGCACCTTGGTTGGTTGTCAATCTATCCATCTATGAACCCTCCATCATTTCTATAATTGATTTTAGACTGAATCTAAATTTATGAAATGATTGTATCATCGGAGGTTCCCTCGGATCATGATTGTCGCGTGAGCGTTATGTGACCCTTCCATGAGCCTTATATGAAGTTCGGATGAATCATTGCGACAATCGCGAATGAACAAAAAAAAAGGAGGGGATTAATCCGCCAGGCGGTATCCCACTCCTCTAACCGTTGCGATATAGCGCGGGGCACCCGCGTTGTCGTTCAGCTTCTTGCGCAAGCTTTTGATGTGGACATCCACCACGTTGCTCCCGCCCATAAAATCGGTATCCCAAATTTTGCACATCAGGTCCTCACGCGTGCATACGGCCCCTTCGCTGTCCAGCAGCAGCATCAGCAGATGATACTCCGTCTTGGTCAAGTGAATCGGGGTGCTGCCCCGGTGGATGGTCATTTTATCCCGGTCGATCGATAAATCTTTATAGATCAGTCCCCGCATGACCTCTTCTCCACCCGACAAACCCGCTGCCGGGGAGAACAAGCGAATCGTCCGCTGCACCTGATACATCATCGTATCTTTGGAACGGGCCGGCCATACCATCAGCTCTTCATCCAACAGGCTTGATCCTGCATTGCTCATGAGCTCCTCGCCTACAAGATACAGGATCGGAATCGTGGTATGTTCCGGCAGCAGAAGCTCCTTCTCCTTGTTGAACGCCGCCATATTCCGGCAGCCCGTCATGTCGGCGATAATGAGTCCCGTGTTAAGGGCAGACTGCAGACGCGGTTCCCATTTACGGAACATCATGACCTCGAAGCAGTTCTCCGTCAAGGTTATGAACATTTCGTTCACGCGCCCCGGAGACCGGCTGATCAATGCGGCCCGCAGCGTGGTGGGACAAGCATCTCCAATCGCCATCGGCGTCGTGGGACGCACATACAGATTGCCGGATTGGAAATCCGGAAAAGCATAGACTTTCCCGAGCTCCGTCATTTCTTCCGTTTGATTTGACATTCTGGACACACCCCCCCGAATACAACGTGAGCATGATGGATAACGTAGTTGGTTTCACCGGCTACCGTAGCAGCCCAATCCTCTGGCACCTCCGTCATGACCTCGTCCACTTTGCCGCAGACTTCACAGATAATATGCTGGTGCTCGTCGGTACGGGCATCGTATCGACTCGCGCTCTCGCCCAGCTTCAATTCCCGGATCAGTTGTTTATCCGTCAAGTAACGCAGGGAATTATAAACGGTCCCGTACGCGAGATTATATCCTTTCTCCACCAGCCGGTTCATGATATCCGCAGCAGTCGGATGATCATGCGATTCCCGAAGGACATCGTACACCGCTTGGCGTTGCGTCGTCAGATTTAAAGATTTCAAGGTATTCACCCTTTTAATTTATTTTTAGATCAAGTATAAATCTTATTCGCCTCAAGGTCAACATCCCGCACCAAAAACGCTGCTGGTAATCTTTAAGATTTCTTTAGATTCAATTAAAAATTACTTTAGTTTGTCTGGCTAGACTTAGAACATACCTAAATGAGACGCATAACCAGTCAAAGGAGACGATAGAGCGCCATGGAATCCATAACCAAGCATCCCCGCAAGGCACCTCCAGCCCCTGAAACATCCCGGCAGCAAACCGGCACGCTTCGGCATCAACGTGCGAACCACCGCAAGGGACGCGCGAAATTAAGCCTGTTGCTGCTGCTGTTCGGCGTCATTCTGATAGCCGTGTTCATAGCGAGGGTATTTATACCCCCTCCCATCAAAGCGAGCTCGGCCATCCTGATTCATGCGGATACGGGCCGCGTGCTCTATGCGATGCATGCCGATCTCCCCCTTCCTCCCGCAAGCATGTCCAAGATGATGACCGAGCTGCTGGTGCTGGATGCTGTTCGTTCCGGGCAGCATGCCTGGGACGAGAACGTACCGGTCAGCCGATATGCCGCAGAGGTACCCGGTTCGGCCATCGGCATGCATGAAGGCGAACGTTACACGCTGAAGCAGCTGTTCGAAGCACTCATCATCCATTCGGCCAATGATGCGGCCGTTGCTATTGCGGAGCACCTCGGCGGGTCGGAGGCCCGATTCGTGGAGACCATGAATGCCCGGGCGAAGGAAATCGGCCTCTCTGACCGCACCGTATTCGCCAACGCTTCCGGTTTGCCTGCGGCCGACCTGGTTCCTTTTGCCGAGGCGGCCTCCGAAGGGGACACCGTCATGACGGCCCGGGACTCAGCCATGCTCGCCAGATGGCTGGTGAACAAACACCCGGATCTGCTTGAGGTAACCAGCCAGCGGGATTTGCCCGTCCCGCAGAAGGAACTCTCCCTGCACACCACGAATCTCATGCTGCCCGGCGAGCCGCATGCTTACCAAGGCAATGACGGCTTTAAGACCGGGTATACGGCCTCGGCCGGTTATTGCTTCACGGGAACCGCGTCACGGGGCGGAAACCGGCTGATTTCCGTCGTGATGGGAACCGGGGACGCCGATCAGCGGTTTACGGAAACCCGGAAGCTGATGGATTACGGATTCGATCGCCAAGGCATCCTTTCGAATCTCGTATCCGGCCTTTTTAAATAGCTATTGTGCAAGTACTCCCTAGTTTTTGAAGGCAAAGCTGCACTTTATGCGGTTGATTTAGGGTACACTGTTCCTAAAGGAATCATAGTTTTCATGGGAGATGTACGGGAGGATATCGAATGAGAAGCGTATTAATCGTAGATGACGATAAAGAAATATCCGGGCTGATCTCCATTTATCTGGAGAATGAGGGATACCGCGTAATCCAAGCCCACGACGGGGAAGAAGCCCTGCAGGCCATGACCTCGAACAACGGAATGATAGATCTCGTGATTCTGGACGTCATGATGCCCAAGCTGAACGGGATCGACACCTGCCGCAGAATCCGGGAAACCTCGTCCATTCCCATTCTGATGCTGAGCGCGAAGAGCGAGGATATGGATAAAATACTGGGGCTCATGACAGGCGCGGATGATTATATGATTAAACCGTTCAATCCGCTGGAACTGACGACACGGGTCAAAACGCTGCTGCGGCGCTCCACCCAGTACAACGTGGACCTTCACCAGGGGGACAGCGACCGGATCCGGATCGACGGGCTCGACATTAACCGGACAACGCATGAAGTAACGGCCAATGGCCGTGCGATCTCCCTGACGGCCAGGGAATTCGAGATTTTGTACTTGCTTGCCCGTCAGCCGGGGAGAATCTTTAGCGCCGAGGATATCTTCCAGCAGGTCTGGAAGGAAAAATATTACGTCTCCAACAATACGGTCATGGTTCATATCAGCAACCTGAGGGACAAGCTCGAGAAGGAACTCGGTTATAAACTCATCCAAACGGTATGGGGCGTCGGGTACAAAATCCATGCGTAAGCTGCAGTGGAAGATTATCACGCTGTTCTTCGCCAGCGGTGCCTTGACCTTGTCCATATTGTTCATCGCACAGCAGATCATGCGATTGATCGGCCGGGAGTATTGGAAGGAGCCCTGGGTAGACACCCTTTTCAGAGTGGAACGCACGCTGTCGAGTTTCTTCGGCTTTCCGGTCGTCCCGACGATCATCGGCATCGTGCTGTTTATCTGCATGGTGCTTCTCTTAAGTCAAGGCACCATTCGCCAAATCAATCAATTGATGCAGGGGACGCAGCGTTTGGCGAAGGGCGAGTTGGACCAGGCGATCATCGTAAGCTCGAACGACGAGCTGGGCCAGATGGCCGTGCAAATCAATCAAATGGCCCAGCAGCTCAAGCTGTCGCTGGCAGAGGAGCGGATGGCGGTCCAGTCCAAAAACGAGCTTATCAGCAACGTATCGCACGATCTGCGCACCCCGCTCACCTCCATCATCGGGTACTTGCGGCTGGTCAACGAAGACCATTACAAGGATGAGGTCGAACTCCGCTATTACACCGATATCGCCTACGATAAATCGCTGCGTCTGGGCGGCCTCGTGAATGATTTGTTTGAGTACACCCGGATGGGGTATTCCCCGATTAACCGTGTGGACATCAATTTGGTTGAGCTGCTTGCCCAATTGTCCGTGGACTTTTCATTGACCGGGCAGCATGAAGGAGTACAGGTCGTGTTTACGCCTGCCGTGGAGAAAATCATGATCTCATCGGACGGGGATAAGCTGATGCGCACCTTCGAGAATCTGCTGTCCAATGCGGTAAGGCACGGACGGGAGGCCGGGCGTGTGGATTTAAAAGTATCGCAGGATCCCAAGTTTGCCATCGTGCAGGTGATCAACTACGGTCCTCCGATTCCCCAGCATGCCATCCCCCACTTGTTCGAGCGGTTTTACCGGGCAGATGAATCGCGGACCGATCAAACCGGCGGCTCGGGGCTTGGCCTGGCCATCGTAAAAACCATCGTCGATGCCCATCATGGCACGATCCAGGTGACCAGTACGACAGAGTTGACGATGTTCGAGGTTCGCCTACCATTGCAGGTCCCAGAAAATTAACAAAAATTACGTTTATCATTCGACATACAATTCCATTTTCCGATAAAATAGGGGTGAATGTCTTCATCGCTCTGTCGTTCCTACCGCAGGGTACGTGAAAGGAATGATCCCCTATGACTAATATACTATTTACCAATTTTTGTATATTTGTAACGTTCTTATACTTATCCGGACTGCTGTCCCAAAAATATGTCGCAGGTGTCGTGGTGCCCTCCTTCACCGTCAAGATCAACGCCGGGCTGCTCTTTGGCATCTATGGGATCATTTTAATGTACTACTCGTTCCCCATCGACCCGCGGTTTTTTGCTGATTTGCGGCATCTGGCCATAATGGTGATCGCCACCTACCTGGGATGGCTTCCGTCCTTGATTGCCGGCATGCTGATTGCACTTGGACGGCTGATCCTGTTCGGCATGTCCGCTTCCTCGGCCATTGCAGGTGCGGGCATGCTGCTGATCAGCGTCGTCTGCGGGATCCTCTCCCGCACCCATTGGAATCGTCTGAGCAAAATGCTGCTAATGAGCCTATCCAGCATGTTGGTCATCTTGTTCATTATGTGGATGAACATCCCGAACCATCAAAAGGTGTTTACCGTCTTCACGCAACAGCTCGTCATATCGGTGCTGGCCACGGTGGTCATCTACATGCTGACCGAGTATATCAACACCTCGAATAAACTGTTCCTGCAGATGAAAAAGAACGCGGAAACGGATTACCTGACCAGCCTGCACAATTTGCGCCAGTTCGAGCAGCTGTTGTCGGAACGCTTCCTCGAAGCCCAGCATTTCAGCGAGCGGCTGGGTGTCCTGGTCGTGGACATCGATCATTTCAAACAAATAAACGACACCTACGGCCATGCGGCCGGAGATGTCGTTTTGCAGCAGCTCAGCAAAGTGCTGAGGGATTATTCCCGTTCTTTTGACGAGGTATCCCGCAACGGCGGGGAGGAATTCTCGGTACTGGTCCCGGAAGCCACCATCGACGAGACGGCCGCGATCGCGGAACGAATCCGAGCCGCGGTAGAGGACCACGTCTTCACCCTTGAAGACGGAGCCAAGATTCGAATCACCGTGTCCATCGGCGCTGCCGTGCATCCCGATACGATCCGGTCAAAAAATGCCAAGGAGCTGCTCCAGCAAGCGGACCGCGAGCTGTACCGCGCCAAGGAAAGCGGGCGCAACCGCGTATGCTCCGCACCCGAAATCAATGACCTGATCCTCTCCTAATTCCGATCCGCCTTCAGGATGTCCTCGATGACAGCCAGCGTATCCGAGGACAATTTCATGCCGGAAGCCTTCACGTTCTCTTCCACCTGTTCCGGACGGCTGGCGCCCACCAGCGCGCTGGCTACGTTGTTCTGGCGCAGAATCCAGGCCAAGGCCAATTGGCCGACGGTCATGTCCAGCTCGCTTGCGACAAGGCCCAGCGCCTGCACCTTCTGTATGCGATCTTCGTTTATTTTGAGCCGGTCTGCTCCAATCTTCGACGCGCGGCTGTTCTCCGGCACGTCCTGCTTCGAGGCGTACTTGCCGGTCAGAAGCCCTTGAGCGAGCGGGGAGTATACGACTTGTCCAATCCCCTTCTTCTCGCCAAGCGGGATAATCTCCTCCTCGATCTTGCGCTCGAACATGTTATACAGCGGCTGATTCACCACGATGCGGTCCAGTAAATACCGGTCCGCAACAGCCAAGGCCGCTTCCATCTGGGCCGCCGTCCACATGCTGACGCCGACATAGAGCACCTTGCCTTGCCGGACAAGATCATCCAGCGCGCGAAGCGTCTCCTCAAGCGGCGTTTCCTCATGATATCGATGGCAGTAGTAGATGTCGATGTAATCGGTGCCCAGCCGCTTCAGGCTGGCATCGCACTGCTCTTTGATATGCTTGCGGGACAGTCCCTGATCATTCGGTCCGTCTCCCATCTTGCCGAACACCTTTGTGGCCAGCACATAGGATTCCCTCGGAAATGCCCTTAACGTCTCGCCCACGACGACTTCGGCCGCTCCTTGAGCATAAACGTTCGCCGTATCGAAAAAATTGACGCCGAGTCCATAGGCAGTCTGAATCGACTTGACCGCATTTTCCCGTTCCACGTATCCCCCGTAGGTCAGCCAGCTCCCGAGGCTGATATCGCTAACCTTCAGTCCGCTTCCGCCCAATCTTCTGAATTCCATATGTGAAACCTCCTTCATACAAGATAGATGCTTATCCTTATTGTAACATCTTCCTGTACGATAAACAGATATCCCCCGCCTAGCGTTTGTAGCCGGTAGACTTTATTTTCACCTTGACCGATACATTAAACTTGGCATTCGGATAAATGGCAGCCCATTCCTCCATCTCCGTCCGGTTGTTCCAATGCGTGCCGCCATACCGGAGGCCGAAACCCAGCGGATCCAGTCCTGTTTTTTGAATTTTCTCCAAAAAGCTTTTGACCGCTTGGGATAATTCCTTGTTGAATTGCGCTTCGATGTTGTCCAGATCCCTCGGATCCAGCTGCGCGGGATCCTCTTTCTCCTCCAATATCGCCGTGATCCTTATCTTATAATCAATCGTTCCTTCCCCTCGTTTATCCGTTACGATCTTGTATCTGGCCCGGGTTCTGTCCGTGTTCACTTCAAGCAATTTGCCGCCAATCTTCGTTCCGAAATTCGTGCTTAAATTCCGGAGGTCCAGCAGATTGTACAGCCTGGTTTCATCCGGGGTCAGGATGTACTTCACTTTGTTCTTGTCCATCAAGGCTACTTTATCGATATTCAGAACCTTGTCTTCGGTCGTTTCCACGACGGGCATAACCGGGTCCTCCCCCTCCTCCAACATTCGGCGGCTCAGATCGAAGGAATAGGTCTTCGAGATAAAAGGGGATTCGGTGCCTTCCTCGCTGAGCGCCAGAAATATGGCGTTTCCGGCGATCCGCTCCGTAGGAGGCTCCGCTTTCAATACGGCTTCTGCGGTAGGAACGGCAACAGCCGGATACATGAGCAGCTGCATGTCCCGTCTCCGAACGGTCCAATCCTGAATTTTGCTGATATCTGTTCGCGCGAAAGCCTCGCCGTACATCACACCCTTGCAATGTCCGAAGTCGAGCTCCTTATCCACCTTGGATTTGACCTCCCGGATCGCCTCCGCAATGCTTGTCGATTCCTCCGTAATGAGCAGGGATTTTTTGTCCCCGGTCTTCGGATCGCCCGAAGGAATGGCGATTTTGAAGCTGAAACGGTGCATTTCGGGATTTTTCTCTGAGACATCGATCCCTATGGATACTACGAATAGCCTGAGATCGATATCCCGAAATTCGCAGCCCGACAGAAACAAAAAAGAGCAGCACATGACACAGAGCAGCCCTCGTTTCAGGCCATTCATGCTCTCTTCCTCCTTTTCTTCCATACCGCATAGATTAACATGGCAAGCAGCAGGAACTCGCCCCCAAACCGGACGTCCAGGAATACGATCGCCATATCGTTCAATATGTATTGATTCACAATTAACGACGTTCCGAAGGTAATAAGGGAAAAGAGCACCAGGACCCACCATTCGACTTTTCGCTTTTTATCTATCGATTTGCCCTGAACCCCCGATAAACCGAAGCCCCCCAGGATCAATTCCTTGCCAACATGCCAGTGTATGATGGAATTCACGAGGGAAAGGCACATATATGCCACGTAGAAGACATAAATCATCCGTTCAACGATGAAATAACGGATCCGCAGTGCGTCTATCGTCGAGAAGGCCGGATACACGTGTCCTCCGGCTCCTGCGGCTCCCAATATCCCGATGGGCGCGAACATCGAAACGAGAAGGGTCAGTATGCTGACTACCACGATCGCCCAAATATGGCGGACTCTGAATCGGTGAAAGATCCGGTTGAATACCACCATGTTCACGTATCCCGTAAAAATATAGGTTGCTGCCGCAACCGTCCCGTAATTAGGTAAATTCCAGGCATGGGTAATGATCTGCCTCACGGCATCCCAGCTGAAATACGGATTGCTGAAGACGCGCCATGACATATAGGCAATCAGAGGAACGGTGATGTACAAAATCATCTCCAACCCGTAAAGAATCGATTCGGAATCGAGCCTGGCGCTAAGCGCCACAACCACCAGAAATCCCATCAGAACGATATAGGGAGACACGTCCGGACTGATGTAACGGTTGGTAATATCTACGAAGCTGGTCAAGGTAATGACGCTGGAGAAATACCACGCAAGTCCGTATAACACAAGCAGGATGCCGGATATCCCTTTCGGCATCACCGATTGGAAAATCTCCGGCAGCCCTTGCCCCGGAAATTTCTGAATCAGTTTTATGAAGCCGAACATAATCAGGGTCCCGATCGGGATGGATACGAGGATCGACATCAGCGCTCCGTCAAAGCGATCCGTAATCAAGATGCGGGGGACATAATTAATCAGGTTGATGGTTGCGTTGAGCAGGAAGAGGTAATAAAAATATTTGTTTCTAACCACTTCGCTGGTCTCCTTTCTTGTTCCAATCCACGGCAAACATCTTCAAGTAAGGTTTGCCGAAGGACCGTAGGCTCGTGAGGTACATGATCATGGCCACCACACCCAACACGATGCCAACCAAGCCGAAGAAGGTGGCAAGCACGATGAAGAGATACTTCGTAACGCGGATGCCGGAGCTCATCATCGTGATCGGGATGACGAAATTCGTTATGGCAACCGCGGACACCAGAATGATCATGATGTTGCTGACCAGTCCGGCCTCCGTAGCGGCGGTTCCCAGAATGAGACCCCCGACCGTGGTCGCGGTCTGGCCAATCGCTTTGGGCAGCCGAACGCTGGCCTCCGTCAGAAATTCCATCGCGAGCAGCATAAAGATCACTTCGAAGAAGGACGGGTACGGCACCGTGGCCCTGCTTCCTGCAATGAGAAGCGTAACTTGCATCCTCAATATCTCCGGGTTATAGGAGGTGAATGCCACGTAAAAACTTGGCATCAGCACGGTTACAAACAAGGCGATATACCGAATGGCCTTGAGAAACCAGCCGATCGGGGGAAGCTGGATTTTATCGTCCATCGCGGTAAAGAAATCATTGAATATGGCCGGCAGCAGAAGGGCATACCCCGTTGAATCCATTAATACCGCAATCTTTCCTTGCGATATATTCAATACGGTCCGGTCAGGGCGCTCGGTCAGCATCAGCGTAGGATACAACCGAAATCTGGGGTGCATCGTGTGTCTCTCGATTTCGGATGCCGACTGCACAATATCCGCTTTGAGTTCGGACAATCGCTTTTTAAGCTCCTGCAGTACCGCTTCTTCGACTTTGAGCGCATCGTACATAATGATGATCCGGGTCTGCGATATTTTGCCGACGGTCATGAATTCCGTCTTCAAATCGGTGGTTTGGTATCGATGGCGAACCAGGTTCAGGTTCACCTCGATATTCTCCGTAAACGAATCGTCGGGTCCCTGAATGACGTTCTCCGTACTGGCAGGTTGGATGGAACCGGCATTAACCAAGACGGCGTCAAAAAGAAGCACGGTGTCCTGTATGAATATGGCAACGCAGCCCCTCAGTATATTGCGGAGCAATTCCTGTTCATCTTTCGGCTCCATGCTCGATGGAAAGGAGCGGATGAATTGCTCGTATAAGTCCAAGGAATTTAGCTCATAAAAGCGGTTAATCAAATTATCGTTGATCATGACAGGATCGCACATGCTCTTTAAATAGACCAGCAGCGCGTGTTCACCCTCGTTCTTCAGCTCGCGCTGCTCGATATCACCGATGCGGTTAAGCTGCTCCTTCAGGCAGTTCTTGGCTTGGTCCGCGTTCAAATACTGTTCGCTGGTCATGATACCATCCCCCATTTTCTTATATTTCCGTGAACTCCCGCTTGTCTCCCTAGGTTCTGCATAAATGTCCCAAAATATTTACAATCCTCCAGAAAACTTCAGGAAGCTTCTTTCCATCCAAACGGCATAGTTTCTAATCATTCCCATGTGGTAATAATGAAGACAAGAGAATGAGTTTATGGGTGATCCCCATAGTAACCAAGGAGGAATCGTGAATGAACCCATCCAATTCATCGCATCAGGAACTGCCGCAATTTCCGGAGTCGCTGTGGGTAGCTACAACTGAACTGCCTACCTTTCCCCGCTTGGCCGAAGATATCGAGACGGATGTGGCGGTAGTCGGGGCCGGCATAACCGGCATCACGACTGCTTATCTGCTGGCCAAGGCAGGTAAAGATGTCGTGCTGATCGAGGCAGGGCAAATCCTGAACGGGACCACCGGCCATACAACAGCCAAAGTCACGGCCCAGCACGGGCTGATTTATCATGAATTCCTGAATCATTTCGGGGATGAGAAGACAAGGCTCTATTATGAAGGGAATCGGGAAGCGATTGAATTCATTAGGGACATTGTTGGCGGCGACGAGGAGAAGTTTGGGCTAAAGCTGGAGGATGCCTATATTTACGCTCAAACGGAAGACAAATACCTCTCCAAGCTGGAGGACGAAATCAAAGCCTACGAGAAGCTCGGCATCCCGGGAGAATGGCAGGAAAGCCTTCCTCTGCCTATGCCCGTCCGTGGAGCGATCAAGATGCCGGGGCAATATCAGTTCCATCCCCTGCAATATCTTAAGCATCTGACGGAACAATTCCTGAAGCTCGGTGGACGAATCTATGAGAATACGACCATGGATGAAAAAGTCGAAACCGACGGACCGATCACGCTGCTCACCAAACGGGGCGGCCACCGGATTACTTGCAACCACGCCGTATCCGCGTCTCATTTTCCGTTCTATGACGGGAAAGGACTGTACTTCACGCGGCTGCATGTGGAACGTTCCTATGCGGTTGCCGTCAAACCCGAAACCGCTTATCCAGGCGGGATGTTCCTGAGCGTGGATCAGCCGACCCGTTCCCTGCGGTCGGCTACCTATAACGGCGAGGAGCTGGTTATCGTCGGTGGCGAGAACCATCCGACGGGACGCAGCATCTGTACCCATCAGCATTACGAAAACCTGGAGCTTTTTGCAGGAAATCTGTTGGGCGCTTCCGCCATTCCTTATCGCTGGTCGACCCAGGACCTGATCACGCTGGACAACATGCCTTATATCGGGCCGATCACGTCCAATCAGGACCGGATCTTTGTCGCGACAGGCTTCCGGAAATGGGGGATGACAACGGGAACATTGGCCGCGAAGATCATTTGCGATCAAATACTGGAGAAAGATAACCGTTATGCCGACGTCTTTAACCCGTCCCGCTTCAAGGCAGACCCGAGCATCAAAACATTCGTCGCGCAAAATGCCATGGTTGCGAAGGATTTCGTTGCCGGCAAGTTCGAAATGTCCCACGCCGATATTACTGAACTGAAGCCAGGCGAAGGCGCCGTCGTCCGCCATAACGGGCAGCGTGCCGGGGCCTATAAGGATGATCAAGGAAACCTCTATCTTGTGGATACCACCTGTACCCATCTCGGCTGCGAGGTGGAATGGAACGAGGGCGAACGTTCATGGGATTGCCCTTGCCACGGATCACGCTTCCGCCATAACGGCGAGGTGCTGGAAGGACCGGCTATTGAGCCGTTGAAGCAATTGGACCCGGAGAGCTAATAATCCCAGCCCACCGCGCCTTAAGAGGACCCTAAACCAAAAAGAAGTGAAGCCACCGGGCTTCACTTCTTTTTTATACATCACTTGCGAGATTAGCAGCACCTACGGGATTCGGACGGCAAATCTCTGCAGATTTATTCTTTCATTCAAAAAAGGCACCCTGACGGGTGCCTGTGTCTTGATATGGCGAAGATGCTCTTTGCACGACAGCCTATGCGATTTCCGGCGCCAGCTCCTCGCGGTATGCCGCAAGCGACTGATCCACGATGACCTGTATGAAATCGGGATCGATATCCTGGATCCAAGGCATGGCGTTATTCCAAGCATTTTCCTCGATTTGAAGCGCGAGCTGCCTCTGATCCCATTCATCCACCGTTTGATCCATCCGGTCGCACAGCTCTGTCAGGGTCATGTCCATTGAATGGCCCAGCTCATGTGCGAATACCACCGCAAAATAGGCATGGAACGGCTCAAGCGTGCCAAACAGCTGCAAGCACTGCTGGCGTATGACTTCGGTATACATCGTCACGCTGTGCGAATGCATCACATATTTTCCGCCGATTAACCGGCCCCCTGGAAAATACGCCTCCATCTCCACGGTGACACTGCTGCCCGACCGACGTAGAAGCTCTTGCGTAATTCGGTTCAGTTCGGACTTATTCAATAATGATCATGGCTCCCTTTAAAGATATAAACATAAACATCATTATAAAAGAACCATATGAAATTGCAATATCAAATATGCCTGCCGGCTTACTCCGAGCCTGTCAAAAACCTTAAGCGGCGCGGCTTGACGGATACGGCCGCAGGCGTCTCCATATATATCTCCCCGTCCGTGTCGGCCTTCATGGGCCCATCCGTTATCAGCTTGATCGAAGCGGCCCTCACATACGAGATGCTCTCGTTGGCAGGCTTCCACTCCCCTTCGATTTTACGGCTTAGCAGCTCTTTTAACAGGGGGAGTCCGGCTTCGCGAATGATGAGTACATCCAGCAAACCGTCCGTCAACGAATCGAATGTAAAAGGCAGCGGGCGGGTACCTAAGTATCGTCCATTCGATATGTAAATCATAATCGCTTCTCCTTCACTGGAA
Organism: Paenibacillus sp. JNUCC32; assembly: GCF_014863545.1. NCBI lineage: Bacteria > Bacillati > Bacillota > Bacilli > Caryophanales > Paenibacillaceae > Paenibacillus > Paenibacillus sp. JNUCC32. The sequence goes on along the minus strand of NZ_CP062260.1, from coordinate 6,067,545 downwards.
TGGCCGTCATATTCCATCCTGTAGGAGAACGGCTCGGCCGATCGCACGGTTTGCAGCATGCTGATGAAATAACTGAGCCTGCCAAGCGCTCCTTTCAGATCGGGGTTGATGTTCTCGGAAGTGGCCGTTATGAGCCCGACGCCAAAGAAATTCGTAAACACCCTGTCATGCGCCATGCCGATATCCAATGCGCGGACTTGTCCCTTCATTAATGCTCGAGCTGCCGATGTCAGCTCGACCGGCAGATTCATGGAGCGGGCAAAGTCGTTGCAGGTCCCCACGGGCAGAATCCCGATAAGGGGCGGTTGTCCCAGCGCGGCAATGCCGTTCACGCACTCATGGACCGACCCGTCTCCCCCCATAACCAGGATGAGCTCATACGCCTCCCCCTGCTCCCTGCACACGGCTTCCCCTTCTCCCGGCGCCGAGGTCTGAAACAATACCAGCTCCTTGATGCCTTCCGCCAGTATCGGGATGACAGCCGCAAGCTGCTGCAGGGTCTCCTGCTGACCCGCACTGCGGTTATACACCAGCAAAGCCCGATGATACATCATTCCCGCCTCCCTCTGATCCGTTCCTGATTGGCTTGCTTCTATTATTACCCTTTGTTATGAAGCGATTAATCAACAAAAAGAAGACCCGCTTCGCAATCGAAGGGGTCTTCTTGTCATAGCTTTCCTTGCCTCGTTATCCGGCTTCATGCTGATCACTGAATTGGCTGTTATACAGGTCGGCGTAGAAGCCGCCTTGGGACAACAGCTCTTCGTGGGTTCCCTGCTCGATGATGCTGCCCTTGTTCATGACCAAAATCAGGTCAGCATCCCGGATCGTGGACAACCGATGGGCAATGACAAAGCTGGTCCGGTCCTTCATCAGCTCATTCATCGCTTTCTGGATATAAAGCTCCGTCCGCGTATCCACGCTGCTGGTGGCCTCATCAAGGATGAGAATCGACGGGTTGGCGAGAATGGCCCGCGCAATCGTCAGAAGCTGTTTCTGCCCTTGCGATATATTGGAGGCTTCCTCGTTCAGAACGGTATCGTAGCCCTCCGGAAGCGTCCGGATGAAATGATCCGCATGAGCCGCTTCCGCCGCCCGGATGATCTCTTGTTCCGTGACGCCTTCCCGTCCGTATCCGATATTATCCCGGATCGTCCCGTTAAAGAGCCAGGTATCCTGCAGCACCATCCCGAACAGGCTGCGCAGTTCACTGCGCCGAAGAGCCGTAATATCCGTGCCGTCTATCGTAATTTTGCCCTGATTCAGCTCATAGAACCGCATCAGCAGATTAATGAGCGTGGTCTTCCCTGCACCGGTCGGACCGACAATCGCGACCGTTTGGCCGTGCTTCACGTCCACATTCATATTTTCGATGAGAAGCTGGTCCGCTTTATAGCCGAAGCTCACGTTCTCGAAGGTCACGTCGCCAAGCGGCTGCTTAAGCTCGGCGGGAGCGGTATGCTCTGACACCTCTTCTTCCTCGTCCAGCACTTCGAACACGCGCTCTGCCGAGGCTACGGTGGATTGAATGACGTTCGCGATGTTCGCAAGCTGAGTAATCGGCTGCGTAAATTGGCGCGAATATTGAATGAAGGCCTGAATATCCCCGATCTCGATCGCCCGGCGGGTAACCAAAACACCGCCGACGACGCTGACGATCACATATCCGATATTGCCGACAAAACTCATGAGCGGCATGATGGTGCCCGATATAAACTGGGCTTTCCAACCGGCATCATAGAGTTTGTCGTTAACCTCGTCGAATTGCTCCATGGACTGCCGTTCACGGCCGAAAGCCTTCACTACTTTATGACCGGTGTACATTTCCTCCACATGTCCGTTCAGCTGACCCAGATGCTTCTGTTGGGCCACGAAATGCTTCTGCGAGCGCTTGGCAACCATGATGGTCACCACCACGCTGAGCGGGAGGGTCAGAATAACCACCAACGTCAGCAGCGGGCTGATCGTGAGCATCATGACGATGACGCCGACCAGCGTGACCACGGACGTAATCATCTGCGTTAAGCTTTGCTGAAGCGTGCTGCTGATATTGTCCATATCATTGGTCACCCGGCTCAGCGTTTCCCCATGCGCGCGGGCGTCGAAATATTTAAGCGGCAGGCGGCCGAGTTTGTTGTACACATCCTTGCGCAAATCATATACGGTTCGCTGAGCCACGCCGGCCATGACATACTGCTGGATGTACGCAAACAGCGAGCTTAAGAGATATAGTCCTGCTAGCCAGAGCATGATCGTCCGAATGGCGTCAAAATCGATCCCGGCACCTGGCACGCCTTGCATCTTAGCCATGAAGCCTTTGAACAGGATCGTGGTGGCATCCCCCAATATTTTCGGGCTCACGATGCTGAATATCGTACTGAGGATCGCTGCGATCAAGACGATCAGCAGCTTGCCGGTATGCGGCTTGAGATATCGCGTTAACCTGCGAAACGTGCCTTTGAAGTCCTTGGCTTTCTCCCCTGGCATCCCGGGCCCGTGCGGGCCGCCGCCAAAGGGACCGCCCGGTCCCCGAGGATGTCCTCCCCGTTTCTTCTCACTCATGCGATCTCCTCCTCTGACAGCTGCGAGGTGACGATTTCGCGGTACACATCGCTGGAAGCCATGAGCTCCTCATGCGTGCCGATGCCGGCAATGCGTCCCTCGTCCAGCACGATAATCCGGTCGGCGTCCATGACGGTGCTGACCCGCTGAGCAACGATCAAAACGGTGGCCTCCGTCGTTTCCTCGCGAAGCGCTGCGCGAAGATTGGCGTCCGTCTTGAAATCCAGTGCCGAGAAGCTGTCGTCAAACACATAAATCTCGGGTCTGCGAACCAGCGCCCTTGCAATCGAGAGCCGCTGCTTCTGGCCCCCGGATACGTTGCTGCCGCCCTGCGAAATCTCGGCATCGTACTCGCCTTCCATGGAGGAAATGAAATCGGCGGCCTGGGCAACCTTCGCTGCATGCCGGATCTCCTCGTCTGTGGCATCCTCTTTGCCGTAGCGGATATTCTCCGCAATGGTCCCGGTGAAGAGCAGCGCCTTCTGCGGCACGAATCCGATCCGGTTCCGCAGATCCTCCTGCATCATGTCGCGGATATCTGTTCCGTTGACAAGAATCCGGCCCGACGTCACGTCATAGAAACGCGGGATCAAGCTGATCAGCGTGGATTTGCCCGAGCCGGTTCCGCCGATGATCGCCGTGACTTCGCCCGGCCCGGCATGGAAGGAGATATCGGATATGGCGGGCTCCTCCGCGCCGGGATAATAGAAGGTCACATCCTGAAATTCGATCGATCCCTGCAACACGCCGGCATTGCGCGGCTGTTTCGGATCGTGGATCTCAGGCATCATGTTCAATACTTCATTGATCCGGACCGCCGATGCCTGGGCGCGCGGAATCATGACAAACATGACGGATAGCATGATCAGCGAGAACATGATCATCATCGCGTATTGGAGAAACGCCATGAGGTCGCCGACCTTCATATGCTCGGCATCTATGCGGTGGGCTCCGAACCAGACGATCGCCAGCGTGGCAAAGTTCATGACCAGCATCATGACGGGCATCATCGCCCCCATGATTTTATTGACTTTGATCGAAGTGGCCGTCAGGTCCTCGTTCGCGTCGTTAAAGCGGACCGTTTCATGGTCCATCCGGTTAAAGGAACGGATGACCCGGATTCCGGTCAGATTCTCCCGCAGCACCCGGCTCAGCGTATCGATCTTCACCTGAATCGCTTTGAAGAGCGGAATGCCTTTTTTGGCGATCAGGAAAATAGCAAGTGCCAGAACCGGCAGGACAATCAACAGCACCGTTGTCAGTCCGGGATCTCTCGACACGGCCATCACGATGCCCCCGATACACATCATCGGCGCAATCGCCATCATGCGAAGGATCATGATCGTAACCTGCTGCACCTGCGTAATGTCGTTTGTCGTACGGGTAATCAGCGAGGCCGTGCCGATCTTGTCGAACTCCTGCAGCGTAAAATTCTCGACATGGGAGAACACGCGCCCGCGAAGAATCTTCCCGAATCCGGTAGCCGATTTGGATGCGAGATAACTCGCGGCTATAGAGCAAACCATGCCCCCCGCCGCAACCAGCAGCATGAAGCCGCCCACGCGCCAAATATAAGGGACGTCTCCCTTCACGATGCCGATATCCACGATGTCCGCCATCAAGGTAGGCAAGTACAGATCAGACAGACACTGGAAAAATGTGAACAGCAGGACCAAAATGACCGCTGTCCGGTACGGTTTCATATAGTGAAACAGCTTTAACAAATCCCCCACCCCTACTCGTTGTCTGATGTCGTTTCGTTCGATTTGCGTTTTTGTTCATGAAAATGGTACACCTTCGTCAGCAGCTCCGTCAGTTTGACGCTGTCTTCTTCCCCGAGGAAATTCACCAGCTCGTTAAAGCTGTTCTTGACGTTCTGATAGGTTTGCTGGACAACGCGGTTCCCTTCCTCCGTCAGCTGCACGCGGACCGCACGCCGATCCAGCGCATCCATCACCCGCTCCACCAGCCCTTTGCTCTCCAGCGCATTGATGAATTGCGTGATCGTCGGCGACGTAACATTCATCATGCTGCTGATCTCGGACACTTTCATGCCGGGGCCATCGGGCTCGATATGATGTTTGAGTCCCATCAGAACGCGGATCTCGCCGGGTGTATACCCTGAAATCAAGTGCTGATCCCACTCCTGCTTGTGGAACATGCGTATGCTGTACAAGAGCCTGCCGGCAACGCTGTCCTCCCGCCTGCCGCCCTTCATGCATGGTCCCTCCCGCGAATGTTGGTCCTCGTTCCCGTTCATTTCTTTATGTAAATCTGGATGTTGATCCTCCGCCATGGTCCACCTCTTCTCGGCAACGGCTCGAATAAATAGATAGATTGCCAATTTATTTGGTTACCTAACTATATACCCGAGAGATGACCGAAGTCAAATCGACTCCGGCCTTCCCTTAACATCCATTATTCATCATCGTACAGCAGCTGCTGATATGCCCCTTTACGGCCTCGGTCTCCCTTGCGCGTCGACTTGCCCGAGCTCTTGTTCTGGCGGCGGTTGCTTACCCTCTCTTTGCGGGCGATATGGGCCAGCTCCCGCTCCGTCTTCTTGTAATTCGCATATCGCTTTGCATCCAGCGTTCCGTCCTGAAGCGCTTCCCGGACCGCACAGCCGGCCTCCGTTTCATGACGGCAATCATGGAACCGGCACTGCTGCGCCAGCGCGGAAATATCCGCGAAGGTCGCCTCGAAGCCTTCTTCCGAATCCCACAGCTGCAGCTCCCGCATGCCCGGCGTATCCACCATGATCGCGCCTCCCGGCAGCACGAAAAGCTCCCGGTGCGTCGTGGTGTGCCGTCCTCTTGCGTCCTCTTCGCGTATCCCTTGAACCCGCTGCATTTCCTGGCCGGACAGCCAGTTCAGCAGCGTCGATTTGCCGGCACCGGAGGTACCCGTTATGGCGACCGTTTTCCCTTGCACCAGATACTCTCCAAGCTGCTCCTTCCCTTGATCCATCAGGGAGCTTACCGCATGGACCGGCACGCCCGGAGCAACCGCCTCTACCTCCGCGACGTACGCTTCCGGCGATTCGCATAGGTCCGCCTTGGTGAGCAGCACGACCGGTGCGGCACCGCTCTCCCAGACCGCAATCAGATAGCGTTCAATCCGGCGAACATTAAAATCCTTGTTGAGCGCGTTAATGATAAACACGGTATCCATGTTGGCCGCAATGATCTGCTCATCCGGCACGCTTCCTGCCTCCCTGCGCGTGACGGCGGATTGGCGGGGCAGCAGATGATGAATGACGGCACGGGATTCGCCCTGCAGCGGCTCCACCATGACCCAATCGCCGACTGCGGGAAAGTCGCTTTTGCTGCCCGCTTCGTATTCATACTTGCCTGTGACAATGGCCGTCTGCTCACCCTCTTGGGTGATAATGCGGTATTGCTTCGAGAATTGGGCCGTAATGCGGGCCGGCACCAGCGCCTTGTCCTGCTTCGGGATCTGAGCGGCCATCAAACGCCAATGTTCATTCCATCCATAGGCTTGCAACGTTGTCATGTCTTGTTTCGTCAAATTCGTGATATCCCCTTATCGTTGTTGGATTGTTTGTTAACAAATGATCAAACACAAAAAAAACCGCAGATTTGTATCCGCGGCTGATCTGAGACTATGCAGGACGAAGGCATCGATCCTCGGCGGCCAAACCGCCAAAGATCATACCGGAGCCTTGCATAGACACAAAAAAACCCGCAGGATACCAAGCACGGTCTCCTGCGGGTTCTTAGGTACGGAGATGAAGACATGTTAAACCCAATGCCTTACATCCCGGTTACCATTAGAATTTCCCGTCCAAAGAGACCAACGTCAATGCGACCCATCCACTATGCATCATAACCATTTGACATCAGCCTCCTTCAGCTTAATTAATATATCCGTATTATAGGGTTCGCATTTCCAGGTGTCAACATCCCATGTAAAAATTAGATGCGCCTGTAATGCCTCCACTCCTCCGGCAGCAGCATCCCGTACTGTCGATTCAGAAAGCGGTCATCGACGAGTGTCAGCGTCCCGCTGTCCTGCTCGGATCGGATCAAGCGCCCTCCGGCCTGCAGCACTTTGTTCATGCCGGGGTACACGTAGGCGTAATCGTATCCCCTCTTGCCGGTACGATCAAAATAATCCTTGATGATATCATTCTCGAAGGAAAGCTGCGGCAATCCTACGCCGATGACCACCACGCTCGAAAGCCGTTCTCCCTTCAAATCGATGCCTTCGGAGAAAATACCGCCCATCACGGCAAAGCCGATCAGCGGATCTTCCGCATCCGCCTGGAATGCATTCAGGAACGCCTCCCGCTCCTCCTCGCTCATTCCATGCCCCTGGAGCAAGGTACGGGCTTCCGGATTCATTCTGGCAAACGCCTCATGAATATCCTGCATGTAGGGATAGGACGGCAGGAAGATCAAGGTATTCACCGGTTTTTCCTGAACCAGGGCACTCAGCATCCGAACGATGGCCTCGCTATTGCGCTCCCGATCCTTGAAGCGCGTCGATAAAGGCAAAATCCGAACATCCAATTGCTCGGAAGAGAAGGGCGAGGGGATCGAGAGGCTGTAATCCTCTTCCTCGGCTCCGAGCATGTCGCGGTAATATCCGAGCGGCATGAGCGTTGCCGAGAAAAATACGCTGGAGCGGTAGTTTTTACCCGCCTGCTGGAGCAAATAAGAGGGGTCCAGGCAAAACAGCTTGAGAAACACCTCGCTCCCGCTCATCTCCGCATACGTGACAAAGCGGTCGTCATACAGCTTGGAGATGCGCAGATACCCCTGCACGGCAAAATAACATTCCAAAAGCGCATCGGCCTCATCCCCGCTCTTGCCGGTCATCAGTTCGGCCTCTGCCTGGAGCGAGAAATCCTCCAGCAGCTCGACCATCATCTCCGGCTGCTGGGACCCGACGATCCGCTCTTCCTCCTCGCTGACCTTGCGCAGCACCTTAAAGCGGTTATTCACCCGCTTCGCCGTGTTGTAAAGCCCGGGATTGCTCTCTTTGTACGCCCTTTGCAGCTCCAGGAACGCGGACTTATTCAGTTCGGCCGAGAACATCCCCCGCGCCCGGTCGACTAGGTTGTGCGCCTCGTCAATGAGCAGCACGCTGCGCTTCTTCACGTCCTCCGGCATCCGCTTGAAGGAGACGCGCGGGTCGAACACGTAGTTGTAATCGCAGATGACGGCATCGGCGGCGTACGCGGCATCCAGAGAGAATTCAAACGGGCACACCGTATGCTTGCGGGCATACTCTTCAACGATGGGCCTCGTGATCAACGTTTCATTCGAGAGCAAATCCAGTATGGCGTCATTAATCCGGTCATAGTAGCCCTCCGAGAACACGCAGCCCATCTGGCTGCAGCCTTCCGCTTCGCTGAAACAGATCTTGTCCTTCGCCGTCAGCGTGACCGTATGCATGCAGAGCCCTTGACGCTCCATGCGCGCCATGGCTTCCTCCGCGGTGGTTCGGGTAATCGTCTTGGCCGTCAGGTAAAAAATCCGGGATAACAGGCCCTCGCCGATCGCTTTGACCGAAGGAAACAGCGTGGATATGGTTTTGCCGATGCCCGTAGGGGCTTTGGCAAACAATCTTCGGCCTTCCCCGATGCTTTTATACACGGCTCCGGCCAGCTTCCGCTGTCCCTCGCGGTAGGCGGGAAACGGAAACTTCAGTTCGCGGATGCTCCGGTCCCTCCGCTCGCCATGCTCCCGCAGCAGGTTGGCGTAAGGCGCATAGGCCGCCACAACCTCGAGCACAAAGGATTCCAGCTGAGCGAAGCTCCATTCCTGCACGAACTGCTTCCGCTCTCCGCTCGGGACCTGGAAGTAGGTCAGTCTCACGGCCATCGTCGGAATCTCATGCAACCTCGCGTACATATAGGCATACATTTTGGCCTGAGCCCAATGAACCGGGTACGTGTGCTCCGTAATCTCGCCCAAATCGCCGGAGGTCGACTTGATCTCGTCGATCATGATCCGCTCGTCCTCTTGAATCAGGCCGTCGCAGCGACCTTCCACCACAAACAGCAGATCCTCGTAAGGAATCTCCGCTTCAAGCTGAACTTCCTTCTGATCGTTCTCGCCATAGTCGCGCTGTACCTGTTGATGTGCACGGGTCCCCTCGGTCAGGGACGTCGCCGTGCGAAAACCGGAGGTAATGCTGCCGCTGCGAAAGACATATTCCACCAGCGGCCTGACGGATATTTGGATAGTATGAGGCATGATGGTCTCCTTCGTTCATGTTCTATATGAAGGGTATTATACCAAACATTCGTTCCGGAAAGCGAAGCATCCGCGGGCATTCGATAACAAAAAAAGCGTGCAGACGGCCTCCTGGCAGGATGGCGTCTGCACGCTGTAAGCATATGCGGCATATGCTTACGGGGATTTCTTTTGCATCTGATCAAGGCTCTTGAACTCGTAGCCCCAGTTCCTTGCTTCGTCAATGATCCGTCCCAACGCCTCCGTGTTGTCCTTGGAGATGGAGTGCAGCAGGATTACGGCGCCGGGGTGGAGCTGCGCGGTCACTTTATCGTAAGCATACTGCGCGCCGCGCTGGGACTTCACGTCCCAATCCATATACGCGAGCGACCAGAAGACATTGGTGTACCCCAGCTGCTTGCTGGTCGCCAGGGACCGCTCATCGAAGATGCCGCGGGGCGTGCGCAAATATTTCATGTCCGGCTGGCCGGTGATGCGCATTACCTCCTTCTTCACCCGTTCCAGCTCCTCGGTCAGCTTCTCTGCCGAGATCGTGGTCACGTCCGGGTGATTCCAGGAATGGTTGCCGATAATATGGCCTTCCGCCGTCATCCGTTTCAGCAGATCTTCCTGTGTCTTTACATAATGTCCGGTCACGAAAAAGGTGGCAGGCACCTTCTTCTCTTTAAGCGTATCCAGAATACGGGAGGTATACCCGTTCTCATACCCGTTATCAAACGTAAGATAAAGCTCCTTTTGCTCGGCATCGCCCATGAAGACCGCATCGTATTTTTGCAGAAGCTCCTTGAAGCCCTCCTCATTGATCGAGGGCAGCTGGCCGTTGACGCTTTTCTTAAATCCAAAGTGAAACGGACCGCTTCCGCCTGCCAAAGCAGCTCCGGAGATGGACAGCGTCACCGCCAGGCTCACAAGAAGCATAAGGGCCGGCCGAAGGATACCACGTTTCTTCATATCCGTTCTCTCTCCTTCATTGTTGTGATATGGATCGACTCCCCTGATGAAAGACGTACCAAGGGTGGCATCACCTAATATCCCACAAATCGGAGCAAACTATGTGTCAATCCAGGACAGTCCTGTTTTCGGATGCGGCCGCATGTTTACGTGATCTTGATCAACCGGCCCTTCTGATGGCTCTGCAGGGCATATTCGATCATCCGAATGACATTGCGGGCTTCTTCAGGCTGGACAGGCAGCGAACCGCCTTTAAGGATTGCTTCGGCCAATCCCTGGTAAAAAGCTTGATAGCGTCCCGGCAGCGTCTCAATCTCCCCTTGCACCGCCAGCCCGCTCAGCTCGGTAGCCAGCTCCCCGTATTGGTCCGGCTGGTCTTCGCCCCAGCCCGCATCCCCGGGATGCATGCCCTGCTTCAGCTGGCCTTCCTGCGGATCCGTTCCATATTTCAGGAAGCTTCCCTTATCGCCATGCAGCTCGAATTTCGGCCCTGCCTGCCGTACCAGCGAACCGGAATGCAGAATGACGCGAAACGTCTTATAACCCAGCACCAAATGAAAATAATCGTGGGCTTTGGACCCTTTGCGCTCCGTTCTCAAGTCCGCCCAGAGCGTCTCCGGCAGGCCGAACAGGAACAGCGCCTGATCGATCAAATGCGAACCTAAGTCATACAAGATCCCGGATCCGGCCATCGCTTGCTCCCTCCACCGCTCCGACTGAACTTCCGGACGGTAGCGGCTGAACTGCGACTGATAGATGGAAAGCTTGCCTAAGGCTCCCGTCTCCAGCAGATTGCGGACGGTCAGAAAATCATTGTCCCAGCGGCGGTTGTGGTACACCGTCAGCAGCACGCCCTTCTGCTTGGCCAGATCAATCAGCTCGTCCGCTTCGGCGGATGTTACGGTAAACGGCTTCTCGACGACCACATGCTTTCCGGCCTCGATGGCTAACCGGGTATATTCATAATGCGTTGCATTCGGACTCGTAATGATGACAACATCGATATCCGGATTGGACAAGAGCTCATCCACGCTGTCGACAACGGCCGTATCGGGCATATCCTGGTGGACCTTGTCCGGATCCGATGATACAACCGTGTGCACCCTGTAATCCGGCACGCTTCTAAGGATAGGTGCATGAAACACCGACCCGGACAAGCCGTAGCCGATGATTCCCGCTTGTATTGCCATAACGCAAGCCTCCTCTTCCCATGGTTCTATGTTGATTCGATATGTATCGCTTGGTTTCCTTGCAACATCTTAACATTCCGCAAATATTTTACAACCATATAAGGGAAAGCCGCCTGCACGTCATTCTTGTGCAGGCGGCTTCGCCATTCCGTGCTGTCCGCGTTTGCGGGACGGCGTCTCTAAGGCCGGCAAAGGATTAATAAGGGTCTGCCTCGTGGCCCATACGGTTTGCATCCTCTACGGCCTGCTCCCGGACGGTCTCGTTCGAGCCCTTCCTTGCCTGCTCGAGTCCTTCCCGTACGCGGCGCCCATAGTCCTCGTCCGCATTCGTGAAATATTCCACCATCTTGTCTTGAATCCGGATATCGCATTGGATCAGCGCACCCACGAGGTTGTTGATCAGGTCGTTTCGCTCCCAATCCTCAAACGCTCTGTACGTATCCCCGGCCTGCTTGAAATCCAGCGTGCGATCGAGCTTCTGCCGCACGAGGTTGGCATCGTAATGCGGCTGATGCTGCTTCGCCGTCTGCGATGCCTCCACCAGCCCATCCGTCATGGACGGCTCGTAATCCACATGCGGGCTTTGACCAGGCGCCTTATCCACGAAAAAGGACATCTGCCCGCCCCGCTGATTGGTAGCGACCCGTTTCTTCGGCGCATTGATCGGCAGCTGCAGGTAGTTGGTGCCTACGCGGTGCCGCTGGGTATCCGAGTAGGAGAAGGTACGCCCCTGCAGCAGCTTGTCGTCCGAAAAATCAAGCCCGTCAACCAGCACGCCCGTGCCGAAGGCCGCCTGCTCCACTTCGTTGTAGTAGTTCTCCGGATTTTTGTTCAGCACCATTTTGCCTACCTTCAGGAACGGGAATTGATCCTCCGGCCACAGCTTCGTCGGATCCAGCGGATCGAATTCCAGCTCGGGATGCTCGTCGTCGCTCATAATCTGCACGCACAGCTCCCACTCCGGGTAATCCCCGCGTTCAATGGCTTCGTACAGATCCTGCGTCGCATGGCTGTCATTCATGCCCTGAATCTTGTTCGCTTCTTCCTGCGTAAGATTCTTAATCCCCTGCTTCAGCGGCTCCCAATGATATTTGACGAGCACGCCGGTGCCTTCTGCATTGACCCATTTATATGTATTCACACCGGAGCCCTGCATTTGGCGATAGTTGGCCGGGATGCCCCAAGGGGAATACACAAACGTGATCATATGCGTCGCTTCCGGGGAACGGGAAACGAAATCGAACATGCCTACGGGACCCGGAACGTTGGATACCGGATCCGGCTTGAACGCATGGACCATATCCGGGAATTTGAGCGGATCGCGGATAAAGAATATTTTCAGGTTGTTGCCGACCAGGTCCCAGTTGCCTTCCTCGGTGTAGAATTTCACGGCGAATCCGCGCGGATCCCGAAGCGTTTCAGGCGAGCCGGAACCGTGGATTACGGTTGAGAACCTGACAAATACCGGCGTGCGCTTGCCTTCGACCTGGAACAGCTTGGCCCGGGTATACTTCGAAACCGGCTCGTCGCCTACTTTTCCATAGGCTTCGAAATATCCGTGAGCTCCCGCACCTCTGGCATGCACGACGCGCTCCGGAATGCGTTCGCGGTCAAAATGCGTGATTTTCTCCAAAAAATGATAGTTCTCCAGGGTCATCGGCCCCCGATTCCCGACCGTTCGCACATTCTGATTATCCGAAATAGGATGTCCCTGCCGGTTGGTCAGCGTATCCTCCCGCTCCGTCTCGCCCCGATTCTCGGCGTATCCTGCCCGTTCTTGGTTTATTCCATGATTAGCATCATGATCTTGGCCACTCACGAATGTCACTCCTCCTTGGTTATAAAGCTTGTAAATGGGTTCTCTTTACTATGGATATTATGTCCAAGGCGTGAAAATGTATGAAATGCCCTTCAATTTATAACAAACTTACTCATGCTCGCCCAGCAGGGAACGCGTAAAGCTGATCCATTCCCTGACGGCAAAGGACAGGTAGCGGTCTTTCCTCCAGATCATCCCGAGCTGCCACGGGATCGACGGATTGTCCAGCGGCAGTATCGTCACGCGCGAAGAATCGATCTCTTTGCATATCGTTTCGGGAAGCAGCGCGATCCCCAAATTGGCGGCAACCATGCCGCTGATGAGATCCCACTGCGAGCTTTCGTAGACCACCCGCGGCTCGAAGCCGGCGCTGACGCACTCGCGGATAATCCGGTCATGGAGCGTAAAGTCCTCGCGGAACAATACAAACGCCTCGTCAGCAAGCTCACTCAGGTGTACATGCTCCCTTCCGGCCAACCGATGGGACGGATGCAGAAGCAGATTCAGCTTCTCTTTCACGAAGGAATAGTAATGGAATATGTCTTCATTGACAGGCAGCACGGCGACGCCGATGTCCGTCTGGCCGCTCTCCACGTCCGCCTCCACCTTCTTGGCGCCGTCCTCGATCAGCTGAATCGTAATCTTCGGATATTCCCGGTGGAACTGCCCGATGACTTCGGGAAAAAAGCTTGAGCCCACCATGGGCGGAAGCCCGATGCGCAGATGGCCGCGCTTCAGGTTCATGAGATCTTCCAGCTCGGCCGATACCCGCTGGAAGGATTCCACCATCTGCTGGGCCTGCTGGTACATGATGTGGCCGGCGTCGGTCAGCTCAATCCGTTTGCCCTGACGATAGAACAAGGTGACGCCCCACTCGTCTTCCATGTTGCGAATCGTTTTGCTGATCGTCGGCTGCGTAATGTACAGCTTCTCTGCGGCCTTGGTGAAGCTCTGGTTCCTCGCTACCTCAAGAAAATACTCCAGGTGCCGTATGTCCATTCCCGATGCTCCCTTCATTTTGGCTATGTATAGATAAATGGAATACTTATCATTCGATATATGCATTTTACCTATGAAAATTATCGTTGTAAAATTTCAATACCAATGAAAATAAGGAGGCCGGTCATGGTCAAAATGTTGAAAGGAACGCTTCAAGTGGCCGGATTCATGCTTCTTTCCTTAGGGATGGATCAACTGGCCGCCTGGCTGAATATAGGAATTCCGGGCAGCATTCTCGGAATCGTTGTTGTGTTTATCCTTCTCGAAACCAAGATCCTCCGTCTGGAGTGGATCGAGCTCGGCGCCAATTGGCTTCTCGCCGAACTGCTGCTGTTCTTTATCCCCGCCGCGGTCGGGATCATGAAATATTTCCCGATGCTGGAAGCCGAAGGGCTCCAGATTCTGGCCGTCGTTTTGTTCAGCACCGTCATCGTGATGGTAAGCTCTGGGCTGACGGCCGGCTTCATCTCATCCAGAAAGGGGCGTAAAACGCCATGAACATCCTGCTGACCGTCATCCTCGGCCTGCTGTTAACGATCGGGATTTACGGGGGGGCCAAAAGGCTGTATCGCCGCCTGCCGAAGGTTTATTTATCGCCGCTCCTGATCACGCCGGTGCTGATTGTTGTGATATTGACACAAACGGGCGTATCCTATGAATCATACAATGAAGGTGCGCAGTGGATCAGCAAGCTGCTCGGACCGGCCACGATCGCTTTTGCCGTGCCGCTGTACAAGAACTTCCAAACCCTGAAGAAACACGCGGCCGAGATTATGCTCAGCGTGCTGACGGGATCGGTGCTGGCCATGTTATCCTCCGCGTTTCTCGCAAAATGGATGCACCTGAACAGTTCTCTGGCTACCAGCCTGGTGCCGCGCTCCATTACGACGCCTATCGCCATGAACGTATCCGAGGTGATCGGGGGCGTGCCGAACATGACCGCCGTCTTCGTCATTATGACCGGGATTCTCGGGTCCATGATCGGACCCGCCGTCATGCGGATCTTCCGGATCCGGGGCGATATCGCGAGAGGGGTTCTGTTTGGGACCAGCGCCCACGGAACTGGCACCTCCAAAGCATTCGAATTCAGTTCCCTCTCGGGAACCATATCCAGCATTTCGATGATCGTCGCCGCGCTCTTCACCCTCGGAACCGCACCGCTGATCATGTCCTTTCTTTATTAATATTTGCTAAAACTCTGACAAAACCGGCGATGGCCGGTTTTTTCGTCGTCTTTTTGTGTTGTTATAGGAAATTTCGGGACTTACTTTAACTCTTTGACAACCTCCTCCGAAGAGGTCATAATAAATTCTGTTCATTAGTTTTGTTAAATAAATGGTATACGGAACGTAAATCTACAGTAAGAATAACGTCTATGTATTCTTAAAAAACGAATAGCCGCCGAAGTTTTGCGAACAGGTCTGTGGCGGCCCTGAAAGGAAGGCGATACAGGTGTTCTCCACCTCGCGGTTTCGGTTAACGATTACGAAGCCATTTATATTTTTCTCTGTTATTATGCTGCTCAAAAGCTACCTGGCCTGGACGGTCATTTTTGATGATGTCATGCCATGGAAACCGCTGATTACGGAAATTCCTTTTATCTGGCTTGTGTTCAGCTTGATCGAATGGTTTGCTTCCAAGCGAAAGCTGACGGCCTATATGAGCGTTAACCTGCTGCTGACCGCCATCTTCTTTGCAGCCATTATGTATTATAAATATTACGGTGTCATCGTTACCTATCACGCGTTAGAGCAGGTGAACCAGGTAACGGCGGTAAGCAACAGCGTATTCTCCTTGATGGATCCTTACTATCTGCTGATCTTCACGGATATCATCGTGATGTTCGTTCTGTTGTGGCGCAGCGACCGCGTTAAGAACTGGAAGATTCGGCATGCCAAAAAAGAAAAACGCAAGATCATCCCGATTGTTTTTGTCGTCTCTTTAATGCTGTGCCTGTTCCAGATCATGCCGAACCGCGCAAGCATGAACGAAATCGTGAAGGCGCAGGAAATGGGGATTCTGAACTACGAGGCCTACACGATTTTCCAACAGGAGAATAAAGAGCTCGTGGATGCCAAAACCATAACCCAGGATAAAGTCAACGCATTGAAAGGCCTGAACGCGTCCGATAAGGAGGCCCTGCTCACAGGTGTCGCCAAAGGGAAGAATCTGATCATCATCCAGATGGAGTCCTTCCAGAAGTTCTTGGTCGACCTCAAGATTGACGGCAAGGAAATTACGCCTAACATCAACAAGCTGGCCCGCGAGAGCAATTACTTTCCGAACTTCTACCAGAACGTCGGTCAAGGCAATACCTCGGATGCCGAGTTTGTTGTGAATACTTCCTTCTACATCCCGCCGCGGGGTGCGGCTACGCAGCATTATGCGGACAGGGTTCTGCCAAGCCTGCCGAGACTGCTGCAAGGGGAAGGATATGATACCGCGACCTTCCACACCAACGTCGTGGAGTTCTGGAACCGCGGGGAGCTGTACAAGGCGCTCGGTTTCAACCGTTATTACGATAAAGCGTTCTTCGGGGAAGACGATAAGCTGTTCTTCGGCGCCTCGGATGACGCCCTGTATACCAAAACGGCTGCCGAGCTGAAGAAAATGAACGATGCCGGTAAACCTTTCTATACCCAGGTCATTTCCATGTCGGCTCACCATCCGTTCACGATTCCTGAGGATAAATATCGGATGACCCTGCCGGAGCGATATGAAGGCACCTTTGTCGGCGACTACATCCGTTCCCAGAATTATGCCGATGACGCGCTCGGCAAATTCATCGAGCAGCTGAAGAAAGACGGCGTATGGGATAACAGCTTGATTGTTCTCTACGGCGATCATCTTGGACTGCCGATTTACTCCCTGGACCACAAGGATAAAGAGCTGATGCACGAAATTTACGGCCGCGAATATACCTCCGGAGATATGATCAACATTCCGCTTATCATCCATGGCGAGGGAATTCAGCCTGAAGTGAAGGAGCAGGTCGGCGGACAAATCGACCTCTTGCCGACGGTGTCCAACCTGCTTGGCGTATCGATCGACAATCAGCTTCATTTCGGCCAGGATCTGCTGAACCACACCGATAATAATTTGCTGCCGGAGCGGTATTATCTGCCTTCGGGTACGTTCATCAACAATACGACCCTGTACATTCCGGGCATCGGCTTTGAGGACGGAACCAAGCATCCGCTTCCGAATTCGGACGTGAAGAAGACCCAGGCTACCAAGGAAGAATTCGAACGCTCGCTCCAGCTGCTTCATCTGTCCGACAGTTATATCAGACAGCTGCCATACCATAAATAGGCCCTTGCTGCATGGGACAACTCTCCGGAATTCTTGGAGAGTTGTCTTTTTTTGTATGCCTGGCGATCATCAAAAACCCTTGATATATAAGGATTTATATAGCCGAGTGCGACTGTTATTTGACATAGTGGCTTACTTTTTCTTATGATTAATAGCAATATACCTTGTTTTGAAGACCGCGTTCGTGGTGAAATTACGTACAACTACTCAAATCACTTCATATTCATACGCTGACAATTAAGCCATATATTTTTTAGAGCAAATCGATTACGAATTGTAGGAGTGACGATCCGACTTGGACCCCATACGAAGGATAAACAGAATTATATGTTCCACACTTGGCTTACTGCTGATTGCTTCCGTTTGTAATGTCCCCCTAGTGGACATCACCGATTCCGCTGCGGCGACGCAGGGGATGGAAGCGTCTGAAGGCACTCTTCCAGCGCCGACGCCGGTACCCAAAAGTCCGGAGCCCGTTCGGTTGATGCTGGAGTCGAAACGCCATGTGTCTCTGCTTTCCTTGCATAACGTTACATGCAACACGGATACCGATATGTTTTTGCTCCTCAAGCACATGCTGCTAGAACCTTTGAAGTTTCGATCGAATTATGTTGACAGCCATGCATAGTAAACGTTGGTTATTAAAAAACTAATTCAGATCAGATAACAAAAAGGATGTGTTTTGTTTGGACGACAATATAGGCTTGAATTTATTCCTAGTCGCTGTACTTATCGCAGCTACCGCTTTTTTCGTTATGACGGAATTTGCTATCATAAGACTTCGTCCCAGCCGGGTAGACCAATTGGTGATGGAAGGGCGAAAAGGCGCTCTTGCCGTTAAAAAGGTAACTTCGAATCTCGACGGATATCTGTCCGCGTGTCAGCTCGGGATTACCATCACGGCGCTCGGTCTCGGTTGGCTCGGGGAACCGACCATCGAGAAGATTCTGCACCCGGTGTTTGACAGCCTTGCCATTCCTGCGGCAATCGCATCGCTGATTTCATTCCTGCTTGCATTTATTATCATGACTTACATTCACGTCGTTATCGGTGAACTTGCACCGAAAACGATCGCTATCAATAAAGCTGAAGCCGTGTCGTTCCTCTGCGCGACGCCGATCATATGGTTCAACCGGATTATGTACCCGTTCATC
This sequence comes from Paenibacillus sp. JNUCC32, assembly GCF_014863545.1. Classification (NCBI taxonomy): domain Bacteria; kingdom Bacillati; phylum Bacillota; class Bacilli; order Caryophanales; family Paenibacillaceae; genus Paenibacillus; species Paenibacillus sp. JNUCC32. The sequence continues at coordinate 6,049,331 of NZ_CP062260.1, read as the reverse complement.
TGGCTCTTGAACGGATCGGCCAATAAAATCGTTCGCCTGTTCGGCATGCATCCGGCAAGTGAACATGAAGAGGCTCACTCGGAAGAAGAACTCCGCATGATTCTCAGCGACAGCTATGAGAGCGGAAAGATTAACCAAGCCGAATACGGTTATGTAAGCCGAATTTTTGCTTTTGACGATATGCTTGCCAAAGAGATTATGGTACCTCGTACCGACATGATCTGTCTGTATGTTGACAAGCCGCTTGCCGCCAACCTGCAGATTATCAAGCGCGAGCAGTACACCCGGTTCCCGGTTGTCCGCGGAGACAAGGATCAGATCGTCGGCATGGTGAACACCAAACAGTTCTTCCTGGAGTTCGATGACAATTCCAATATCGACTTGACCAAGCTGATTCATCCGGCCATGACGGTATCCGAAGCGATCCCGATCAAGAAGCTGCTTCGAAAAATGCAGCAGGAAGGCACGCATATGGCCATCCTGATCGACGAATACGGCGGTACGTCCGGCATGATCACCATCGAGGATATTTTGGAGGAGATCGTCGGCGAAATCCGCGACGAATTCGACGAGGATGAAGAGCGCGAGCTGACCCAGCCTGAGCCGAACCGCATCATCGCAGACGGCAAGGTATCCATTAACCGGATCAACGACCTGCTTCATACGGACCTGAGCACGGATGACCTGGATACGATCGGCGGCTGGCTGTACGGTCATAACTCCGAACTCGCCAAAGGCGATACGTGGAGGTACAATGACCTGACGTTCACCGTCATCGAGAAGAAGACCCACCGCTATACGAAGCTGCAAATCGTCAAAGAAACGCCTGAAGAAGCGGCGGAGGAAGCCTCTGCCGTTGCAGCGGCCAGCGAAAGCACCGAATAGACAACTAGATGACTAAGCCGCCATGCAGCCCTTACCGGGTATGCCTGGCGGCTTTTGATTTGGCAGGATCGCATTTTAACACTTTAACAAGTTATAACTCTGCTGTAATATAGAAATTATCTTATTTCTAACGTATTGGGGGCAGCAAGTCATGAATCGTCAAATCGCCATCATCGGAAGCAGCGGCGGCAATCTGTACAATCTCGGCGGCAAAGACCCGCGCAAACTGCTGGATGAGATATTGATGCAGCTCGATAGCGCCGGCCTGTCCTGCGGGGCCCTGCAGTTTATCGCCGCCCAGGTCTCCATGGACGCAGCCAAGGATACGACGCCCGCGGCTCTTTACAGCTGGAGCTCTTCCCAAGGAGAGCCCATCATTGTCGCTGAAGGCACCCTTCAGCAGGTCAATCAGGCGGCCGAGCGGCTGGACCGGGAGATTGCCGAGCAGATTGAACTCGGCGAAATTGACGGCATCATCGTCATGAGCGCCGACCCGGAGGGCAGCAACCGGCATGCCATTGAGGCCGCTGCCAAATTCCGCCTGCCGGTGACCGGTACGGGCGGAACCTCCATGGCCATCATCCAAACCAAAGGCGCGCATGTCATTGCGGCTTCGGGCACAACCGGAACCACCAACAGAACGCGAGCGGTCACCTTTGTCACTTCCCTCAGCAAGCATTGGCGGCTTACGTACCGGCCGGTCATCGGGAATGCGTCCGCAAATATCCATGCGGCGTCCGGCAGCTCATCTCCATGGGGAAGAATCAATATTCGGGGCATCATGATGGCGTCCCTCCCCGGTTTCATCGGCATGGCCCTGATCCTGGCGGTCAGCAAAATCCCGGGGTTATCTTCGTTGACCGAAGTGTTTGACCTGCTGATTAAGGCGCTGCCGGTCATCGTTGCGGTCATTGCGGCCAAACAGGTCTCCGAGTTGGACGAGGTGTCCATCGTGGCGGGCATCGTGGCAGGCGTTCTGTCCGTTGAAGGAGGCATTATCGGCGGCATCATCGGCGGGATCGGCGCAGGCATTATCGTCCATTACATATTCCGCCAATGCGTGGAGTGGCGTTTCCCCGCTACGACGGTCAACATTGTTGCCGGCGGCGTGTCGGGACTGATTGCCGGTTTGCTGGTCTACTTCCTCATTGCGCCGATTGCGCTGAGCGCAGGGCAAGGCATCCGCTTCCTGATCGAGACCCTTGTCTCCTGGAGCCCCGCCATGGCTGGATTGATTGCCGGCCTGCTGATCTGGCCCGCCATCATCGGCGGCGTCTATCATGCGGCCATCCTGCCGATTGTGCTGCTGGAGATGGAAACAACCAGCAACAGCTTCCTCGGCGCGGTCGATATGGTCGGCTTGGTGATGGTATCCGCAGGCATCACGCTAGCCAATATTATCGCTCCGCGGGATAAGGGAGAAGCCGCCGTCGCAGCCCCCGGATTCGCCATCAACATGGGGTTTGGCACCTTCGTTGAGGCCGCCTATCCGTTCATGTTTTCGAACAAGCTTGTATTTGCCGGAGCGATTGCCTCGGCTGGACTTGGCGGCATGCTCGTCGGTTTGTTCGGGGTCCGGGGGACGGCCTATGTGCCCTCCTTCATCGGGCCCATTACATCGAATAACACGATGGGCTTCCTGATCTCGATGGCAGCCAGCCTGCTCTGTTCGTTCCTGATCACCTTCTTCGTTAACAAGCTGTCCGGTTACCGGGATGCCCGGAATACCGTGAGCATGTAATGCGAAGCCGGTTCCACCTATGCATAGGTGCTTCTCCATGACATAAGAAGCCCCTCAATAAAAGGACGGATCAAGCGCATCAGCTTGGTCCGTCCTTTTATCATGCATGCTCTCTGCCTCCCCCATCGGCTTCCCCATAATGGCGCAATACCGGATCCTAGCGGTGCTGGATTCCTTGCTGACAGCTGCGGGCCAGCCTGAATCAAGGTTCCTAAAGAGCTTACATTCGCAGGCTTGTCCTTATTTTCTTACGAAAACGGGCTAACCAATGGATCGGAAAAAGAGTCTATATAGTAGATAGGCTCCCCATTCGGGCTGCCTACACCCATTCGGTATGCAAGGAGGTTATGACGATCGAGAAATTCAGAAGGATATCGCTCTTCGCGCTGACCAGCGTCCTGTTAGCCGCTTCCCTCATCTGGCAGGGCGAGCAAGCAGCCGCTAACGAAGCGGAAGGCTATTACGTAAACGTCGGCGGCACCCATATAAAGGACGTCCATGTTCGCAAAGGCAAGGCGTACGTTCCGCTCAAATCCTTAGCCGATGCAATGGGATACGAAATCTCGTATACGATGCAGGAGGAGCTGGACAACTTTCATCAATATGACCTGAAAGCGGCAAGCAGTCCCCCAGTATCGGTATGGGGAAACGACAGCTGGGGATATACGATCGTACGGCGGGCTACGCAAGAGATGAGCGTGAACGATATCGACATTTATAAACCGGCGAGGCTGTGTGCCGAAGAATCGGACCACTGCAAGCTGGACAAGAGCAAGTACGACGGTCCCCTGTTCATAAAGAACACCCTCTACGTCCCTGTCCGCGACATGGCCAAGGCCTTGAACTTAAAGCTGACCATGACGAAGACGCCGAAAGGACGCAGCATCCAGCTGTCCCTGCATTAACGAAGGCTCCCTTCACATGTTGGATCATGATTCATCAACAAGAAGCCAGGCGGAGTTATCCACTCCGCCTGGCTTCTGAATCTAGAATCAATTTATACTCCAGCAAAATCCTCATTCCAGCCCTTTGATCTCGATGTCATCCGCGGACGTAATGTCCGAAATGTCGAACACCCTGAAGCTGTAGGTACTGGTTTTCCCCTTCATATAATCGATATCCTGCTCCACCTTCTTCACGCTCTCCGGCGTCTTCAAATCCGCAGCGTAATAATCGATGGTAAGATCCGTCTCCCCCGGCACCGTCACCGAAGGCAGCCGCCGAATCAGCTCCAGCACCCGTTCCTTCTCCTGCGCCAGATTATCCGCCGTCAAATCCGCGAATACGATCAGTCTTATGTTCTGGCTGACATCGCCATCGGCGTTATTCGCCAGTTGGCTATAATCACGCTCTACCGTGTCGCTACCTGCGAAGACAAACGCCTCCCCAAACGCCTTGTCCGGATAAAGCTCATCCAGCAGAGGTTTCAGCCGGTCCCTCAGCTGCTGTCCCCAGAGCCGGTTCAGGTAGGTATCATTGGATATGACGGGAGGGCTGGCTTCATTGCTGCTCAGCGTAAATTCAAGCTCTGGCGCCTGCTCCGGATAGGCCGTAAGATTATACGAGCCTATGGCCCAGGTATAATCCACGTCCGTGACCTTAAAGGGTTCGTTGTACTTCTGTTCCAGATAGGACTCCGCCGCTTCCTGAACCTCGCGTTTCTCTGCAGCCGTCTTCATGAACGGGGCGGATCCCCAGGTGTACCCGGCGTAAATCGACCCTGCGAACAGGGCCAGTCCGATGATCGTCCGCACGACGATTTTCCAAGGGGAGGCGAGCTGACGCCGCCGCTTCTCGTCGAACATCGGTTTCCTGGGCGATCGGTAGCTGAAGTAGATGACCGGTATGATCAAACCTATAATATGAAGCCCAATAGCTAGCGGACCGATAATCAAGCCCAAGTATCCCAGTGTCATGAAAAAAATAAACAAAGCCGCTCCCTGCAGCGCCATGAGCAGCATTCCGCCTATGATCATGCCCGGCGTCCCGATATAAAACATCCCGAGCCCGGTGCATATCAGAGAGAGCAGCATAGCCATCCATTGATGTTTCTTCAAGTTATCATCCGTCCTTCTTACGTTTGTTTGTGAAGTATTGTCAGATGCTGTCACCATATTATAACCGCTGCGAAGCCGAAGATAAACGATTGAAGCACTTTCGCATCAGACGAGCGGCGTTCCGTGATGTTTTTCTTGCGATGATCGAATGCGTTCAGCCCGGCGGGTAACTTCTTCTAATCAACCATAAAAGCCCACATCACCGTGGTGAAATGGGCTCTTGGTTCAACGGGAAACCTGCCTTGAAATAAAGCTCAAAAGAAATCCCCTATTCCTTCGGATGTATCATTTCTTCCGGACGGACGATCCGGTCAAAATCCTCTCCGCTAAGCAGACCGCTTGCCAGCGCTGCTTCGCGAAGCGTTGTCCCTTCTTGATGCGCACGTTTCGCGATGGCGGCGGCATTCTCGTATCCGATATGCGGATTCAGCGCCGTCACCAGCATTAGCGACCGCTCCATGTTCGCGCGGATCACGTCAAGATTGGCTTCGATGCCGATGGCGCAATTCTGGTCGAACGAATCCATGGCATCCGACAGCAGACGCACGGACTGCAGGAAATTATAAATGATGACCGGCTTGAAGACGTTCAGCTCAAAATTGCCCTGGCTTGCCGCAAAACCGATCGTGGCATCGTTGCCCATCACTTGGCAGACCACCATCGTCAGCGCTTCGCTCTGGGTTGGATTTACTTTCCCCGGCATGATGGAGCTTCCCGGTTCGTTGGCAGGGATCGTGAGCTCGCCGATGCCGGAACGGGGACCGCTTGCCAGCCAGCGAACATCGTTGGCGATCTTCATCAGATCGGCAGCCAGTGCCTTCAGCGCCCCATGGGCAAATACGATCTCGTCATGGCTGGTCAGCGAATGGAACTTGTTGCTGGCGGACGCGTAGCTTTTTCCGATCTGCAGGCTGATTTCGGCCGCCGTCATTTCTCCGAATTTCGGATGCGCGTTAATGCCGGTACCCACGGCGGTGCCGCCAATAGCCAGCTCGCGCAGCGGTTCTACGGCCGAAGCCAGCATCAATTCGCACTTCTCCAGCATCCGGTGCCAGCCGCTGATTTCCTGTCCGAGCGTCAGCGGCGTTGCATCCTGAAGGTGCGTACGGCCGATTTTGATCAGGTCCTTATATTCATCGCTTTTCTTCTCGAACGTTTTCTTCAAGCGGCGGAGCGCAGGCATCACTTGATCTTCCATGGCCACGACTGCAGCCATGTGCATCGCCGTCGGAAACGTATCGTTGGAGCTTTGGGATTTGTTGACGTCATCGTTGGGATGAACGCGCAGCGTGCTGTCTTTTCGCTCGAGCAGCTGATTGGCCCGATTCGCAATGACTTCGTTCACGTTCATGTTGGACTGCGTGCCGCTGCCGGTCTGCCAAACCACCAGCGGAAAATGCTCATCCCACTTGCCGTCCACGATCTCGTCGGCCGCGGTTGTGATCGCATCCACCTTATCTGCATCCAGCTTGCCGAGCTTGCCGTTGACGATGGCCGCGCTCTTCTTCAATATCGCGAACGCCCGAATGATCTCCTTCGGCATCGTTTCGGTTCCTATCCGGAAATTCTCGGAACTGCGCTGTGTCTGCGCTGCCCATAACTTATCCGCAGGCACTTTAATCTCACCCAGGGTATCCTTCTCAATACGATAATCCATCCCAACTTCCTCCTTTGGTCTCCTTGAATGCTGCCATGCCCTGAACGAGAGCCCTTCCACCATGGAAGAGCTTGGTCCTCGGGTTCAATCGCATAGCATAAAGCGCTTTATATTCCATCTCTCCTATTATGACACAGACTTGCCCAATAAAAAAATATACGCGATGAAGGCTGCGGCTGTTGTTCTCTAAGTCTCAGCCCGGCTGCCTTCCGGGCTCGCGGTCGTTTACGGGCATATGACTTGTAACGAACGGCGGTCACCGTTCCGTTCGCCGTCCTTATTCAGGCTGAGTCAATCATCTCCCTGCCTTATAACAGCCACTCGAACCAGCGCGCATGCCCATCCGTGCGTGCCGCCGTAAACTTGCTCGGCACGCCCCCGAGGATATAATCGGCATGCAGATCCTCATCCTGCATATTGTTGTAGACGTGCACAATATCGCGCTTGCTTCCAATCTCGCTAAGATGCCGCAGCAATTTTTGCCTGGACGCCTCCGGAATCTGGTTGGCCACATGCGTATGAAACACGCAGATCACGGCCTCTTCCGGAATCTCCTTCACAATGTCAGGCAGCAGCACCGTCCCATCCCCCTCCCGGAAACGTACGTCTGACTGCTGCTTCAACGCTTCCGCCGCATGCTCCAGCATGGACACCCGATCGTGATTGCCCGGCCAAATCAAAGCTCGCAGCCATAAGAAATGCTCCGGGTTCCGTACGTCATTCACATGCAGATCGATCCCCATCCGGTAAACAACCGGCGGACTGGAGGCCAGCAGGAACGGTTTGCGGTCTCCCCTGATCTCCGATGTAATGCGCACCTTCGATTCCGTAAGGCCGTAACTCGCCGTGTCTCCATAGGAATAACTGTATTGATCCCACAGCAGCTGCAATCCGGCACTCGTTCCAAGCTCCACCAGGGCAAGCGGCTTCCGGACCTTGTCATAAATGGAGCAGAACACCGGATACAGGTACGCGCAGCGACGGACCTCGTTCGTCTGTACCCGTTTGCGCTTCAGGATTCCGATAATGGCTGCTTCATGCTCCAGCACGAATGCCCGGAAATGGGGATAACAGGAGGCCATCTCCTTCGGGTGCTCCGCAAGGCCGGGGTAATACGCCCTCAGCTCCGGACCCTCGCCCTGAAGCAGCAAGTATTGAACCGCTCCGAACAGCATATTGGGCACGGGCTGGCCGGACGGAACCAACGCAGCGACCTGCAGCACCTCTTCATCATCGGCAATATGCCGGGCCAAATACTCATAAAACACGCTGGAACCCGGACATTCCCGCTCGGCAAAATGACGAAATACGTTCACCAACCGTTTCGAATCCACCCTATACCTCACCCCTAACGTTGTAATGAACCCTTGATCCTGCTTAAGACTAATGTTACATCTTTCCAGAAGCCGCGTGGATTCCGATCTTTTATCGGACTCATAAGAAAAAAGAAGGCAACAAAAAGAAGAACCCGCCTCCTGAAAGGCCGGTTCTTCTGCTGGTAAATCGCCTCGGCTGTCTATACCGCCGGACGATCCAAACGGTACAAGTTCCGATACCGCGGATATCGCTCCATCAGCTCATCGTGGGTGCCCCGCATAACGATTCGACCGTCTTCCATGAAGAGGATCTCATCCATGCGCTCCACGCCGACCAGATGATGCGTCACCCAAATCAAGGTGCGGTCCTGCAGGCTGGCGAACATGGTGGACAGCAGTTCCCGCTCGGTTCTGGGATCCAGCCCGACCGTGGGCTCATCCAGAATGACAACGGGCGTCTTCTGCAGCAGGATTCGGGCCAAGGCCACGCGCTGGCGCTCTCCTCCGGAGAAACGCTGCCCGGCTTCCTGCATGCGGGTGCCAAGTCCTTCCGGTAGGGAGGCTACCAACGGTTCAAGCCGTGCCATGGCGGCGGCGTCCCGGATTTCAGCCTCCGTGGCGTCCGGGGAGCCAAGCCGAATATTGTTCGCAAGCGTTGTGTCGAACAAGTGCGGACTCTGGTTCAATACCGAAATGACGGAAGAGATCTCATCGCCGAAACGCGCTGACTCCACGCCGCCTAGGGTAAGGCTTCCTCCCGATGGCGCCAGCACGCCCTGGATCAGCTGCAGCAGGGTCGACTTGCCGGCACCGGAGCGCCCGATGACGGCTACCTTGGCGCCGGGAGCAATATCCAGCGACACATCGGTTAATGCAGACGCCTCCCTGTCCACGCCGGATGGTTCCAGCCCCGATGGGCCGTCTGCCCCCTGATCATAGCGGAAGCTGACGCCGTCCGCCTTCACATGAACGCCGCGGCTTATGACGGATTCCACCTCTGCCTTATCCAGCATCTGCGGCAGGTCCTGCCGCCCTTCGGAGGCATCCGCGCTTTCAATCGCCCGGAGCCTTGCGACCGATTGGCCGTACTGCGGAATCCGCTCAACGGCTTCGGATACCGGCAGAAATGCATCCATTAACGGGAACACAACCAGCACAAAAGCCGCGATCAGCGTAACGTCGATGGCACCGTCCGCATACTGTCGTCCCGACCAATACACCACCGAGACCACCGTCACGGCAACCACGCCTTGACCGATAAAGGCGCGCAAGCGCGACCAGCGCTTAAGCGAACGGTCGGTCCGGTCCACCTCGGCTTCATCCGCCTCGTAACCGGTCAGGAATTCCGCCTGCCGGCCGCTGGCGTACCATTCATGAATGCCCAGCACCGCGTCGGTCAGCTTCCGGTAGAGGTGGCTGCGGGCCTGTTTCACTTCCCGATTCTTCCGTTTGGTGAGCAGCAGCGAGATCAGCGGCAGCACCAGCACCAGCACCGCTATATACAGTGCGAGCAGAAGGGCGAATGCCGGATCAAACAGACCGACGGCCAGAATGACCCCGGCATATAACACAAGCGCAACAATCGATGGGAAGACCGTTCGGATGTAAACGTCCTGCAAATACTCGATGTCATCGGAGAGCACCCCCAGCAGATCCCCGGTGCGATACCGGGAAGATAAACGGAGGGCTTGCGGTTCCAGAATGCGGTACAGCCGAAGCCTCATGCGGGACAGGATGCGAAGAATCGTATCATGCCCCACCAGGCGCTCCACGTAATGGATCACCGCCCGTCCGATGCCGAAGGTACGAACCCCTACGGTCGGCACGTACACCATCAGGATGTTTTCCGGACGCAGGGCGGATTTGGAGATCAAATAACCGGATGTGAACATCAGCATCCCGGCAAACATAATGGTGAGCACGCCCAGCGTGACAATGAGCAGAAAACGCCAGAAATTTGCCGTTACATAGGGTCGAAACCACGATTCCTGCTTCATTGTACTCCCTCCATCTGCGATGTCATCAGTCCGTAATAGACGCCCTGTCGTGCCATAAGCTCCTCGTGGGTTCCCTTTTCCGCAACGCGCCCCTGGTGCAGAACGATGATATAATCCATATCCTGCATCCAGTGAAGCCTGTGCGTCGCCAGAAATACCCACTTGTCTTGAAAAAGGGACAGCATCGTCTCCTTCAGCTCATACTCCGTCTCAATATCCAGATGCGCCGTCGGCTCATCCAGCAGCAGAACCTGCCGGCCGCCAAGCAGCGCCCTGGCCAAAGCCACGCGTTGTGCCTGGCCGCCGCTTAAAGCGCGTCCGCCGCCGCCGATCATCTCCGCAAGGCCGCCCGGCAAGCTTTTTACCAGCTCCGACAGACCGGCCGCCTTTACCGCCGCTTCCACTTGAGCTCTGGACGCCTCCGGCGCATAAAAGCGCACGTTCTCCTCCAAGGTTGCCCCGAACAAATACGGCTGCTGCGGCATATAGGTGACCTCCGACCGCCACTCGCGTCGGTTCGATTCTTCCAGCATCATGCCGTTCAGCGCCATCGCTCCGGATGTTGGCGCCATGAAGCCGCCTAACAGCTCGATCAGCGTGGATTTGCCGGCTCCGCTCTCCCCGACGATGCCGATCTTGCGTCGTCCCGGTATTCGGAAGGTGACCTCCTCCAATGAAGCGGGCCCTTGTTCTTCGTGTCTGAGGCCGATACCGGAGAGCTCCAGTACGCTGTCCTTTTCCCAACGGAATGATGACTGCGGCCTGCGGCTGGGACCCGAGAAATTATTTTGAATTTTAAATGTTAGGCCCGTTGAGGTTCGTTCCATCGTTCCTGTCGCCGGGGTTTCAAGCGCTCCCGTTGGCTCGAATGGACCCGCGCCGTTAGCCGAAACCTCCGCGGCAACAGAACCCGAACTTCCGCTCGTGTGCCCCTTTCGGGCTTCCCGGATGATGGATTGCATCGCTTCCCCTGCCTGCTTGCCGTCCAGCGTGGCGTGGAAGTCGGCTCCGACCATGCGCACCGGCAGGAAATACTCCGGTGCCAGGATCAGGATGAGCAGCGCGGGCAGCAGCTCCAGGCTGCCGTTAATGAGGCGCAGGCCCAGGTTTACCGCAACCGACGCCACGGACAGCATCGTAAAGAAATCCAGCGCAAAAGAGGACAGAAACGCCACGCGCAGCGTCCGCATGGTAGCTGTACGATACCCCTCGCTGACCTGCTGTATGCTCGCGCCGTGCTTGCGACTCTGTCCCAGAAACTTCAGGGTGGTCAGCCCTCTCAGCGAATCCACGAAATGATTGGACAGCATCCGGTAGGAATCCAGCTGCCGCTCGGTCTGCTTTCTCGCGGCAAGTCCCACGAGGATGAGAAACACGATCAGGATCGGCATGGTCACCAGCAGAATGATGCCCGAGATCCGGTCCGTCATGAAAACGTACAGCCATACCAGCGCCGGGGTAATGCCCGCCCCCATCATGCGAGGTATGGTCAGCTCCGCATATTTGCGGAACTTGCCGATGCCCTCCAGCACAAGCGTAACCACATTGCCTGTTCCTTCCGACCGGACAAAGGACGGCCCGTTCCGAAACAGCTCCTCCAGCAGCTGCTTTCTCAGGCTCGTGCCCGTCTCCTCGGCAAAGCGCTGCGCGATTCCTTGCTGCACGACCGAGATCCCGTGGCGCGCCAGAAATGCAAGCAGGAACAAGGCAATGGTCTCCCCCTGCTCCTGCAGCGTTGATCCCGCAAACAGGGCGGATACGGCTTCCGCCAGCCATTTGGCTTGCAGAAGGATGGCCATGCTCTGTGCCAGGGTACATACGGCGACAAGGAAGAATACCGTCTTGGCGCCTTTGTATCCCAGCAGATCTTTTCCCATCAGTACTCCAGATGCTCCTTCTCATGTACCCGTTTGTGGAAAACGAAGTAACTCCAAATTTGATAGCCCAAAACAAAAGGCAGCAGCGATACGGCCACAATCGTCATAATCTTGAGGGAATACGGTCCGGAGGCCGCATTATAAATGGTCAGGTCAAATGCAGCGTTGATGGAGCTGACCATCACGCGCGGGAACAAGCCCACGAACACGGACGTTACCAAGAGTGCGATGACCGCGCCGGTCATCCCGAAAGCCCAGCCGTCCCGCTTGACGTTCATGAAATATCCGCCCAGCAGGAATGCAAGCAGGGCCAGCACCAGCAGGACGGTTAACGCCACGCCGCGCTTCTCGAAGATATCGGTCATGAAATACGTCATCACCCCGAATGCCACGAACAGGGCCGCGACAGGAATCAGAAGCCGCCGGGCCATGCGGCGCGCCCGCTCTTGGAGATCCCCCAGCGTGCGCAGCGTCGTGAACATCAAGCCATGCAGCAGGCAGAGCATCACCATCGTCAACCCGCCGACCACGGTATAGAGATTCACGACGTCGAAGAATCCGGCATGCAGCTGCATCTCTTCGTTAATCGGGAGCCCCTGGATCAGGCAGGCAAAAACAACGCCGAGCAGGAATGGCGGAAGCACGCTTCCGGTGAAGATCGCTCCGTCCCACACCCTTTTCCAGCGGACATCGCCCACCTTGCCGCGGAATTCAAATGCCACGCCGCGCCCGATCAAGGCCAGCAGAAGAAAGACAAGCGGAATGTAGAACCCGCTGAACAGCGTGGCATACCAGTTCGGGAAGGCCGCGAACATCGCGCCGCCCGCCGTCAGCAGCCAAACCTCGTTGGCGTCCCAGAACGGGCCGATCGAGTTGATCAGCACCCGGCGCTGGGTATCGTTTTTGGCCAGCAGCTGCGTGGACATCCCGACTCCGAAATCGAAGCCCTCCAGGAAGAAGAACCCGATAAACAATACGGCGACGAGCACAAACCACAGTTCGTTAAGAGACAGCATTGTAGTCCTCCTTATTAAACGGATCGCTTGCGTGGTGATCGTCTTCCTCCGCCGCATACGGTCCTTTCTTAATGACTTTGATGAACAGATAGGCCATCACGGCTGCCAGCACCGCATAAATGGCGGTAAACATGATGAGCGAGAACAGGATCGAGCCTGCGCTTACGTTCGGCGAAACGCTGTTCTCCGTGGTGATCAGCCCGAATACCGTCCAAGGCTGGCGTCCGATCTCCGTCATGATCCATCCCGATGTGTTGGCGATGAACGGCAGGGAAATGCCGAACAGCATCAGTCTGAGGAACCATTTGCCGGCCTTCTCGACTTTTTTGCGCAGCATCAGCCACGCGCCGTACAATCCCAGCAGAATCATGACGCTGCCGGCAGCCACCATAATCCGGAAGCTCCAGAAGGTGGTGCGGACCGGCGGAATATAGTCTCCAGGACCGTATTCCTGCTCGTATTGGGCTTGCAACTCCTTCATTCCGATGACTTCGCCGGAAAATTTGCTGTAGGACAAAAAGCTGAGCAAATACGGGATTTTGAACTCCATCGTATTCTCCTGCTTATCCGGATCGATGGCGGCGATGACCGTCCAAGGCGCGGGATCGTCGCTCGTTTCCCACAAGCTCTCGGCGGCGGCCATCTTCATCGGCTGCGTATCCACCAGATACTGCGCTTGCTGGTGGCCGAATACCGCAACCAGAATGGAGGTGATGAGACCCACCACGATGGCGATGTGGAATGATTTTTTGAAGAAATCCAAATCCTGCTTCTTCAGCAGCTTATACGCGCTTACCCCCGCTACCAGGAAAGCCCCGGTTGCCAGCGCACCGAAGATCGTGTGCGGGAATTCCACCAGCAGCTGACCGTTCGTGATCAGCGCGAAGAAATCATTCATCTCCGCCCGTCCATTGTTGATCTCAAAACCGACCGGACGCTGCATGAACGAGTTCGCTGCCAGGATCCAGAAGGCCGACATCAGGGTGCCGAAGGACACCAGCCAGATGCTGAGCAGATGGACCTTCTTGGATAACCGGTCCCACCCGAATATCCACAGCCCGATAAACGTCGACTCAAGGAAAAACGCCAGCAGGGCTTCGATCGCAAGCGGTGCGCCGAACACGTCCCCGACAAAGCGCGAGTAATCCGACCAGTTCATCCCGAACTGGAATTCCTGCAGAATCCCTGTCACAACCCCGACCGCAAAGTTGATCAGGAACAGCTTTCCCCAGAACTTGGCCATTTTCTTGTAGACTTCCTGGCCCTTGACAACATACATCGTCTCCATGATGGCGATCAGAAACGCCAATCCGATGGATAACGGTACGAAAATAAAGTGAAAAATGGTTGTCGATGCGAATTGGATTCGCGCCAGCATAACCGGATCCATAAAAGATACCCCTTCCTTTAGCTCACGTGATCACTTCAAATTTGATTCTTTTTGTATTGTCGCAGACCGCGTCCTAAAGGATTGTGATAAACATCACAATATAATGGCCGAAATAGGTGAAAAAGTTATCAATTTGTGACGAAAATCACTAAGTAGGCAATGGATTATGTGAGGATTATCCATGGGAGCGTGGCTTGCGGCATCCACTCACAGGCTAAGCCCAGTATTTACGCACCAAAAAAGCAGGTTAGCCATGTAGGCCAACCTGCTTTAATGTATGTGCCACCTTATTGTACCGGACCGATCTCCGTCTCGATGAGCTTGAATTCCGTCACGTCCGCAATCCCGCGATTGGTAATGCGGATCTCCGGAATGACCGGAAGCGCAATGAGCGAGAACGTCATGAACGGCGCATGGATGGAGCAGCCGAGCTGTTTCCACGCTTCCTCCAGGGCAGCGACTTCCTCGGCCACGACCTCGACCGGACGGTCCGCCAGCAAGCCCGCAATCGGCATCGCCACCTTCGCCAGCACCTGGCCGTTCTGCACCACGATCATGCCGCCTCCGCATGCTGCCAGCTCGTTCGCCGCAAGCGCCATATCCTCGGCATTTGTGCCCATCACGAGCAGGTTGTGGCTATCGTGCGCCACCGTGGAAGCAACCGCGCCGGACTGTAGTCCGAAGCCGCTCGCAAAGCCGAGCGAGATCTGCCCGGTTGCGCCGTGGCGCTCGATGCATGCCAGCTGAACCACGTCTTGGCCCAGGTCCGGCTGGATGACGCCCTGCTCCACGGCGAGCACCGCGGTCATTTTGGCGGTACGGGCACTGTTCTCGATGACGCGCACCACGTTCACTTCCGTACGCGCCGACGACTTTTTGCTGCGCAGCAAAAAGTCGTCGGCGGTAAGCGAACGCTGCAGCCGAACCGATTGAAAGGCCTTTTCCGGATACGAATACGCCGGGAACGCCTTCACGAGACGGCCGTTCTCCGCGACCACTTCGCCGTCCGTGATCACCACCGAAGGCACCATGCTCTTCAGATCGTCAATGAGCAAAATATCAGCCGTTTTGCCCGGTGAAATGCTGCCGAGCTCCATATCCATGCCGAAATATCGAGCCACGTTGATCGTGCCCATCTGGATCGCAGTAACCGGGTCCACGCCCTCCTCCATGGCGCGGCGGACCACATGGTTCATATGGCCGAGCCGCAGCAGCGTCTGCGGATACACATCATCCGTGACCAAGGAGATATTGTCGGTACGTACCTTGTCCTCCGTTACCACCTTAATCACTTCCTTCACATCCTGCCAAGCCGAACCTTCGCGGATCATCAGATGCATACCGAGGCGAACCTTTTCCAAAGCCTGCTCTCTCGTTACCGTCTCATGATCGGAGCTGACGCCGGTTGCCAGATAGGCTTGTAGCATCCGGTCGTCCTCGGCCGGAAAATGCCCCGTCACCGTCTTGCCCGCACGCAGCGTGGCTTCGATCTCTCCGCTCATGGTCGGATCGCCGTATACGACGCCCGGGAAGTTCATCACTTCGCCAAGCCCAGCGACGCCGGGCCAGGTCAGCCCTTCCTCGATATCGGCTACGCCCAGCTGCGCCCCGGCATCCTCCAGATCGAACGTCGCCGGTACGCAGGAAGGAATGGTGGTGAACACCTTCATCGGCAGCTGCTGCCCTTCCTCGTGCATCCAGCGCACGCCCTCCATGCCGAACACGTTGGCGATCTCATGGGGATCCATATAAACCCCGGTCGTTCCCGTAACGATGGCCGCTTTGGCAAACTCCGTTACGGTCAGCATCGTGCTCTCCACATGCATATGGCCGTCCAGCAGACCCGGCGAGATGAAGCGCCCATTCGCTTCGATCACCTGCGTCCCCTCTCCGATCGTATGATCGGCGCTGCCGATATAAGCGATGCGCCCGCACGCCATCGCCACGTCTATCCGTTCCTGAAGCTCACCCGTAAACACATTGACCAGCGTGCCGTTTTTGATGACCAGATCGGCTGGCTCTTGTCCTAAAGCAACCTTCCCCAGCTGCCGGCTGACCTCGTATCGTTTCTGTCTCTGGATTGAACTCATGATGATTGCACGCTCCCCTTTTTTTAGATATCAGAAAGTATAAACTCGGAAGCTTGTGACTTCCTAATCCCGCAATAAATACTTCTTCTTACTGCGGTCGTCGGTAGACGTTTTTCTTATAATGAATCGGTAAAAGCACAAAATCGATCTTGCGTAACACGCCAAACAACCCGGACAGCGTATCTGCCCGGGTTGCCTGCAACTATATCCATTGAGGAAGAGAAGTCCGCGCGGCAGCCATGCATTGCTAATAGTCTGCACATCACCCCATCCGTTAAAACGTGCTTAGATCCCATTTCAGGCGATCTTGCAGCCCGGCTTCGATGTTTATGCAAAGCCGGGCTTGGGGAGCGGATTCTCAACCTTCATGTAGTCAAGTCATTTACGGTAACCTGGTAGAAACGCCTGGGCCCTATTCCCCGGCATATACATCAAGATTTGATTTTGAACCATGACCCATTCAATTCTTTGGTCGTTTCATTTGTTGTATGAATTATAATCCTCCTGCCCGAGAAGTCAAGCCATTGGAAGGAACTGCACATCGCCCCTACTACCCGATCACGCCAATTTCCGTCCCATTCTCTGCACGCGCTCGAGCCATTGTCTTCTTGCCGTCTCGGGCATTTTGCGGAGCTGGGTAATGTTCGTGGCACGGACGGTGCCCACGCCGCAGAACTTCAGAATGGAATGCTTCATCATCTGATGTCCCGGCTGTCCGAGATAGAACCGGTAGTAAACGTACGGCGAATCCATCGTGACGATCAGACGGGCCGTCTTCCCTTTGAGCAGCTGCTCCGGCAAAGGCGAGTTCCGGCGGTACTTAAAGGCGAATCCCGGCAGAAAAACCCTGTCGATGAACCCTTTGAGCAGCGCAGGCATGCCGCCCCACCAATTCGGATACACAAACACCAGATGGTCCGCCCAGGCAATCAGCTCCTGTGCTTCTTGCAGATCGGGTTCGAGCGGTTGCTTGCCCTTATAGCCGCCGGACAGGTTCAGGTCAAACTCCATCTCCGCAAGCACCAGCTTCCGCACCTCCGCTCCGGATTCGCCCGCCCCCCTTGCATAGGCCTCCGCCAGGTGACGGCCATAGCTGTTTTCAATGGGATTGCCTTGGATGATTAAAACCTTTTTCATATGCATCCTCCCCCTAATAATTTGGTTAATAATCACTAACCTGATGGCAAAAAGAAAAGGTCACGCCTGACCTTTTCCCAAACCGGTTAATGCCAATAAATGCGCCGTTACTTCAGCTGCCAGCGGAGACAGCGGTTCTTCCAGCTCCCCCTGCATCGTGGATATCGCAAGCTGACTGAATGCACCGATGATCAGAACAGCCGTTAACCGTGTATTCTGCGGCGGAATAGCCCGCTGCAGCACCGCTTGCTCGAGCAGCTCCTCCAAAGCATCAAGCGGTTGGCGTCCCCTGCTCTTGACTACCTCGGTAAACAGCTCGTGATGCTGAGACAATAGCAGCAAGCCGTATTTATCCTCGTCATACGATTCAAGTACGCGGGTTACGAGAGCCGATAGCCTCTCCGCGAACGGGCCGGGCCGGGTAGCATATTCATCCACCAAGCGCGTATAACTGCCGCAATATTCGTCGAACGCCTCCGCGGCAACGGCATCCTTATTCGTAAAATGCTTATAAATCGCCGCATCCGTCACGCCTGCCGCCGCGCCGATCTCCTTCACCGATACGCCGTCCACGCCCTTCTCGGCAAAGAGCTTCATGGCTGCCTGCAAAATTTCCTTCTTCTTGCTGTCGAAATGAGGTTTCTTTTTCATGCTCATATCATAAGTGAACACTAACCAAATTGCAATAAGAGGCACAAAAAAGGCCCCCCCAAGACTTAGGGCGCCTCTCTTCGTACGTACTCTTTACGTTTCGTATATATCGCTAAAGACGCATGCCAGTCTTGGGCTCGGCCCTCCTGTCCAAGCTAAACCCCCGCTTCGATGGGAGTTGCCTTTACCTTGTTGCTGTACAGCAGCATGAGCGGAATGCTGATGACAAATGCGCCGGCCACAAGCAGGAACGGTATTCTCGGATCGATGCCGTACGCCCAGCCGCCAATGATGCCGGAAGGCGAAATGACGATGAGGATGAGCACCTGGAGCAGCGCGAATATTTTGGCGCGGTTCTCGTCGTCGATGGCATTGGCCACCGCCGTCTCCAGATACGGATACGTCATCATCGTGCCGAATGCGGCAATGACGGTGCTCAGGCTCAGCACCAGCAGATCTCCTTGCGGTGCAAACACCAGCATGACATTGGACAATACCGAGATGACAAAGCCCCATACCATCGTCCGGTGCACGTGCCGCTCCCCGATCCGGGGCATGATCCACCGCATGAATATCAGCATAATGACGGAGGAGAACGCCGGAAAAACGGAGATCAGGCCGCTGCCCAAATGCAAATATTCCACCATGAAGATGGAGACGTAGGTTGTCTTCACCGTCATCTGAAAATTAAACAGGATATAAACGCCGAAGATCATCAGCAGCAGCGGATTTCCCAGCATGCTCTTCATCACTTGGACATAGTCGGACATCCCTTCACGCAGGCCCATCGCCTTCGTTTCCTTCATTTTGCGGTACCCGATCTCCGTCTCCCTCGTCGCATAATGGCGCCCGATGAACTGGATCGTCATCAGGAGGCAGGCAAGGACGAACATGATGCGCACCCCGGGCACTAGCGAGAAATGATACACCAGAAGACCGCCGAGCGGCGCAAACAATCCGCCGACGACGCTAATCAGCTGCAGCAGCGTAAAGACATAGGTACGCTCCTTCGGCGCCGTATCCTCCACCAGCAAACAGTAAAAGGCGGTATGCGGCACCTTCTGAAAGCCGTTGATGACGGCGGCGATCACAAAAAACCAGAAGTTCTGGGAGACTGCCCAGAGCAGCGTGGCCACGCTCCAGCTCAGCACGTCGAAGTAAAGGAGCGCTTTTTTTCGGCCCAAACGGTCCGTTAAATACCCGCTGAGAAACGAGGACAGCACCTGCACAAGCAGACCGATCGAGGTAATCCAGCCGATCCCCGTCTCGGTTACCCCCAGTTGGTACATGTAGATGGAGGTGTACGTCGTGAACATGCTGTAAGGGATTAGAAACAGAGGCTCGTAAACGAGACAGCCCCGCGCATTGCCGGTCAATTGCCGAAACGAAGTTGAACCCATAATATCCTCCGGACATGAAATATAATCGTTGCCTAGCCATTATAGCGCACCCGGGGCGGGAGCAGGATAGGAAAGTTGCAGGATTTTTGAAGCGATTCCGAATATGCGGATCCAAGCAGCAGGGCTACTCCTTCCCGCGCGTACTTGCCCCCTCGCCTTCTTGTGCGGTGGCCTCAGGCAAAAATACGGTAATGGTGGTTCCCCTGCCCAATTCCGACCAGACGCTTACCCGCCCCCTATGCGCTTCGACGATCGCCTTCGCGATGCTCATCCCGAGTCCCGAGCCGTCCATGCTCTCTTCGGTATTCGTTCCCCGGTAGTAACGCTCGAACAGGTTGCAACGGGTTTCTTCGTCCATCCCCACGCCTTGATCCGCAACCACGATCGCCGCGCCGCCGGGACGACTCTCCACCCGGACCTCGACGTTAACCCCATCCGGATTATGCTTCACGGCATTCGTGATCAGGTTATCCATCAACCGCTGCAGCCACTTGGCATTGCCGTCGACGGGCAGCGCCTCTTCGCCGCCGATATAGTTGAAATTCGCATCCAGCGTGGCATCATTGACGTATTTCAGCACGCAGCGGCGCACCAGCTCATTCAGGTCAAGCCGGGTCCGCTCCTGAGGGCGGATTTCGCTTCTCAGACGGAAGACGAGCGAGAAATCGTTGATCAGCTCCAGCATGTAGTCGCCTTTTTCCCGAATTACGGTTCCCATCTCCCGCAATTCCTCCTGGCTCCAATCCTGCGGTGCATTCTCAAGCATATAGCCGTACCCTTGAATGGAAGACAAAGGTGTACGCAAATCATGCGATATCCCGGACATCCATTCTTCCCGATTTCGATCCAGCCGCTCCCGTTCCCGTTCGGTTTCGGCCAGCTGCTCCGCCATCCTATAAAAGGAATGGATCACTTCCTTGTACAGCCTGTAACGCGTGCGGAGCTTCCCGTTCTTGCGGAAGACCCGCTTCCGGTCCTTCGGCGTCAACACTTCCTCGTACGCTCCCCTGCCCATCCGCTCGAACCATCCGGTAAACAGCAGCAGCGGACGGCTGTACCGGTATCCATGCCATATCGCCACCCCAAGCGACAGCACAAGCACGCAGATCATCGTCCACAGCGCCACGCGGATCAGCTCGTTCATCATTGGCCGCTTCTGTTGCGACCCGTCCTGAGGCGTGTGATATACCCAGGTGTTGCCGCTGTCCGCATCGCGGTAAACTGCGATATGCGTGGAATACGTGCCCGGCTGCTCCTGCATGGTGATGATCTCTAGCGGGTGGTAGCTCACCTTATTATCGGAACCCGTCCCAATCGCTTGGACAACGCGCCCGTCCCGATCAATCACATGCAAATAACCGCCTAGATCGGCCAATTCGCGTCCCAGCTCGGCTTCATCCTCCGGTCTCACCTTCCCGCCGTCCTGAAAACGGGCAACCCATTCCCGAAGATGGTCCGAGCTCTTATCGATGCGTCCGATCAGATACAGCAGCGGCTCTTCATAAGTCAGATCCATCTGCCAATCCATGGTGTACTCGCCAAAGCGCCGCTCTTCTTTGATCTGAAGCAAGGTGCTCACCGAGTACGCTGACGGAACATCCGAATCCGTGTTAGTGGAGTATATCGCATTGCCCGCCATATCCACTACCTGCAGCCACATGCCCTCCTCCTGAAGCAAGAGCTCCCAATGATCGGCCAGCAGAACCTCCCCATTCTCCGTCACCGTCTCCGTCACGATGCCTTCCAGCACGCCTGCAGGAAAGTTGCGTTTGATCTCTTCGTCACCGATATGTTTGATCAGGAAGAATAAGAGCACGATCAGAAAGCAAAACATAAACGCCGAGAATGCAATTAATTGGTATGTAAAATGGAAGGCAAGCCTTCTGCGCAGCCTCATCGCGCTTTCTCCTTGATCAGCTTGTAGCCAAGCCCCCGGACCGTCAGCAGATACTGCGGGTTGCTCGGATCCTCCTCGATGCGCTCGCGGATGCGGCGGATATGCACCATGACGGTGTTGTCCTCGCCCATGCCGTCGATGCCCCATACCGCTTCGTACAGCTGCGACTTGGAGAATACGACCCCGGGATGCTTGCAAAAATACAGCAGCAGCTGAAAGACCTGCGCCGGACAAGGCACCGGCTCTCCCAGCACCGTCAGTTCGCCTGCGGCTTCGTCGACCTTGAACCGGCCGAAATCCCATGCGCGCTGAATCGCCTGCTGCTCTGCCGCAGCCGCCGGTCCAAAGCCGCCCCGGCGCAGACGCGCCTTGATCCTTGCAGCGATCTCCAGCGGATTAAAGGGCTTGGTGACATAATCGTCCCCGCCCATCGCAAAACCGGTCAGCACATCCAGATCCGACGCCTTGGCCGTCAGGAACAGGATGTGCGGACTGCCATAGGAACGGATCTGCGGACAGAGGTCAAATCCCGTGCCGTCCGGCAGCATGACATCCAGCAGCACGATATCCGCTCCGTGCGCAGCGATTTCGCTGAGCGCTTCCTTGCAGTTGGAAGCCGTGTATATTCGGTTAAAGCCTTCCTTGCGCAGCACCATCTGCAGCATTTTCACAATGGAAGGTTCGTCGTCTACGATTAGAATTCGCGTTTGATCCATTTTATCCTCACCCGACATTTATGCTAGCACAGCAACCTTAACAGGAGTTAAACAAATGCTGGAAGTGTTAAGAAAAAGTTAGGATGCCGTTTCCGAGTTATTTCGTTTGGAGCTTTATACTGGGTGTCAGAGGTGATTGACATGAATTCAAATAAACGTTCGACCGCCGTGGATGCGATTCGCGGCTTGAGCTTGCTCGGCATCCTGATGGCCAATATGCTTATTTTCCAGTACGGCATGTTCGGTAAAGACGAGCTGCATTTCTTCCAGCCTTCCACGCTGGACCTGATCAGCCATGACATGCTCAAGGTGTTCGTAGAGGGGAGCTTCATGCCTATCTTTACGTTCCTGTTCGGCTACAGCATGATCAAGATGCGGGAAAGCCTGATCGGCAAGGGGTTTAAATACGGACGCAGCTTCTTCCGCAGGTCGGTTCTTCTGATCGTACTCGGCCTGCTGCATTCCATATTCATCTGGGAAGGCGATATTCTGCTGTTCTATGGGGGGATCGGCCTCTTCCTGGTGCTGTTCGTGAAACGGAAGGCCAAAACGATTTTGATCTGGGGCATTCTCTTGCTCGCGCTGATGGCCGTCTTGGGGTACGGCTCCATGGAGCCTGCGGCAGGCGAAGCGGAGCGCATGGAGAACTATGTGAAGCAGTCCATCGAAGTCTACGGCAGCGGCACGTATAGCGAGATCCTAAACTTCCGGTCAACCGAGGAAATGCCCATCGACCTCCCGGACTGGCTGATGCTGCTGGTGATCCTGATTGCCCCTCTCATGAGCGCGCCGATGTTCCTGTTTGGCATGGTCGCCGCGAAACGCGGGCGCTTCCTCCATCCGTCCATGGAGATCAAGCTGTATTTAAGGTGGTCGCTGCTCATTCCGGTCGGGCTTGGACTGAAAACCGCAGGCGTTATGCTCGAATCCACGAACAACTGGAGCGGCGTCCTGATGATGCTCGGCGGCCCCCTGCTCGCGCTGGGGTATCTCCACCTGTTCGCTTCCTTATACGCCTTCTCGTCCAAACAATCGGTGGTGATCCGGGCGTTCGAAGCGGTGGGGCGAATGTCGTTAACGAACTATCTGACGCAAAGCGTTGTATGCGTATTGATATTTTACGGTTTCGGATTGGGCATGTTCGGCAAACTCGGCGTGCTGCAGGGAGCGCTGCTGGCGATCCTCATCTATGCCGTACTGGCAACGGCCAGCCTGCTCTGGTTGAAACGGTTCCGCAGCGGACCGGTTGAACGGCTGCTCCGTATAGGCACCTACTGGTCGTGGAGCGGAAGGGCAAAACCTAAAGCGGCAGCCCCGGCTTCCGCCGTACCTGCGGCAAAGCTCCCGGCTGAAGGTCCCCCCGCGACCTGAGTTTTCCTTCTCTTCGGGCATGAAGCCAGGGTTATCCCGGTCCCCTGAGATGAAATCGGTTCTTTCGTTCATGTATAATGGACGTACAAGAAAGAACAAGACATGTCGGGAATTATTCCGCTCATAAACCAAAGGAGGATCACGTATATGCTGGTTGTTACAAACTCGATCAAGGTCAAACCGGGCTTCGGACAAGAAATCGCGCAGCGGTTCGCTGAAGCGAAGGGCGTTCAGGAGATTGAAGGATTCGTGCGGATGGAAGTATGGCATGAAGCCAAGGAAGGCGCAGAGGCCGAGGAACTGAAGATCTCTACGGTATGGGAAGACGAGGAGGCGTTCAAGCGCTGGACTTCCAGCGAATCGTTCCGGCAATCCCACGGTCAGGGCCGCAACGAGAATATTTTGGGTGCATCCTTGAACAAATACGAGCTGCTGATCAGTCACAAGAAGTAAGCGAGACGTTGGATCCGGCAGCCGGATTCAGGCTGTCTTTAGACCCCTGCGAACAAGATGCAGCCCGGGCATTGGCCCGGCTGGATCTTTTTTTTGCGTATAATTGACCGTTTGGCATCCATTCCGCAAGCCGACGGATTCGCGGCAAAGCTCCCCACGGGGAAGTTATTCGTTAAACGTTAATCCCGGCAGCAATTCGGGGTTATGGGAGCGTCCCAGCTCCACCATGTACGCGTTCAGTTCGGGCAGCTCCGGGCCTGCCAATATATACGACTCCCCATCCACCTCAAACTCGCTCGCCACGCGAATCTGCTGCTCGCCCTGCACGACATCCATAAAGAACAGAAATCCCGGTTCCTCGTTACCCGCCATCCGTTTGGCTTGAAGGGTATCCACCCGCTTCATGATCGGCTCAATGTCCTGTTCCTGGTCGAGCACCATCCGCGTGCCATCCCCATACACGACTTGAATGGCTTTTACCTTCGCTGCGTCCAGCTTCATCAGTTTCTTGACCGAATACAGCCGTTGGTCCGCTGATCCGGTATCCTCGTTAATTCCGCTGCAGCCGGCGATACCCAGAACAACGAGCATTCCCACCATGATCAACACGAGTTTACTGGACATCCTTCATCCCCCCAATACGAAAATCTCACAATCCCTACCCGTTCCAGAGTCTTCAAAATCTTCAAATAGGATCACAACGAAATGGTTATATTAAGCACGATCAGGCAAGCAACATTCTATATGAAAGGAGTCTATATCCTATGGAAAGCACGCATGATTTTGTGGAAAAAATGAACGAGAACGCGGAGAAGGCCCGTCGCAACAAAGAGAATCACGGCAAAGGAACGCCAAGCGACAAGCTGCCAACCAAACAGCACGGCACCAAGAAATAGAATGACGTTTACCGCGATCCTCCTAGGATCGCGGCTTTAGATGCCGAGGCGCTCCCGCGGTATTGTTACCCGTGTCGCACCTCTTGCTACATATGGATTACAGACCTTCGGATGCCTGCTTCAGCAAGGAAGCCAGCGCTGCGTAGTCGACCTGCTGCCCGGCCGATATTTTGATGGTCTTCCGCTCTGGCGGCCCCTCGAACAGCGTCTCGGGCCATTCCAGCCCTTCCGCATTGAAAATCGTAAAGCTCACGGCGCTCTTCGCGACGCTGATTACCGCCGCGTATTTTCCGTTTTTCAGAAAATGCGGCTTTTTATATTGAAGCCGTTCCGCGACGTCCGGGATCGTATTGTGCACGAGCTCCCGAAGCCTCTCGCTGACTTCGACCTTCCAGGTATCGCTGATGGCTGCCATGTAATCCGTTACCTCTTGATTCATCTTATTGGCTCCTTCTGTATCGTAGTATGGTATTTTTCAAATGTGTATGGATTTCAATTTCGGATTGATGCTTCCGGCAGCTCTAGGCTCAGGCCTGATGAACCATCTGCCAAGTCATGCCGTACCGGTCCACCACTTCGCCGTAATAGGCTCCCCAAGGCTGCAGGGCAAAAGGATACTTCTCGGTCCCCCCGTCGCTGAGATGGCGATAAGCAGCGCGGGCGTCTTCCTCGTGATCGAACGTGATGGCCAGCCCCATGCTCGTGCTCTTGCCGGTTTCTTGAAAAGCGTCGGAGAGAATCAGCTGATTGCCGCCGGCCAGCGTTAACGACATATGCATGACTTTATCCTGATGGGCTTCGGGTATTCCCGGCATGTCTTTGAATGTAGTCAATAAACCGATCTCTCCGCCAATCGCCTGCATATAGAATTCGGCCTGGCCTCTTGCATCCTCGGAAATAATAAAAGGTACCATTTGTGCTTGCATGTTCATCTTCCTCTCGGTTCGATTTTTTTTGTTTTATATCTTAATGACGAACGGGATTTGACGTAATCGACACGACTTTCACATTTTTTTCGGATTTTTTTATATAATGCTGCCAAAGCGTATCTCAAGGGGCCGCTCGCAGGCATTCTGCCGCACGATCAAGGAGCAGCGCCCGCTCCCTCTGATTATCCGTCAGCGATGCGGCCAGCTTGAACTCCGCGCAGGCTTCGTCCAGGCGACCCAGCTTAAAGAGCAAGTCACCCCTCACGCTCGGTAGAAGGTGATATCCTTTCAAGGCCGGCTCGCTTCGCAAAACGTCAACGATCTCAAGCCCGATCTCCGGACCGAAAGCCATGGAGAGGGCCACGGCCCGGTTCAATTCCACGATCGGCGAGGGGGACACCTGCGCCAATGCCTCATACAGCGCGGAGATCCGAATCCAATCGGTCTCTGCGGCACTGGGCGCTCCGGCATGACATGCCGAGATGGCTGCCTGAATAGCGTAAGGCCCGGTCATTCCCCCCAACCTCTCGATTCGCTCAAGAGCGGCAAAACCGCGCCGGATCAATAAATAATCCCATAATGCCCGATTCTGGTCCATGAGCAGCACAGGCTCGCCCTGCGCATTGACCCGTGACTTGAACCGGGAGGACTGAAATTCCATCAACGCGACCAATCCGTGCACCTCGGCCTCGGTCGGCGCAATCTCCGCCAGCACCCGTCCGATACGAAGCGCTTCCTGGCACAGCAGCGGACGAATCCACTGGCTGCCCGATGAGGCGGCGTATCCCTCATTAAACATGAGGTAGATGACCTCGAGGACTGATGCTAATCGCGGCTTCAGTTCGGTTCCTTGGGGAATCTCGAATGCAACCCGGGTCGCGGACAGCGTCCGTTTGGCACGAACGATTCGCTGCGCGATCGTCGGTTCCGGCACAAGATAAGCGCGGGCGATCTCCGCAGTCGTCAACCCGCCGAGCAGACGCAGCGTCAGGGCTACGCGGGCCTCGGGGGACAGAACCGGATGGCAGGTCATAAAGATCAGCCGCAGAAGATCGTCGTTCACTTCTCCCGCCTCCGGCACCTCCATTTCCGAATCCATCCGGGAATCCATTTCGCGTCCCAACAGCTCATACTTCCGATCGCGCACCTTATTCCGGCGCAGCAGGTCCAGCGCTTTGCGCTTTGCCGCGGTCATAAGCCATCCGCCGGGGTTATCCGGTATTCCGTCATTCGGCCACCGTTCCAGCGCTGCAATGAGCGCATCCTGAGCCAGATCCTCGGCGAGGCCGATATCACGAACCATCCGGGTCAGATAGGCAATGATTTTGGAAGATTCGATTCTCCAGATGGCCTCGATCGTACGATGGGTATCGGCCGCCGACATTACGGATTCTGCCTTTGGATGTGTTCGCGCATTTCAAATTGTTTGGCCTGCGCTTCCGGGTCCTGCGTCAGCTCTGTCGGTTCGAATACCTGACGGAGCTCGATCTGCCCCGCGCCGAAGCCGTGCGGATCGGGCATGCGTTTGGCCCACTCGATCGCCTCTTCTCTCGTTTTCACTTCGATCAAGGTGTACCCCGCGATCAGTTCCTTCGCTTCCGTAAAGGGACCATCGGTGATTTTCGGCTTGCCTCCCGGCTCCGGATAAGAAATCCGGATGGCGCCCGAGCTTGGATGGAGCCCATCCGCAGCAAGCAGCACGCCCGCCCTCGCCAGCTCCATGTTGTACCTCATCATGGCATCCAATTGCTCTGCGCTTGGCAGCACGCCTGCCTCGGAATCCTCGGTTGCTTTCACGATCATCATAAATCTCATGTTTCTTCCCCTCCTGGTTATCGTTGCTTTCGCTTAAATTTTTCGTCCTATGTTTAACCAACGAATAGAGTTTCCCCTAATCGACAAACGCTTCACATTTTTCAATAAAAAAAATAATAAGTAACAACCATTTCGTTATAGGACCGTGTATTCCTGTTTAAAACGTTCGGCTCCACGAAAAAAAGACCGATCAAGACAAACGCTTGATTGGTCGATGGAGGGGCGATGATCCTTATCCAAGCCCGTTCCTATGGCAGGCAGTTCATCCCATGGACTTCGCCCGCTCCCGATACGTCTTATTTTTTGCCCGATTGCCGCAGGCCTTCATTGAGCACCACTTGCCCGTTCCCGGCCTGGAGCGGTCAACGAATACCCACTGGCAATCCGCGGCTGTGCACACTCTCAATCTGTTCCACACGTTGTTCTCACGAAGCCTGAATACCAGAATCAGCAGCCGGGCCAAGCCCCCTCTTCCTTGTGCATCCACTGGCTCAATGGCGTCAGAGGCTTCACTGAAGCTATAGGCGAACCGGAATCGGCCGGCTGCACGGTTTAACGCTTGGAAGCCCGCTTCCTTGTGGTCATGTATATTATTCGGAATGGCTGCCCTTAAGCCGCCCCGCAGATCGCGGGCCAAAGCCAGATCCTCTTCGGATACGGTGTCCTGTTTCAGAATAAAACCGTTTTTTAACAGCCATGTACGCAGATCGTCCGCGGTAGAAAGCAGCTCCAAACCCGGGTCCCCCTCATACCGCATCCGTTTATCATGGGTGTTGATAAAATCGGCGATGATTTCGAGCTGCTCAAATTCATTTCCCACAACAAACAAACCTCCTATTGATTTACCTATAACAAACCAGTAAAGTGTATTTATCGGTTAGTTAACCATTTATAATATTTTAATGGTCATCACATTAAAAGAAAGCACCCCTGCTCCATTTTTATCTATTCTGCTGCAGGTCTGCTGGTATCAGTATACCAGACTCCCATTCTTCCTAAGAGGTGAAACGAATGAATATCCAACCGTTTTCTTTTCAAATCGAGTCCGCTGCCATCGACGATTTATATCGGCGCCTAGACATGACCCGGTGGCCTGACGAAATCCCCGGCGGAAATTGGAATTATGGCATCCCCCTTGATTTCATGAAGGACATGGTCGCCTACTGGAGGCATGAATTCGATTGGGGAGCCTTCCGGCGCTCCATTCAGACTTATCCGAATTATATCGCCCAAATCGATGGAATCGATATTCACTTTATACATATCAAGGGCAGCGGCGAACACTCCGTACCGCTCCTCATTGCTCATGGTTGGCCGAGCTCCTTCTATGAAATGCTGGAACTTATCCCATATCTTATGAATCCTGGGCAATTCGGCGGTCATGCGGAAATTTCCTTTGACGTTGTCATACCGTCTATCCCGGGCCATGGGTTCTCCGGCATTCCTCTACGTCCGGGCTTTGAGGACCGTCAGGCCGGGGAACTGCTCATGAAACTAATGACAGGGCTTGGTTATGAACGATTCGGCGCACATGGCTACGATATCGGTGCCAGCATCCTCGGACTTATGTGTCTTGACCATCCCGACCGGTTCATCGGCTATCATACCACCTCGCCTGGGAACCCAAGTCCCTATGCGGATTCGTCTTCCACGCTGTCCGACGAGGAGACCGCTTTCCTCGAATATCAGAAGCAATGGGAACGCGAGGAGGGCGCTTACGCCCATATCCTGGGCACACGTCCGCAGACCGCGGCCTATGGTTTGCATGATTCGCCCGTAGCGCTGGCCGCGTTCATTCTGGAAAAATGGCACTATTGGACCTCTCCCGAGGATGATAACGTCTTGCAGCATTTCAGCAAGGAACAGCTCATGGCCAACGTCTCCATTTACTGGCTGACCCAGAGCATCAATGCCTCGAACCGTTATTATTATGAAGGCAAGCATACAAGGTGGCCGGGGCCCGAAGAGTTTTCACCTGTACCGCACGGAGTCACCTTAACCGCTCAGCGGAATGAGCGTCCGCCCCGGACATTCGTGGAGCGGATATTTCCGAATGTGATCCACTGGAAGGACCTGAATGCGGGCGGGCATTTCATTGCCGCGGAACAACCCTCCTGGATTGCCGAGCAAATCACGGCCTTCTTCAAGCAGATTTGCGATTCGCCGCAGGAGGCACTATAATTTTACGACTAACGAAACAAGGACATCCCCGCTCCGGTACCGAAATGATTAACTACCATTTCTCATGAATGCGGTGATCTCTTATGGACACTAAGATCCCGAACCGGATCCATATTATCGGCTCCGTCGGCAGCGGCAAGACAACGCTTGCCCGGAAGCTGTCCGCCCGGTTTAATCTCCCTTATTACGAGCTCGACAATGTCGTATGGGAGCGGGCCCAGCCGGACGATATCAGGAGGAGTGAGGCGGATCGGGACGCGCTATTGCTAAGCATCGTGAACACGAATGGCTGGATCATCGAGGGCGCTCATCTGAAATGGGTCAGCCCCAGCTTCCGCCATGCGGATCTCATCGTTTTTCTGAACCCGTCCTACTCCACAATAACCTACCGGATCATCACAAGGTTCATCAAGCAACGACTGCGACTTGAACAAGCGCACTATACCCCTACTTGGGACATGCTCAAAAAAATGTTCGATTGGAGCGCCTCCTATCAGCGGGAGGGCAGATATCAGATCCAGGACACGCTTGCGGATTATCCCGGCAAAGTGGTCGTCGTGAGGAGCCATGAACAACTCATGCAGGAGCTTAAGCAGCGGATGCCCTCCATAGAACACCAAGAAAGGACCTCCGGTTAACCGGAGGTCCTTCCCGCTTAGAAAATATCCATGCTGAGATACCGCTCTCCCGTATCCGGGGCAATGCAGACAACCCGCTTCCCTTCCCCCAGCCGCTTCGCTACGCGAAGGGCCGCGAATACCGATGCGCCGGAGGATGGGCCTACCAGTATTCCTTCCTTGCGGGCCAAATTCCGAACGGTCTGCAATGCATCCTCGTCGGCGATCTGGATAATCTCGTCATATACGCTTGTATTCAGGATCTTTGGTACGAAGCCCGGGCTTGTGCCCACGAGCTTGTGCGGTCCCGGCTGTCCGCCGGAGAGCACGGACGAGCCCTGCGGCTCGACCACCGCGATATGGAGGTTCGGCAAAGACTTCCTCAGCTCTTCCCCGGTTCCGGTTACGGTGCCGCCCGTTCCCGCCGTCGCCACGAAGGCGTCCAGCCGCCCTTCCATCTGTTCCATTATTTCCGGTGCTGTCGTCACCCTGTGAATGTCCGGGTTGGCCGCATTCTCGAACTGCTGCGGAATGAAGCTGCCCGGAATCTGCTCCCTAAGCACGAGCGCCTTGGCAATCGAGCCCGGCATGCGTTCGCTGCTCGGTGTCAGCACGACCTCCGCACCGTAGGCCTTCAAGATATTAATCCGTTCCTTGGACATGTTGTCCGGCATAATCAAGATGGCCCGATAGCCCTTGGCGGCTGCAATCATCGCCAAGCCGATGCCGGTATTCCCGCTCGTCGGCTCGATAATGGTGCCGCCCGGTTGGAGCAGGCCTTGCTCCTCCGCGGTATGAATTAGATTGTAGGCCGCGCGGTCCTTCACGCTGCCGGAAGGATTGAATCTCTCAAGCTTTACATAGACGTCGGCTGATCCTTCTGGCACTACCCGCCGAAGTTTCACCATTGGCGTCTGGCCGATCATATCAACCACACTATTATAGATCTCCATGATGTTGATCTTCTCCTTTTATATATGAAGTGAAGTCATTCTCCAATCAAACCATATGACTCACAAAGACAATAAGCTTACTCGGATTATAACAAAAACGTTGATCGACGTACATTCGCAGATGACAGACCGCATTTAAAGGAAGTTTTTCTTGCGATATCAGGAAGAACATGCTTCGAAGTTTATACTCTCTGCTATCTAAACAAAAACGTTGATCGACGTACATTGCAGATGACAGACCGCATTTAAAGGAAGTTTTTCTTGCGATATCAGGAAGATCATGAATTTATGGTATGCTGTTCATGGAACAAGATTTGATCGGGCTTTACTTTACCCTATCCCTATTAAGGAGGCGCAACAAGCGTGAACATTCCGCCGCTGATACTACCAGAAGACCAACCCGTCCTGCTGCTTGACCGGACCGATAATTTAGCGCACCAGGACGTGCTGTATCATTTTGCGCTGGACGAGCTTTTATGCAGGCTGACCGGAGAGGGCGGGCCCGCCATCTGCCATCTGTGGCGGCATCCGCGCGCCTTTGTCATGGGCGTGCGCGACAGCCGCCTGCCCGAGGCGCTGCAAGGGGAGGCCCACCTTCGTTACCTCGGCTATGACACCGCCGTCCGCCATTCGGGCGGTGCCGCGGTACCCTTGGACGCGGGCGTGGTGAACCTCTCCCTCATCCTTCCGTTTTCCTCCGCCGGACCGGCGCCTGATTTCCATCAGGACTTTGAAATTATGGTGGAGCTGATCCGGGAAGCCCTCCGCGGCACGGGCCGAAACGTCGATACCGGCGAAATCGCCGGCGCCTTCTGCCCCGGTACGTTTGATCTCAGCATCGGCGGCCTCAAATTTTGCGGCATTGCCCAGCGGCGGCAGCGGAAAGCCTTCATTATCCAGGCTTTTATCATTGCCGAAGGTTCGGGCAGCGAACGCGCCCGGCTGGTCCGTTCCTTCTATGATATCGCAGCTGAGGGAGCCGACCCCAAGCATTATCCTCTAGTAGAAGCTGACAGCACCGCGAGCCTCGAGGAACTGACCAACATCGGCATCGGCTTCGACGCGGTGCGTCAATTCACCGCAGCCGTTAAAGGGGTCATTCGAGGATGGCAGGCAGGCAAGGATTTGGCCGAAGCGGCTTCCAGGTTTACGATGCCTGGGGCCGAGGATATCCGCATTATGGCTGATCAGATGCGTCAGCGGTATAAACGCCCCCCCATTTGAGGCAAACCAATAAAGCGGATTTAGCTTCGATCCCGCAACCATGAAGGAGGTGCTCCTCTGGACGATACAGAGAATCGGTGCGCTTGCTGCGGCAGGACCGGAGTGGAAACCACCGTTCACCATCTGACTCCCCGGGAGTATGGCGGCGCTCGCCTTCCCACCGCCCTGTTGTGCATTCCATGCCACAAGCAAATCCATCATCTCTATACCAATAAACAGCTCGTCGATCAAGGCTTAACGACCTTGGCGGCACTGCAACAGGATCCGGCCATGCAGTCCTTCATCCGCTGGATCCGCAAGACTCCTCCCGGCACCATCCCCAAATCCCGCAAGTCCAAAAATGTTCGGGGGCGGCGATAGCCCCCCTAGATTACTTTATTTTTACATTTCCACCATTCACCGATGATATTCCCATAACATTTCCCCTATAAACTTGTCCTGATGGCAATTTATACATTAGGGGTGGATAAGCTTGAATAAAACGATGGACCGCAAAACGTTTCTGTCTTATCTGGGTACGGGCGCAAC
This sequence comes from Paenibacillus sp. JNUCC32, assembly GCF_014863545.1. Classification (NCBI taxonomy): domain Bacteria; kingdom Bacillati; phylum Bacillota; class Bacilli; order Caryophanales; family Paenibacillaceae; genus Paenibacillus; species Paenibacillus sp. JNUCC32. Next base: position 6,016,537 of record NZ_CP062260.1, on the reverse strand, counting down.
CGCATTGGCAGCCGCTTCGGCAGGCTTAGGCGTATTGGAAGGAAAGGCCTCCGCCATGTCCGGAACCGCAAATCATCTGTTCGGATTCAAAACGAATCGGGTCAGCGGCTACTTCGAGCCAATCGAACCAACCAAAGCAGACCAGCTCGTCCTGCCTAAAAATTTTAAATATGATGTCATTGCGGCATTCGACGACGTAATCAATCCGGCTGGCGAAAAATTCGGCTCCGGCTGCGATTACAACGCATTTTTCCCGCTCAAGGGCTCCAATGTCCGCGGCCTCCTGGTCAACAATCATGAGTATTCCACCATCTTCTCGATCGGACCTGTGAAGGACGGGAAAATGACGGCGGATCAAATCCATAAAAACCTGTATTACCAAGGCATGTCGGTCATTGAGGTATACCGCGACGAAAAGGGCGTATGGAAAATGGACACCACCTCCACCCATGCCCGCCGCATCAACGGCTTCAGCAAATTCGATATCACCGGCCCGGCTAAGGGCATCCCTGCCCTGAAAGGCGCCACGACGGCGACCGGCACGTTTGCCAACTGCTCCGGCGGCGTAACGCTGTGGAACACGGTTTTGTCCTGCGAAGAGAATTTCGAAGACACGGCGGCAGTCTCGAACCTGCCGGATACGCACTACGGCTGGGTCGTCGAGGTAGACCCGTTCGATAAATCCTTCTTGAAAAAGCACACCGCCCTCGGCAGATTCAATCATGAAAACACCGCCATGGGCCTTGCCGCAGACGGCCGGGTCGTTGTCTATATGGGCGACGACAAGAAGGATGCCTGCGTCTATAAATTCATCAGCAAGCACAAATACGATAAGAGCAAAGGGCGCGCCAACTCTGCGCTTCTGGAAGACGGAACCCTGTACGTTGCCAACCTGAAATCGGGTAAGTGGCAGCCGGTCACCCTTGAAGCCGTAGCCAAGGCCACTGCAGAAGATAAAGAGCTCCAGGCCAAATTCAAGTCCCAAGGGGACGTTGTGACTTACTGTCAGGAAGCTGCGCGTCTTGTCGGCGGAACGCCGACGGACCGTCCGGAAGACATCGAGATCTCGCCGTTCGATAACACCGTGTTTGTCTGCCATACGAACAACGACAATCACGGCAACATCCACGGTCATATCACGCGTATCTTTGAAGCAGGCAACGATCTGGCCGCCATGGAGTTCGACTTTGAGATCTTTGCTGCCGGCGGACGTCAATCCGGCTTCAGCTCGCCGGACAACCTGGCGTTCGACTCGAACGGCGACCTGTGGGTCGTGACGGACATCTCCAGCAGCAGCCAGAACAAAGGCGTTCATAAATCCTTTATGAACAACGGACTGTTCGTGATCCCAACGAGCGGGCCGGAACAAGGAGTAGCGCTGCAATTCGCTTCCGGGCCGGTAGAGTCCGAGCTGACAGGCCCTTTCTTCACTCCTGACGAGCAGACGCTCTTCCTGTCCGTTCAACACCCGGGCGAAAATACGGAAGACCTCAGCAACCCAACCAGTACATGGCCTCACCGCTCCGGCGAAAAGATGGCGCGCTGCGCGGTCGTGGCGATTAGCGGCTTCAAACTGGAATAATACCAATCGAAAGGAGCGAGGATCATGCCGTTTGGCAACATTGGAATCGGTGGTTTAATTCTTATTTTGATTATCGCACTCATCATATTCGGTCCCTCCAAGCTTCCCGAGCTCGGTCGCGCTTTCGGGCGAACCTTAAGCGAATTTAAGGGCGCAACCCGCGGCTTGATGAACGGAGACGACGAGAATGCGAAAAAAGACGATGCTCCGCAGACTGCTGCAGCGGTCAATAAGCAGCACAGCTAATCCGAACGACCAAAGCGCGATCGAGCACCTGGAGGAAATGCGGAAGCGCCTGATCCGCACGCTGATTGCGTTTCTGGTCGCGATGGTGGCCGCCTTCATCTACGTCGAGAAGATCTATCACTGGCTGGTACGCGGGATGGACGAGCAGCTCGTTCTGCTCGGTCCCTCCGAAGTGATGTGGGTGTATATGATCATTGCGGGCGTGGTGGCCGTCACCGTCACGCTTCCCATTGCCGCTTACCAAATATGGCGGTTCGTGCAGCCGGCGCTGCCGGACGGAACCCACCGCTCCGCCATGCTGCTCATTCCCGTCATCAGCGTGTTATTCATTACCGGCATCTGCTTCGGATACTTCGTGCTGTTCCCGATGGTGCTGCAGTTCATGCAGCGCATGGCCGAAGGGGCCTTCCAAACGATGTATACCGCGCAAAAATACTTTACGTTCATGATTCATATGACCGTACCGTTCGGATTTCTGTTCGAAATGCCCGCCATCGTCGTTTTTCTGACGAAGCTCGGCATAGTGAATCCGCACCGGCTGGCCAAGATGCGCAAATCAGCCTACTTCCTGCTCTGCATCGTGGCCGTGACCATTACGCCGCCGGATATCATGTCCGATCTGATCGTGATTGTCCCGCTGTTCCTGCTGTACGAAATCAGCGTTTCGATCTCCAGATTCATCTATCGCAAGCAGCTGCAGCTCGCTCAAGCGGAGGGCAGCGCAACCTAATTCCACGTCCGTTTCCCCCGAAGTTGGACGGAACCTTCAAGAACCCGTGACCAGACAGCCTAAGCAAGCAGGTTGTCGTGAACACGGGTTCTATTTTGTGTAAGATTATATTACATTATTTTTTATCGAAATCTCATAAAATGATTGACACTTTCAAAAAAAACCATTAACTTTACTAATTATCAAAGAATCCAACACCAATTTGTCATTAAAACGTTATGAATCAGGAGGTGAAATGTTCTAAATCACTTAGAGATTGTCATATTTATGTTATAAATACTTACATTATTGCAGTTCAGTTCCTTGATAGTCTCTAAGATCGCATGGGAGATGCGAAAAAACGACGAATGGGGGAAATGATGAATGATGAAAAAACAAACCAAGATATTCAAACGCGTGTTGTCCATGGCACTCCTGCTTGGGTTGGCCATGAACAGCATAACCGCTGCGGCAGCTGAACGGTTTCCCTATGAGGAAATTACATTGAAGGAGCTTGAGAAGGGTTACGCGGAAGGAACGTTCAAAACCGAAGAGGTTGTGAAGGCCTACCTCGACCGGATCGGCATCTATGAATCCAATTACAATGCGTTCACCATGATGAATGCGGGCGCGCTTCAGGAAGCCCGCGAGGTTGACCGGCGCCGAGCGGCCGGCGAGAAGCTCGGCCCCCTTGCAGGTGTCCCGATTGTCATCAAGGAAGCCGTCGACGTCGCCGGCTTCCCGTCCACCTTCGGCTGGGCCCCGCTCAGCAAAGAGCTCGGCGGAATCGAGCTGATCCCGGAGAAGGACGCCCCCGTCGTTGCCCGCTTGAAGGCGGCCGGCGCCATTATACTGGGCAAGACCAATATCCCGGCATTCAGCTCCGACGGTACGCGCGCCAGCTCCAGCTGGGCCGGCGACACCTATAACGCCATCGACCGGAAGCTGGTCCCGGGCGCCAGCAGCTCCGGCACGGCGATGTCCATATCGGGCAACTTTGCCGTGCTCGGCATTGCCGAAGAAACCGGCGGATCGATCCAGAATCCGGCGGCGGCCCAAGCGCTGGTCGGCATCAAACCAACCTTCGGATTGGTGCCGAATGCCGGGGTCGTGCCTCTCGCCGGAAGCACCAGAGACGTTGTCGGCCCGCATGCCCGCACGGTTCACGACGCCGCCGTCATGCTGGACGTCATCGCAGGCTACACGGCCGAGGATGCCAAGACCGTTGCATCGATCGGCAACATTCCCAAGAAAGGCTACACCTCCAAGCTGAATCCGTTGGCCCTCAAGAACAAACGCATCGGTCTCTATGGCCCGGGGTGGCTTGGCGAAGAGCTGACGGCGGAGACCCAGAAACTATATGACCGGGCCGTGAAGGAACTGGAGAGCCAGGGAGCCATCGTGGTTACCGATCCGTTCGCCGATACGGAATTCGCCGAATTCGCCAAATCGGCAGGCTCCATCGGCATTGAATCGATCGTGTACGATATGGAGCAGTATCTGAAGCGCCTGGGTCCGAATGCCGCCATTCAGTCGGTGGATGAACTGATCGAGAAGACGGGCGAGACCCCATCGGCGCTCGCCAGGTACCCGGAAGCCTTGAAAATTCCCGGCTCCGTCCCTGATCTCTCAACATTCACGGAAATCCGAACGAAGTATCTCCATATTTTTAACGACGTGCTGGATCAACACAAGCTGGATGCACTCGTCTTCCCTCAGATGTATAAGGAAACGCCGCTGCTTCACAGCGAGGACAAAATCGCCGACACTACCGTTCCCGAGATCAACATCGCGGGCGTTCCTCTCGTCACGGTGCCGGCCGGATATTATAAGAGCGGTTCTCCGTTCTCCATCGCCTTTGTCGGCAAAATGTGGAGCGAAGCCGACTTGCTCGGCATGGCCTACGACTACGAGCAGGCAACGAAGCATCGCGTCGCTCCAACGCTTGTCGCCAAGCCTTAATACCTGCCTGATCAGCCTAGTCCAAATCAACCGGAGCCGCAGCGGCTCCGGTTTTTTCAAGCAGCGTATGCAATGATATGACATGCGCTTCCATAGAAGCCCGGCGAACGGCCTATAAGCACCCATTACCTTCGTTATTTACATCGCGATTTTGAAATTTTGCATGTTTCCAATTAATTTTAATCATGATCCATTGATTTATTAGTCAAGTTCTCCTAGTATTTTCATTAGGAACATCCGGCGGCTAATCGTGAAAGCTACAGCCTTGCCCTTATTTATGATAGCGCTATCAGACAATAGAAAAGATCAAACGTCTATCGACGCACCTTCGCAGATGATAGACTTATGCCCAGAGGAGATTTTCTTGCGATTATCGAATGGTTCAGCTTTGCTGTAAACTTATCATTCCATAATCTTAAAATACCGGGAGGTTGCAGATATGAAATGGAATCACTTCAAGTCCAAGCTTCTGCTTAAATACACACTGTCCTACATATCCATTTTCCTGATACCTCTTGTTATATTAACCATCATCATTTACCACAATGCCGTGGATACGCTCCGTTCCGAGATCGAGCAGACCAACGTCAATCAGCTGACCCAGGCCAAAACCGTCATCGACGAGCGCATGAAGGAACTGCAGGACATCGCGTTTCGAATTGCCTACGACGAGCAGCTGACCCGCTATTGGACCCACCATCCGTACTACAGCCGGGAATCCATCGGGGCCTTGGTCAAATACAAAGCGACCAGTTCCATCATCGATGAACTGTTCCTCTTCTTCCGCGGAGATAACAGCATTTACTCGTCCCAAGGCTTTGAGAACCTGAACGTTTTTACCGACCGCTACAAATTCAACAGCTGGAACGAAACGGAGATGGTCCGGGATTTAAACTCCGTCCAGATCCCGACCATGCGTCCGGCGGAACAAGTCGTGCAAGGGACCAAAACCCAGAATTCCATGCTGGCATACCTTGTGCCGATCGCACCCAACAATACGCCGGCTCACGGCACCGTCATGTATTTCATCCACGAATCGAATCTGACGGGATTGATCGACTCCATCCTCAGCGATTATCATGGGATGACTTATATTTTCGATAATTACGGACAAGTGCTGGCCGCCAATTACAAAGGCGAGACCATTACCGAGCAGGAGGTCAACGCGCTGTTCTCGCTTGAGCCGGGAACGCACAGCCTTTCGTTGAACCAAGAGCCCCATTCGGTTGTATCCGTCAAATCGGACACGGGCTGGACTTATGTCACCGCGATGCCAAGCAACCAATTTTTCGGCCGTATCGTGCATATTCGCACTTTTATCGTTCTGGTATTCTCCTTCGTGGTGATGATGGGCACCATTCTGGCGATCATGCTGGCCCGCCGGCAATACCATCCGATTTCGGATTTGATGGAGTTCATTCGCTTGAAGAATGATCCCGAACCGTCCACCCCCAGCAACGAGCTGGAATGGATCAAAAAGACGCTGCATGATTACAGCCAGCGCGTCGACCTTCAAGAGCCCTATGCCCGAAATCATATACTGCTCATGCTGCTGAAGCACGGCCATACCGGGGAATTCCCCGCCGAGTATACGGAGAAGCTAGGCATCCGCTTCAGCCGATCCCACTATTTTGTCGTGACCATGGGCTGGGAGTCGCATGCCCTTCCCATCGGCGACAATCCGGAACGGCGGCCTGTCATGCAGCTGATGAACGATGTGGAGCTGACCGCTTTTTCCGCCTATGCTTATGGCGTGGAGCTGCCGCAGCCCGATCAGCTGGCCCTCATCGTCGGATTCGATGCGGAAACCGGCCATGAAGCGAGCCTTAACGCTCGCATGGAGCCCATCGCCCTGGCGCTGCAATCGATCGCGGCCGAGCACACGGGCGTCTCTCCCGCGATCGGGGTAGGCAACCGCTACAGCTATCCGGAACAGCTGAATCAGTCCTTCATCGAGGCAACGACCGCGCTGGAAGCATCCATGCTGCATGGACAGGGGAGCAGCACCTTCTTTAACGCTCTTTCGGGCTCCGGTGCGCAGGATTCCTCCTTCTGGGTCCCTAAGGATGTGCTGCTGAAACTGGTACAAAGCTTGAAGCAGGGCAGCTACGACGTGGCGGTTCAGATGGTATCCACCGCATTGAATAACCTGAAGGCGGAAATGCCGTCCGTACCGCTCCTGCGCTGCATATGCTTTGATATCCTGAACACGATGCTGAAGACGGCTTCGGAGCTGGGCATCCATCATGTGGTTAATCAGCTGCCGCGCGTTACTTCCTATGACTCGCTGGAGGATTTGGAGAAGAAGCTGGCAGGCCTTGCCGCCGAAATCTGCGCCCATGTCGAGGCGAAGAGCGAGACGGAAGAAAGCTCCCTGATGGACGAAATCGTCGCCTACATCGATGCCAATTTCACGGATTATGACCTGAGTCTCGGCACGATTTCGTCCAAGTTCTCCATCTCCTCGTCGTATTTCAGCCGCTCCTTCAAAGAGAAGATCGGCATGAACTTTACGCAGTACATCTGGCAGAAGCGGATGGACGAGGTCATCCGGCAGCTGCTCCACACATCCGACCCGTTAAAGGATATCATTACGCGGGTCGGTTACCTGGATACACCGAACTTCATCCGGAAATTCAAGAAAGAGACGGGTTACACGCCGGGCCAATACCGCAAAATGCACAGTCCCAACGCCGCCGATTCCACGGACGATGACGACGAGGAGTGCATCGGGTAACGGTTTCGCCGGATAAATGAAAACCTCCCTTGGGCCCTAGGGTCCAAGGGAGGTTTTCGTATGTTTTAAGGCGTTATCAGCCAGCCGTCGCGCCGCGCCGGCATCTTCTATTTCCCGGCCGGGATGCTCTGAAGTCCTTGATGCATGGCCGTCAGCAGGCGACGGGTCGGGTCGCATCCGTATTCCCAGAACATGATCCCGGCCAAGCCTTGCTCCTTCACGTATTGGCATTTGCACCGAATCGATTCCTCATCGTCATAAGAAATCAGGCCGGAGCCGTTAAACAGATACGGCGCACAAGCCTCCTCATCCCAATAACGGATGTAGCCGTTCTTGTTGATGTACTCGGCAGCCAGCTCCGCGAAAGCCGGACCATAACCGCCAGTGCTGCCGGCCATTTGGTGAAGGCCGTTGTTCCGGTCCGGCACTTCATTCCATACGCGCGAATAAAATGCGGCACCGATGACGATCTTCTCCTTCGGGACGCCGGCTTGGACGAACAGGCTCACGGAAGCATCCGTGCTGATTCGGAACAGATCGCCGGTGGGCGTGTACAGATTCGTATGATGTCCGGTCAGGATCTGAAACCCGCCGCGCATGTCATAGGTCATCAACTGGACAAAATCCAGATACTTCTGCACCTCCGCCATCTCCGTGCCGTCTACATAGTACTGGTCGGCCCCCGCAGCTATCGTAAGCAGGTAGTGACGCCCGTCTTGCGAGCCCTTGGCATCAAGAGCCTCCCGGATCGTCTTGAGCAGAAGGGTAAAATTCCGTTTATCGTCCGGACTTGACGCTATGCCGGCCTCCCCGTAGCAAGGATATTCCCAGTCCAGATCGATCCCGTCAAAAGGGTATTCCTCCAGCACCCGTATGGCGGATGCGGCCATGCGGCCCCTTCCCCCTTCAGTTGAGGCAGCTTCCGAGAAACCGCCCGCACTCCAGCCGCCAACGGACAGCAGCACCGTAAGACCGGGGTGATCCCGTTTGATGTTCCGGACAACCTCGCCATTCTTCAGATGCTCGGTCGTGATCTCATCGTTCTTGACATGGCCGAAGGCCACGTTCAGATGCGTCAATTTCGTCAAATCCTCATGCGTCATGTCGGGAAGAGCCGAATCGACGGCGTATCCCGCCGCAATGTACTTCGTCATTACACTTCACTCCGATCCATTCTAGGGTTGTGATATCGCGGCTGCAATTTGCAGCGCTTCTTTCCCGGTGCCGATCTTGTATCCCGAAGCCGCATAACGGATCTGGTCCTGGCCGTCCAGGACGAACAAATGAGGGTAACCGGCTTCATGCGCGGCAGGATCCGGGATGAAGCCCGATAAGGAAGCATAACCGGAATCCCGCACGAATACCGTGCGCGCCGGCAGCTTGGGATAGCCGGCCGGATCAAAGGAAGCCGTCCATTCCGCATCTCCGATTGCCAGCACAATCGGCAATCCCAGCTTGTCGAGCGGCTCAGCCAGCTCGCTCAGCTCGCGAAGCAGATGCTTGGTCGGCTCCCGCTCCGGTTCGATCCAGGCAGCGATGGCTCCCTCTGATCCCAACAGCCCCTTCAGAACGGCCCCGGCTCCATCCAGCCGGGTCAAAACGCCGCCCGTCTCGAGCTTGCCCAGCACGGGAATGTCGACCGCCGTTTCCCGATACGTCAGCGCTACCGCTACGGTATCATCCGCTCGCACGGTAAAGTACGTGAAGCGCACGCTTACCGTTCCGTCCTTCAGCCGGACGCCCGAAGTCAAGCGGTAAGAACCCGGCTCCACCTCATACGGACCATCGTAAACATCGGTCATGCCATAAGGGTATACCAGCGTCTTGTACACGCCATCTTCCAAGCGGGCGAAGGTAAAATTCTCGGCATAGGATGCGGCTGGCACGTCCTTCGAAACCTCCGTATCCCTGAGGAGCTGCAGCATCCCCCAGCTCGATCCCTCCTGGTTCCGATGGGAAGCCAGACGGAATACGGCATCTTCCCAACCGCCATCACCTAGGTACTGCGGCTTCTGCTCGCTCGGATGCAGCCGGGCAGGAATTCCCAGACTGCGGCATACCGCCACGAACAGGATATCCAGCGACTGCTGGTCTCCCTTCATCAGGCTGTACGTGCCGGCCGGATTCCCCTTGCCCTTCAAGTTGGGAAGATCTTCATGATACGCATAGCCTTGATCCAAATGACCGGCAAGCTTCGATGGATTTTCCCTAAACGCTTCTGCCTCCACGGCCGTAAAGGCATGGTTGAATACGCGTCGATACGGAACCAGCATTTCATAAGAGACCCGCGGGCACAGGATGTACTTCACGAAAGTATCCTCATCCCACGATCCGCGCCGGGAGACCGCGCCCATCAGATGATCATCCAGCGTTTGCCGGAAGGTATCAATCAAATCCTTTTCGTTCAGCGACTCCAGCAGCCGCAGCGGCCACTCGCCATATTCGCCCGATCGCTCCTCCAGGAAAGCGGCGATTTCGCGGCTGTTACCCCTGGCCTTTTGCAGAACGTCCCACACCCGTTCGGGTGGAAGCCCTAGCGTCTTGGCCACCGCGAATGCCTTTTCCTCGCTCAGGAATGTCCCCTCGTAGTCGGTCCGGATCTTTGACCCTTCCTCCAGACGGCGATTATGAGCCCGGATCATCTCTTCCGGCAGCGCCGACGCGGCATCTCCTTCTCCTTCGGGCGGAGGAACCATATCGAAATCCACGATTCCTGCCGGCTGTTCGGATGAAGCAAGCACAAGCTCAATACGTTCGTTATCGTGGGCCTTATATAAGATTTCGCTCCACTTGCCTTCGCTGACCGCTCGAATCAAGAGATCGCCATAACCCGTCTTAAAGGAGGCCACTCCCCGTTCATCCGTCCTGATCTCGGCAATGGGATAAAATTCGGCCATATTGTACAGCTCAAACCGGACGCTTGCACCGGATACGGGCTCTCCCCGCTCGTTCCTCACGATCACGTCAAGGGTGCGAGCCGGCGCATAGTTCTCCAGCAAATTGATTTCCGTAAATCCCTTCTCATTCAGGGTAATATCCTCCGGCCCCGGGTAATCGGCAAAAATTCGCGTATTGATCAGCATGGCCCTGCGCGCCGGCGGACTGAACCACCCTTGGTTCAACCGGGCTTCCGGTTCGCATGCCCCGATGTAATACCACTGGCCGTCCGCCCATGCTTCCACCCAGGCATGATTGCTGTCGCAATGGGCCCAGCGCGGCGTATACACCTGACGCGCGGGAATGCCGATGCTTCGCAGCGCGGCCACCGCCAGCGTAGACTCCTCGCCGCAGCGTCCGCGCGCATTCCGGATCATCGTCAGCGGCGAAATCGTCCGCAGATCGCTGCCGATGTAGGTGGCCTTCTCATGACACCAGTAGTTGGTCTCCAGAATGGCGTCTGCCATCGATAACCGCGCGGTCCGTTCGGCCAGCTCGTTGTAAAGGATACCGCGGAAATCCTCAATATTTTCCGTATTGACCCGATATGGAAGCACAAAATGCAGGAACAGATGATCCGGCACACGCTCGCCCCAAGGCACGCGCTTACGGATGTCCAAGGCTTGGCGCACATGGCTTAAGAACAATGCACCATCGTAGTCGGCCAAGTCGTTCACCGGCATGTAAGCAAACAAATATTTCAAGGCCCAAGTCTCTTCTTCCGTCAGTTCCTGCTCAAATACGTGAAACAGCTGATCCTTGCGGGCCTCCGCAAAAACGATTTTCTCCTGAAACTTCTGCTCGATCCGCTCCAGCGTTTGCGAATCCAGCGAGAACACCATGGTTTGGCTGGTCATCCTCCGCTCACTCCCTCCATAGCTTTCCGTCTTCCCGAATGCAGATCAGAGCCGTGCCGTCGGAAGAAGGCGCGCTCATCTGGAACAGGCTGCGGGTCGTTTCAATCACGGGTTGGATGCTCCACGAATCCTCGCCCATGAGCTCTTTCATTTCCCGCGCAAATTCACCGTGGGCTTCATAGTGATTACGCTGCCGGTAATAGAGCCTGCGCAGCTCCCATTTGATCCGCTCGTCTTCCGGAAGCGTGAACGCTTGATGCCCCTCCTCGCCGTCGGCGAATACGACATAACCCCACAGCTCCGGGTAATGCATATTGATGATGCCCATGGGCGACCATACCCAGTTGTCCTCCGGGAAAGGCTTGCCCGTCTCCGGATTCATCACCTTGCGATACTCCCCGTCTTGCACTTCGGTCTGCCATTCGACGCGCGAGAAGTTGACGCGCCAGAACTCGCCCGGCAACGGCGGGCGGCCGTCTTCGGCGCATTCCTTCAGACTGGACCAAGGAATCGCGACCTCCACGCTCCATTTCCGGTTATCGGCGCCAGGCCGATTCAACTCCCCATCGATAAACACCGCTGTCTTGAGACCGCTGATATCCCAGCCGTTAACCGGCGGCCCGCCATCCCGGTACGGTTTCACCAGCAGCAGGTCCCATACCGTATTCAGTGCATTGATCTCGAATTCGTAATATTGATGGCTGTCCCCGTCCGGATCAATGAATATTTCAAAGTCATTATCATAGAAAATAACCGAATCGCGTTCCGTCAAGGTCGCCCAAATCTGATCCTCGATCAGCTCGGCGGCAAAATAAAAATAGTCGTCATCCCACAGCATTTTAACCCGGGTCCGTTTGGCCGGCTTCGGGCGAAGATCCCCTTCGATATCAACGAAATCGTCGGTCCATTCCGCCGCATCCCAGAATGCCTTATCCACACGGCCGTCCAGCACGAGCGGCTGTCCCGCACGCCTGCATATGTAATGCTTGGGAGCATACTCAATCCTCGGCTCCGGCACTCCACTTCTGTTCATGTCATTCTCCCCGCTTCGTGAGGGAGGCTAAGCGCCTATCAAGCGTTTATCTCCCCGTGATATGGTTAGTTATGGGTGACGACGGCTCCCGAGCCGCCGTACATCTCCAGCTCTTCATCAAACTCCAGCTTAAGGACCGTCACCTGCTCATGCGTATCTTCCGGCGTCATTTTGATCCACGTCGTCCCCGGAATGTTGAACCAAGGCACGCCTCCATGGATTTCATGTTCAAGCTCTTTGCCCGAATGCAGCACGGTAATTTTCTTGATCGGATTGCACAGTCCCTTGATGCACACATTCTCCTTCGGGTCGTCATAGACAAATAAATACAATGTCTTTCGATCCTCGGAGATCGTGCTTCCTCCCAGATAATAGCGGGTCATAATGCCTTCGCCCGTTCCGAATACGGCCTCCTCATGAGTTCGGATCCAAGCTCCCAGCCCAAGCAGAATGTCCTCCTGCCTTGGATCGATGGTGCCGTCCTCGCGGGGACCGATATCCAAGAGCATATTGCCGCCCATGGAGATGCAGTCGCAGAACATCCGAATGATCTGGTTTAATGATTTGTATTTATGGTCTGTCGGCACGTAGCCCCATGAGGTGTTGATCGTGGTGCAGAATTCCCACGGTCCCTCCGGTCTCGTGATCGGAATGCCCTGTTCCGGCGTTTTATAATCGCCGTGGCCCTGAAGCCGCGAGTTGATGATGATATCCGGATTGAAGGATTGCAGATAATGCTTGAACTCCGGCAGATTCCACTGCTCGGCGCTGCGTTCCCAATCGCCGTCGAACCACAGCAGATCCACCTTCCCGTAATTCGTCAGGATTTCCCGCAGTTGATTGTTGTTGAACTCCAGGAATTTCTGCCACTTCTCCTGATCCTGAACGCCGTCCACGGGACTGGTGTGCGGGTTGACGCCGCTGAGATCCTCCGGCACCCTGCCTCCTTCGAACACGCTCGGATAATCCGGATGCGACCAGTCGATCAGGGAGAAATACATGCCCAGGTGAATCCCCTTCTCCCTGATCGCTTCCGCATACTCCCGCACGATGTCCCGATTGGCCGGAGTCCGCTTGACCACGTTGAGATCGCTGTACTGCGTATCCCACAGGGCGACGCCGTCATGGTGCTTCGTTGTCAGCACGGCATAACGGGCGCCGGATTTCTCGATCAAGTCCGCCCATTTCTCCGCATTGAATTTCGATGCCGTAAAACCGTCCAGCTGCTTCATGTACTCGTCGTACGTGATCCTCCCGTTATAGAAGGACCAGGATTCCGAGACCCCGTCCACGGCATAGATGCCGTAGTGAATGAAGATCCCCAGCTTGGCTTCTTCGAACCATTTCTGCATATCTGTCCACACCTCTTCTTGAAGTCGTTATACGTGAGAGAAATCGTTTATGCAGTCCGCCTCTTACCGAAACCGCAATACATGCGCGATCGGCGCCGTTCCCTGACGCTCCTGATCCGGAAGACGGACCGCGACACCATCGTCCGTGCGGCGATAATCCAGTGCCTCCTGACCCCCGACCAGATCAACGCGGCCGAACGCCGTCTGAATCGGAATGAACAGCTCCTCAGGGACGGCTTCTTGCTCATTACGATACAGATAAATGGCATAGGTCGTATCGTCTTTTTGGGTAAACTGGACCGCGCCGGAGGAATACGGCTCGCAGACACGCGTTCCATAGATGGCCTCTCCGTAGACCTTCAGCCACGCGCCCATGCCCTTCATTCTTGAAATGGCCGTCTCGGACAGTCTTCCGTCCGGCTGCGGGCCTATGTTCAGCGCGAGATTGCCGCCTTTGGCCACGATCTCGACCAGCAGATGGATGAGCTGACGAACCGATTTGTAACGATCTTCGTAACGGAAAGAGAAGGAGGTTCCCATCGTGATGCAGCTTTCCCAAGGCACGTGAAGAGCACGTTCAGGGAGGGTCTGCTCCGGCGTGATCAGATTCTCGTAAGGCCCGCCGACCGTCCGGTCCGCCGAGAGGAGCCAAGGCTGGATTTTGCGCGCTTTCTCCACCGCTTCGCCCAATCGGATATTCTGGTCCCGGTAATCGTTCACCCAGCCTGCATCGAGCCACAGCACATCAATACGGCCGTAACGGGTCATCAGTTCCATGATCTGCTCATGGGTAAACTGAACGAACTGTTCCCACAGCCACGGATATTTCTTCGGATCGTAGCTGGGTCCGCGAGACGTAAAGCTCCCCGCTTCCATTCCCGGCGCCCAGTAGTACGGCGTATGCCAATCGGCCTTGGAGAAATAGGCGGAAATGCCGAGCCCCTTGGCACGGAAGGCATCAAACAGCTCCTTCGTAATATCGGCGTATTTATGCGTATGGAACGGACAGTCCGGCCCCGTGACGCGGTAGTCGGTCGTATGCGTATCCCACATGCAGAACCCGTCATGATGCTTGGTCGTAAAATTCAAATATTTGAAGCCGTTCTCCGCTGCCAGGTCAGCCCACAGATCAGGCTGAAACCGAAGCGGGTTGAACGTCTTGTTCAGATCGAAATACTGCCGCTTAAGCTCCTCCGCATCGATATCCCAATCAATGCCGTCGCGCGACCAGTCCGCGTCCTTATCGCTCAGCGCCCATGATTCGACCAGGCCCAGCTGGGAATACGGCCCCCAATGCATCATCAGGCCCAGCTTCTGGTCCTTGAACCATTCCAGGCGCTCCAGGAGCAGCGGATCCTCCGGTTTGACCCACTTGTCCTCGCTGCTGAAATTATGTACGCCCTGCTCCACTACCGCTTGCTCTTCCTCTACCAGCTTGTTCTCCGACATGGTGTACCTCCATATTTCATTTGTGATAACGGTACTAGGAAGACCGTTTGTATAGCCTTGCCTGCCCTTTAAAAACAATAGCCAACCCCCGGTCAAGAATCGACCGGGATACGTTGGCCCTTTGTTGTTCAACTATGCATCTGATTATTGCTCGGCATTCCAGCGGTCGTATGCGCCTTGATACAGCTCGACGAGACGGTCGCTGCCCATTTTCTTGACTTGTGCAACATATTTATCCCAGTTTTCAAGCGGCTCTTGGCCTGTCACGAATTTGGCTTCCATCTGTTTCACGTACGTTTCCAAATCGGACAACAGTGCGGTAGCTTCGCTTTGCTCTTCATTCGTCAAGTAGACGTTAGGGAACGGCGATTTACCGATCGGCACAAGCTTTTCTTGGTTCTGCTGGTCGATCCACTCATCGAATTCGGTGCGAAGACCTTTCGCAACATCCGGATCATTGACGCCAGGCGTCAGAATGCCGTAGTTCGGCGTGATTTTGCCGCGATACTCCTCACGATCGCCGCCGCCCGGCACTGGGAGCCATTCTTTCACGCGGTTAGCTTCATCCTTGAATTTCCACAGGGTGCCTTCCGGTCCTTGGTTAAACAGCGTAGCGCCTTCATAGCTGTACAGGTAATCGATCCAGCGCATGGTCGCTTCCGGAGCCGGGTTGCTGCTCGAAATGGCGAATGTGCCTCTTGCCGACATGCCAGGATGCATGCCGTATACCGGAGAGTCGGCGATTTCACTCTTCACCGGCGTCATGAGCGGATGCTCGCTGCTAGGCTCGCCGCCGAGCGTGAAGTACGCATGGTAGTCGTTAAACAGAGCCAGCTGATTGTTTTCTCCCTTGGCTTTTTTCTGATCGCCTGTTTGCGAGAAGGTCTCATGATCCAGCAGTTCTTCCTTCCACAGACGGTTCATGAACGTCAGATAGCCTTTGTAGCCTTCTTCCTGATAAGGGTAGTGTACTTTCCCATCCTTGTCGGAATAGATGCCTTCGTTGTACATGCCCCAGAAGCCGAAGAAGTACATACGCAGGTCATCCAGCTTGACGGAAGTCAGCGGAATCTCGTCTTTCTTTCCGTTTCCGTTAGGATCTTCTTCCTTGACGCGTTTCAAGAATGTATATAATTCCTCAGTAGTCTTAGGTTCGGACACGTTTAGCGCTTTTAGGAACTTGCCGTTGTACCACATCGGGCCTCTGTACCATACGGCAGCCTTGTCAACGAACGGCAGGGCGTAAATATGTCCGTCCGGGGTTGTGAAAGATTTGCGGACATCCGGGTTCTCGTCAAAAATCTTTTTGATGTTCGGTGCATAACCCTCGTCAATGTACTTCTCCAGCGGAATGAGGATGCCCTGGCTGCCGTAAGTTACCTGCTCAGCCGGCTTCAGATCCGCCGCATAGAACATATCGGGCAAATCGCCGCTCGCAAACACCAGATTTTTCTTTGTTTCAAAGCTGTCAATCGGAGAAAGCTGATATTCCAGCTTGATGCCTGACAATTTCTCCATCTCTTGTAGTACGGGCATCGTATTCCAATCGGCTACACCGGCATCCTGTGACATGACCGTCAGCGTGATCGGCTCATCCACAATCGGGAAACCTTCCTTCTTTACCCCTTCCGTGCTGGCTGTCCCGGACGGTGCTGTAGCAGCGCCATCTCCTTTAGGTGAACCACAGGCTGCAAGCATGGTTGCTGAGAGGGTGAGGCAGAGTAAAATAGATGATGCCTTGCGAAGCTTTTTCATGACAACAACTCCCCTTTTTTGGTGTGGATTGTATGGTTTAAGATCAGCCCTTAACGGAACCAATCATAACACCCTGCACAAAATAACGTTGAAGGAACGGGTAAACAGCAATAACCGGAAGTGTCGCAACGATAATGACCGCATATTTGACCAGTGCGGCAATTTCCGCTTTGGAATTCATCGCTGCAGCGGATGAGGCGTCAATCGCCCCGCCGCCCTGAGCCGCCATCTCCTGAAGCACCAGGATTTGACGCAGGAAGAGCTGCAGCGGATACTTCGCCGCATCGTTCAGATAAATCATGGCGCTGAAGTAACTGTTCCAATGTCCGACGCCGTAGAAAAGCGCCATGACGGCAATAATCGGCATCGAGAGCGGCAATACGATTTTGACGAATAACCGGAAGTTCGTACAGCCGTCGATATGGGCCGCTTCCTGAAGCTCCTTCGGAATGGTCGATTGGAAGAACGTCCGGGACACAATGATGTTCCATATGGACGCAGCTCCCGGCAGTATAAGAGCCCACATGCTGTTGACCATGCCAAGATCTTTCACGAGCAGGTAACTCGGAATCAGTCCCCCGCCGAAAAACATCGTAACCAGGAACACCGCCATAAAGAATCCTCTACCCACAAAATCTGAGCGACTGAGCGCATAGGCTGCAGGCAGCGTGACAATCAAATTCACGATCGTACCTATCACTGTATAAATAATCGTGTTCTTATAGCCAATCCAAATGTTGGCATTCTCAAACACCCTGGCATATCCATCAAAAGTTATCCCTTTCGGAATCAACCACATTTCACCTGAGCTTACGTACTTCGGATCACTGATAGAAGCGCTGACAATGTACAGCAGCGGGTACAGTACGATGATCAGTGCAATCGTCAAATAGATGTAGTTGCATAGCAGGAATAATTTATCCCCCTTGCTTTCCCTTACCGTGGATGGCATATGTTATTCCCCCTTCTACCACAGGCTGTTTTCGCTGGTGCGGCGTGCAATTTGGTTCACCGCGATCAGCAGTATCGCATTAATTACCGAGTTGAACAATCCGACGGCCGTGGAGAAGCTGTACTGGGCATCGACCAGACCGGACCGGTAGACGAAGGTCGAGATGACATCGGATGAACTCATGTTCAGCGGGTTTTGCAGCAGCAGGATTTTCTCGAATCCAACCCCTAAAATGCTGCCCATATTCAGAATCAGCAGGATCGTGATCGTAGGTACGATCGCCGGAATATTGATGTGCAGAATGCGCTTGAATCGGCTGGCACCATCCACGACGGCTGCCTCGTGCAGCTGCGGATCGACGCCCGACAATGCGGCCAGATAGATGATGGTGCCCCACCCCGCACTCTGCCACACGCCGGACAGCACGTACACGGTCTTAAACCAGGCAGGGTCCGTCAAGAATTGCGGCGGCTGGAAACCGAGCATTTCCACAAAATTAACGATCATGCCCGACGAAGGGGACAAGAAGGTAATGATCATGCCGGACATAACGACAACCGATATAAAATGCGGCGCATACGTGACGGTCTGTACCGTACGCTTGAAGAATGAATCCTTCACTTCATTGAAGGCCAATGCCAGGATGATGGGAAGCGGAAAGCCGATCGCCAGCTCATACAAGCTGATGCTCAAGGTATTCCAGAGCAAGTCCCAGAAGTAATAAGAGTTAAAGAAGCGTTCGAAATGGTCGAATCCGACCCACGGGCTTCCCGTTATTCCCAACGTCGGGATGAAGTTTTTGAAGGCAATTTGGATCCCGTACATCGGGCCATAATGGAAAATGACAAAATACAGAAATGCCGGAGCGATAAACAAATACAGCTCCCAGTTTCGAATCATCCTCCTCCATAATGTATTTTTCTTACGATTCGGCATCGTGTTCACCGATAAGCTTTGCGTCAGGGCGGATTGACCATCTTGCTGCATAGGTTGCCCCCTCCTTTTCTAATGAAAATCCGGCCATTTTTTTTCGGAAAAGCACCCCTGTTCAATGTAAAAGAAAGAGCCTTCCTGACCACACATCCTTAGCGTGCGGCTTTGCCCGCTTCAGAATTGTTAACGCTTACATCCCAAGTGTATGGATCGCGGCATCATCCGTAAATATGTCATTTTCAATTGTCCGGTTATAACAGCGCCATCCATTGGTATGACGGGCTTTTCACGTCCTTCCCTGTCTTGTATTGTCATTTTTCGGGCAGGAAAACATGTGGTTTTTGACCCCTTACCCTACGGTAAATTGTCATCCTCGCTAACGGGATGATCCTTGACAGATGTCATATCTGACCGTAAGTTGGAAAAATAAACCGTAAAAGCAAAACTGACATATTCTAAAAGAAACGAGGTATTATGCATGCAGCCATCATCCTGGATTTTAGCCGGCTACGCAGGGCGCAAAGTCTTATCCGAGATCACGGCCGAAGATGCCCGGCGGCTCACTCACTTGAACATCGCTTTTGCCCATATCCAAGAAGACAAGATTACGTATACCGACACGAACACCATTCACGAGATCCAACGCTTGAAAGCCGTCAATCCCGAATTAACCATACTGTTGTCCGTTGGCGGCTGGGGCTCCGACGGATTCTCGAGAGCGGCAGCCACGTCGGAAGGTAGACAAAGCGTGTGCGAATCGGCGATCAAGCTGCTGCTAGAGTTTCCCTTCGACGGCATTGACCTGGACTGGGAGTATCCATGCTACTCGATCGCCGGAACGGCGGCATCGCCAAACGACAAGGAAAACTTTACGCTGATGCTGAAGGAGCTCCGGGAAACGCTGGATCAGTACGGGCGGGGCGAGACACACTACCTGTTGACCATCGCGGCCGGAGCCGATCAATATTATATCGACGGCACCGAAATCAATGACATCCACCCCTATCTCGACTTCATTCAGCTGATGACGTACGACATGCGCGGCGGATTCCAGACGCTGACGGGCCACCACACCAACCTGTACACCTCCACCGGCGATCTGTTCCGAATCAGCGTCGATGCATCCGTCCGTCTGTTTACCCAAGCCGGTGTGCCGCGCGAAAAAATCGTGATCGGGGCCGCATTCTATTCCAGGAAGTGGAATGATGTGCCGAACGTGAACAACGGATACCTCCAGGTCGCTCCCTCCTCCGGAGGTTACGGCCCGACCTATACCCAGCTCGCTGCCGAGTATTTTAGCAATCCTTCCTATAAGCGGTACTGGGACGACGAAGCCAAAGCGCCTTATTTATTCGACGGCAGCAGCTTCATCACTTACGACGACGCCGAATCCCTGACCCATAAATGCAAATACATACAGGAGCAGGGGCTGGCCGGCATCATGTTCTGGGAATACAGCTGCGATGCTACGCACAGCCTGGTGGATGCCTTGTACAAAGCATTGCGCTCTTAGCGGGGCTGAGCTAGCACGAGCTGCAGCAGATTCACTCCCTTCATCATGTCTTAGAAAAGCTGATGATAGACGAGCTACACGTTATTTTATATAACATGCAGTTGACTTCATCTTCTTGCGCTGCAATGACTTGGCTTCATTCTATGGGTTCCTTCCGGATCCCGTAAATATGTCGTTTTTATCTATAACTATAGAGCACGAAAACCCTTATTCATACTGGGAAATTCATACTGCATATGTTGAATTTGCACCTCACATAAGCATGCCGCCACACGGACAGTTTCAAAGTTTTGGACATTAAAAAAAGCCGGTCCCCAATAGGGACCGGCTTTTTGGCTTATGCAAACCCGGGCATTTCTTGTCATTCGCGTTATGTTTATGTCACTAAATATAACCTACTTAGCTGTTGAACGGTCGTCATTCGTAACGTCACCGAAGAAGCGGATCGAGTACAGTGCACACAGTCCGACAATCGTATAGATGATGCGGGAGCCTACAGAGCTCTGCCCACCAAACAATGCAGCGACCAGGTCGTATTGAAACAGACCCACGAGCAGCCAGTTGATGCCTCCGATAATCAATAACAGCAATGCGATGGTATTAAATGTTCTCATCGTTTAACCCTCCTTACGCCCTTTTTTTCATGTCATTTCTTATATGGTTTATACAATAGATTCTGGTAACTATTTTTAACCAACAATTGCATTTATAATCATGACCGGACAAAAAAACATCCCTAAGCGGGATGTCCTTGATACTCGATTCGAAATCGCCTTCTTCCCCTACACTTCCTTAGGAAATCCACGCTGTTGACGCAGAAGCTCCAGAAAGATCTCAACGGCCTTGGTGTGATAAGGCGTCTTCTGCGTAATCCATGAGAACTGGCGCGCCACCGGCTTGCCATCCGGTACCAGCATATGCAGCGTTCCGAGTCGAATCTCCTTGCGCACCGCCCACCTCGACAACAGCGTAACGCCAAGGCCTGCCTCCACGGATTCCTTGATCAACTGGGTGCTTCCGAACTCCACGATATGCTTAGGATGAACATGATACCGGGAGAACATCCGCTCCGTTGCCTCGCGGGTGCCCGAACCGGCTTCCCTGACAATCCAGGTCTCATCCGCCAGCTCGGACAGCGGCACCTCCTGCAGATGGTCATACCGCCCGTCACGGGGGACCATCACCACCATTTCATCCTCCGCGAAAGCCTCGATATGCAGCTTCTCATCCTGATAGTCGCCCTCGACGATCCCGATATCCGCCTCATGTCGCAATATCATCTCCGCCACCTCCTTGGTGTTCCCGATTGTAATCGACGGGCGGATCAAGGGATAACGCTCCCTCATATAAGCGATCAAATGCGGCAGCATGTACTCCCCGAAGGTATAGCTGGAGCCGATGGACAGATGGCCGCTTGCCCGATGCATCAAATCGTCCACAAGGGCGTTCATGCGGGTGTACAGGCCCAAAATGTCCTTCGCATGATGGTATACGATCTCTCCCGCTTTCGTAAGCCGGACGTATTTATTGGTTCTCTCCAGCAGCTTGGTGCCAACGGAACGCTCCAGCGCCTGGATATACTGGCTTACCGCCGGCTGTGTCATAAGCAGTTCCTCGGCCGCGCGGGTAAAATTCCCCTTGTCTACGACGGCTACGAATACTTCCAGTGCTTGATCCACGCTTTTAGCCCCCTTCGTTCCAGATCCATATTTGGTTATGCGTTATATTACCATAATAAATTACTTATGATGATCATCATAATGATTTATTTTTCTTATTCTAAGCAATGGGATACGATGGGTTCAGACCAACCGAACGAATCGGAGGTTATGTCTTATGGCTGAACCCGCATATTCCAAATCTCAAGAGCATGTCCATCGTCTGGTTCGATGGACGCAGCATTCGCTGCCCGCCACTGCTGGCGGCGTAGCCTTTACCTTTGTCATCGCCCTTATCGGTTACGGATTAGCCAGCGTGCCGGGCCTTGGCTATCTTGGCCAGCTTGCCTGGGCAATTCTGATCGCCGCTGTATACCGGCAGCTCCGCGGTTACCCGGAGAGACTGCGCATCGGGATCCAATTCACGGCCAAGCGTCTGCTGCGCCTAGCGATCATTCTATATGGCTTAAAGCTGAATATCGGCGTCGTATTCCAGCAAGGCTTGGATTTAATGCTGAGAGATGTCATCAGCGTCGTGTTTGCGATCGGGCTTACACTAATGATTGCCAAATGGCTGAAGGCCGATATGTCCCTGTCCCTTCTGCTCGGGATCGGAACAGGCGTATGCGGCGCGGCCGCCATCGCCGCCGTGTCCCCGATCGTGAAAGCCAAGGAAAAGGATACCGCGCTTGGAGCAGGGCTTATTGCCTTTCTCGGAACCATCGTCGCGATCGGTTATACCCTCGTCCAGCCGCTGCTTCCCTTATCGGATACCCAATACGGCATCTGGTCGGGCGTAAGTCTTCATGAGATCGCCCATGTGGCACTCGCAGCCGCTCCGGCAGGCGAAGATGCTCTTGCGATCAGCCTGCTTGCCAAGCTTGGCCGCGTATTTCTGCTCGTGCCGCTCAGCATCGTGCTAATGGTCTGGATGAAGCGGACCGGACGTTTGCAGAGCCAAACGCGGATGGAGTTTCCCTGGTTCCTGCTTGGCTTCATCGCAGCGAGCTTGCTGGGAAGCTGGGAATTTACCGGACAACCGATCATTCCCCTGCCGATCAAGGATACGATATCCCAGGCAGCCTCCTTCATCCTTGCCATGGCGATGGTGGGACTTGGCCTGAATGTCCACTTGAAGGACATACGCGGCGCCTGGCGGCCGCTGCTGGCCATGGCCATCACCACCGTGCTTCTGATCCTGCTGACTTATGCCATGGCATAAGCAATCAGGTGACGGCCCAGTGCACGAAACGAAAAGCCATTCCCTGCTCGCGGGGGATGGCTTTTTGGCGGTGAATGCCTCCAATCCCTTTCCATCCTCCGAGCTTTGGATTCAGACCGACTCCGGTTTTTGCAGCATGGCCAGCCCCGTCTTTTTCTTTCCATTTTAGGGTAAAACTAAAAGGGCGGGGGTGTCCGATCTGGGGGGACGGTTTAGCTCCCCCGCTTTCTTGGGTATTTGAGCTTAGTATGCAGTCATCATGCAGAGCGATCAGGATAGAGGAGATGGAAGTATGCAGCGAAATCATACGATTATGCAATTCTTCGAATGGCATGTGGCAGCCGACGGCTCCCACTGGAACCGGCTCAAGAACGCAGCGCCGGAGCTGAGCAAGGCAGGGATCGACGCGGTTTGGATTCCTCCGGTGACAAAGGCATCGTCCGCCGAGGACAATGGTTACGGCGTTTACGACCTGTATGATCTGGGAGAATTCGATCAGAAGGGAACGGTTCGCACGAAGTACGGAACCAAGCAGGAATTGACCGATGCCATCGCGGCCTGCCAGAAGAACGGGATCGCGGTTTATGTGGATCTGGTGATGAACCATAAGGCGGGCGCCGATGAGACCGAACGTTTCCGGGTGGTACAGGTCGACGAGATGGATCGGACCAAGGATATTTCGAAGCCGTTCGAGATCGAGGGATGGACCAAATTCACGTTCCCCGGCCGGGGGGACCAATACTCTGCCTTCCAATGGAACTTCACTCATTTCAACGGGACCGATTACGACGAAATCAACAAACGTTCCGGCATTTACCGCATCGTCGGCGAGAATAAATCGTGGAGCGACAAGGTGGACAATGAATTCGGCAATTACGACTACCTGATGTTTGCCAACATTGATTACAGCCATCCGGATGTGCGCAAGGAAATGATTGCATGGGGAAAATGGCTGGTGGATACGCTGCAATGCAGCGGATTCCGGCTGGATGCGATCAAGCACATCAATCATGACTTCATCAAAGAATTTGCGGCAGCCATGAAAAAAAAGCGCGGCGATGATTTTTACATCGTGGGGGAGTTCTGGAACCCCGAGCTTCAGGACTGCCGGAATTTCCTGGATACGGTGGATTATAAAATCGATCTGTTCGACGTGTCTCTTCACTATAAACTCCAAGCGGCTTCGAAAGCCGGCCGCTCCTTCGATCTGCGGACGATTTTCGACGATACGCTCGTGCAATCGCATCCGATGAATGCCGTCACGTTTGTGGACAATCACGACTCGCAGCCGCAGGAATCGCTGGAATCCTGGGTCGAGGATTGGTTCAAGCAGAGCGCTTATGCGTTGATCCTGCTGCGGAAGGACGGTTATCCTTCGGTCTTCTACGGCGATTATTACGGAATCGGCGGCGAGAACCCCATTCCCGGCAAACGGGAAGCGATTGATCCGCTGTTGTATGCCCGGGCGAATCGGGCGTACGGCGAGCAGGATGATTATTTTGACCACCCGAATACGATAGGCTGGGTCCGCCGCGGCATACCGGAAATCGAATGTTCCGGCTGCGCGGTGGTCATCGCCAACGGCGAAGCCGGGGATAAGCGAATGTTTGTCGGCGAGCATCGCGCCGGAGAGGTATGGGTGGATCTGACCCGCACCCGGAAGGATCGCGTAACGATCGGCGAGGACGGCTTCGGCCTGTTCCCGGTGAACGGCGGCAGCGTGTCCGTCTGGGCTCACCCGGATATCCCCGTAGAAGCGTGACAAACCGCATTCGGCATGGACATAAAAAGACCGGAAGAAATCGGCTTCGGCAGAAGCTTGCCTCCTTATGGGAAGCACCTGCATAAGCTTTCATTCTTCCGGTTTTTTTGCGTTAACAGCCAGAGCCCCTCAATCAGCCCTTAACCTGAAAACGGCGGCGCAAACCCTCGCCTAACAGGTTGAACGTGATGATCAGCAGCATCATGGCAAACGCCGGATAGACCACGAATTGGAACTTCCCAAGCCAGATGTCTGCCCGATGCTTGGACAGAATGGTCGCCCAGTTATAACCCGTCTCCACGAATTCCATGACGTAATAATTAACTTCCTTCCATTCATGACCAAGGAAGATGTTCACGATCGCAAGCTGGCCGAGCAGGAGCATGACCTTCCCCATATCCAAACAGAAGTTGACGATCACTTCGGGGAACATGACCGGGATATAGTAATTCTTCGTCAGCGTCCTCGTGCGAAGACCTAACGCGGTTCCGGCCTCCATATAAGGCTCGCTTGCCATCTTGTGGGCCTGCTGCTGAATCGTGATGGCCACCCGCCCGGCTTCGACGCTAGCCAGAATCAGAATGGCCCAGCCCATCCGCTGCTGGGAGAAGAGAAAGAACGGAAGCGCAAGCAGCAGCGCGGATGCGAAGACCGGCG
The DNA here is from genome assembly GCF_014863545.1 of Paenibacillus sp. JNUCC32. Classification (NCBI taxonomy): domain Bacteria; kingdom Bacillati; phylum Bacillota; class Bacilli; order Caryophanales; family Paenibacillaceae; genus Paenibacillus; species Paenibacillus sp. JNUCC32. The sequence continues at coordinate 5,991,221 of NZ_CP062260.1, read as the reverse complement.
GCAAATAGGAGCACAACTGGTTCCAAAAGGTGATGAACCGGTGGGTGAACCCCTTTTTCTTGCGGGCAATCAATCCCAGGGGCACCCCGATCGCATATCGGACAGCCGTAATCGCGAGCACCAGCAGGATCGTATCCTTGGCGGTCACAACCAGCTTGCTCAGGTTATCGACCCCTCGCTTGTCCGATCCAAGCCAATTCTTCGAGGAAGGCTTATAAGGCGGCAGGGTCAGCTTCTGCTTCCCGTCCTTCATGACCCATCTGGAGGGTTCCTTCTTTAAATCCTTATCAATGAAGGGCATGTAAGGCCCCGCCAGCATAACGAAAACAAAGAAAGCAAGCAAAATACTGCCTATCCATAAAGGAAAGTTCTTCAAGACGACTCACCTCGTATCTTTATCGTGGATCAAAGTACTTGCGTGCCGAATGACTGATCCATTGGACGATCATGAACAGCACCATAAAGGAAAATGCGATATAAATAATGACACCCGGTTCATAATTGCCGCCGGTGCCGCTGAACGTATTGAAATCCAGTGCCAGAAACAATCTCCACGCCGCCCCTGGATAGTTGCGGTAATATTCCACCACGAGCAGGTTGGATAAGATAAAGACAAGCAGGCCCGGAAGATGGGTCAGGATGGTCGCGATGCCGTTGCGCAGCATATGTTTGTAGACAACCTTCCGGTCGCTCAGACCTTTGGCTTTAGCCAGCAGTATGTACATCTTGCCTTCCTGTGCGAGCAGCGAGGCCGACGTGATTCGGGCAATGAAGAAAATCGGGTAAATCGAGACAAGCAGCGAAGGCAGCACGAAGGCCTCCCAACCATCAACCGCAAAATAACGGATAGCCGGAACATGCTTAATAAGCACCCACTGGGCGATCAGCATCAGGAAAAAATCCGGAATGGACTGGAACAGCCATGTCGTCCAGTGCCCCAGCGCGCTAAATTTGGTCTTGGACAATTTGTAGTCCAGGACTCCCTTCAGAATGCCGAACACGAATCCTATGAATAAAGCGGATACAATAACGAGCAGGCTTTTGCCGACGGCTCCGAAAGCGGCCGCTTCCCAAGACTGGCCGTTATATCGCGATTCCCCCAGCGTACCGTTCTGAATCGCCGCTGCAAAATAATCCCGGATATGCGTTACATACTCACCCAGATCAAAGGAATAATTTGTCACCCATAAATTGCTGTCCAGCGACAGATTCAGATCCCTTGGAACCAGGACGATGAGGACGATGAACATAAAAGCCAGCAGGCTGGTCACCGTCGTTTTGAGCATTTGCGTTTTTAATCTCATACCGTCCTCCCACACATGATTTCAGTAGTACCCCTCTTGGTTCATTCGATTAAGCACTTATTCTACTACTATCATACATCTCCTAAATAAGTCCAGATGAAAATACAAAATTTTACTTTTGATATTTCCGCATCAGGTATTGAAATTCATATATCCATGTACCCGCTCGCATAAACCCTGGATGTCGCCCTATCAAATTGCAATCCGCCGTAAAAGGATATACTCTGAACTTAATACATCTCATTGGAGGAGGTTTCTACGGCGATGTCGATCTATGAATATGAAGTAAAAACGATACGCGGCGAATCCCAAACGCTGGAATCTTATAAAGGCGACGTCATGCTGATCGTCAATACGGCGACCAAATGCGGCTTTGCCCCTCAATTCGACGGTCTGGAGAAGCTGCACCAAACCTACCGCGACCAGGGATTGGCCGTTCTCGGCTTCCCCAGCAGCCAATTCATGAATCAAGAGCTGGAGGAGGATGCCGCGATCGAAGAGGCCTGCAAGCTTAATCACGGCGTCACCTTCCCGCTGTTTTCCAAGATCGATGTGAACGGCACGAACGCTCATCCGCTTTACAAATATCTGACCAGCGAAGCCCCCGGCGCACTGGGCATCAAGGCGATCAAATGGAACTTCACCAAATTTCTGGTGGACCGCAGCGGCAAGGTGATCAAGCGCTTTGCACCGACGGACACTCCGGAGAAGATGGAAGAGGATATCAAGAAGCTGTTGTAAACCGGTGCAGGACAGGATCCATCCTCCGTTTGCTTGTCACCTAAAAAAGGGCTTGCCCGAGGTCCATCGACCTTGGGCAAGCCCTTTATGTTATGATGCTTGGCATCGTCATGGTTATGGTACGCAGCATTTTCCGGCTGTGTTTCCAATCTCTATCCGGATAGGCCGTCTGTACGATCTTTATACCGTGCGCGGCAGCTCGCGCACCCAGACGGCCATTTCATTCTCGCCGCGGTTGCCCCATAAATAATAGGGAATAGCCTTTAATGATGCGGGAAGCATCTTTTTGGGAGAAGAACGATACAGCTGCTCATCGCCCCAATCGTCAGACTCTTCAAGCCACCCGGCTCCTTCTATGACAACCGCTCCGCCGAGAAGATTCGGATCAAATCGCGAACGAAGCTTCGGATCGCCCGCAAGCGATAGCGAGGATACAGGCACTCCATGATCGACGCTTTCCAGGCAGTATACGAGCGGCCCGCGCTGAATCGCGGCCTTGCCGGCATTCCCCCGTATATTCGGATTGGCTCTGACCTGATGGATCTCCATGGAGAATGCCAACTCCACGGTGTCTCCCGGCGCCCATACTCTCTTCACGCAAGCATAGCCGTCTTGAGTAATATCCTCCACGTTCATTTCTTGCCCGTTCACGCGCAAGCCGGCTTTGCCGCGCGACCAATCCGGAATGCGAAGCGCCACCGTCCACTCGACAGCCTGCTCAGGCTGAAGCGTAAGCGTAACGTCCCCGTCCCATGGCAGCGCGCAGTTCTGCATTACCTTCACAGGCACGTCCCCGAACCGCACCTCCGCTTCGCCGCCGATGTACAGATGGGCATACAGCGTATCGTCATTCATCGTATACACGTATTCGCCCAGCGATGACAGAAGCCTTGCCACGTTCGGCGGGCAGCAGGCGCAGGCGAACCATCCCGGCCGAACCGGCTTCACATGAGCCTTGCCCGGATTATGGCGGCAGGCCGCAGGCCATACCTCAAGCGGGTTTACATAGAAGAAATGCCGCCCGTCCTGAGCCATGCTGCCAATGACCGTGTTAAACAGCGCGCGCTCCATCACGTCCGCATACTCGGATTTAGGTGCCAGCTGGAGCATACGTTGGGCAAAAAAGATCAAGCCGATGGATGCACAGGTCTCGGAATACACGGTATCATTCGGCAGATCGTAATCCGTCGTAAACGCCTCGCCGTGATGAGTGGAGCCGATCCCTCCGGTAATGTACATCTGTTTATGGACCATGTTGCGCCACAAGGCATCGCAAGCCTCAAGCAGAGCCGGGTCCTTCGTTCTGGCGGCCAGATCCGCCATCGCCGTGTACATATATACGGCCCGGACCGAGTGCCCGACGGCCTCCTTCTGCTCCCTAACGGGCAGATGGCTCTGATGATAAGCCAAATGCGGGGCGTGCAGCACCGAGCGATAGAAGGATTTCTTCCCGCGCTGTTCCCACTCCTGAAGGAAGAAGTGGGGTTCCGTCCCGCGCTCATCGATGAAATATTGGCTCAGGCTCAAATATCTCGGCTCTTGAGTCACCTCATACAATTTCACCAGGGCCAGCTCAATCTCCTGATGGCCGTCAAACCCATGGATTTTCCCATCCTCGGGTCCAAAAACGCTATCGATATGATCCGCCAAGCGGCATACCACATCCAGTAGCTTCCGATTTCCCGTCGCCCTGTAGTGAGCAACTCCGGCTTCAATCATATGACCGGCGCAGTACAGCTCATGGCAGTCCGTCAGATTGGTCCAGCGTTTCTCCGGCTCCTTCACCGTAAAATACGTATTCAGATAGCCATCCGGCTGCTGGGCGTCGGCAACCAGATCAATCAGTTCATCCACCTGTTCTTCCAGCTTCGGATCCCGATGAGTGGCCAGCGAATAAGCCGCAGCCTCAAGCCATTTGGCGACATCGCTGTCCTGAAACACCATGCCCCCGTATTCACCCTCGTCCCTGCCGGCAGCGATGCGAAAATTGGATACGCCATGGCTCGGCTCAATGCCCGGAATTCGATCATGGAGGGCCTCGTATTGGTAGGGAATCACCACTTCCCTTACCAGTTCTATGTAACTCGACCAGAAGGGGTCGGTCAGTTTCACTTGCTTAAGAGGCACGGCAGCTGAACGCGTAGTAAGAGTCATCATCTCGGATATACACTCCTTTTGGGGTTCGAATAGGATAAAGCCTCGACACTTCCCATTCTACGATCTATGATAGGATGAAAACGATAACAGAATCGACCTAATTTCTTATACGATTTCACACTTCCTTGGAGGTGTTACCATGTCGGAACAAAGCGTGCTTTCCTTCACCTCTCTGCCGCTGCCCTACTTCCTTGAATCCGGTAAAACGCACTACATGCCGGGCGAATCGCATCCGAACCGGAGAAACCTTGGCGTCTTCGACCTCATCCTCGTTCAACGCGGCTGCTTGTTTCTGGGCGAGGAGAACCTGCAGTGGGCACTACGTGCCGGGGATATGGCCGTATTGATGCCGGACGCGCACCACTACGCTGTGCAAGAGTGCCGGGAGGAAACCTCCTTTTATTGGCTGCATTTTCAATCGGCGGCAACGAGCACAACCGATCATGCGTCGATCTCACACAATATCAAGCTGCCCAGGCAAGGCCATATCCCTTATCCGGAGCAAGCCTATCAGCTGTTCGATTCCTTGCACCTTCAGGCTACGGAGCCGAGATCTACGGCGTTTTGGCGCGAACAGACCCTGTTTATCGAGCTGCTGGAGCTGCTGGATCCGTCGCGGTCCGATCAGGAGCAATCGCGGGTGCGCAAAGTCGCGGAGCAGGTGGAATCCTATATCAAAATGCATTACCGCGAGCCCATCAGCAACGCACGTTTATCGTCTGACCTGCATTTCCACTACAATTACCTGACGCGCTGCATGAAGGCCTCGCACGGCTTGACGCCAACGGAATACCTGCTGCAGTACCGCCTGGACCAGGCGAAGCGGCTGCTACTGACTACCCAGTGGTCCATGGCCCGGATCGCGGAGCATGTGGGATTTCAATACCCGCCCTATTTCTCCCGCCGCTTCTCCGCCCGTTTCGGCCTGTCGCCGCTGCAATTCCGAAAGCAGTACACGGAATAAGCAGCATAAGCAGCGGCATGGGATTTGCGGCTGCGCATTGCTATATTCTTCCGTTGGGCATGCGGTGAGGGACAGCACGGCTCTTGATCGAGAGCATCAAGCTGCGCAATGCCTTCCTTGCAGCGCAGCGCAAAAAGGGACAGGCCCCTTCCGGGCCCGTCCCTAGATTAATCAACTGCTCAAGGCTACGCTTCGCTTGGCAGATTAAGCTGCCAGGATACGCCGAACTTGTCCGCGATCCAGCCGAACTTTTGGCTGAATCCATAGTTATCCAGCGGCATCATCGCACCTCCGCCATCGATCAAAGCACCGTATACCTTCTCGATCTCGGCTTCGGATTCGCAAGTCAGATAGATGGAGAAGGAAGGCGTGAACGTAAACTCATGCTTCACGTTGCTGTCGATGCACATGAACGTTTGTCCCTTCAACGAAAAGGCCGCATGCATGACGCTTCCCTCGGCTCCCGGCTGATTGGGTCCATAACGGGTAATGCTGATGATTTCGGAATCCTCAATAATGGAAATGTAATGGTTCATAGCTTCTTCCGCGTTGCCCTGAAACATTAAAAACGGGGTCACACTCTTCATCGATAACACACGCTCCCTTATTCATCGGTTTAAGATGGGTAGTTTATCGTTCCTGTCTCTAACAGCTGCTTCAGCCCCTCAAACATATAACCCCAGCCATGCTCGGTTTGGTCATGGTATTCGGTCAGCGCTTTTTCAATATCCTCTGCGGTCCAGTCTTCCTCATGAGGGACAACGATCTCCTGGGAGAACGTCATTTCGCATCCCGCGTCTACGGCTTTGAACTCCACCGTAATGCGGTCCACGGTGTCGCTGAACTGGGGCATCTTGAAGGTGAGCACCAACTTACGCGGCCGGTCTATGACCAGATACTCTCCAATGGCCCGGTACTCCTTGCCTTCCCTCACGTCAACAATCTCCCAGCTTCCGCCCACGCGCGGATCGTTGCGGGCGATTTTGTTCGTTGTTTCCATCGTAAACAACCATTTCCTCATCATGTCGGGATTTAACCAGGCATCAAATACTCTTTCCGGCGCTGCCTCAAATTGGCGTTTCATGATCAGCGTGGTAGTGGAGGCGTTATCCAATGTTAATCATCCTTCTCTTATCAAAAGTGGTATTGCGTCTATTTCCCTACGTTACTCATCGTTGTCCAGGATGTTCAGCGGTATTCCTAAGGATTCTTCTAGTGCTCCTCCCTCTTCGCTTTGTTCAGCTCGCGTTCAAGCGCATCAAATTGCCGGTCCCAGAATCGTTCGTAGAATTGCAGCCATTCCATCGCTCTTGACATGACGTTCGGATTCAGACGACAGGTATGCGTCCGTCCATGGATGGACCGTTCGAGCAGGCCGGAGCGCTCCAGTACCTTGATATGCTTGGAGGCTGCCGCAAGCGACATGTCAAACGGTTCAGCCAGCTCAGATACCGTCCGTTCCTGCGATGCGATCATGCGCACCATCTCTCTTCGGGTCGGGTCAGCCAGAGCATGGAAGATGTGATCCAGTTGTTCTTCATTATTTTGTTCAACCATATGGTTAACTATAATGGGCGAATTTCATAAAGTCAACCATTCGGTTGAATATAGAACAAAAAAAGCCAAGCCCTTCGTTTAAAGAGCCTGACCATAGCCTTTCGAACAATGCGGCAGCAGCCCGCTTGGGCAGCGGATCAGGGGGACCGCCCATTTTGTTATCCGATAATCTCTTCCAGCAGCCGCTCGAGCTCTTCGTAACTCGCAACGGTATGCTGCGGCCGATGCTCCGATTCCGGCCCGACGCTCCGGTGATTGAACCAAATTACATGCCAGCCCGCAGCCAGGGCTCCGACCACGTCATTGCGCCATGAGTCCCCGACGTAATAAGAGTTCTCCGGCTTCGTCCCGGTCTGCCTGTTCACATGGTGGAAGATCCGCGGATCGGGCTTGTCCCAGCCGACGGCACCGGATACGAATAGCCGATCCTCCGGTATCAGGCCGCCCAGCTTCATCGCCGCGATTTTGTTCATCTGGTGTTCGGTCGGTCCATTGGTAATCAAGCCTACGACATGCCCGGCATCCGCCAGTTTCATCAGAAGCTCCCGGGCGCCCTCAAACATCGTGATGTTATACTGCAGGTCCAGATACGTCTGCTGTACCGCTTCGGCCTCCTCAAGAGTCAGTCGCACGCCGAATTCGGCCAACGCTAACTGAAACCGGCGTCTGCGCATATCCTCGACCGCATCCCCGTAAGCTGCCGTTCCGGCTCCTCCCAGCTCGACGGACAGCTTGTCGCTGTAATAGCGCATCCGATGGTAGGCGGCTTCATAAGGAAATGCCTCATCGGGATTGGCAATCTCCTGCACGGCCTCGCGAAAAGGCGCCAGATGGTCATACAATGTATCGTCCACATCGAAGAAGATCCCCTTCGTTGCTGTTGGTGTCTTCATGTTCATCCCTCTTCCTCATTCGATTCCTCTATTGTACCCGCATCGGCACTACCCGGGTCAAGCCCGTCTGTTAATAAGTTCCTTTCCTATGATATGATGGCATTACAGCGGCAGAAAACGGCGATTGGAGCCTTCGTCTATAATTGCGCAAGCCAAGAAAGCACCTTTTGTTATGCCTGATGCCTAATGCCTGATTCATGTACCCGGATAAGGAGATGAGTAACGATGACCAAGGATATGACCGAAGTGTGGAGCAAGGATTTTGTTCCCGAGGGAAACCGTGCCAGCAACGTGGATCGTTTTACCGGCTTTGAGGATACCTACGACCAGCATCGCCCCGAAGCCCCCCAGGAGGTTGTCGCCCTGCTGACAGGCTATTTGGAACGCAAGCCCTCTGTCGTCGTCGACTTGGGATGCGGAACGGGGCTTTCCTCCTTTGCATGGAAAGACGCGGCGGATCAAGTCATCGGGGTTGAGCCGAATGATGATATGCGCGGCAAAGCCGTCGCCAAATTGCAAACGCTGGAACAGGAAGCACGCAGCAGCGGCACGGATATCGCCGACATCAAGTTCGTCTCCGGCTATTCCAACCAATTGGCGCTGAAGGATCAGTCCGCCGACATCATCACCTGTTCCCAATCCTTTCACTGGATGGACCCGGCCAGCACATTGAAGGAGGTTTCCCGCGTTCTGCGTGACGAAGGGATATTCGCGGTATATGATTGCGATTGGCCGCCGAGCCTGACCTGGAAGGTGGAGCAAGCCTACCATGAGCTGATTGAACGGGCAGAGGCCATCATCGACGACCATGTGGAGCCTCAGGAGCAGGCCTATAAAGGAAATAAGAACGAGCATCTGAAGCATATCCGGGAAAGCGGACTGTTCCGGTTCTCCAAAGAGATCGTGTTCCACCATATGGAGCCGTTCACCGCCGACCGGTATACCGGCCTTGCCGTCAGCCAAGGCGGCATCCAGACCGTATTCAAGCTGAAACCAAACGAATTGAACGACAACATCGAGCAGTTCCATGCGCTGGTCGAGGAGCATTTCCAGGGGCGGACGCTTCCCGTGATGCTCAGCTACCGCATGCGGCTTGGCATTAAATAAACAGAAGGGGCAGCCCAAGGTCTCTCGACGCTTGGAACTGCCCTTTTGAACGTGAAGAACGAAGAATGCGGGGTGGTAATCATCCACAAAAGATTATGGAGATAAAAGCCGCCCATGCTTGAGCGGCCATCACCTTCTCCACATCAACCCGCACAGCAATTCAAACAGATCCAGCACATGGCGCGGATTTTTGCCAGTCAGCTGCTTGATCCGGTTTAAGCGGTAGTTCAAGGTGTTCCGGTGAATGTTGAGTCTTTTGACCGTGCTGTTATGATCACCGTTCTCGGCAATGTAGACCTGAAGCGTCTCTATCAGATCCAGCTTGTCTCCGCCCTGCTCCAGCAACGGATACAGCGAGGCATGAGCATCATCCGAAGTATGGGACAGTCCGATCAGAAACCTTAAATCCTTATAAAAATTCACCTTGCGATGGGGATCGATGTTCATTCCCAGCTCCAGGGCGGATACCGCCTGCTCCAGCGAGGTAGAAGCGAGCTCCTCCTGCTCCCCGATCCCCATGCGAAGGACTTCGTCCAGGTCGATCAGCCTGTCCAGAAGACTCCCGAATCTTAAGACATCCGTCACGAAAAATACGGTTTTGTCATTCTCCAAGTTCCAGCTTTGGGGGTACGCTTGCTGCAAATGGCGGAACGCCTTCTCGCCCATCGAGCTCTGCACTAACAGCACCCGGCATTTGCGCGTCAGGTCAAGCCCATAGGCTTCAGCACGCTCCATAAAAGGCTCATCATAAGGAGCCTTGCGATAGGATAGCTCATGATAGAACTTCTCCCGGTTTTGACGTTGGTTTAACATCGCCTTGTTCTGACGCTCCTGCTCGATCAATAACACAACGGTCACCTGGAGCAAATTGCTGAGCGGTCTCACCTCATCCGGATGACCTGTAATGCCAACAACGCCGATCACCTCATCATCCACCACAATGGGTTCGTTCACACCGGGCTTCATGCCGCCGCCGGCTTCATAAACCTCATAGATCCGTCCGGTTTGTATGGCTTTCTGTGCACCTGTATGCAGCGTGCCGATCCGCGCGGGGTCCCCGCTGCCCATAATGATTCCGTTCTCATCCATCACGTTAATGTTGTAAGGAATGACGCGCATCATTTCTCTTGCGATATTTTCCGCCAAAGGTCGTGATAGTTTCATGCATGATGCCCCTCCTAACATGCCTGTCATGTGTTACCAATATGATGACATTGTAGACTCCATAGGAAAAAAATCTTTTCCTAGTGTGCACATCCGGCTGCCGATCCATATCCCGCCCGCAGAGAAAAAAGAAGCCGCCCCCGGCAGGTCAGCTCCCTTGCATCCTCTTTAAGAAGGGTATGATTACTTGTTCAAAGAAGCCATGAGACGGACGATATTCTCGGATGTTCTCTCCACGTTCTGCACGCCGTTCGCCAGCGCCTCCGACAGCGTGGCAGCACCCGGCATGATGCCGAAAATCGCGTCCATCCCTTGATCATACAGCACATCGATCCCGTCACCAACCCGGCCGGCCAGAGCAACGACAGGCTTGCCATGCTTCTTCGCCACTCTCGCGACACCGAACGGAGTTTTGCCATACTGCGTCTGGAAGTCCATCCCGCCTTCGCCGGTCCATACCATATCCGCCTGGCGCACTTTCTCTTCAAGTCCCGTATAGTCAACGACCATATCGATCCCATTCTTCAGCGTCCCGTTCAGGAAGGCCATCAGCCCGCCGCCAAGACCACCGGCCGCGCCGGCGCCTGGATAGTCTATGATATCCTTGCCCAGCTGCTGCTTCATTACCCCGGCGTAATTCCGGAGATTTCTGTCCAACTGCTCGATCATCTCCGGCGTAGCGCCCTTCTGCGGTCCGAATACATGAGAGGCTCCCGTTTCGCCGCAGAGCGGGTTGGTCACGTCGCAGGCCACTTCGACCTCGACATCCTGAAGCCGCGGATCAAAGCCGCTTAAGTCCAAGCGCGCAAGACGACCCAGCTCCCCTCCGCCAAAAGCAAGCTCCTTCCCTTCCGCATCCAGCAGCTTGCCGCCGAGCGCCTGAACCACCCCGGCACCGCCGTCATTCGTCGCGCTGCCGCCGATCCCGATCAGCAGCCGGCTTACGCCGTGGTCAAGGCAAGCCTTGATCAGCTCGCCCGTCCCGTAGGTGGTGGTCACCAGCGGATTCCGCTGTGCGATCGGGACCAGATGAATTCCGCTGGCGCTGGCCATTTCCAGTACCCCGGTGCTGCCATCGCCTGAAATGCCGTAGGATGCCTCCACCTGATCGCCCAACGGACCCGTCACGGTGACGGTATGGACCGTACCGCCCGTAGCATCCACAAGGGATTGCATCGTACCTTCACCGCCGTCAGCCATGGGCACATGGATACACGTCACATTCGGGTTTCCCTTCTTGATGCCGCGTTCCATCGCTTCGCAGACTTCCTTTGCGGTCATGCTCTCTTTAAATGAATCGGGCGCGAGTACAATAATATAATCCTGCTTCATGGTTATCCCCTGCCTATCCTTAATATATTTCACTCCACAGTACGATCTCTTAAAAGATCAATGGTAGCTCCGCCCAGCAGGCCTCCAATGACAGCGCCTCCAAACAAGGCATAGACCGGGTTCACCTTTCTAAAAATCAAGACAATGGCGATAATCAGTCCGGCAACGGCTCCGCCCCAATGTATAACTGTCCCATCCATGTTGTGAATGCCTTAAGCAATATAGCTTGTGAACAATGATGTAATCATGCCTTATGAAACTATGATTGCGCTTACAGGATACAGTATAACCGGAATGTCGCGTTCAATCCTATTGACGCCATAACGGTATTTATTGTGCACATGCACAATGAACGGTACAGGGAAACGATCGTGGCCCAAACTAAAATTCATATGTAATTAGCAGTTATCCCAATTCGCGAGAACGGTTTTCACCCGGCGCGACATGGGCAACGGCCTGCATATGCTCGAAATGGCCGCTCGAACCCCGTTTACGCGATAGCAGGGTGCCGACGATGCCGCCGGCGAACCCGATCGGAATGGAGACGATGCCCGGATGCTTAAGCGGGAAGATTGCTTCCGCCCGAATCCAGCCTGCCACTGGGTCCATTACATTGGGCCCGACAGCCATGAGCAGCAAAGAAGACGAGAGGCCGGCCGTAATGCTCGATATGGCGCCTTGCGTATTAAATTTCCGCCAAAATAGCGTGAACAGCAGCACCGGCAGGTTAGCCGAGGCGGCAACCGCGAAAGCAAACGACACGAGGAACGCCACGTTCAGCGTCTGTGCCCCGAGCGCAAGCACGATCGAAGCCGCGCCAACGACGATGGCCGAAAGCTTGGCCACCCTCATCTGCTGCGCCTCGGTCGCCCGTCCGCTGCGGAAGATGCTGCTGTAGACGTCATGGGCAAACGCCGAGGAGGCCGTGAGCACAAGCCCGGAGATCACGGCCAGTATCGTTGCGAAGGCAACGGCGGATACAAAGGCCATTAAGAATTCGCCGCCCAGCTCGCTTGCGAGCAGCGGGGCCGCCAGCTCCACCCGCTCGGACAATATGGACCAATCAACGAAAGCAGCCGCTCCAAAGCCAAGAAAAATCGTCATGGCGTAAAAAACGCCGATCGTAAACGTCGCCGTTCTGACCGAAGCACGGACCGTACGCGGGTCCCTAACCGTGTAAAAGCGCGCAATAATATGCGGCAGTCCCGCTGTCCCTAACACCAGCGCCATATTAAACGACAGCATGTCCAGCGGGTGGTCAAACATGTTGCCCGCCATCAGAAAACGCTCCTGCAATGGGGTCGCCCTCTTCATGGATTCGAATAAACCGAGCAGATCCCAATCGAACCTTGCCAGCACGATGAGGCTCACGATAAAGGTGCTGCTCACCAGCAAAATGGATTTGACGATCTGCACCCAGGAAGTCGCGAGCATGCCGCCAAACGTGACGTAGACGGTCATTAAGCCGCCGACCAGCACGATGGCGAGCGACGTCTCCAGCCCGAACAGCAAATGGACGAGCCACCCGGCGCCGACGAGCTGGGCGATCATATAGAAGACGGTGATCATCATGTTATTGACGGCGATGCATCCGCGCAGCCGTTTCTCGCCGAACCGGACCGCCACCGCATCCGCCATCGTATACCTGCCCAGGTTATGAAGGGGCTCGGCTATGATGTACTGCACGATCACATAGGAGGCAAGGAAGCCGATCGAATAGAAAAAGCCGTCGAAGCCGTACACCGCAATGGAGCCCGCAATGCCAAGGAAGGACGCCGCGCTCATATAGTCGCCGGAAATGGCTAGGCCGTTCTGCAGCCCGCTGAGACGGTTGCCTGCGGCATAGAAATCGTTCGTGCTCGTTGTCCGCCTGGCGGCATAATACGTAATCATTAACGTGCCGACCACAATCGCCAGAAAAAAAACGATGCCGGATATGTTCACTTGCCTGCCTCCTTCCGCCATGGCCCCAAAATGTTGTTGCTTTTTATTTTACGATAGAATGGCAAAAAAAGGGCGACTCCCTTCGCTGTTAACCAGCGGAGTTCACCCTTTTTTTCATAAGAAACCGTTGTTGGGTTTATGCGCCCGTATTCGCTTTGACCAGCACTTCGGCATACTTCGCCTCATCCTTGGAAGAGGAGAGCAGCGTGCCGACATAGGCTGCCAGGAAACCAAGCGGAATGGAGACGATGCCCGGGTTGCTCATCGGGAAGATCGGATCGCCTACCAAAATCGCTTTGCCGGCCGGATCCCATATATTCGGGCTAAGGGCCACGAGAATCACCGTGCTGATCAAACCCGTCAGCATCCCTGTGACCGCGCCCGTCGTATTAAATCTCTTCCAGAACACGGTGAACAGAATGACCGGCAAATTCGCGCTGGCTGCAACGGCGAAGGCCAACGAGACCAGAAACGCCACGTTCATCTTCTGCGCGAACAACGCTAGCAGGATCGAGACGACGGATACGCCGATCGAAGCGTACCGTGCCATCTTCAGCTGCTCCTTCTCGGACGATTCGCCGCGGCGCACGATTTGGCCGTAGAAATCATGGGCGAAGGCCGATGCGGCGGACAGCACAAGCCCCGTCACCACCGCGAGGATCGTCGCGAAAGCAACCGCCGAGATGAGCGCGAACAGGAAGTCGCCGCCGATCGCTTTGGCCAAGAGCGGCGCTGCCATGTTGCCCGCTTTATCGACCTCGGTAATATCGGCCGCGCCTACGAAGGCGGCTGCCCCGAATCCGAGAAAGATCGTCATCACATAGAAGATGCCGATAATCCAGGTGGCGTACACCACGGAGCTGCGCGCCGTCTTCGCGTCCTTAACGGTAAAGAAGCGGGTCAAAATATGCGGCAGACCTGCCGTGCCGAGTACCAGGGCAAGGTTGAGGGACAGCGTCTCGAGCGGGATTTTGTATTTATTCCCCGGGTTCAGGAAGGCCTCCTGCAGCGGGGTGGCCGTCTTCATATGGTGGAACATCTGGGTCAGGCTGAAATCGAATTTGGCGAATACGATCAGCGAGATGATGAACGTGCCGGCCATGAGCAGCACGGCTTTCGAGATTTGAACCCAGCTTGTCGCATGCATGCCCCCGAAAACAACGTAGATGGTCATGAGCACGCCCACAATCAATACGGACGTGACATAGTCCAAGCCTAACAACAGCTTAATCAGCGCGCCCGCTCCAACCAGCTGCGCAATCATGTAGAAGATGGAGATGGAAATCGTGTTCAATGCTGCCACGCCCCGCACCTTCTTGTCGGAGAAACGGGCGGCAATCATGTCCGCCACCGTATACTTGCCGAGGTTCCGCAGCGGCTCGGCGACAAGGTACAGCACCACCAGGTAAGCCACGAGGAAGCCGATGCTGTAGAAGAAGCCGTCAAAGCCGACTAACGCGATCGAGCCTGCGATCCCGAGGAAGGAGGCCGCAGACATATAGTCGCCGGCAATGGCTGTCCCGTTCTGCCAGCCCTTGAGTCCTCCGCCTGCCGTATAGAAATCGCTCGTGTTGGTCGTTTTCTTGGCAGCGTAATACGTAATGATCAGCGTAAGCAGTACAATTCCGCAAAACAACGCAATAGCCATAGTCGATTACGCCCCCATATCCTTTTTGATATCGTCTACCATTCGGTCAAACTGGGCCGCCTTGCGGGAGTAGAGAATGCACAGAACCCATGTCATGACGAATTGGGCGAAGGCAAATACCCATGCCCACGTGATCGGGCCGATCGCCGGGTGATTCAACACGTCGGTGTACGAAGTAAGGATCGGCAGCGCAAAATAAAACAGAAGAAAAAAGACGGTCATCGGAATAATGAACCGTTTCTTGCGGGAGAGCAGCGTTTTGAATTTTTCGGAATGCCATACTTCGGTATAGCTTTTTTCTTCCATTGCCTTTCCCTCCATTAACGATCAGGATCTATTGCGTCTTTCATCAATGAAAGCGCTTTAGAATGATTATATACGGGAGGATTGCCATCGACCACAGCTCCTGCGCGAAACGTCCGACAGGGTGCGCGAAAGGGCGGATATGCCGCCCGAACCGGGAGGCAACCGCCATACTCGAGCGTCTTTCTTTGTCCTTTTTCAAGCCTCCCTGAGCAACCGGAACAAATCCCGTGCAGCCTCCCGGGACAATGGAATCATCGACCGCTGCTCATCCTTCAGCACGATGTTGTAAGCCCCGTTCTGCCAAGGGGAGAGCTCCGCGATCCAGTTCACGTTAACCAGATAACTGCGATGAGGGCGAAAGAAGGAGTAACCCGCAAGCTTCTCCTCCAGCTCCTGCAGGGTGCTTTTGCTCGTAATCCGCTGGCCTTCCGCCGTCCATACGCGAATGACACGTTCCTCGCGCACCGCGTACAGGATCGCCTCGGGATCAACCAGCACATGTTTATCCCCGTCGTCGAACAGAAGTTTGCCGCGCATGCTGCGGGCGGCAGCCTCCGTGGATGGATAAGGAGCAGCCTGAATAGCATCGTGAGCCTCCTGTTTCGGGAAGGCATTCCCTTCCTGAATCCTGCTTCGAATTCGCTGCAGGGTTTCTTTCAACCGCATATGGCTGTAAGGCTTCAGCAGGTAATCGATCGCGTTCAGGCCAAACGCTTCAACGGCATACTCGTCGTAGGCCGTCGTAAACACAATCAAGGGCGAGATCGGGGAGGCCTTCAGCATGCGCGCCGCCTGCAACCCTTCCAGCTCCGGCATATGAACGTCGAGAAAGACGACATCCGGCTGCCGCAAGGGGACAAGCTCCAGCAGCTCACGTCCGTTCGCGGCATGCGGAAGCAGCTCGATATCGGGCTCCTGTTCCAGCAAATAAGCCAGCTCCTCCCTTGCCAATCGTTCGTCTTCCGCTATCATCGTTTTAATTCGCTTCACGGTACCGGCTCCCTTCCGACAAGCTGCAGGGGATGCTGAAGGATATGCTGCAGCCGCCCTCTGCCAGATTCTCCACGATAAGTCTGGCCTCTTTGCCAAACATGCTGATTAAACGCTGATTGATATTGTAAATGCCGTTTCCCGTACCCTCGCTGCCGATGATCGGTTGATCGCCTAAGCTGTCCAGCACTTCCGGCGAAATGCCGATCCCGTTGTCCCGCAGTTGAACAACCGCCATATCACCGGCCCGGCTTAGGCTCAGCCGAATGACGCCTCCGCTCGCTTTGTCGCGCAGGCCGTGCTTAATGCTGTTCTCCACCAGCATTTGCAGCGTTGCCGGCGGAATCATAAGCTCGCCAAGCGCGGGATCGAGCTGGCACTCAAACGAGAACTGATCCTCGAACCGGATCCGTATAATGTCCAGATAGGCATTCAACAGCTCCATCTCCTCGCGAATGGTCGTTCTGCGGGACGCCATGACCTTGACGTTCAGGCGCATGAACGCCCCCAGCTGCATCGTGGCATGTCGTGCCAGCAGCGGATCGGTGCGAATCAACGAATGAATCGCGTTGAGGGTATTGAATAGAAAGTGCGGATTGATCTGCGCCTGCAGCAGCTTGAGTTCCGCCTCTTTCATTAAATGGCTCATCTTCTCGTGTGCGGTGGCCCCGAGCTGATAGGAAATCAGCTGTCCCAGCCCCTGGGCCATCACCAGCTCGACGCGCCGGATATCCTCCGGCCGCTTGAAGTAGAATTGAATGACGCCCACGACCTGGCCCGCCTCTATGATCGGGACAAGGATGGCGGCGCCGAGCGCCGGATGCCGGGGCTGGATCTCTTCCGCATTCTCGATGATCCGAAGCTCGCCGGTCGCGATGACGCTCTTGGTCAAGTCCGATTGGATCTCTTCTCCGGGATCAAGGATACGGCTTGCTGTGCCGGCATGGGCCAGGAACCGCTCCGTATCGGTAATGGCGACGGCCGCTGTTTTCAGCTCTCGCAGCAGCAAGGCCGCCACGGCCTGAGCCGTACGGTACGTCAGTCCCTGCTTCAGATGCGGGAGCGCCGATTCGGCGATATGGAATGCCTTCTCCGTCTCATACGCGGCTGCACGTTCCTCCTCGGTGAGCGCGACCCGCAGCATCGTCGTAAAGATTGCAATGGAGATGCTGTTCGTCAGCACCATCGGCAGGCCGATCAGGTTGACCAGTTCCACTGCACGATCCGGCTCATCCGCACAGATCAAAATCATCCCCATGAGCAGGATCGGAGCGAACATGCCGACGAATAACGCTTTCGCCGGCGAGATGACCCGCTCCTGCGAGAAGAATCGGGCCACGCCTCCCGCCAGCGCTCCCGTTAACGGCACGGCGATTGCGCCTGCCAGCCCCGTGGCACCTCCGATATACAGGAGGTGGGCTCCTGCCAGAAGCCCGCCCCCGATGCCAACGCGGGGACCGCCAATCAGTCCGCCGATCACCACCCCGACCAGGGCGGAGTGGGCCAGGGCCTGCTCTCCGGTCAGCCGCATCAGCCAGAAGGAGGAACTGGACTCGCCGTTCTCCACGACAACGCCCGCATAGGTCCCGAGGATGGCGAAGAGCCCGAACAGGCCGGAATAGATGAACATCCGCATGCCGGACATCTCTTTGCGGTCCAGCAATTGGCGGAACAGCGGAATTCTCGTCAGTATAAAAGTCAGGATGAGCAGCATGCCCATCCGTTCGAACAAATGCAGCGTCAGCTCCTGCATGGACATCCCTCTTTTTTTGATGGACTTCGAATCGAATCGAATCTTCATCTGACGTTCGGTAACGCTGTAGATACGGGAAGAACACCTTTGAATACGGTTTCATTTTTGCAAGAAAGATTATATAGCATGTCGAGGATTTGGACAATAAAAAGGCATAACATGAAACTAATGTAAAAAAATGCAAGAAGGAGGGGCGGATATTCACGCCTTGGCGAGCGCGTAAAAAACCGTATCCCGCAAAATGCGTACATACGGCTGGTTCATCAATTCAATTACACACGCATAGGTGTCCCTCCCCCGGATGATAACGAGTCGGAGCATGGGCATTTTCCCGCCGGATCGAAGCGCATGCTTCGCATATAAACCGGGTTCGTTTCGGGTTGCCAGGGTTCGGGTTTCAGGGTTACTGGTTTATCGGGTTATCGACCATTTCCTTATGACCTGATTGGTCACCTCCGACAGCAGCAACCCCAGCGCGATGGCGCCTGAAATCATGAACGCTTGGGCCCCCAGCTGGACGGCCTGATCGAATTGATTCTGGGCCACATGGCGAAGGGCATTATAGGCGACACCGCCCGGTACGAGCGGAATAATCCCCGATACGCTGAACACGATGATGGGAGTCTTGTATTTTTTGGCGAAAAAATGACTGATCATCGTCACGCAAAAAGCCGCGACTACGGTGGCCGTCACCGGCTCAACCCTCATATCCTGAAGCATGATGTAGAGCAGCCAGCCCACCATGCCGGCAAACCCGCACTGCAGCAATGCTTTCTTGGGTACGTTAAAGATGATCCCGAAGGCCGCCGAAGCAACGAAACTCGTAATAAGCTGCTGTATATAAAAGGTTGCCACCATTATCCCTCCACCCTTCCCATCTCTTAGAATGACAAAGTAAACGCAATGCCCGCGCCGATGGCAAAGGACGTAACAAAAGCCTCCGCCCCTTTGGACAAGCCGGATATCAGATGCCCCGCCATCAGATCGCGGATGGCATTCGTGATCAGCAAGCCCGGTACCAGCGGCATCACGGAACTGATGATGATCGTATCCAGCTGATGGCCGAATCCGAATCTGACCATCCAAACGGAGGTTATGCCGATGACGAGCGCACCCGAGAATTCGGCGAAGAACCGGACGGGAATGACCCGATGCATGAATACGAAGCAGGAGAAGCCCAGACCGCCCGCAACGGCCGCCGGTACGAAATCCGGCCAGATGCCGCGAAACATGATGAGAAAGCACCCGCTTGCGATCGCTGACAGTAGAATCAGCACCCATGTGGGATAAATGGCCTGCTCATGCTCGATTCGCTCCAGGGCCCGGTAAGCCTCTTCCATCGTCAGCTCGCCGAGGCTGACGCTCCGGGACACGCTGTTGACCTGATCGATCTTATGGAGATTGGTTGTCCGATCCGAAATACGAATAAGCCGCGTAATATGCTGCGGCTCCTCCACCGAGAAGATAATGCCCGTCGGGGTCATATAGCTGTGGCTGTTCTCAACGCCGAAAGCCGCGGCGATCCGCATCATCGTATCCTCGACCCGATAGGTCTCCGCGCCGCTCTGCAGCATGATTTTGCCTGCTAACAAGCAGACCTTGATAATGTCATGCTCCCGCTTCAACAAATCATTCAAATCGACAATCCTCCCGCTGAACACATTCCGATTCAGAATCTTTGCCTATATTATAGTATCATTTCCATGATAAAGCATAGGATATGCTTTAAAGCAGCGCTGCAGCAGCTTCCGTTCGTTTGATTCCATCTCATCGCCCTAAACAAGAAGCCTCCCGATGACCGGGAGGCTTCTCTCCTATTATTCTCGAAATCGGCTTAATAGGCGCCGCGGATGTGCGTGGCTACCTGCTCCTGATAGAAAAGCGCAAGGCGTTCTTTCTCCTCCATGCTGAACGAAGGCACGTCCAGCGTGCCCAGGTTGTCTTCGATCTGGCGGACGTTGCGGAAGCCGGGAATCACGGCAGTGACCTCCGGGCAATCCAGAATCCAGCGCATGGATGCACGAGCCATGTCGCCTCGGCCCTCGGCAATCCAGGCGAGCTCTCTGGCGAGCTCGACACCTTTTTCGAATCGGAGGCCGGCAAAAGTCTCGCCTACGTTAAACTGCTCGCCGTTCGCGTTGAAATTTCGGTGATCCCCCTCGCTGAAGGTAGTGCTCTCCGTAAATTTTCCGGTTAGCAAACCGCTGGCGAGCGGCAAGCGCACCAATATGCCGACGCCCGACGCTTTGGCCTTCGGGAGCAGCTGGGCCAGCGGTTTTTGGCGGAACAGATTGAAAATCACCTGCAGGGACCTCACCCCCGGTACCCCAAGACAGAACAATCCTTCCTCCACCGTTTCCACGCTGACGCCGTAATGCCGGATTTTCCCCTCGGCCTGCAGCTTGTCCAGCACTTCAAACACCCGTCCGTCCTTCAACACCTCGAAGGGAGGGCAGTGAACCTGATAAAGATCAATCCGCTCCCGCTGCAGCCGCTTCAGACTGCCCTCGCAATAACGGCGGATCGACGCCTCGGAATAGGTCTGAAGATCATGAATATCACCGGCGCGGCAAAACTTGGTGGCCACATGCACGGTATCTTCTTTCCCTTTGGTTGCGCGCGCGAGCAAATCCTCGGCATGCCCGTCTCCATAGACGTCGGCCGTATCGAAGAAGTTTACGCCCTCGCCGATGGCGCGGTCCAATCCCTTCAAGGCTTCCTGATCATCGGTCTGCCCCCATGAGCCTCCGATCGCCCATGTGCCGAAGCTGACCTCGCTAATGTGAAGCTCCGTATTTCCCAATTGTCTGTAATTCATCGACGTTATAGCCTCCTCATCCAACTGCCATACTAGTTCACACTACTAGACTAAACGTTAAATCGCTTTCATTCAATCCATATGTCATATATCTATTTCATCGGGGATCGTTGACAAATGATTCCATCGTCTTTATAATTACAACCATCGAATAACCAACGTTGGATATTCAGTAATGGAATTCATCATTCTTCACACACATCCTAAGGAAGTGATCCTACATGACCAACCTCATCCTGCTTTCATTTCTTCGCCAGCGTCCTATGCACGGATATGAAATCCAGCAGCTCATTCAGGCCAGCCGTATGGACCTGTGGACGAATATCCTGTCCGGTTCGATCTATTACGCGCTGAACAAGATGGAAAGCGACGGGTTGATTGCAGCCACTGCCGAAGAGCGAACCGGCGCGAGACTCCGGAAAATTTACAGCATCACGGATGAAGGCGAGAAGCTATTCCAGCAGATGATCCGCGAGACGTTGACGCTTCCTCCCCACACCGTCAAATCCGACTTTTCGCTCGGTTTGGTCTGGATCGAGGACATTCCTAAGGAGGAAGCGGTGGAATTGCTGGAGCAGAATCTCAAGCAAGTGGAGGAATCGTTGGCCCAGTGGCGTTCGGGTAAGGAAATCAAGGGCCAGTACGGCTTATCCAAGATCGCCCTTGCCACCTTCGATAATGCGATTTCGATCCTGGAACAGGATATCGCCTTTCTCCACAAGATCATCGCAATCGTTCAAGAATAAGCCTCAGCTTCTGCTGCGGCTTTCATTTCCGGCAAATATCCAACATTGGATATATAACATTGGACAAATAAGGAGCGTGCAACGAAAATGACGTTAACTACACTCATTCAAGCGAAGGGATTAAGAAAAACCTATGGGCAGCGGACGGTCGTACGGGATGTGACTCTGAACATACGGGAAGGCGAAGTGCTGGCGATCATCGGGCCGAACGGCGCGGGGAAATCAACGACGCTGGATCTGGTGCTGGGTCTGCGCCGCCCCGATGCCGGTACGGTCACCTACTGGACATCCGATCCTTCGCCGCACATCGGGCTTCAGCTGCAGTCCACACCCTTCTTTCCCGGATTTACCGCCATGGAGAATCTGCGCATGTTCGCGGCTTTCTACGGCAAACGTCTCAGCGGCGCGGAGCTGATCCGGCACCTGGACCGATGCGGACTTGCGGAGGCTGCCAGGACCGATGCGCTCAGACTCTCCGGGGGGCAGCAGAAACGGCTCGCCATTGCCATGACGCTGGTCCACGACCCCAAGCTGCTGTTCCTCGACGAGCCCACCGCAGCGCTGGACCCGCGGGCCCGCCGGGATATCCGGGAGCTGATCCGTTCATTGGCGGATACCGGCACCTCCATCGTATTCACCTCGCATGACATGGAGGAGGTCCATAAACTCGCCACCCGGCTGGTGCTTATCTGCGGTGGAAAGGTGCAGGCCTCCGGCACGCCGGATGAGCTGCTCAGCCGTTACGGCACGGACAGCCTGGAACAGCTGTATATCCAATTGACCGAGGAACTCGAAAATGGAGAATGCAAGTAAAAAGAAACCTTAGGAGGAATCGATATGCGCATGATTATGGCAACGATGCTGCGGAGCATGTTCCGCGATACCCACACCCTGGTTTGGAACATCGTTTTTCCAATCGCCATGCTGGTCGGATTGGGTCTTTACTTCCATGATGCGGCCTACTCCCACCGACTTCTCGCAGGCGTGCTGACAACCAACATCCTGTTCGGGGCTACTATGGTCACCGCTTTTAACGTCATGGCCCAGCGCAACCGGGGCATCTACAAGCTGCTGCGGGCGACGCCCTTTCGAACCGTCTCCTTCATTGCCGCAATGACAGGGGCACGAACCGTGCTGGCACTGCTCGTCAGCGCCTGCGTGATTCTCATGAGCCTGCTTCTTCTTGGGGTGCAGTTGAGCCTCACGGGACTGGCGCTGATGCTGCTCGTACTGCTGATCGGCACCGTCTGTTTTACCGCGCTCGGTTTTCTGGCTGCCAATCTGTCCAGGGACGAAGGCAATGTCAACATGATCTCGAACTTGATGAGCTTTCCGATGCTGCTGACCAGCGAAGCCTTCTACTCTTTGGAACATGCCCCATCATGGGTCGTCACCCTGGGGCAGCTGCAGCCGTTTCACCATCTGGTCGATGCCATGGCGATCGCAGTCCATCCGCAGGGAGATTTCGTCGGCATATGGATGCCGCTCCTCATCCTGACCGGCTTTACGATCCTCATTCTCGGAGCGGCGGCGTGGACCTTCCGCTGGGACGCAGAGCAGCCTGTCAGCTGGAGGCAGGGATCCGCGAAGAAAGCGGCGTCGACGTAACGGCGTACAAAAATCCGGTTAACCCCTTGTATAAAAGACATCTCATGCGGTATACTGAACAACAATATCAGTATCAGGCCGATGATGAGCTTCCAACTCTGAGGCGTTCTCGTCAAGGGGATTCGATCTACACCCGATCAGCCGTCCCCCTAAGTTAACCGGACCCGCCCGTTACCGCGGAATCAAAGTGGATTGAACGCAGGCCGACATGTTCCTTGGTCAGGTTACGGTTCAATCAATTTGGGTGGCACCGCGAGCGCATAAGCGTCCCTCGTCCCATATGGACTAGGACGCTTTTTTATTTTTTTAGGGCAAAGGAGCGCGGTGATTATGTTAGATATGAAATGGATCCGGGAGAGCGCGGATCATCAGGAAGAATTGCAGCAGGTGGCTGACCGGAAAGGGATCGCCCTTTCGGTTGCCGAGCTTGTCCGGCTGGATGACCAGCGGCGTACGCTGCTGTTGGCCGTGGAAGCATTGCGTCAGCAGCGTAATGCCATCTCGCAGGAGATCAGTGCCCTGGTGCGGCAAGGCAAACCGGATGAAGCGGAACGGCAAAAACAGCAGGTCAAAACCATCAACGAGGAACTAGACCAGCAGGAAACGTTATACCGGGAGGTTAACGAAGCTTATAGCGAGCTGCTTATACTCGTACCGAATATCGTTTCGCCGGACACGCCTGTGGGAGCCTCGGATGAGGACAACGTGGAGATTAGACGAGTAGGCGAGCTCCCCGTGTTTGATTATCAATTCAGGGACCATGTCACGCTCGG
The DNA here is from genome assembly GCF_014863545.1 of Paenibacillus sp. JNUCC32. Lineage (NCBI taxonomy): Bacteria > Bacillati > Bacillota > Bacilli > Caryophanales > Paenibacillaceae > Paenibacillus > Paenibacillus sp. JNUCC32. The sequence goes on along the minus strand of NZ_CP062260.1, from coordinate 5,967,416 downwards.
GGAACTGCACCGCATGGTCGACATTCCCCGCGGCGTCAAAACCGCTGGCACGCGCAGCTACTACCTGACAGGCATCGGCGCAATGCTCCATCGGGCCGTTCAGCAGCTGGCGGTGGATATGCTGGTCGCCAAGGGTTTCACCCTTATGGACGTACCGTTAACCGTAAGGACGGAGGCTATGCAGAATACCGCCTTCTTCCCGCTCGGTCAGGATCAGGCTTTTCAAATTACGGAGCAAGATAAATGGCTCGTCGGTACCTCGGAGGTGCCGTTGGTATCGTTCTACAGCGGGGAAATCGTCGATGTAGCGGAGCCGATTCGCCTGGCAGCAGCATCGCTTTGCTTCCGGAGCGAGGTTGGCTCGGGCGGCCGGGACGTCCACGGCCTCTATCGGGTGCACCAGTTCGCGAAGGTGGAACAGGTCGTTCTCTGCGAAGCCAGCACGGAGGCCTCGGAGCTGCTTCTGCAAGAGATTACGGCCAATGCCGAGGAGCTGCTGCAGAAGCTCGAATTGCCTTACCGGGTCGTTGCCGTCTGTACCGGGGACATGTCGCAGAAAACATACAAACAATACGACATCGAGACATGGATGCCAAGCCGCGGAGCTTATGGGGAGACCCACTCGTCGTCGAATCTGCTCGACTTCCAGGCGCGCCGCTCGAACATCCGCTACCGGGACGCGGAAGGCAAGCTGCGGTACTGTCACACCCTGAACAATACGGCCGTGGCTTCGCCGCGAATTCTCATCCCGCTGCTGGAGAACCACCAGCAGCCCGACGGTTCGATCCTCATTCCGAAGGCGCTCAGGCCTTACATGAACGGGATGGAGCGGATTGAGCTGCCCAACGGAGCGGAATAAGGACACCATCAGCTTATTATCTAACGTTCAACAACGCAGCCATTTGATGGCTGCGTTGTTTGGTTTTTTTAAACTCATATTATGTGAGAAGCTGTGCATCGAAACTCCTTCATTAAAAATGCATGAATAGGGTTTAGCGATACTTAGACCAGCTTAAAAAGCATATACTATATGGATGAGCTGCATGCCGATTTCGAATCTAATAGCTTTCAGCAAAGCTGGACCATTCGATCATCGCAAGAAAAATTTCCGCTAAACGCGGTCTGGCTTCTCTGGGGATTCTTCGATGTACATTTTTCTTTAGATGATCGAATCTATAAGCTTTCAGCAAAGCCGGACCATTCGATCATCGCAAGAAAAATTTCCGCTAAACGCGGTCTGGCTTCTGTGGGATTCTTCGATGTACATTTTTCTTATGGATTAAGTAGGTATATAATGTTCGTTATATAGAGATACCATTTTTCGATAGATGGATTTCATGTCCGGCGTCCGTTCGACCGGGTGCCCGTCTCTATATAGAATACTTACCGTGCCGTGCACGAATAAGGAGGTCATACCGTATGACAGAAGCAAATCTTGACCATACAGCGTCCAAAACGCTTCGCGATATTCCGATTTCCATCCTCGATCTGGCGCCGATTACAGCGGGCAGCACAGCTGCACAGTCGCTGCGGAATACGCTTGATCTGGCTCAGCATGCCGAGAAGTGGGGCTATAACCGCTACTGGCTTGCCGAACATCACAACATGCCGGGGATCGCCAGCTCGGCCACTTCGGTGGTCATAGGCCATGTGGCCGGAGGCACCAGCAAGATCCGCGTCGGATCCGGCGGCATTATGCTGCCGAACCATGCTCCGCTTGTCATTGCCGAGCAGTTCGGCACCCTCGAATCCTTGTATCCCGGCCGGATCGATCTAGGTCTTGGCCGTGCGCCGGGTTCGGATCAGCTAACCTCCCGGGCGCTCCGCCGCGGCCCGGGCAGCGACGGCCAGGACTTCCCGGACCGCCTCGGCGAGCTGCGGAATTACTTCCAGCCTACCTCCGGCTCGTCCATGCGCATCCGGGCGATTCCGGGGGAAGGCCTGCATGTTCCGATCTGGCTGCTCGGCTCCAGCGGTTTCAGTGCGCAGCTTGCGGGCCAGCTGGGGCTTCCGTTCTCTTTTGCGAGCCACTTTGCTCCGGACTATCTAATGGCTGCGCTCGATCTGTACCGGACCAGCTTCCGCCCTTCATCCGAGCTAAGCAAGCCGTATGCCATGATCGGCGTGAACGTGATCTGCGCCGACACGGATGAGGAAGCGCAGCGCCTGGCTACCTCGCCCTACCAGCAGTTCCTGAACATCATCCGGGGCCGCACCGGCCAGCTGAGTCCGCCGGTGGACAGCATGGATGATCTGTGGAACCTGCAGGAGCAGGCCATCGTGAAGCGCCAGCTCAGTTTTTCCGCCATCGGCAGTCCCGCAACCGTCCGCGCGCAGCTGGAGCAGTTCCAGCAGTCGACGGACGCGGACGAAATCATTGTCGCGGCCGCGATCTATGATCATCAAGCGCGCCTCCGTTCTTATGAGCTGCTGGCGGAAGTCGTCGGCATTAAATAAACGTCATGCCAAAAAGACCAGTCAAGCCCGAAACTCCGGTGCCTGACTGGTCTTTTTTTTTCAATCCGGATATTACAGCGTCAGCCCGCCATCAATCGTAACCAGCGAGCCCGTCATGTAGCTGGAGCCCGGGGAAGCCAGGAAGGCAACCACGTTTGCGATTTCGTCCGCCTCAGCCGGACGGCCCATCCGCATGTTGCCCACTTCCTCAGGCACGTAGCCGCCTTCCATGAAGGACTTGGCCACCGCTGCGGTCAGCGGCGTCTGAACGCCGCCCGGGCAGATGGCGTTCACGCGAATGCCCTGCTTCACGTATTCCAAGGCAGCCGCCTTGGTCAAGCCCACAACCGCATGCTTGCTTGCCGAATATGCGGCGGCACTGTGTTCGCTGCGGATGCCCGCCGTGGAAGCCGTGTTCACGATATGTCCGCTGCCCTGTTCCTTCATGACCTTCAAAACATACTTCATGCCAAGGAAAGCGCCCTTCACATTCACGGACATTTGACGGTCAAATTCGTTCTCGTCGATATCGTCCAGCATGGAGAACTTCTGCACGATACCTGCATTATTGAAGAAGAAATCGATTCGGCCGTAAGCTTCAACCGCCTTGTTCACATAGTTCTGTACATCCTCGGTTTTTGTCACATCCGCCTGCACGAAGATTCCCTCTCCGCCCTGCTCCTTAATCAATCGCAGCGTCTCTTCGCCGGCTTCCTTGTTGAAATCCACGAGCACAACCGCGGCACCGCTCTCTGCCAATTTCAGGCTGGCGGCTCTGCCGATCCCGCTGGCCGCGCCGGTAATGACAGCAATCTGTTGGTTATCGGACATGAAACAACACTCCCCTTGATGAAAATAAATATAGCGTCTGACTGAGCTTGTGTCCTTATGATTCAAAACATCGACAGCTTATGAACAAGCTGAATGAATGTCCGGCTTACTTCGCGAAATATCCGCCGTCGATCGGCAGCTCGACGCCCGTAATATAAGAGGACTCGTCGGATGCCAGGAACAGCACGCCGCGCGCGATATCTTCCGCTTTGCCGAGTCGTGGCAACGGCGTCTGGGATTGGAACCACTGCATCATTTTTTCGTCCTTGAAGAGATCCACGGTCATTGGCGTTTCGATGTAGCCCGGGTGAACCGAGTTGCAGCGGATGTTATGCTTCGCAAAGTCAACGGCCGTGGCTTTGGTCAGCATGCGTACCGCGCCTTTGCTTGCCGTGTAAGGACCGGCGCCGCTTCCGCCCGTCAGGCCGGCAATGGAGGAGATGTTGACGATGGAGCCGCCGCCGGCTTCGATCATGTGCGGAATGACATATTTTTGGCCGAGGAATATGCTCGTGACGTTGATCGACATCGTCTTCTCCCAGCCTTCGACCGTCAAATCCATGAACGGCGTTGCATTGGAGACACCGGCATTGTTGACCAGAATATCGATTTTGCCGAATTTTTGAACCGTCTCGTCCACGACGCGGACCCAATCTTCTTCGGAAGCAACGTTATGCTTGATTCCCAGTGCTTCGCCGCCGAGAGCTTCAATCTCAGCGACGACGTCTTTGATTTTGTCCTCCTGAAGGTCCGTAATCGCAACCTTGGCCCCCTCTTGCGCAAACAAAAGAGCGTCAGCTTTACCCATGCCTCCAGCCGCACCCGTAATAATCGCTACTTTATTGTCTAATCTTCCCATATAAATACCTCCTAATGTTAGTCGTTGGATTGGCTGTCCATATGGGACTGCCCGATCTTAAGCTGCAAATGCTCGATCATCTTCTCGTACGAAGCGATCAAGACATCCATCTCCTGATCCGAGAAATCCGACCATAAGCCTTCATTCAATTCACGGTACTTCGCAATCATCCGGGCTTCCACCTCGCGTCCCTGCTCCGTGATCCTAAGATAGACTTGACGCCTGTCCTCGCTCGACGCTACCCGTTCAATATAACCCTTGCTCACCAGCTTGTTGCTCAAGTTGGTGACAGCCGACAGCGTAACATTCAGGGCATTGGCAAAATACGAGCTGGTCTGCTGCCCCTCATACGCCAAGGTCTGAAGCACGTAATACTGGGGGCCGGTCAAATCATTGTCCAGAATCTTGGCATAGTTCGCCACAAGCGTCATCATCTGACGGGCTACCATGTTAGATAAATGCTCCCGCTTATCCAGTTTCATCACCTCGATGCTTAACGAAGTCCCACACTTATATATTACGAATTTAAATAGTTAAAAGCTTTTAACAATTAAAATTGTATACCCTTTCACATTGCTCGTCAACCACGATAAAATGCCCGATTTGGTGGTTATTCCCACATTTACGCCCGATGGAAACCCGTCTATATTAAAAATGATTCGAATTGGCCAAGCTGGGCAAAGATGCTGCTGCACTACAAATCTGCCAAATAGAAAAAGAGCACCCGCAGGTGCTCTTGAAAGTATATCCATCGTTGCTTCGGCGTAACCCTCTAAACTACACATGTTACCTTGAGGGATAAAGAAGATGTCATGGTGGCGCCCAACTGGACTCCGACGGATGGGAAGAGCTCCAGTATCCAGCCTCCACCGACAAAAAAAGCACCACCCTGAGGTGATGCCTTTCATTGTCCTTCGTTCATCCTGCCGTATCCATCCGCGCATCCAGCGTGGATTGGCGGAGATGATCCAGTGTCATGCGCTCAACGAAACGCGAGAACTTCTCTTTTTTCTTGCCGTGCTCCTGGTAGATGGCGATCAGCTTCAGAATGATCGGGGCCAGCTGATCCGGCGTTAAATCCGCATGCAGCTGCTTCGCCAGCGAAGCCTTCAAGCCTCTCGGCTCCCCGCCTACATAGATATCGTAGGTATTTCGCATCTTAATAACGGCAATATCCTTCAGCAGCGGCTCGCTGGTGCCGAGCGCGCAGCCTGCGTACCCGATCTTTAGCGGATTGGGTACGGGATGGTCGGCGATAGCTTCATCCAGCATCTTGGCAACATCCAGTCCCGAATCCTCCGCCCCCCGGCAAAAGTTGCAGGTAATCAGGCTCTTGGAGACGAAGCCGGCGGGATGTACCTCCAGTCCGGCGGCTTCCAGCTTCGCCTTGGCTTCCTCCACCCGCTCTTCATCCATCTCCACGTACAGCTGCTTGAAGGTTGTCATCTCGATGCGGGCATCATCGCCTACGATGGACCCCAATACGGCCAGCTGATCCGGGCGGAACAGCGTTCCGCCCACTTCAAAGCCGGGGGTCACAGCAAATTTTTGCATGGCCAAATGTCTACACTCCCATCAAGTCACCCTAATATCGCTTTCTTGCTTGGTTACCAACATACTCTATATAAAAGGCCTGCCTGCCTCCCGTTATACCTTCATCCTCTGCAGACGAAGGGCATTCAGCACGACCGATACGGAGCTAAGTGCCATGGCAGCCCCGGCCACCCAAGGCGCCAGAAGCCCGATGGCGGCAATCGGAATGCCGAGCGAGTTATAACCCAAGGCCCAGAACAGGTTCTGACGGATGTTGCTCATCGTCTTGCGGCTCATGTAGATGGCGTCCGGAATGCTGTTCAGGTCGCCCTTCATCAGCGTAACGTCGGCGGCTTCCATGGCCACATCCGTACCTGTGCCGATGGCCATGCCGATATCGGCAACCGCAAGGGCCGGGGCATCGTTAATGCCGTCGCCGACCATGGCGACCTTCTTGCCCTGCTGCTGGAGTTTCTTCACTTCATCCGCTTTGCCCTCCGGCAGTACCTCGGCAAGCACATGGTCAATGCCAACCTGCTTGGCGATGGCCTGAGCCGTGCGTTCGTTGTCGCCGGTAATCATGATCACTTCGATACCCATTTGCTTCAGCCGTGCTACAGCAGCCTTAGACGTCTCCTTGATGGTATCCGCTACGGCCACAAGACCGGCATATCGGCCGTCTACCGCGGTAAGCATAGCAGTCTTACCCTCGGTTTCCAGCTCCGACATTCTGGCCAGGACCGCATCGATCGGCACGTTATGCAGTGCCATCAGCTTGCGAGTACCGACCAGAACTTCGTGTCCTTCCACGCTGGCCTGGATGCCGTAGCCCGGAATCGCCTCAAAATGCTCGGCAGTCGGAAGCTTCGTCCCTTTCGCCTCAATCCCGGCCACGATCGCTTCGGCAAGCGGATGCTCGGAGCTCTTCTCGGCAGCTCCGACCAAACGCAGGAACAGCTCCTGATCGATGTTATCGACTTCCACATCGGTCAGTTCAGGCTTGCCTTTCGTGACCGTTCCTGTTTTGTCCAGAATAATCGCGTCGATTTTGTGCGTGGACTCCAGATGCTCCCCGCCCTTGAACAGAACGCCCAGCTCTGCGGCACGGCCCGAACCCGCCATGATCGAGGTCGGCGTAGCCAGACCCAGCGCACACGGACATGCAATAACCAGGATCGCAATGGCAATTTCTAACGATTGCGCGAAATTACCGGGCGTTACCCAGAAGTACCATACGAGGAAAGCAACAATCGCAATCCCGACCACGATCGGAACGAAAATGCCGGAGATGACATCGGCCACCCGCTGAATCGGGGCCTTGGAGCCCTGCGCTTCCTCAACCACCTTGATAATTTGGGCTAGAGCTGTCTCTTTGCCCACCTTCGTCGCTTCAAGCGTCAAGCGTCCGTTCTTGTTAATCGTGGCGCCGATGACGGCATCGCCCGCTTTTTTCTCAACCGGAATGCTCTCACCGGTCAGCATCGACTCGTCTACCGCCGACGTGCCCTCCACGACTTTACCGTCCACCGGAATTTTCTCACCCGGCTTTACCAGTACTAAATCACCCACCAGGACCTGTTCCACCGGGATGGTCATCTCCTGACCGTCACGAACGACCAGCGCCGTTTTGGCTTGAAGACCCATCAGGGTTTTAATGGCCTCCGAGGTGCGGCCTTTGGCCAGGGATTCGAACAGTTTCCCCATAATGACCAGCGTGATCAGCACCGCACTCGTTTCATAGTACATTTCAGGCCCATGGTGTGTATTTGCTCCAGCAGCGGCCCAATCGATCGTTAAATACAGGCTGTAGAAATAGGCTGCCGAGGTACCGAGTGCGACCAGAACGTCCATATTGGCGCTTTTGTTGCGGAGAGCCTTATAAGCTCCCACATAGAATTGTTTCCCGATAAAAAACTGTACCGGCGTTGCCAGGATCAGCTGGAACCAAGGGTTCATGAACAGATCGGGCATCCAGATCCAGGAGGTGAAGGAGAAATGGCTTACCATGGCCCAGAGCAGCGGCAGCGACAGAATCGCCGACAGGAGCAGCTTCCGCTTTTGCTTAGTGATGGCCTCCTTGCGGTGACCTTCCTGATCAAGCGTCTCCTGTTTGGAAACCGCCTGATACCCGAGCTTCTCCACGCGCTGTTGAATATCGCTAAGGCTGACCTCGGCGGGATTGAATTCCACCCGGGCCGTCTCCAGTGCAAAATTGACGTTGGCCTGATTAACACCTGGCATCCGGCTAACCACTTTTTCGATTTTCGTAGCACAGGCCGCGCAGTACATGCCAATCAGCTGAAGGTCCACCGTTTCCTTTGCTGTTCCGTAACCCAGCTTTTCGATTTTCTCTTCCATCTGCTGGACGGTAACCACACTCGGATCAAATGTAACCGACGCTTTTTCCAGCGCAAAATTCACATTCGCTTCCTGGACGCCCTCCATTTTGCTAAGACCCTTCTCAATCCGATTCGCACAGGCGGCACATGTCATACCCGTTAACTGCAGCGACGTTTTCTTCTGTTCCATTGTTGCTTCTGCTCCCATCTTCTCCTCACCCCTCTTCATCCTCGTGCCGTTTGGTTAAACTACGTTATATCCTTGTTCCTCGATAATTTCTTTGATTTGATCCAAATTGACTTTGCCTGCGTCATATTTCACGGAGACCGTGCCTGCCTTCAAATCCACATGTCCCTCGATGTTCTCATTCTTTAAAGCTCCTTCGATGGAATTCACGCAATGCATGCAGGACATGCCTTCTACTTTTATTGTTACCTGTTCCATAATCAATCTCTCCTTTAGGTATTGGATTTATTAGGGCTCTGTTACAGCCAAGCCCGAATGAGTTATCAAACTCGTTGTTCTCATTTCTTGATGTTAGTATACCCCCCTACCCTATAATTAGTCAATGGTTTTTCTCATTTTTTTTGAAAAACATGGCCGCGTTATGATTAAACCGCATAACCGTGCGGTATTTATCAACTTAAACAAACAATTGCTGCCACCTTCCAAAGGTGGCAGCTCCATGGATATTCTTCGTAATCGGATAGCCCCAGCAGGGAACTTTCGTTACTTCATCAGCTTGTTCATGGTGGTTAACAGCTCGGTAATGACCTCATCGTCGCCTTCCTGGAGGCGCTCCACCACGCAGCTCTTCATATGATGCTCCAGCAGCAATTTGCTGACGCCGTTCAAGGCCGACTGGATCGAGGAGATCTGGTTTAACACATCGTCACAGTACGTATCCTTCTCAATTAAGCCCTTCACGCCGCGAATCTGCCCTTCAATCCGGTTCAACCGGCTGATGAGATTGCTTTTCGTTTTGTCCGAATGGTGGCTCTTCCGTTCACCGGTTACTGCGCATGCATCATGTGCATGGTTCTCGGTTGTCATACCCATTCCCCCCTTGATCACGTTACTTCTTCTTATTCTAACCCTAGTATATCATATAGCCCCCCACCCTATAAAGCCCAGCTTATGGTAATGAGATTGCGGATCATTTTGCCGTGGAGGCATGTCATCTATAGTATATGCTTGTACCCGCGATAATTTTCGGCCATGAAAAAGGGGGCCTCATCAGGCCAGCAGCCTATGGGGCACCCCCCTATATTTTCGCATACGGAAAAACCTGAGCTCCCTTAATAAATCGTCCGCCCCTGCGCATCCGGCACCCCGGATTTGCGGTAAAAATACGTATTGATCACATCCCGCCAGTGCTTGGCATGCTCGGCCTGATCAGCTAACCGTTCGGTGACTTGGGTTAAACGCTCCAGATCGACCTTGCCTTCGAGCGATGTCCAGGCTTTCAAGAGCCCGGCCGCAGCTTCCGCACCTTCGAAGTGCGTGTCATAGATATGCTGAATCACTGTTTTACCGGATTTCAGCGCATGCGAGTACGGCACATGATGGAAGAACAGCAGCAGCTCGTCAGGACAATCCTCCAGCGAATCATATCGGGCCGCATTCGGCTCGAAATACTGTGCGGTGTACCCCGTGCCCGTCGCCACCGTGCGGTCCACCCCAATACCATCCCGATCCGCGAAATGGTAGGTGCCCCACCTTGAATATTCATAACCGTCCACATCCGGTCCGTAATGCGTATGCGGCGTAATCATCCAGCCCACCCCGAGCGGCGACGTGTAGCTTTCATAAATCGGCCACGATTTCATCAGCATGCCGCACACCACGGCAACCACCGTCTCATCATTGCCAAAGGTCAGCCTCGTCCATTCCTCCGCGATCCCTTCGGCGGACATATCCGGATTCCAAACCAGCCGGCCGAATCCATACAGATTCGCCTGCGCCAAGGTGTGTCCCGTCCAATTCTCATCATTCCCGATGTTGGAAACGGCGGCGATCCCGCTGTATCTCATGCCGTGCAGCGAACCGTCCACGATCTTCTTAACCTCGGACCCCGCTCCGTTCGCGTAGGTATCGAAATCCAGCACCTCTTTCCACTGCGGCACCAAATAGCATACGTGGCGCTGCTGTCCGGTATATTCCTGGGCGATCTGAAACTCCAGCACCTGATTGGTCTCTTTCATGCTGCCGAACAGCGGGGATACCGGCTCCCGTACTTGGAAGTCCATCGGACCGTTCTTGATCTGCAGCAGCACATTGTCCTTAAACCGTCCGTCCAGCGGGGTAAAATGATCATAGGCCGCGCGCGCGCGGTCCGTGCTGCGGTCCCGCCAATCCTGCATGCAGTTGTAGACGAAGCAGCGCCAGATGACAAGCCCGCCATGCGGTTCCAGCGCTTCGGCCAGCATATTGGCGCCATCGGCGTGGTCTCTGCCATAGGCGAACGGGCCCGGACGGTGCTCCGAATCCGCCTTGACCACAAAGCCGCCGAAGTCCGGTATATGATCGTAGATCTCATTCGCCGTATCCTTCCACCACTGCCGAACCTCTTGATCTAGCGGGTCCGACGTGGGTACGCCGCCGATATGCAGCGGAGCGGCGAAGTTTATGCTCAGGTACAGTGTGATGCCATATTCCCGGAAGATATCCGCGATCTTTGCAATCGTCGGCAAATATTCCGCGGTAATGAACTTCGTCTCGATTTCATGCACATTGACGTTATTAATGGAGATGGCATTCAGGCCCACGGAAGCTAACAGACGGGCGTAGTCTCTTACGCGATCCAGATTTTCGGTGAACCGTCCGTTTTCGTAAAAAATCGAGTTGCCCGCGTACCCCCGTTCAACCGAGCCGTCGGCATTATCCCATTGATTTATCATCCGCACTCCGTTCACAGGCTGCTCGGTTATGTTTAGACCGGTCAACGGCTGGTGGGATGCCAGCAATCTCAATAAATGGAACACCCCGTATAACACGCCTTTCCCGGATCCGCCGGTCAGGATCAGCTTCTCCTGCTGCCCATGGCCTGTATGCTCCAGCCGAAAACCCTCTGCGCCCAGCCGGGCTTTCCCCGCGCCCATCGAATCTTCCCCAATCTGTTCCGTGCCCTCTTCGGCGTCTGCCGCATGAATACGCACCTCGAAATAGGATGAAGCCTTGGCCTCGGATGTGATGGACGGTACGATGCCGAGCATGGATCGACATGCATGCCTCAGTTCCTGGATCGCAGCGTTTGCCACCCGCGACTGCTGCAAATCCGCAACCACGGTGCCTAACAGTCGGCTGTACGCGGAAGCAAGCTCCTCGTCCTTAATGGGCGCATACTGCAGCCACGCTTGATATAAAGCGCTGTTCAACGTAATTTCCCCCTTCTTGGGCCAAGGTTAACGTTTCTCCCCAGCATCTCACTGTTTTCGAATCCTGCTTCCTTAAGGACTAACATGCAGACGCCGGTCACAAGGACCGGCTAGATGACAAGCTGATGGCGCTTCAGCCGCCTATATTATTGCTGTCGTTATCTAAAATGATGGGTTCAACCCCCTAAAATCCTTACACTTTGACCATACGCTCCACCAAGCGATGAAACGCCGGTTTCGGCTGATGCCGCTCATCGAACAGGAAAGGCCAATTCTTCCGCCCCCGTACCGGGAAATTGTCCAGCCAGGTGTAATCGTCGGCAGCACCCCAGAAGGTCACGGACGTAATATAATCCCGGTATTCCTTCAATATGCCGAACATCGCCTCATACCGCTTCGCTTGAGCCTCCAGCAGCTCCTCCGGCGCCTCGGTCAGATCCTTCCGCTTGTCGTCGAACCGGAACATCGACACATCGAGCTCCGTGAGTTGAAGCTGCAGGCCGAGCGACGCGTACTTCTCGATCGCCGCCCGGATATCGTCAAGATCCGGATCGTACAGATTCCAGTGGGCCTGCAAGCCAACGCCGTGAACAGGAGTTCCTTGATCCAGCAAAGACTTGACCAGCGTGTAGATTTTGTCCCGTTTATTCGGGTGGGACTCATTGTAATCGTTATAGAACAAGAGGGCCGACGGATCGGCTTCATGCGCATACTCGAATGCCTTGGAGATAAAGTCGGGGCCCGCAATGTCCAGCCATTTGGACGGACGAAGAAGTTCGGCGCCTTCATCGGCGATTACCTCATTCACGACGTCCCAGGCGTAAATATCGTCCTTGTACCGCTTCACGACCGTGTCGGTATGCGACTTAAGCCGTTCGTACAGCGTGTCTTTATCCACCAGGCCCCCGTTCTTGTCCTCGAACAGCCAGTCGGTCGTTTGGTTATGCCATACCAGCGTATGGCCGCGCATCTTCATGCCATGCTTCCGGGCGAAAGCGGCAAGCCGGTCCGCGTCCTCGAACGTGTACGTATCCTCCGCCGGGTGCACGCTGACAAACTTCATTTCATTTTCCGCCGTAATGCTGTTGAAATGGTACGCTAGCAATTCCTCCTGCGTTTCGATCGTCCTCGGGTTCACGGCCGCTCCGATGAGAAAGTCATCCGCGAACATCTCCTTAAGCCTGGGTTCACTTCGCTGCGTATTGGACATATCCAATCCCTCCTTAGAATTAAAGATAATAGCAAAATTGATCGTTGATGATCGTGATGCGGCGGCATCCGTTGGTCGACGGACATCCAGACATGCCGCGGACCACGCACCGTGTGCACCATGGAGCAGTGCGCACGGCGCATCTTTAGCGGTTCCCGCAGCTTAACCTTTCACCCCGCCAAGGGTCATCCCTTGCACGAAGTATTTTTGCAGGAACGGGTACACCAGAATGATCGGCACGCTGGCCACAATGGTCATCGTCGCCCGAATGGAGGTCGGGGTAACCTGATTCGCGCCGCTTTCCGAGCTTGCAAACTGGCTTGCATAATCGTTGCCCGAATTCAGCGAGGAGTTCGAATTCTGGAGTATTTTCATCAGCTCGTATTGCAGGGTGCTAAGCTCGCCGTACGAGGAGTTGTACAAGAACACGTCGAACCAGGAGTTCCACTGGGATACTGCCGTAAACAGCGATACCGTGGCAAGCACGGGCACGCACAGCGGAAGCACGATTCTCAGGAAGGTCGTGAATTCGCCGGCGCCGTCGATCCGGGCCGATTCCAGGATCCCCTCAGGCAATCCCTCGATGAAGGAGCGGATGACGATGACGTTGAATACGCCGATCAGGCCAGGAATGATGTACACCGAAAAGGTGCCCAGCATGCCCAATTCGCGAATCAGCAGGAAATTCGGAATCAAACCGCCGCTGAAATACATGGTCAAAATGAAGGCGATCGACACGAATTTGCGCAGCACGTATTCCGGACGGCTGATCGTGTAGGCCACCATGGCACAGCAGAAGACGGAAGTGATCGTACCGATCAGCGTACGCAGAACCGAGATGAAGGTAGCGTGGAATATCGTGGCTTCGTTAAATACATATTTATAATTTTCCCACGTGAAATCCCGCGGCCATAAATAAATGCCGCCTTTCACCGAATCCGTCGCATTGTTGAAGGAAACCGCGAGCGTATTGATGAACGGGTACAGCGTGACAATCATGAGACAGATCATGAAGACTATATTAAAGGTATCGAATAACCGGTCCGCGGGAGACTTGAACCGGGCATGGGCTCGCGGTGCATCTGAAATCTTCGCCATATGAATCCTCCTGTACGTTTTCTGATAGAGAACGGTTCTCGCAAGCTTTCGCTTAGAACAATCGATCTTCGCCCAGTCTCTTCGCGATATGGTTAGCCGTGAACAAGAGTATGAAGCTGACGACCGTCTTGAACATGCCGGCTGCAATCGAGAGCGAGAAGTTGCCCATCTGAATACCGTATTTCAGCACGAAAATATCCAGGTTCTCGGAATAATCCACGTTCATGCCGTTGCCAAGCAAGTATTGCGGTTCAAAACCGGATTCGAGCAGGTTGCCGATATTCATGATCAGCAGGATGATGAATACCGGCTTCAGACCCGGCAAGGTGATGTTCCAGATCCGTTGAAAGCGCCCGGCGCCATCGATTTCCGCCGCCTCGTACTGCGAGGGATCGATCATCGTCATGGCCGCCAAATATATAATGGTGTTCCAGCCGACATTCTTCCATACTTCCGAAACACCGAGTATTCCCCAGAAATATTCCCCTTCCCCAAGCCATAGGATCGGTTCCTTAATAATCCCGAACCACATGAGGAGTTCATTGATAATCCCGCCGTCTGCGGACAAGGCCGTCGAAATAATGCTCGCAGCCACAACCCAAGAGATGAAATGGGGCAAATAACTGATCGTCTGCACGACCCGTTTGAACATCAAATTACGCAGTTCATTAAGCAGAATCGCTAACACAATCGCCGTCACAAACCCTAAGACGAGGTTGATAAAACTCATGGCGAGCGTGTTGCGCATGACCCGGAGGAAGTGTTCGTCCTGAAACAGGAAGGTAAAATGCTGCAGGCCTACCCATTCCTGATCGAATATCTTCTTCGCCGGTTTAAAATCCTGAAACGCGATGGTCCAGCCCCACAGCGGCATGTACTTAAAGACAAACAACCATATCAAAAAAGGAATCGACATGAAGACCAGCGCCTTCTGCTGCAGCAGCTTCCGGAAGAAGCTTTTTTCGCCTGATGGCCGTTCATGATTCAAACCAGTATCGTTTTTTCGTTGTTTATTGAAGAAACCTTTCGATACCGCCGGCGTTTCACGTAGCGCCGTGGTCTCTGCAGGTCCAATCGGGTTCGCCTTATCCACGGTTTCTTCTCCTTCCTATCCAGCCCTAGAAGAGGAGGGACGGATCTGGGCCATTTCGGCGGTCCGCCCTTGTTCGCCTCTCCTTCATCTATTATTGTCCTTGGGCATTTGCGATTTTCTTGGCTACTTCCTCGGTGATCAGATCCTCGTATCCCTTCACGTCCAGCTTGCCGAACTCGCCCACGTATTCGTTCCAGATGCCGTCAAACTCCGCAGGGCTGGCAAGAACCAGTTTCGGGAAGTATTTACGCTGCAAATCGCTTTTCTTCTGCGTGAAGATTTGGGCCGGCGAGCCCTGATCGATCGGAATGCTCCAAGCCGGGTACCAAGGACGGTCGTCCGGTGCCGCAAACAATTGCGAGAAGGAATCGATGTCGTATGCTTCAAGCAATTTCTTGTCCGGTTCGGAGTAGGACATTTTGGCAACCTCAGGCTGGCGTCCCGCACCCACGGAATTACCGTCAGGAAGCGTAGATCCGTTGCCGTAACGAGGCCAGTTGTATTCAAAGTACTTGAAACCGAACGATTCGCGGAAGGCTTCCGTATTGGTCTGTGCAATCTGCTCTTCCGTACGGTAGAAGCGGCCGTTCTCATCGACGGAATACGTCTCGTCCTTGATGCCCCAGTTCGACAGAATCTGGTTCTCGTCCGTCAGCAGGTTGTTGAAATACTTCACAATGCGCTCCGGATCCTTCGCGCTGACGGAGATCCCGACGCCGCGGTTGTTCACAAAGGATGGCGGATCCAGATACTGATCCTTGGTATTCTCATCGTATACGATCGGCAGCGCCATATATTCGAGATCGTCGTTACCCGATTTACTGGCTGTTTCGCGCAGATTGTTCATCGCTTGGCCTACCTGCCATCGATAATCGAAGAAGCCAAGCACCTTACCGGAAGTCAGTTTGGCAAGGTATTGATCATAGTTGTCCACGAAAGAGGATTTATCGAACAGGCCTTCCGCATTCAGCTTGTTCAGCTCCTGCAGGTACCGCTTCGTAATGTCGTCGTCCGCATAATCATTCGCTACGTGAGTCTCCATGTCGATGATGATGCCGCCGTCGTTCGGATAGCCGGCCAAGTGCATCGGGGCATTGGTCAGGGCAAAAAATTTATCCTGCGTCGTCAGTGCCAGATATCCGGTCAAGCCTTCCTCCGGATGTTTCTTCACGTAGTCGCGAATCAGGGCCAGGTACTCGTCGAAGGTCTTGATTTTCGGATAACCCGCTTCCTTCAGGACGCGGCGTTGAATCCAGAATGCTCCTTGCTCGATATTCGGAGCCGACGTGTACTCTCCAACAACCGCGCTCAGCGGCAGAAAGTAGATGTTGCCGTCCTCGGCTTTCATCAGGTTGTAATAAGGCTCGTACACCCGCTTGATGTTAGGGCCGTACTTATCGATCAGGTCATTGAGCGGAATGAAGGCGCCCGCCCCGACCAGCTTATCGATTGAGCTCCCCGGCACAATCACATCGGGATAGTCGTTACTCGCAATGAAGGTTCCCACCTTGGTGTTCTCGTCTCCTACCAAATGCTCCATTTTAAAATTCACGCCGGTTTGGTCTTCGAAAATTTTACCGATGGTGGTTTCGTTCGTATTTTTGTCTTTACCGGCTGCCGCGTTGAAATAGGTGAAGGTGACCTTCTCTTCTTTCTTCTCGCCTTCGCCGCCGGCTGCCGGTGTATTATCCGCTGCCTCTTTACTGCCGCCGCATGCTGCCAGAAGCGATACCATCATAACCACGGTCAGACAGCTCAGCCAAAATTTCTTGTTCATGCTCTTGACCTACCCCTTTCGGTCTCGTTAGTTTGTAAGCACTTTCATTATAAGAGAGCTCTGGGACGATTTTCACCCGTCAATCTTTAGGTGATACTTTGAAAACTATAGAACCCTATCCTTAGCCGTGAAAAATGGCAGCTCCGCAGCCAGGATTCTCCCCTGCACTTCCGACGACTAACGAACAAATCCTGCCAGGGTCACTCCGATTCGGAATGCCACAGCAGGATTTGCCGTCCTTATATTTCAATGGGAATGGACAGTTTGACCCGTGTGCCCTGTCCAGGCGAGCTGTCAATTTCAAACCGGAACCGGCTGCCGTAGTACAGCTTTAACCTGTAAATCACATTCTGAATGCCGATCCGCTCTCCCATCTCGTCCTCGGTCTCGAGATAACGGTAGATGCGTTCCACCTTCTCCGCGGGCATGCCTGCCCCGTTATCCTGAATGGTACAGATCAGGGATTGGCCCTCGCGCACAACCCGAACTTCAATGCGCCCCCCGTGCTTGAGCGGCTCGATGCCGTGAATGCTGGCATTCTCCACAAACGTGACGATGGCCATTTTCGGTATTTGCAGGTGACCCTCTTCGGCTGGAGCATGAACCGAATAATCGATTTTGTCGCCAAATCGGTATTTCTGGATTTCAAGGAAACAATGGATGAACTCCACTTCCTCCTTGAGCGTCACCATGTCTTTTTTCCAAACGAGCGAATTGCGGAAGATCTTCGCCATATTATGAATGATCCTTGCCGTCTCATCCTCATCCTTCATCAGGCTGCGCATGCGGATCGTCTCCAGGGCATTAAAGAGGAAGTGCGGATTAATCTGGCTCTGCAGCGCATTCAATTGCGCGTGCCGCCGCTGCAGCTCCAAATTCTTCTTCTGGATATCCGCCACGTACACGTCATTGATCAGACTCTTGAGCTGCAAGGTCATCCGGTTGAATTCACCCGTCAGCTGACCGATCTCGTCACGTGCCTCAGCCTCTTGGATGGTGTCGTAATTCTGGTTCTTCACCTTCTTCATATGTTTGAGAATCCGTACAAGTCGTACGTTAAGGGAACGGCTGATCCAAACAATCACCAGGCTCGGAAGCAGAAAATTCAGGCAGGTCAGCACAATGACGAACCGCAAGGACTGATGCACGTCGCGCAGCACCACATCCTCCGGCGTCACCGCCATGATCGTCCAGGTGTTCAGATTGTTGGTCGTGAACGTATCGGTATGAAACTCCAGAAACCTGTCGCCATGCGCGATGCTGCTGTACGGTACAGCGCCCTGCGTGACATCGACCTTCGGATCCGTGGTGTATTCGATATTTCCAGCGCCGCTCAGCAGGTACACTTTGCCCTGCACATTCAGATTGCTCATAATCTGCCGGATCGAAGGCATCCGCATATCGATCTTGAGATACTTGGTGTGGTCATCCTGGGAGCTGAAATAATTCATGCTCCGGATGATGCTGATGCTGTCCAATTGGCCGTTCTTGCCCGTACGCATCACGATCGGCTGGGTTACGTTCTTGCCCGCAATCGCCTTGTACCAAGCCTCTTCCTTCACCTGGCCATCGATATAATTGATGCCGCCGGAATACAGCAGGGTCGGATTGTCGACATACACCGCAATTTCGCTGACCGAATTGTATACGGCGCTACCCGAATTCAATATGCGGCGGAGATAAGTATCATACGCCTCGATATAATCGGCTGGATGATCGTACACCGTTTCCACGATCTCGTTCAATTGAACGTCCGTATAGAAGACTGAGGAGATCTCCAAGGCGTCCTCGACTTCACGACGGAACTCGTTCTTCATCTGTTCAAGCGCTACGGTAATATCCTGGATCCGCTGCTCCCTTACGCTGCCGGACGTCACATTGTAGAAGATGAGGTTGGTAATCAGGATCGGCAAAAAGACGGCCAGGAAATAAAGCAGCAGCATCTTGTCCCGCAGACGGACATTATTCAGGCTCGGCTTCATGCATTCGTCCCTTCGGACGCTGCCTCCTTCATCAAGCGGTTCCGGTACTCGCTTGGCGTCATCCGCTCAATCTTCTCGAATTGCGTCACGAAATAGTCCGGATTGCCGAAGCCGACCCGCTCCGCCACCTCATAGATGCGCAGATCCGTCTGGCGCAGCAAGCGCTTGGCTTCGTTCACGCGCAGCTGGAGCAAAAAATCATTAAAATACATGCCGTACGCTTTTTTGAACAGCTGACCCAGATAAACCGGGTTCATGTAAAACTTCCCGGCGATGCCCTTCAGACTGATATTCTCATGATAATGGGCCTCGATATAAGCCCGGATCTTCTGGATTCCGCCTTTGTGCTGTTCCTTGCGCAGCTGTCCGATATAGTTCGCGCTCTCAATCGCAAAATCCGTGAACAGCCGCTTCAGCCCCTGAAGCGACAAGTTGCGGTCATGCCACTCGGTCATCGGCTCGAGACTGGACAGCCGGCTTTGATCCCCGTCCATGCTGCTGAGCACACGGACCACGCCCAGCACGCATTGGTTGATCGCCGTCTTCACCGCTTCGGGAGCATACAGCTTCTCCTGGAAGGATTCGAACAGCGAACGAGTCGTCTCCTCCAGCTTCTCGAAATGCAGCTCCTCGATCTGCTCCAGCAGCTGCTGGTAAAGACGCTCCTCCAGTCCGATGTATTGCAGATCATGCACCGCGGCTTCTTCATGGATCACGATGCCGCTCTCATCGTAGATGTACTTGTATAGGAGGGATTGCTTGGCCGTTTCGTAGGCATCCTGGACGAGGGACAGACGTGAAACCGGCCGGCCAAAATAGACGAAGATTCTTTCATGCTTCGAATCGGCGAGCGATTGCTGAAGGCGCCTAGCAAATCCCCGCTGACACCCCTGGAACGATTGCAGGATGCTTCCAGGAACGATGATGCCGATGCGGTTCCGGTGCTCATGCAGATAGAAGGGCTGTTCTCCATTAGAAATCGCAAGAAGGGCCGATTCCACCCTGTCCTTGAAGTCGCCTCCGTCATTGTCGTTAGCCGAAGCTGGCGGATGGTCGTTCCGTTCGACAAAAACATAGAACAGATGGTCTTCCGGCCGGAGTTCAAGACGCCGCTCCCATTCCTGCAGCAGACTCTCATCCGCCTCCCCTATAATGAGCGATTCCATCAAGGCGCCCGACAACAGCTTCTCTTCCCGCGAGCGTGCCTCGCGGTCCGACTCCAGCCGTTCGCTGAGCCGGACCAGCGCCTGACTGAATTCCGTCTCGTCAATCGGTTTCAGAATGAAATCATGCACCCCGTAACGGACAGCCTGCTGGGCATAGTTGAAGTCATCGTATCCGCTTACAATAATGAAATACGGCTTCACGATATCGTCCGTGACGACGCGTCGGATCAGCTCGAGTCCATCCAGCACCGGCATGCGGATATCGGTGATGACCACATCCGGCCGAAGCCGTTCAATCAGTTCCAGCGCGTCTTCCCCGTTATCCGCCTCATCCACAATGTGAAAGCCGCAGGCTTCCCAATCAATCAGCTTCAGAAGCCCTTTGCGCGTAAACACCTCGTCATCCACCAATATCGCCCGGTTCCCTTGCACGGTATGTCCCCCTCGCCTTTTCGCGCACATCTGCCTGTAACAGATCTTCTATCGGTTCATCAGCAAACGCTTTCATATAGTAAATCTATTGTTCATGCTCTGCACGCAATTGTCAATGAATTTGAAAATAACGCTCGGCATTGTGATAGCAAATATCCTGGATGATGGCACCGATATATTCATAATCCGCGGGCAGTTCCCCTTCCTTGATCCAATCTCCGAACAGGCGGCACAGCACTCTCCGGAAATATTCATGCCGCGGGAACGACATAAAGCTCCTGGAATCGGTCAGCATGCCGACAAAGGTACTGATCAGCCCCATGGAAGACAGCGCGGTGAGCTGCTTCAGCATCCCTTCCTTCTGGTCGTGGAACCACCAAGCGGAACCGAGCTGAAGCTTGCCCTCGACACCGGCCGACTGGAAATTCCCGATCGTGGTAGCGATCATTTCGTAATGCGAGGAATACAGGCTGTACACAATGGTTTTCGGCAGCTGATCATTCCTGTCGAGACTGCTCAGGAATCCGTTCAGGCTTTCCGCCAGATGGAAATCGAGAATCGAGTCATACCCGCTGTCCTTGCCGATCTTCGCGAACATGCGCGCATTATTGTTCCGAATCGCCCCAATGTGCAGCTGCATGGTCCAGCCCTTGGCATGATACATCTCCCCCAGCTTGAGCAGGGTATGGGTGCGGTATTTCCGTTCCTCGAGCGGGGTTAAGCTGCCTCCGTCGATGGCTTTGCCGTAAATGTCCGCAACTTCTTTAACGTCGGCCTGTTCATAAGGAAAAGCGCCAAAGCCGTGATCCGACAGGCGGCAGCCATGGTCATGGAAATATTGGATCCGCTCCTGCAGGGCATCCAGCAATCCCTGATAGGTGTCCACGGTTATACCGGCCGTTGTTCCCAGCGTCCGTGCATAGGAGGGAAAGTCCGCGTTCGCGATATCCAGTACCCGGTCCGGCCGAAATGCAGGGGCTACGACGGTGGACAATTCCCCCTGATCCCGAATGGCCCGGTGAAACTCCAGCGAATCGATGGGATCATCCGTCGTGCAGGCCACGTTGACCTTGAATTTTTCCAAAATTCCGCCTGCCCGCAAGGCAGGAGCCTTCAGCTGCTCATTGCAAGCGTCCCAGATCTCCTTGGCATTCTCCGCGGTCAACCGCTCTTGAATCCCGAAATAGCGGGTCAGCTCCAGATGGGTCCAGTGATAGAGCGGATTGCCGACCAATCGCGGAACGCATGCCGCCCAGGCCATGAACTTCGCTTCAGGACTGGCGCTGCCTGTAATCAGCTCTTCGTCGACGCCAAGCCAGCGCATCGCCCTCCATTTGTAATGGTCCCCCTCCAGCCATAGCTCCGTCAGGTTATCGAACTGCCGGTTGATGGCAATATCCTTCGGGTTCAGATGGTTGTGGTAATCGAATATCGGCATCCCTTCCGCATAATCATAATAAAGTTTCTTCGCGCTGTTGCTGTTCAGCAGCAGATTCTCCGTGTCCAAACGGCTCATGTGGTTCCCCTCCGATTCTTATTTCGATTTTCAGTTCCATACTACCATACAAGTATGGTAGTATGAAATACATTAGGAGGTGATGCAGTGGTAGAATCTTTGCGATTACAGCCAGGATCGGCCGGACATATCGTGTACTCCCGGCTGAAGCAGCAGATTGTCAGTCTCGAGCTGCCCCCGGGAACGGCTCTGTCCGAGAAGGAGGTTTCCCTTTCCTTCGAAGTCAGCCGGACGCCGGTGCGGGAAAGCTTCGTCCGCCTGGCCCAGGAAGACCTTGTGGTCGTGCTTCCCCAGCGCGGCACGCGCGTCTCGCTCATCGATTCGGAGCTGGTCGAGGAAGCGCGCTTCATGCGCGAGCAGCTGGAGAAGGCCGTCGTCCGGCTTGCCTGCGAAAGCTTCCCCGGGGAGAAATTCGCCGAGTTGGAGCGAAATCTGTCCGAGCAGCGCGAGAGCATCGAGAAGCATGACGGCAAGCACATGTTTGAGCTGGATGAGGCCTTCCACCGTATTCTGTTTGAAGGCTGCCGCAAGGTCGGCACATGGAACGTGCTGCAGCAGATGAACGCTCATCTGAACCGGAGCCGAATGTTATGGCTGTCTGCCGATCCGAATTGGACCAACCTGTACGAGCAGCATCGGGAGATCGCGGACGCGATTTCGCGTCATGACGCCGATCATGCCGAACGTGAAATGCAGCAGCATCTGAGCCTGATTATCTCCAATCTGGCCGTGCTGAAAGAGAAGCATCCCGATTATTTCAAATAAGCCGTTACCCGCGAAAGACCCTTATTCGTCACGGCTTCATCTTGGCGTTACACTCGTAACTGCAAAAATTCCCAGCAGTGCGTTAACTCCTTAAACTTGTAAAGGACGGTGAAGAAATGCGCATGGTATTCAGATGGTTCGGCGAGGGCAACGATACGGTCTCGCTGGATCAGATTAGACAAATCCCCGGCGTGGAGGGCATCGTATGGGCACTTCACGATATTCCTGTCGGCGAGGAATGGCCGATGGAGCGAATTGAGGAAATTGCGGACCAGGCCAAAGCGTACGGGCTTCATATTGACGTCGTGGAAAGCGTGAATGTGCACGAGGACATCAAACTCGGCCTTCCCTCCCGTGATCAATACATAGCCAACTACATCCGGACGATTGAGAAGTTGGGCCAGGTCGGCGTCAAAGTCATCTGCTACAATTTCATGCCGGTGTTCGATTGGGCTAGAACCGATCTTCATAAACAGACCCCCGATGGTTCGACGGCCCTCTTCTTCGAGAAGGCCAAAATCCACGGCATCGATCCGATGGAGCTGG
The DNA here is from genome assembly GCF_014863545.1 of Paenibacillus sp. JNUCC32. Classification (NCBI taxonomy): domain Bacteria; kingdom Bacillati; phylum Bacillota; class Bacilli; order Caryophanales; family Paenibacillaceae; genus Paenibacillus; species Paenibacillus sp. JNUCC32. The sequence goes on along the minus strand of NZ_CP062260.1, from coordinate 5,944,434 downwards.
TTCAGACGATCAACCGGAACAGCGCGCTTACCATGCCGGGCTGGGAGCCGGAGCGTTTGGCGCATCTGACCTCCCTGTTCGAAGCGTACCGCGGCGTTACCGAGGAGGACTTGTGGAGCAACCTCGAATATTTCTTGAGCGCCGTCATCCCGGCTGCCGAGAAGAACGGCATCCGAATGGCCATTCACCCGGATGATCCGCCTTGGCCGATCTTCGGCCTGCCGCGGGTCATCACCAGCCAGGAAAATCTCCGGAGATTCCTGCAGCTGTACGATAGCCCGGCGAACAGCCTGACCCTGTGCAGCGGCTCGCTTGGCGCCAATCCGGACAATGACATCGTCTCCATGATCCATGAGTTCCACGACCGGATTCCGTTCGCGCATATCCGGAACGTACGCGTCTATGAGAACGGCGATTTCATCGAAACGTCCCATCGTACCGAGGACGGCACCGTCGATATTTCCGGCATTGTGCAGGCCTATCATGACAACGGTTTCACCGGATACGTAAGGCCCGATCACGGGCGGCATATCTGGGGCGAGCAGTGCCGTCCGGGTTACGGCCTGTATGACCGCGCCTTGGGCATTATGTATCTCTGGGGGCTGTGGGACGCTTACAGCCGGGAGCGCGCGGGAAGTCCAGCCGAGCTGAAGGAGGCCGTACAATGAGTGAGGTAAATATCCATGCAGCAGGTACATCCGAAGCCGGATCAAGCGGAGCTTCTGTTGAATCCGCACCGCAAGCGACGCCATCCCTTCCCATTCATCCGTCATTAAACGGGAAGACGGTTGTCATTACGGGCGGCTCCGGCGTATTGTGCCGGGCGATGGCTCTTGAGCTGGGGCGGCAAGGTGCCAAGGTGGCCGTCTTGAACCGTACGGCCGAGAAAGGGCAGCAGGTGGCCGATGAAATTACGGCTGCCGGCGGTACGGCGATTGCCGTTCCCTGCGATGTAACGGATGTGGAAAGCGTCCGGCAAGCGGAAAAAGCTGTGCGCGAGTCTTTCGGACCCTGCGATATCCTGATTAACGGAGCCGGCGGCAACCGGAAAGACGCGAATACAACCAACGAGATTTTCCGTCCGGAGGATGTGGGGCAGCCCGATGTGACAACCTTCTTCGGGTTAAGCGTGCCGGGCTTCCGCAGCGTGTTCGATTTGAACTTCATCGGCACGCTGATACCGACGCAAGTCTTCGCGGAAGGGATGCTGGGGCGTCCCGGGGCCGTCGTGCTGAATGTCTCATCCATGAGCGCACCCAGCCCGATGACCAAGGTGCCGGCTTACAGCGCAGCCAAAGCGGCCATCAACAACTTCACGCAGTGGCTGTCCGTTCATCTTGCGGAATCGGGCATTCGCGTGAACGCGATTGCGCCGGGCTTCTTCCTGACCGAGCAAAACCGCAATTTGCTGACTCATAACGACGGTACATTAACCGAGCGCTCTCATAAAATCATCTCCCATACCCCCATGAGGCGTTTCGGCGTGCCGGAGGATCTGCTGGGCACCCTGCTCTGGCTCGTGGACGATCAGACCTCCGGCTTCGTCACGGGAACGGTAATTCCCGTGGACGGCGGCTTCATGGCATATTCAGGCGTATAACGGAGTACTATGCTGCAGAGCAGCAGCCTGTCAGTCATAAGCTTGACTGGCTGGACCATGATGCGTAAGCAGATGAAATGCTGGAGTGACTCCGCGAGGCGTATCTCCTGAGAATTCCTCAGCCTTATACAGCAGCAGGGCCGACTAAGATCCTATGATCTTAAATCAGCCCTGCTTTTTGTATCACGGCAACTGTATATGTCTGAGTTTATCCGGATTTGCCACGGTATACATCGTCTCGATTCGATTGTTTTTAAAAGCAAAAGAATAAATAAATTGGACACCGTGATCCAACCGGATCCGTATTCCCGGCAGACCATTGACGGTAAGATAAGAGTACACATATTGTCCTTCATACATTTTAAGCAGGTTCAGATGCAATTGGATCACTTTATGGACTCCAACCACAGGTATTTGCGCCGCTCTGACTTTACCGCCGCCGTCCGAGTAGAGCACGACATTTTCGCTTAACAGCTCCAGCAGCTTATTCGTGTTTCCCTGTAAGAGGGAATCCACAAAATCCTTGATCTGCGCCTCCGCCACCGAGATCGACGGTCTCTGATCAGGATCAAAATGAATGCTGCCCTTAGCACGGCGGAAGATTTGACGGCAATTCGCACTGCTTTTTCCCAGGATTTCAGCAATTTCGTCATAGGAATAATGGAAAATCTCGCGGAGAAGAAAAACGGCTCTTTCCACCGCGTTAAGCTGCTGAAGCAGCAGCAGGTATGCTGTAGAAATGGACTCTTGCTGCTCTACGATAAGAGAAGGGTCCGTCTCTGACGCCAAATTCTCGATCAGGGGTTCCGGCAGCCAGGGACCGACGTACAGCTCGCGCTTTTTGGCAGAAGAGCGCAGCAAATCCAAGCAGCGATTCGTTACGATTTTGTACAGAAACGCTCTCTCATTGCGAATGTCCTCCGGATGGGGCAATTGGTTATAGCTGATGAAGGCCTCCTGCACGATATCTTCCGCATCCATCACACTTCCCAGCATCCGGTAAGCTAACGAGAAAAGAGCGGATCGATAGCTTTTATACAATGACTCTGTGCTCATTCGGGGTCCTTTCCTCACTTTCAAGCGAGAGTATATGCTGTACGGCACGCTTGGCGCTTGCAGTTGCAGCATCAACCAAGAGTTCGCCATGCGCTGCCCATTCTCCCGCTACATACAACCCGATGATTTCAGGGACGGCTGGACCCGGGTTCTCCTGGCGTTTCAGATGCATAAAATCATGGCAAACCGTGATGTTAGGAAGGTATTGTTTCTCAACGAGCTCGTTGCGCCAACCCGGCTGCACCAAGTCTAAGGTTTCTTCTAACTCCTGCAGATCCCTTCTTGCATCCTTCTCCTTGCCCTGATACTTAAGCAAGGTTATGACTTGCGCGCCATCTTCGCTCAGGTAAGCCGCTCGGGATTGATTCGAGAGAAATACGGTTTGATCGAGGCCGTACACAAACTGCTGCTTCGGCTCCGGAAGACGACGCAGGGCTACATCCAAGCAAGCCGCTGTCACTTCGACCGCCTGCTCCTTCCACGTATGCAGAGCGGTTTCTTCTGCATGGGGCACCAGTTCGTGGGCGACAGCTGGAGGCGTGGCAAGAATAATATGATTGGCTTCTATTTTCATGCCATCGCCGCAAAGGACGTGCCGTACCTTTCCCTCGTGATGATCAACCGAGATGACTTTATTCTTCGTTACGATTTGAACTCCCTGCTCCAGGGCCTTTTGTTTTAATTCATCGACCATGGCCCCCCAGCCCCGATCCAGGTACAACACCCCCTTCAGCGCGTGCTTAAGCTGCTGCAGTACGGGACCGGCCGCCTGCAGGTCAGGGGCTACCACATAACTTGCCGTACGCAATAGCGAATAGAATAAATTTCGTACCATCGGATCCTGCACGTTGCCTTCAATCCATTCGCGCACACTCATCTTGTCGTACACCTGCGTATCCAGTTTACCTAATTTCGCAAGCCAAGCACCGAGCTCCATCTTGCCCCTCCAGGATAATAGAGGGGTGGTGAATAGAGATTTCACGCCCATGGGTAACGGACTTAGTTTCCCTTTCCAAATCCCGTACCCGTCAACCGAAGGTCGACCCCCCGGCAATTGGAGCCCTAATTCGCGAAAGGTTGAAAGGGCATCTCCATGATATAAGGCATGCCCGCCCAGATTGAAGTAGGCTCCCTTCTTCTTATGGGTCATGGCCCGCCCCCCCAAACGTTCCTGCTTTTCAACGAGTATCGTTTGCTTTCCGGCTCTAGCCGTATAGATTGCTGCTGTTAAACCCGCTACGCCTCCACCTACAACGGCAACGTCATATTGTAGCATCCGTCATCATCCCTTTTTCGTTTTATACGGGTATGACGGGCGAGGGCATCGAGATGTGACAAGAATGAAGGTCCAAACCGAAAAGTAATGTCATTCATGATTTCAGGACTCCTATAATATATCAGGAAGCCACAAGCTTCGAAGTTATACTTTCTGATGATTTCAATAAAACCCCTCTTCAATACGAAGAGGGGTTTTGCATAGCTCTATAACCGCACGTTTGATTTCATTCCGCCTTAGACCACGGCCTCCGGCTTAAAAAAAGCCGGCAAGTACTTTTTGTTCGCCTCCAGCATTTCATCGAGCAGCTGCTTCGCTACGGTCACGGACGGCACCAGCGGATGATGCACCAGCGCCTGCAGCGCAATCCCGCGATCGCCGGTAATGGCAGCTTCGATCGTCAATTGTTCGTACACTTTCACCGCATGCATCAGTCCCTTCACATGGGAAGGAACCTTTTGCGGCGCCAACGGTATTGGCCCTTGGCCCGTAACCACGCAGTTGATCTCGATGCTGGCATCCGCAGGCAGGAAGTCGTAGATATTGCCGTTTGCGACATTCAATGTCTGGATATCATGGCGGTCATTATAAATGGACGTCATCAGGTTGACGGCCGCTTCGGAATAATATGCGCCGCCGCGCTGCTCCAGCTGCTTCGGCTTCACGGCCAAATTCTCGTCCTTGTAGAGCTCGAACAGCTCCTCCTCTACCCGGCTGACCACGTCCGCCCGGGTTCCGTCCTTCTCCAGCGAGGCTTTCATGTCCGCGAACATCGTATCGGTCATGTAGAAATATTTAAGATAATAGGTCGGAATCGCCCCAAGCGAACGGATAAAATCCGCGTCCCAGCCGAAGGTCGGCACGTTCTTCGCCGTATACGATTTCCCGCCGTCCAGCAGCTCCGGCATTTTCTCTTCGCCGTTGACGATCGCCGACGTCACCCAGTGAAGATGATTGATCCCGACAAACTCGGCCAGAACGTCCCTCTCCGACACGCCGTACTCCGCCGCCAGGAACTTCTGAAAGTTAATCGGGGAGTTGCACAGACCGACGGATTTGACCTTGCTGTGCTTCGCAACCGCTTCGGTGACGATGCCTGCCGGATTCGTGAAGTTCAGCATCCACGCATTCGGTGCCAGCTCTTCGATATCGCGGCAAATGTCCAGAATCACCGGTACCGTGCGCAGCGCCTTCAGCATGCCTCCCGGGCCCGTCGTCTCCTGGCCGATGACGCCGTGTTTAATCGGAATATGCTCATCCTGCTTGCGTGCCGCCAGCAAGCCGACGCGCATCTGGGTCGTCACGAAATCGGCACCCGCAATCGCCTGCCTCCGATCCAGCGTCAGGTGAACCTCGATCGGCAGACCCGACTCCTTGACCATGCGTTTGGCCAAATTGCCCACGATCTCCAGCTTATGCTTACCTTCTTCAATATCAACGAACCATAGTTCGCGAATCGGCATTTGCTCATAATTGCGAATGAAACCTTCTACAATTTCCGGGGTATAGGAGGAACCTCCCCCGATGACCGCTATCTTCAATCCTGCTGCCACGTTAATCGCCTCCAAGGTATGATATCAATCCGTTTCGATCCGGATCTATTGCGCTCTATTACCACAATCTGCTGATCAGGCTGTGGTTGCCTGCTCAAACGTAAATGCTTTCAGTTTGGCCTCCGTCTCAACATCAACGGCATGACCGTCGGCATCCATCGCGCACAGCAGCGCGCCGGAAACCGGATCGGATGTTAGCCTTACGCAGGATGCATGGGGTGCCCGGACCGCAACGATCCGTTCGATTGCATCCGTCAGGATCGAGCTGTTCGGCCTGTTCAGCACGCTGCCGATATAGACGATGTCGAAGGCTTCGTCCGCCATGTCCAGCCGCCGGATCAGCGTGCATACCGCATTGGCCAGCTCCTCGCCTTCGTTCTCGAGAATCCAGGTAGCCACCTCGTCGCCCGCTTCAGCCGCCTGAAACAGCGTCTTCACCAGACTTGGCGGAACCTTCGTCCTGCCGTAGAGGACATCCTCGTACATCGGTTCGACGGATGTATATCCCATCTGCTCCAGAACGAGCGACGTCAACAAGGTTGCCGGTCCCCGCTCATCCCAGGCTCGAATAACCGCCCGGAAGGCCAGGGTTGCAAACCCTGATCCGCCTGCATATCCATCTCCGTACAAGAAACCGAAGCCGCCATACTGCAGCTCTTCCCCCGCACGGTTACGGGCGGCGCTGTTGAAGCCCGTACCGCAGATCAATGCGGCGCCATACGGACGGCTCGTTCCCGCCCTCATCCCGATGATGGTATCGCATGCGATAGCATGTCTCGGATATCCGAGCGCCCCGATCATCGGGCGCAGGATCTCGTAATCGGCTTCCCGATCGGCTCCGGCCAGGCCGAAATAGGCATAACTGATATCTTCCTTGGCAGCTCCAGCCTCTTGAAGCGCCCGGTTGCAGGCCTCCTCAATGTTATGGGCCGCATGCTCACGGTGAATTTGGTGATTGCCGTTGCCGGACGCTCCCTTGCCAAGGATATTCCCTTGTTCATCGCAGATGACGGCGTGTGTTTTGCTGCCGCCGGCATCCACACCCAGATACAAACTCATGGACTTCACTCCTACCCGCCTAACGGCGGCGTCATGTGGTGGTATATGTTTAAGATACCGCTTCCACAGGTTGCCATCTACTGTTATACGATCAAGGAGTGATACTATCTTACTGTTTCTTGGAACTCGTGGCGGAGGGGATCATGGGACTGCCTGCATAAGCGCGCTCCCGGACCTCGCTTGGCGAAGACCCGACATGCTGCTTGAACAGACGATTGAAATTGGACAGATTCCGGAACCCGCAGGTTTCCGCGATCTCGATAATCTTCTGGTCCGTCGTCTCCAGCAGGTGCACCGCATGGGTCAAGCGCAGCTGGATCAGATAATGATGCGGTGAGGTTCCGACCGCCTGCTGGAACAGGGCGCTGAACCGGGAAGGGCTCAGATGCGTTAAATCCGACAGCTCCTGCAGCGTCCAGCCGTAGTCCAGATGAAGCTCCATCGTGCGCAGGACTTCTTTTAACGCGTGCATCCCCCTGCCCTTGATCGGCCTGTGCTCCTGAGCCGGAGACGACAGATGACGGTTCGCCAAGCTCAGGAAACGAATGAGATCCGAACGGATCAGGCTCATATAAGAGGTCCCCCGGGCTTCATACTCCTCCATCATGCGCCGAAGCAGCCGGGCCAGTTCATCGTGCACCGAAGATTGCCTGTCTACGTTTCCGAGCGAGCGGAAGGGAGCCATCAGGTCCGGATCGAACTTGAGATCGATGGACAGCAGGGAAGGCTCGAACATAATGACGTCCATGACCAGGTTCTCGGTCTCATACGCGCGGTGCAAATCATTGCTGTTGATGAATATGATATCCCCCTGCCGAAACGGGAGCTTCATCCCGTTGATCAGAATAAAACCGGTTCCGCCTTGAATATAGTTAAGCTCCAACGCATGATGCCAATGCAGGCGCTGGGCTCCGGCGAATATGCCGTGCGTGGTCGACGCGGTAAACGGAAAGGCAGCGTTCGTAAAATCTATGGCGTCCGGAACGACGCTTTGCGGACGATTCACTTCAATTGCACCTCCATGCCTCGTAAATAACGTGTCAACGATGTACTCACATCGTAACATGAGCGCCTCTCTTAAGAAAAACATGGAGCGACGTTTACGCTCAGATGATTAGACCGCAAGCTGCGGCGAGATAGAAGGTAAACCACGGAAACCTTATTCTTGCCCGTGAAAAAAAAAGGACCCGCCCCCAAGTATGCCTGGGGCGGATCCTTACAGGTGCATTAAGATAATGGAAGTTCAACCGTCCAGCCGAACGGATCCTCAACGGTTCCGAGCTGGATGCCCGTGATGGCATCATAAACGCGTTTGGAAAGCTCGCCGGTCGCTCCCTCGCCAATCACCAATTGCTCCTCCTGCCATTCCAGTGAACCGATCGGCGATATCACCGCTGCCGTGCCGGTGCCGAAAGCCTCGGTCAACAAGCCGCTGCGGTGAGCCTCCACGATTTCATCGATGGAAAGGGCCCGCTCCTCCACGGGGATGTTCCAATGCTGCAGCAGCTGGATGACGGAGTTCCGGGTAACCCCATCCAGGATGCTTCCGTTCAGCGCAGGCGTTATCACCTTATCGCCGATCTTGAAGAACACGTTCATGCTGCCGACTTCCTCGATATATTTGCGGTGCACGCCATCGAGCCACAGCACCTGCGAATATCCCTTGAGGGTGGCTTCATCCTGCGCTTTCAAACCTGCCGCATAGTTGCCGGCCGTCTTGGCATTGCCCACGCCCCCGGCAACGGCACGCACGTATTTCGGCTCCACGTAGATGCTGACCGGATTGATGCCTTCCGCATAATACGAACCGACCACCGACAGGATGATCATAAACTTGTATTGCAGCGACGGCGCTACGCCGAGCACGGGCTCGGTTGCGATGACAAACGGACGGATATAGAGCGATGTGCCCGGCTCGGAAGGAATCCAGTCGCGATCCACGAGCACGAGCTGCTTGAGTGCTTCCATCACAAGCCCTTCGTCCAATGTCGGAATGCTCAGGCGCTGGTTGGACAGGTTCAGCCGCTGAATATTTTTGTTCGGACGGAACATGAGGATCCGCTGATCTTCCGTCAGGTAAGCCTTCAGGCCTTCGAATACGGTCTGGCCGTAGTGAAATACTTTGGCGGCAGGATCAAGCTCGATCGGCTGGTACGGGACGACGCGCGGGTCGTGCCAGCCTTTGCCGGCATCGTAGTCCAGAATAAACATATGATCCGTAAATACCGTGCCGAAAGCCTGTTTATGATGGCTCGGCTTCTCCTTCGGGGTGGTCGTTAATTCCACGGATATCGCGTAAGTCATGTGCACACATCTCCTTATTTTGCAAACGTTATTAGTTGAATCATATCAATCGATGCCCTATATTAAAAATATCTGATTTATAGGGATACCATACCTTTAAGGTATGGAGAGGAGGTATGAAAAATGGACATTCGGCAGCTGCGTTATTTCCTGACGATAGCCCAGGAAGGACAGATCACGCGTGCGGCTAAACAGCTTAACATGGAGCAGCCTCCATTAAGCCGTCAGCTGAAGCTGATGGAGGAAGAACTCGGCGTCCTGCTGTTTGAACGCAGCGGCAAGCAGCTTCAGCTCACCCATGCAGGCGAGCTGCTGCAGAGCAGGGCCGCCTCCCTGCTGAACCAGTTCAATGAAACGCTGACCGAGGTGAAAGAGATCCACGCGGGAGTCCGCGGCATGCTCTCCATCGGTGCCGTCGTCTCCTGCATTTCGCTCCTGCCTCAGCGCATCCATATCTTCCGGCAGCAATATCCCGAGGTCACCTTCAAGATTCGGGAAGGCGACCACTCCCTGCTGGCCGATCAGCTCGACAAGCGTAATATCGAGCTCGCAGTGACCCGGCTTCCGTTCGAATCCAGCTTCGGGCCCGAGCGTTATGCCGTTCAGCCCCTGCCCTCCGACCCGTTCGTCGCGGTCATTCCAAGCAGCTGGGAGAGCATTGCCTCCCATTCGGAAATCTCGATGCGCGAGCTGGCGGAATATCCGTTCCTGTCCTTAAAAACCGATCAGACGATCGGGATGCATGAGCGGGTCATTCAAGAATTCAAACGCGGCGAGCTTGAGCCGCGCGTCATATGCGAATGCTCCAGCGTTGCCATTATCGTCGCTTTGGTAGCCGAAGGCATTGGCGCCACCATTTTGCCCGAGTCGGTCATGTCCTCCTTCGCGATTCCCGACATCCGGACGCTGTCCATTACAAGCGCTGATTTCCAATCGGACGTGGGCATTGTTTGGCTCAGGGATCATGTCCTGTCCAATCGGGCCCGGCATTTTCTAGCTACCTTTATAGAATAACACTTGTTGAGGCCCCTCGTCTTCCCCAGCTTTGTCCAAGCCTTGCCGCATCGGGTCTTCGTTATCCATTGTGGACAAACTTGAGGTCGCTAATCGTCCCGCATCGGGTAAACCCGATATGTTGATACAGCCGGTTGGAGTCCGGGTTGGCCTGGTCGGCGTACAGCACGGGAACCAATCCTTCCTGCAGCAGGATAGATCCAAGGTCTGCAACCAATGCGCTGGCATACCCTTTTTTTCGTTCCTCCTTGGGCGTGTACACCGCGTTGATGCGGCCGTGCCTTGGCGACCGGTGCGCAATGTTGGCCATCGATACCGTGTGGCTGCCGGCCATCCATACATATAACCCGCCCTGCTGAATGAGTCGTTCGGCGGTCTCGACCTGGCTTGCCGCATTCGCTCGGACCCCATAAGCATCCTCCGAGAATCCGACCAGAAACCGGGCCACCTTCTGCGTATCTTCCACAGCGGCTCGTCTGATCCTCCCCTCTACGCCTAAAGGTCTCTTGACGGCGGGGGCATGGTAAGACTCCATCGTCATCTGATGACGGTAGGCCCCATGGCGCTCCTCTGCGTAGCAGCTGGCGAACTGCTCGGCCACGCCCGGTTCTCCCGTTACGCCCGGCAAGGCTGCTTCCCCCAGCTCGCTGACCAGTTCTCGAAGCAGAAGCTGCCGCCGATCCATGGCAACGTCCCGGGATATCCATAACCAGGCGTTCCCGCGGGGCGACTGCGCATAGATCATGCGTCCGTCCGGCGATTTCAGGCCTATGCGCTGCGGCGACCCCGCAATGAGATGGATCAGGTTGTACGATACCTCATCCCGAATAAATTCTTCCCGGCACAGCGCCTCGTCCTGTGGCATCAGCTTCGTTAACATGATTCATCCCTCTCCTCTTCCCATGATCTTTCCCTGCCGACCCAAGTGGTGGACCGATCGGCACGGCCCCGCCGCCTTTTGGCGTCTCCGGCATCCCAGAGAACACAAAAAAGCCCCGTCCCCTGTAGGGACGGAGCCTTGTCTCCGCGTTACCACCCTGATTCGTGCCGGCTAGCCGGGCACGCACTCTTGTCATCATCCATCAATGATGCCCCATGGTAACGGCTGGGTAACCCGGATACGCCTCAACATAAATCGGCGGATCTGCTCCGAGGTGATGGCCAATTCATCGCCGCTGACTGCTTCGCACCGCCCAGCAGTTCTCTGATTCAGCGTCCTTTGCGATCTTGGCGTCCTCATCCAAGCATTTTTCGAAAAATTTAACTCAGTTTATCCCGGCATCATCCGGCTGTCAAGCCCTATTCCAACTAGGATGCTTAAGTCCCCGTCTTATTTGTTATTAAAACGGAAGACCAGCATATCCCCCTTCTCCGGATGAACGCCATCATGCTCCGTATACCGTCCGCCCGTGTACGTGTTTAACGTTTTGCGCCAAAAAATCTGGGTGCTCATATTGCGCTCGGTCGGATTCGTCTGAAGCTCCCATGCGCCTTGGAACTGATCGAACACAAGCTCAGCCGCTCGTTGGGCTACACCTTGTCTTCGAAAAGTCCGAAGCACAAAAAAATCATTCAAGTAGTACTGGATATTCGGCGATGGAATGTATGGCGTCGTCGCCACCAGGGCCAACCCTGCCGCAATGCCATCTACGGATATCAGATAAGGAAAAAGAACCGACGGCTGCTCCCACCACACATCGAGCTGCTTGCTCTGCTCGCTTAAGGTCGGCACATCCTCTTTTTCAAATACACCGAACCGGTTAGGACGGACCCCCCATATCTCAGCAATGTCATGCAAGTACAGCGGATATATGTTATGCAGAATAAATGACTGTTCCTTCGGGCATAAACGTACCTCAATATTCACGGTCAATCCCTCCTTAATGAATGATGTATGTAAGTTTAGTATGTCTAGGATAACATATTTACTCTTCCAAGAGGTTTACAGGTATGTAAATTGCGTTACGAAATGGAGTAAAATACGTTAAACCTACTCCTTATTTCACCACGATTTCATTATATGTCCTACGGCTCATCCAAAATTATGTTGAATTCTGTTATTTATATCATGCAAAGAGCCAACCGAATGTATGCGTCGGTTGGCTCCTTAATTTCTGCGGAATCAGGGTGGATCGGATCGGGCACCTCGCCCATCCCCGTCCTCTTAATTCGAACCAGCTTGCTCCGTCAAGCCCAGCGCATTCCGCGCCATCGTCATATATTCTTCCTGACCCGTAAGGAGCGCGAACTGGGCGATCAGCACGGGATAAGCCGCATGCTGCTCGACAATATGGTCGAACATGCGCGGCCATACCTTTCCTCCCGCTTGTTCATACCGATCCAACAGGACACGAAGATTAGGCTCGCCGTATATGGCGTAATACAGCACGAAATCTTTGGCGGGACTGGCTACCTCCGACTCCGTCCAATCCAGCAGCCCGGTAACCCTCACGCGCTCATCAATCAGGATATGCGGCGGATGAAGATCTCCGTGGATCAGCGCGGAATGCGTTGGCCAGTAAGAATCGTCTCCCAGCCACTTCTGCCACCTCTCCCAGAGCGTTTCGGAAACGCCTAGGCGGTCCTTGATGTCGTCCATGTTTCGGGCAGTCTCCTCGCGAACTTCTTGGGGGCTTTTTACCCGCAGGCCTGCGGCTCGGGCTGCATCGTGGTCGATTCCGTGCAGGGCGACCAGTGCCTCAGCCAGGGAGTGAACGAACGGCTCACCCGGATTCTCGGCATCCATATTAAATGCATATCCTTCCATGCTGACGGAAGCGGCAGGCTGCCCGCCGAGCAACGGGTAGGCGATGAGCTCCGGCGTATATATGCGCCAATCCGGCACGTCGACCGGCAGATGGGACTGGATCAGCTGCAGGACCCGCGCCTCATTATCGGCCCTGTCCAGCACATCCGTTCTTCTCGGCTTCCGCAGGATCCACCTTGCCCCGGTCTTGGCCTCCTCCGCAAATCCAACGAGAAAGTCCATCCCGGATTCATTCATCTCAATGCCTTCGGGATTCAAATCCACCCCGTGCTTACCGGCTATCTCCAGCATCTCTTGGATCACTTGCGTATAATCGTCATTAGGCTTTGCTATTGTCATAAGGAATCCATTCCTTCCATATTTCATTGATATCGTAATAGGCCGTTATCACAACAAAAAAAAGCACAGGCAACGAGCTGCCTGTGCTGGGTAACCGAAACGGGACCTTACCGTCCACCGTTCCTGGAAATGCCTACTCGAATACACGTTCAAATACGGGAAGGTGAAGACACCTCTTATCCCGCACATGAAAAAACATGCACTCCTATAGACATATCATAAAAATGGGTTACGTAAAAATGACGGACCCATCCCGATTACCCTGCAACTGTGCAGGTCTCTTTAGCGCTATTTCATTAGCCGCGAAAAGATCTCAATCGGGAATAATCCAACATACGTAACCCTCCGTTCATCCTAAGTTGTGTATAACTTTACCAAAACCACGAAATCTTTGCAAGAACTTCTTGAGCAGTTTGCTGCCTTCATCAGGCGACGCATAACACGCAAGTTCACACGGGATGAGCAATGAAGCCCTCAATGACGCTTTTCTAACCGCATCATCATGCCTCTTAGGCTTCTTCCTGCAAATGCTCCCTGCAAAAAGCCGTGAGTTCTTCCTCTTCCTCGGGCTCCATATCAAAATCCAAATACTGATCCGTTGTGCGCTCATAGAAATCGTATTTGACGATACGCGAAGCATCCTCATCATCCAGGTAGATCACTCGCAGGTAGACGCCATGCTCCGAATAGAGCTCGTCATCCTCCGGCACGTCCAAATCGCATACAAACTCAAAGCGTTTGCCGGTCAGGATTCCAAACGGGTCCTTCACCTGTTCGACGCTGTATTCTTTGATCGTTAACATATTCCCACCCTTTCTATCACTCTGCTTATTATACACAAGAGGGCGCCCATCCCTACACTCTTTCTAATTGCTCAAAGGCTGCCTCTGCCGGAAAATCAGGGCCGTTCCCCAATTTACGATTCTATCAGCGCATACCTTTAACGAGCTGCAACGAACTCACTTACGGTAAAAAAGAAGACCACCCAAGAAGAGCACGTATTAGGAAGACAAAATGACCCTCGCAGGGGTCATTTTGCTGATTCGGGTTATAAAAATATCCCTGAAGCCGATCACTTGCCGTCCTCTTGACCGGTTCGTTCCTTCCCCTTCGCGGTTGCGGCGAACGATCGGGTCATCGTCTTGATCAGCTCCGCTTTGCGGTAACGCAAGGCGGACCAATCCTCGTCGATGGCGATCTGCCGAACGGGCTCATAGCCTTCGTTGGCAAGGATGCCCGTAACGCTCTCCCGGCTGCAATCGGAGTTCGTATACGTCTTGGACGTTTTCTTGGGGTAACACAGCCAGAGCAGGCCGTTATCCGCCACGGAGCCGGCTGCAATCTCGGCCAGCCGCCGTAATTCTTCATTGCTTGTCCCAAAGGCCTGCACGAAATCGTAAGGTGCTTGCACAGGCTCCGTATGAACATCTCCCTGCAGGGAACTGATGACCTCTTGATAGGCCTGCGGTGCGTTAAGCATCAGAACCGGCTGGCCGAGGTCCTTGTACTGCAGCTTTTTGATGATTGGATGAATCTCCGGCATTTCTGCTCATTCCTCTCGCGATGGATTCGTATAGGCCACCTACCTGCCCCAATTTAAGAAGAGCATACCCATACGAATGGATACGCCCTTACTTCTCGGCAACCCATGGTGCGTTGGTAATGCCTCCAAGAGATGCCCGTTGTCTGCTTGTTACTGAGCCTTCTTGATCTGCTTGCTGCGCAGCTGTCCGCAGGCTGCGTCGATATCCGTGCCATGCTCCAGCCGCACGCTGCAGCTGATGCCCTGTTTCTTTAAGGTATCGTAAAATGCGGTGATCGATTCCTTGGTGCTGCGCTGGTACTGGCTGTGCTCATCCACCGGGTTGTACGGAATGAGGTTCACGTTCGCCAGATTGCGGCGCTCGCCCACGAGCTCGGCCAGCTCGAGCGCATGCTCCCGCTGATCGTTCACATCCTTCAGCAGAATGTACTCCAGCGTGATGCGGCGATTCGTTTTTTCCAAATAGTAATCAATCGCTGCCATCAGCTTCTCGATCGGAATCGCTTTGTTGATCTTCATGATGCGGGTCCGGATCTCGTCGTTCGGCGCATGCAGGGAAATGGCGAGGTTCACGCCCAGATCGCTGTCCGCGAACTCGACGATTTTGTTAGCCAGCCCGCTGGTCGATACCGTAATATGACGCGGGCCAATCGCAAGCCCTTTATGATCCTTGATCACGCGAATGAAATCCGACATGTTCTCATAATTGTCAAAAGGCTCCCCGATCCCCATTACGACGAGATGGCTGACCCGTTCGCTGCTGCCTCTCCGATCCAAGTGAAGCTGAACCTGCATGACCTGCTCCACGATTTCCGCTGCGGACAAATCCCGGCTCTTCTTCAGCAACCCGCTGGCACAGAAGCTGCAGCCGATATTGCACCCGACCTGTGTGGTCACGCACACCGACAATCCGAATTTATGCCGCATCAATACGGTCTCGATCAGGTTGCCGTCCACCAGCTTGAACAGAAACTTAACCGTGCCGTCCAGGGACTCCTGCTTGGTATGCTCCTCCAAGGTCAGGATCGTATAATGTTCCTCGAGCAGCTGCAGACATTCCGGATGCACATCCGTCATATCGGAAAAAGACGTTACCCGCTTCCGATACAGCCATTCCCACACCTGCGTTGCCCGAAATTTTTTATGTCCACGCTCGCCTAGCCAAGCCGTCAACTGATCTAATGTTAATCCATAAATGGATGGTTTGTTCATTGATTGGTCCTCTTTCTATTCATAGTCCACTCCTTATTGTCCCAAAATTCCGAGGGGAACACAAGGGGAGTTATAGGCAATTCACGCTTCTTGGACACAAAACGGGATTGACATATCCAGGAAATCCCTTTATCTTATTATTGACTGACTGAATCAATCATAATTTAGGGAGACGGAAAGAATTACAACTTCCCGTTTATGCTTAGGGAGCTCACTCCCAGTCAGTCCGTCACCTTCGTCCAAATCAGAAAATCAGAAAACCAGATTGTTTTTTTGTTTAAAATTGACTGATTAAATCAATCTACATTGGAGGTAATCAAATGGATTCCAAAGGAAAAGCGCTGATTCTTGGTGGAGGCATAGCCGGACTATTCGCCGCCAACGTGTTATCGAGGCATTATGAGGAGGTGGTCATCGCCGATCGGGATGAATTTCCCGCAGGTCCGGAGAATCGAGCCGGTACGCCGCAGGCTTATCATCCCCACCGTTTTCTTGAACGCGGCAAAATGATCGTTGAACGATGGTTCCCCGGCATAACCGAGGAACTGCTTCAGCAGGGTGCTCACCCCCGAGCGCAAAAGTCCGTTAAAATGACCAACCGTTTCGGCACGCTGGAACTGCCCGATGAGCCTAATGCGGGATGCAGCCGATCCCTGCTGGAGTGGACCCTTCGCAGCAGAGTGGCTACGCTGCCAAACGTTACTCTCTTACCGAAACTGACGGCGCAACAATTGCTGTTTGACGCCGGCAAGAAGGCCGTTACCGGCGTTGTGTTCCGGGACAGGAACGTCAAGGAGCCGGCGCTCCTTCATATGAATGCGGATATCGTCGTGGATGCAAGCGGTCGCGGGTCCAAGCTGGCTGATTGGCTGCAGGACCTCGGTTATGCGATACCGGAGGCTGAACGGCTGCACATCTCTCTCGGCTACAGCACGCGGCATTATAAGGTGCCTGAGGAAATCCATACGGCGTGGAGCACCATCGTGAACGAAGGAGACCCCGCTCTCGGCATCGGCACGGCCGTCTTCAATCCGATCGAGAATCAGCTTGCGGAGATCGTGCTGTATCGAGCGGGAGGGGCATCTTATCCGACAACCGAAAGCGATCTGTACAATCAGGAAGCCGAGGATCTATTCGGACCCGCCATCGGAAACTTGCTTGAGCAGTTGGAGCCTGTTTCGAGTCCGCGAGGCTACCGGATCGAAGAGTGCGTGAGACAGCATTTCGAGGAGATGGAGGACTGGCCCTCCGGTCTTCTAGTGCTTGGCGATGCCTTCTGCAGCTTCGATCCGATATTCGGCCAAGGCATGACGGTGGCGGCTATCCAGGCAGACACGCTGGACCGCTGCTTGCAGTCTAAGCAGGAAGGAGTCCTGCTTGAACAGGGATTCGAGCGTTCGGCACTTCAGGAGATTCAATCCGCCATAGAACCTGCATGGTGGCTTAGTGCAGCGGCCGATCTAAGATGGGCAGGCGTGAAATACGAAGGCCGACTGTCCGCCCAAGGGTTTTCTTTTGCCCAGAGGCTGTTCGACATATGCCAGGAACTGGCTTACAGCCACCACGACATGGCCGTATTTGAGCAGTACATGATGGTCACCGGCCTGTTCGCTTCGCCTAATGATCTGTTTAATGCTAAAAGCATCACCGCCATCGTGAATGCGGATTGTTCCGGACAGGGCAACGCTTGGCTCGATCAAGCGCTGGAAGAGGCCGGGGTGCCGCTGGAGGAGCTATTGGAGCAGATCATCCCCGCTTTCAAGACGGAATTCCTGCCCTTAACCATGGGATTGCCCGAATAATCCAAATGCGTTATTGTGGATATCAGCAAGAGAATACCATGGTGAGGGATTGACAAGAAATGGCCCCGTTGAATGAAGAACAACTGCATCAAATACGCGACGAACGAAAAGAACAAATCATGCGAGCAGCCATCAAAGTATTCTCAAAAAGAGGTATTTTCGGAACCAAAATGAGCATGATCGCCGGCGAAGCCGGGGTCAGTCACGGCCTGCTTTATCATTACTTCAAGTCCAAAGACGAGTTGTTCATTACGCTCGTACAATGGTCAATGGATGAGGCACGGCACGCGCTCTCCGACATCTATGACGTGCCCGGTACCCCTCTTGAGAAAATTACATTGCTGACCTCCATCATTCTTCAAGAGGACGATAATTCGCACTTCATGCTGATTCAGCAAGCACGCACCTCGGATGGCGTGCCGGAAGAGGCCAAACGGATTATCGAGAGCTATTCCATCCATGCCTTCGTGGATCAGCTCATGCCGCTGTTCGAAGCCGGACAGCAGGCAGGAGAGATCGCGGCTGGCGATCTGAGAGAACTGGCGGCCTGTTATTTATCCGTGCTGTCGGGATTAATGACGCTGAAGTCCCAGGAGGATCCGAGCTATGCGCCTCCTAGAGCGGAGCTGCTGCTGCGCATGCTTACGAACGGACAGGGAAAATAACGCAAACAAACACACCTCTTATGAACATGGCGGTTATGAACCCGGCCATTTCATGAGAGGTGTGTTTGTTACTGCCGTGCGTGTCGTGTATCAGTCAGACGCCCCGGGTTCATGCTTCTCCTGCTCCCGGATCTGCGAGCCGTCGCTCAGCGTGATCCAGGTGTCGAACTGCCGCTGTCCTTCATGCAGGCAAATGACCCTTGCCCCCCGGAGCATGCCTTCGCGGCCATATGTGCCATACCCGGTCGCTCTGCCGTAGCAGAGGCGGATGCCGTGCAGTTCGCCCCAATAATCATTGATGTGATCATGTCCTGCGAACGTGCCCATCACATCCCCTTGCTCGAGCATCGCCGCGAACAGCCCGGTATTCACCTCCGGGCAACACACCTTCTCAAACTTGCTGCCATAACACGTCCTACGCTCCCACACCTCTCGATACTCCGGCAGCGGGATATGGAAAAAAGCCAATGACGGCAGCGGGCTCCCCTGATGCTTGGCGCTGTATGCCCGGGACGCCATTTCATACCACCGGATCTGGTCGCGCCGGATCCAATCGTATCCCGGAACGGCAGGGTGTTCAGATTCTCTCCCTGAGTCGAAAAAGTACAAAACGGCCGCCGTCTCTTCCCCGTTGCTGCCGTATAAAGGCAGCGTATAATTCCCTACGCCATGAATATCCGGCGAGCCGTGCTCTGCGCAATTATAAGCGTGCTGCATGGCGACATCCATCAGCTCTTCGCGCGTGACCTCGCCCTCCGTATCGTGGTTCCCGAATACGAAGGCCCAGCGGATTCCGCGGGACTCCACCGCAGACACGGCATCCTTGAAGGCCTGCGCCGGATCCTGGCACTTTCTATAACCGGTGTCGGCTTCGCCGGAATAAATAAGATCGCCCGTAAACACCACCAGATCGGGCTGCTCCAGGTCGAGCACCGTCTCCATGCAGCGCCTGCTCATCAGATCCTCCGGCTCCCCATTCTTCCAATGAATATCTGTAAACTGCACAATCTTGAAGGTATGATCGTCTCCGAATCGAAGAATCGGCTTCATCGCACATTGCCTCCTTTTACTTGGACATGTGGTTTTCATGTTGGTTGTTGTGGTTTTATGTGTATATTAGAGGAGAAAACGCCCCGAAGTCAATGATTTTTGTTGACATCGTCAATTATCCATCCTAATATAAGATCGAATCCACAACTTCGGTCATCATCAGTCATATATCACATGGAGGCGAATGCACTTATGTCCGTAACCTATGAGGAGCGCAGATGGAAGATTTTGAATCAATTGGAGCTTGAAGGCAAGGTGAAGGTCCACGCCTTAGCAGAGCAGCTGGAGGTATCCGCCGAAACGATCCGGAGGGATTTGGACCGGTTAGAAAAAGAAGGCCAACTGCGCAAGGTTTACGGCGGCGCCGTCAAATCGCGTTCCGGGCATATCGAGCCGTCCTTCACCAGCCGTTCCCAGACATGCGCGGAAGAAAAAGCCGCGATCGGCAAACTCGCCGCCTCCCTTGTCAAGGATGGCGAAACCGTTCTGCTCGATAACGGGACGACCACGATTGAGGTCATGCGCTATCTTAAAGACCGGCCTGATGTCACGGTCATCACCCATTCGCTGCCTATATTGAATCTCGCGATGGAGATGTTTCAGGGGAGGATTATTTTTATCGGCGGAGATATGGACCGGACCAAGCAAGCGTCAACCGGACCTCTTACCGAAATGCTGCTGGAGCAGTTCAAGGTGAATAAAGCGTTTATCTCGGTTGGCGGGATCTCGTTAACCGATGGCATTACCGATTATGATCTGGACGAAGCTTATATCTCGCGAAAAATGCTTGCGCGTGCGGAGGAAGGCATCGTTCTCGCGGACCATACGAAGCTTGGGGTAACCACGTTCTCGAAGCTCGCCAAGCTGAATGATATCTCCATGGTCATCACGGATCAAGGATGTTCACGGGAATGGATGGATAATCTGTCCGCCCGCGGCATCGAAGTGCTCATAGGACAATAGCCGATGGAGCTGCTGTCACTGCTGCTGGTGCTGTCTTCCGGACTGACCCATGCCCTTTGGAATCTGTTTACGAAGCGAAGCATTCATAAATCGGTATTTTTGTGGTGCATCCACTCCGTCACGTTAGTCTTTCTGATGCCTTATTTTATCGTGGAGATGTCGGGGCTGCGGCTGGAACTGCCCGTTTACGGTCTTATGCTTCTGTCCATGACCATTCAAGGCTGCTATATCACGCTGCTCTCCAAAGCCTATACCCATGGCGACATGTCTCAAGTGTATCCGTTCATGCGGGGGCTTGGCGCCATGTTGACTTCGCTGTGCAGCCTCGTGTTGTTTCATGAACAATTAAGCACGGCAGGCTATATGGGGCTGAGTCTTATCATTTTTTCGCTGTTCGCTTTATCGGGTTTGAGGCTCAGGGGCCAATCCAGCGTAAACCCCAAAGCCTTGCTATATGCTTGTCTGGTCGGGCTTTGCATTTCCGGATATACCCTGACCGACAAAGCCATTCTGGATGCAGGGGTCTCCCCCGTCTCGCTGATCCAGTTATCCAACATCAGTTACTTCGTCGCCCTGGTCGTTCCCGTGGCGCTGTCCAGGCAGCTGAAACGGGAATGGTCGGTGAACTGGCGCACGATTCTGCTGGGCTCCATCCTGGCACCGGGTTCGTACTTGCTGTTCCTGTTTGCCATGCGGCTCACCCCGCTTGCGCACATTGCCCCGGTCCGTGAAATCAGCACGGTGTTCGGCACCGTTCTGGGCATCATCGTGCTGCGCGAACAGCAAGGCTGGCGGCGAATCGTCATGTCAGCGCTTATCACGATAGGCATCATCACGATTGCCCTATGGGGGTAGGAATCGGCTGCATGAATTCACGAAGATCAAAATGTTCATACCGAGGAGGATCTATCGATGGCTAACCGTGTCGTTATTCTTGGAATTGATGGAGCAGGCGGGTTCATTCAAAACGCGGATGCTCCGCATATTCACGCTCTGCTGAAGGCAGGAGCATACTCTTACGATGCTCAGACCGTATATCCGAGCATTAGTGCCGAATGTTGGGGCTCGTTGTTATACGGCGTAAAACCGGATCGACATGGTCTTGATAATGACCGGGCGATCCACGGCAGGATTCCGGAGGACTTCCCCTATGCCTCGCTGTTCAAGCTGGCTCGCCGGCAATGGCCGGATGCCCCCTTGTCTGCATTCAGCTGCTGGGCACCGATCAACACGGGAATCATTGAGAATACGATTAACGTTCATATGGAATCCAAACCGGACCCCGAGCTGGCGGAGGCCATCGTCGATTATATTCATCAACAGCCCGATTTCAAGCTGATGTTCATTCAGCTGGATCACCCCGACGGCGCCGGCCACAAGCACGGATTCGGTACGGATCTGCAGCTGGAGCAAATTGCCGTAACCGATCAGTACGTAGGCATGATAGTCAAAGCACTCAAAGATCAGCAGATGCTGGAAGACACCTGGATCCTTACGGTCACGGATCACGGCGGAGGAGGCGCACATCCTAACGATCACGGAAGTGATCACCCCATGGATATGACCATTACTTGGGGAATTACGGGCCCAGGCGTAAAGCCCGGCCTTATCGAAGCACCGATCGGCATCATGGACACGACCGTCGTCATCGGTCAAGTCCTGGGACTGCCCGCTCAGCCTTGCTGGGAGGGAAAAGTGCCCGAAGGCATACTCTAACTCCAAATAAAAAGCCGGCGTTTACGCGCCGGCTTCTTCTGTACAAAGGGCTTCTTCCGTTGTCTTGATGTCCGCAAACCATCTTAGCGTTGCATTCACGTGATCGATGATCTGCTGCGCCGTTAACGCCGAATTGTTCCAGGTGCTGTGGGCATCGGACACCAGCGTGACATCATAGCCCAAACTGGATGCTCTCCGGCAGGTGGTATCCACGCATAATTCGCTTTGCATGCCCGCAAGGATTACATGCTCGATGCCCTGCCTCTTCAATTCCTCCTCAAGCGTCGTATGGTAGAAGGAATCCGGTCTTGTCTTCTGAATGACGGTATCCGACATCGCAGGCGTGATCTCAGGATTAATCTTCCAGGCCTCCGAACCTGCCTTCAACCCTTCGTCATTATGCTGGATGTAAATAACAGGAATGCCGCCGCTTCTGGCTTTTGCGATCAGCTGCTTGAGATTGTGGAGCAATCGATCTCCTTCGTACACCGGATCATTTACTTGAAACATCTCATTCTGCACATCAATGACCAACAGCGCGCTCTTCTTCAACTATAACAACCTCCCGTACAGATCATAATCATCCCTTTC
Organism: Paenibacillus sp. JNUCC32; assembly: GCF_014863545.1. Lineage (NCBI taxonomy): Bacteria > Bacillati > Bacillota > Bacilli > Caryophanales > Paenibacillaceae > Paenibacillus > Paenibacillus sp. JNUCC32. Next base: position 5,921,924 of record NZ_CP062260.1, on the reverse strand, counting down.
CATTATAGAACGTTTGTTCCCAACTTGTATATCAAAATTTGTGTCTCATTCTTAAGGAGGGAGTACCCTACCACGCAAAAAAAGGAATCCGCTCTTAAGGGGACTCCTTATCATGGCTGACCCATCCGGGTCGCTATAAGAGCAGTGATGGTTCCTCTCCGCTACTCTTCTTCGACGCTAATCCGAGGGTTTGACGACTTCTTTTTTAAGTTATACTGATGGAGCTTTCTCATAGTCTTGTAAAGCTGCTGTAGTTCTTGATCATCCAAAACATCAAACATGGAGGTTTGAAAATCCGACAGCAGCGGGATAATTTCTTGCAGCAAGGCTTGTCCCTTCTCGGTTAGGGAGATGTACTTCACCTTCCAATCCTGCTTGCGGACAATCAGGCCCAGCTTCTCCAGCCGTTTCACCATGTGGGAAACGCCGCCGCCGCTGATGGACAGATATTCGGCCAGCTCCTGCTGAGATAGAGGTTGGTGGGCCATGACCTGGATCAGCACGTCGAATTGGGCAACGGTAATGCAGAAAGGCTGCAAAAACTCATTCGAGATGTGATTGCCGATCTGCTGAAACCGGGTGATCCGAATCCATGACAGCATGGCTAACCGGTTCTCCTGATGAAATCCCAATTGCTTCATTGATTCCATTGACCTCCTCTATCGTAATCACAGTCAATTTATCACTCAAATGATAAGCTGTCAAATCATGTACATAAAGCTGATACCAGCCAGCATCAAGGCTGCCAAGATGCAATATGCCAAGGGTCAGCATGATTACTAGAATAATAAATGTGCCGGAGCAGGTCCAACCCGCTGAATACATACAGATTTATATTTGATATATAAAATATTTTTGATTTTCGATCAAATGATATACCATTTAATCGATATTTCAGTGCTCATCTTCTCTATTTAGCGGCTCGGCGGACGTTTCATTCCGAAGTATAACCAGGGATACTATCCTTATAATAACAACCATACTTTAATAACCCCGTCTAGCACATATCGGGAATTCCCACTCCAGCCTTTCCGTATGTTCAACCATAACAACCGTATCTTCTTATTCAAATGCATCTTTAAACTTTGACATTCTCCCCACAAAATGATATATCAAATTTAGCGAGGTGATCTCAAATGGAACAAATTCCACTATATCAACATATCGTCAACGCTCTAACAGCCAAGATTGAATCCGGGGAGCTTCAGGCTGGAGACCAGCTTCCGACCGAAGCCGAGATTTCGAAGGAATATAAGGTCAGCCGGATTACATCGAAGAGAGCGCTGAACGAGCTGGAGAATGCCAAGCTGATTTACCGGATCCAGGGCAAGGGGAGCTTCGTGAGCGACGCTACGGCTGATCACCGACCATTGAGCAAGACTGGCAAAGAGATTCTGCTGATTCTTCCGTTCGCCCATAATCCGGGACTCGGCGATTACGAGAAAGGCATCAATGAATATCTCGCAACGACCGACTATAGCTTGAACATTCAGTCCAATACGATTGTCGGGCAGCGCAAGCTGTTGGAGACTGCGCTTCAAAGCGCCCATTCCGGATTGATCCTCTACCCGATCAGCAGCATCTCGGACCTTGGCATTCTGTATCAATATCACCTGGCAAAGTACCCGCTTGTGACGATGGACAAGTGCATTGAAGGCATCCCCTTCCTGTCGGTCGTCTCCGATAACTTTGACGGCGGATACCAAGCCTCCAAACATCTGATCGAGAACAATCACAAAAAAATCGCCTTTATCTCCTCCTTGAAGGTAGAGAATTCCTCTTCCATCCGGGAGCGGTATTTCGGTTACTTGAAGGCTCTGTATGATTACAGCCTGATCGATTACAGCGTCAATGACTTGACCGACCGTTACTTAACCCATGACCACGACAACGGCAGAGAATACTATATTCAGTTTATTCAGTCCGTCGTGAACCAAGGAATTACGGGGATTGTGGCAGAGAATGACCTCATTGCGATCGAGATCATTCAAATCGCCAAGGAGTTGGGCTTGTCCGTTCCGGACGATTTCTCCGTGGTCGGTTTTGACGACATTCATCTCGCGAGCTTCGTTGAACCCAAGCTGACCACCATATCGCAGGACTTTGGACAGATGGGATATCAGGCTGCACGGAACCTCATATCCCTCATAGAGCACTCTCTGGAACACCCTCTTGAGAATGTGGTGATTCCCGTTCGGCTCATGGAACGCCAGACCGTGAAGAAGTTATAATCCGCCTATTCCTCAATAACAAAGGAGACTTTTACATGCTGAACTATGTCGATACCAGACAGGGCACCAACAACCAATATACCTTTTCCAACGGGAATGCACTCCCTTACACGGGTGTGCCGTTCGGTATGAACCACTATGTCGTGCAGACCAAAAACGAAGGAAGCTGGTTCTTCAACCCCAATGACCGCATCTTCCAAGGCATTCGCCTGACGCACCAGCCGAGTCCGTGGATGGGCGACTTCGCCCACTTCCTGATGACTCCGATCGCAGACGACAAAATCAGGGGTTCCGTCTTCACCTGCCAAAGCTCGTACCGGCCGGAGGAAGCGATATTCAAGCCTCATTATCTCAAAGTGAAGCAGCAGCGCTACAACATCACCACGGAGCTGGTACCGAGCTGCTATGGCGCGTCGCTGCGCATCAAATACAATTCCGGGCAGCAGGCTGGCCTTGTGCTAAACGTCCAAAGCCAAAGCGAGTTCCGGGTGGATGCTGCCCAGCGCAAAATGACCGGTTATGTCAGCAACTTCGCAGACTGTCACGATAAAGGATTCCGCATGTACGTGGCCATGAGCTTCAGCAAGGACATGGATCTCTCTGCGACCGGTTACTACGACGCCGAAGGCCAGTTCTTCCCGGAGGTCGCTTTCGTCAATGCGGACCAGCATGTCGTCATTCGCTTCAAGGACTGTGAAAAGGGCACCCTGGATGTTAAGCTGGCGACCTCTTTCATCAGCCAGGAGCAAGCGGAGCTTAATCTGACGCGCGAGCTCGACACAACCTTGGACGAACAGAAAGAATTGGCGGCGGAAGCCTGGAATCATTACCTGAACAAAATCCGGGTCACTCACCCGAACGAGGAATATATGCGCACTTTTTATACCTGCCTTTACCGCATGTTCTTGTTCCCGCAAAAATTCTATGAGCTCGATGCCGATATGAAGCCGGTTCATTACGACACAACGGCCCGATCCGTCAAGAAGGGCGTGCTCTATACCAATAACGGCTTCTGGGATACTTACAAAACCGTATATCCACTCTATTCCATCATCGCGCCGAAGGAATATGAGGAAATGCTGGAAGGTTTCCTGAATTCTTACCGCGAGACCGGCTTCCTGCCAAAATGGCTGTCCCCGGATGAGCGCGGACTGATGCCGGGCACGCTTATTGACGCGGTCATCGCGGATGCGGCGGCAAAGGGACTCGCCCAGCATCTGCTGCCGGAACTGCTGGAGGCCATGCTGACCGCAGCCACCACGCAGAGCGGACAGAATTGTTATGGACGTCAAGGAACGCTGGACTACATCAAGTACGGTTACGTTCCGAGCAGCTATCATGAGAGCGTAAACCACACGCTGGATTACGCATACAGCGACTATTGCATCAGCCGCGTGGCCGATGTGTTGGGCCGGTCGGACATAGCCGCTCAGTACAGACAAAGCGCGCTCAACTATCAGAATATATTTGATGCGGAGACCGGCTTCATGCGGGCCAAAGATCAGAACGGTCAGTTCCGTCCGAATTTCAACGACACGAGCTGGGGACTCGATTATGCCGAGGGAAGCGCTTGGCAAACCAGCTTTGCCGTATTCCAGGATTTCCAAGGCTTGATCGAAGCGTATGGTTCGAAAGAACGCTTTTTCGACAAAATTACCGAATTGTGCAACAAAGCGCCAGACTTCGACGTCCGGGGCTACGGCTTTGAAATTCATGAGATGAGCGAGATGGCCGCCATCGATTATGGCCAGCTGGCGATTTCCAACCAGCCGAGCTTCCATATTCCTTATCTGTTCAACTATGTAGGGCAGCCCGCATCATCCCAGGTGATCCTCAAACAGCTGATGTCGAACCTGTTCAACAGCGGCTTTGACGGCTTCCCGGGCGACGAGGATAACGGCAGCATGTCCGGCTGGTATGTGTTCAGCTCCATGGGCTTCTATCCGGTATGTCCAGGCAGCAATGAATATGTGCTCGGCATCCCGCTGTTCGACAGCGTGAGCATTGAGCTGCCAAACGGCAAACAGATGTTGATTCATACCGACAACAACAATCCGCAGTCCAATTTCGTGGCGAACGTGCAATTGGAGGGACAGGATTACACTAAACTGTACATTACGCATGAGGATATTCTGGCAGGAAAATCCCTCGATTTCCGTCTTGGATTGGCTCCAAGCTACCGTCATTACAGTGCGGAGGAACTGCCGTTCTCGATATCGAAGAAGTAAGAGCTTCAGCTTAACTCGCATCATAAGGACATCCCATCAGGTCAGCGGCCTGGGGGATGCCTTTTTTTTTGCGTATCCAGTTTTCCAGCGCCCATTCGTCATCATTGGAAGGCAGACCCGTGGGTCCCCTTCTCTAATATTGAAAATACAGGAATTTTCAAGATCGCCTCGGGTAACAATACACATGATTCGCATTATGACCCAATTGCTAAGAAACTGCGGGGTGATTATCGGTGTGGTCCGTCATTGCGTCTTATATTCCGAAGTGGACGATATTTTTCCAAGCCTTTCTGCTCTTTTTTGTCCCCGTCGTGATGCTGCTGTTCTCCAAATGGTTTCACAAGTCAATCAACTCAAGCTTTTCCCTAAAGCCCAACATCCCCTCTTCACCCGTGAGGGAGGATAGCGTTTCGCCAGACGCTTCCCTAACGGGACTTTACGACACGGATATCACGTCGGTTCGCCAAGCGATCGGTGACAATGCGGACGTGGAAATCAGAGAATTTACGATACGGGGCACGCGAACGCGGGCGGTCGTCGTATATGTGGACGGATTGCTGGATAGCGACCTCATCGACACCCATCTTATAAGACCCCTGATGCTGGAGGGGGTTCCGGAAACGGAGCACGACAACTTTAATGATTCGAGCGATGCCATCAAAGCCTACATCAGCAGCCAGATGCTGCCGGTATGTGAGATTAAGCATGTTCGTCAATTATTGGACCTTGTACAAGCCGTTCTTGCAGGCACGCCCTGTTTATTGGTGGATGGAATGCAAGGAGCCTTTTTGGTGGGGTCGGCCAAGGGAAAAAGCCGAAACGTAGAAGAGCCTCTATCGGAAGCCCTTCTTCGAGGTCCCCGTATCGGATTTACCGAAAGATTGTCAGACAATACAGGCCTGCTTAGGCTTCATGGAAAAAATGAAAGTCTTCAGCTCACCCGATTCGAGGTCGGAAACCGGGTAAAAAAAGATCTGGTCGTCGCCTACATGAAGGACATCGCCGACCCCAATCTGGTAGATGAAGTCGTTACGCGCATCCGGAAAATCGAAATCGACGATCCGCTTGAATCGGGATACATCGAGCAATTGATTGAAGAAAACGTCATGAGTCCTTTTCAGCAAATCCAAAATACCGAGAGACCGGACAGGGTCATCGGTGCTTTGCTGGAGGGACGGGTAGCCATCCTTCTTGACGGCACGCCCTACGCGTTAATCATGCCGGTCACGTTCAGCATGCTGCTCCAATCGCCTGAAGACTATTACGAGAGATGGATCTCGGGCTCCTTTGTCCGCTTATTGCGCTTTCTCTCCGCCCTTCTGGCGCTGCTGGCACCCGCACTGTACATTTCGTTTATTTCGTTTAATCCCGGGCTGATACCCACCAAGCTGGCGTTGACTATTATCGGGACGAGGCAGGGCGTGCCCTTTCCCTCGATCATCGAAGCGCTCATCATGGAGATCGCCATTGAAATTTTGCGGGAGGCCGGGATCCGGCTTCCGAAACCCATTGGACCTGCGATGGGCATCGTGGGCGGTCTGATTATTGGCGATGCTGCCGTAAATGCCGGAATTGTCAGTCCGTTTCTCGTTATTGTCGTAGCTGTAACCGCGATCTCCTCCTTCACGATCCCGGTCTACAGTGCCGGCATTACACTGCGCGTCCTCCGGTTTACCGCGATGTTCTTTGCGGCAGTGCTCGGTTTGTTCGGCGTCGTGATGTTCTTCCTTTTACTGTGCAGTCATCTGGTCAGATTGAAGAGCTTTGGCGTGCCTTACGCAAGCCCCATGGTGCCTTACGGTATCAACGACTTGAAGGATTTCCTCATCCGCTTCCCCTTGAAGGTGATGAAGAAACGTCCCCGACTGTTAAAACCGCAGGATCCCGATCGTCGAAACTAATCATTCCAAGCACGAAACGAGGTGAGGACCATGAGCAGCTCCAGTTTACAGACCAAAGACCAAATTACCACTTCCCAGGCTGCCGTCATGATCATTAACTACATGCTGGGCGCCGGTATTCTCACACTCCCGAGAACGACGGTAGAGGCTGCCAAAACCCCGGATGTATGGATATCCATTCTAATCTCCGGCATGATCATCATGCTGGCCGGATTCATCGTCGTGATGCTATGCCGCAAATTTCAGGGAAAAACCTATTTTCAATTCGTGCCCGAAATCACTGGTAAATGGGTGGCCTTCCTGTTGAGCTTGCTGGTCATTGCTTATCTCATTACCATTTCTGCTTTTGAAATCCGGGTGATGGCGGAAGTTACGGGGCTATACCTGCTTGAGGGCACACCCGTATGGATCATCGTGATGACGTTTATGTGGATCGGTCTGTATTTGACCACAGGAGGGATCAACTGCATCGCCAGAATGTACGAGATCATTTTGCCCATTACGCTGTTGTTCTTCATTATTGCAATTCTGCTGAGCAGCAACATATTCGACGTCAAAAATTTAAGGCCGGTGCTTGGCTCGGGCATCATGCCCGTGCTGAAAGGGATTAAACCCTCGCTGTTATCGTTCACCGGTTACGAGATCATGTTTGTTGCCATGGCGTTCATGAAGTCGCCCAAGAAAGGCACCAAGGCTATGCTCGTCGGTATTACGGTTCCCATGGTGATCTATTTGATCACCGTCATCATGGTCATTGGCGGGCTCTCCATTCACGGCGTACAGAAGAGAACCTGGCCCACGCTGGACTTAATGCGGAGTTTCGAGATGCAGGGCTTGATATTCGAGCGCTTTGAATCCCTGCTGCTTGTCATCTGGATCATGCAAATATTCTCGACCTTTACGGTCGCGCATTACGCAGCCTCGCTAGGGCTCTCCCAGCTGCTGAAGAAGAATATACGCCCCATCCTCTTCATCATGCTTCCGGTGATCTTCCTGATCGCCATGGTGCCGAAGGATGTGTCGGAGACATTCAAGCTGGGAGATACCGTAGGTTATATGTCGATATATTTATTCGGAGGACTGCCGCTCATCCTATTATTGATCAGTAAGGCCCGCAAGAAAGGGGGGAAGCCGAAATGAACAGATATAAACGATGCGTGTCGATAGTAACGGCCAGCGTCCTGCTGCTGCTGACAACCGGATGCTGGAGCAGCAACGAGATCGAGGATGTCAGCGTCTATGTAGGTTTAGGACTGGATGCAGCGAATGAATCCCGATTCGAACGGGAGATCAACCAACAAGGGGCGACCTACCCCAAAAGGAAAGTGCTGACGGCGACGGTTCAGATCGTGCCCCCGATTACGAGCAAGAGCGAGAAACAAGGCGGATCCAGCTCGTCTTCACCCAGCAAAGCCTATCTGAATGAACAATTAACGGGAGATTCCCTTATTCAGATCTTCCGCCAGTTTGCTCTGCGAAGAGACCGTCCGTTGATCGGCCATCATCTCAAGGTCATCGTCGTCTCAAGCGAACTCGCCAAACGGTACAGCCTGGAGCAGATTCTTGATTTTATTCTCCGGGATAATGATATCCGCCCCAGCTGCCTGGTAGTGGTGAGCCACCGGAGTGCACTTGAAGCGTTGAGCTCCACCGAACCCGGGGAGATCCCAGCTTTCTACTTGATGGGTCTTGTGGATAACCGCTATCGTTCCAACAAAATCCTTCCCCCGATGTCACTCATAAAGCTGGATAGCACCATGCAGTCGGGAGAGAGCTTCCTGCTGCAAAATGTCGTCACCGCCCAAAGCGAGCATAAATTCTCGGGTGCCGCCGTATTCAAAGGCAATACCAAGAAATTTATCGGGGAACTAAGCCAATATGATCTTGAAGGCTTATCCTGGATCAAGGAGGACGTGAAGGGAGGGGCGCTGAAAACCTACGCGCATAAAACCGGACATACCGTTATTTATGAGCCCAAGAATTCCCACAGCACCATTATCCCCAAGGTTCAGGGAGACGAAATATCATTTCATATCAAGGTCCGTTCGGAAGGCAGATTAATTGAGGATTGGAGCTTTCCGGAGATTCCCACAACCGAGCAATATATGAGAGAGTTGGAACGACTGTTTGAAGAAGAAGCCCGTAAACAGATCGAACAGGTTTTGGATAAAATGCAGCATGTCTATCATGTAGACGTTGGGGGCTTTGCCGATCAGATCCGAATCAAATATCCAAAATTGTGGAAAAAAGTAGAGAAGGATTGGGATGAAACCTTTAGCCATATCCCCATTACGTATGAAGTCGACATGAAGATCACGGACTTCGGTTCCTCAACGGATTAAAGAGCGCTGACGCAATATCGTCAGCGCTCTTTTGCCTTGGCTTACACCAAAAACATCGCAACGACCGTCGTCACGGCAAGGCCTAGCAGCACCGGCTTCAGATTCCGTCTTGCCAGCTCGAACGGGCTGACCCCGCAGATGGCTGCGGCCGGAATCAGTGCCCATGGAATGAGCGTCCCGCCGCCTACCCAGATGGCGGCAACCTGGCCGAGCGCGGTCAAGGTAGCCGCCCCTGAGCCGATGGCCGTGGCAAACAACTGCGCGATCGAGCCGGCGAGCGATATGCCGGAGAAGCCCGAACCGTCCAGACCCGTAATGGCACCGGTGATAGTCAACGTCACCGAACCCACGGCGCCGTTCAGCGGTACCGCATTCGCAAGGGCAACCCCCAGGTCGTTCACGATCCCATGGGATGCTTCCGGAAGCACTTTGCCGAACAGATCGCTGAACGCAGCATCCCCCAGATAGAAGAAAGCCGCAATGGGAATGACGGGACCGAACACCTTAAATCCGAACATGAAGCCCTCGATCAAATACGAGGTGACCTTCTCCAAACCGCGGTTGCGATGAGCGACCAGCGCAATGACGCCGAGGATCAGGACGGCTGTTCCGCCTACCAGGGCCGTCGCATCTCCGCCTTGCAGCTTCAAGATGAACATGGCCGCGACGTCTGCCGCGAACAGGAGCAGGATCGCGATGGCCAGCCATTTTTTCATGCCGGGAGAAACGGCTGCAACGGTATCATCCTCATCGGTTCGCGTGGTCAGCGCGTCTCCCGTGCTTTTGATGGAGACCAATCCATCCCTCCAGCTGCCATTGCGCTGATCTCTCTTCATCATCCAAAATGCCGCCACGGTCGTCACCAGCCCCATCACGATCACGAGCGGCACACTCGCGGCCATGACGCTGGCTACAGGCAATCCGGCTGCATCGGCAGTCAATTTAGGCGCGCCTTGAATGATATAATCCCCCGATAGCGCGATGCCGTGCCCGAACAGATTCATCGCCACGGCTGCTCCCAGGGCAGGCAAGCCGACCCGGATGGCAACGGGAAGCAGGACCGCCCCGATTAACGCTACCGCCGGTGACGGCCAGAAGAAAAAGGAGGTGACCATCATGATGATGCCGATGCCCCAGTAAGCCATAGCCGGAGTACGGAGAAAACGGGTTAGCGGGGCCACCATCGTCTCGTTGATCCCCGTCTTGATCAAGACCCGGCTCATCGCCACGATAATGGAAATAATCATGATCGTGCCCATCAGCTCTTTGGTCGCGTAGATAAATGAATTAAATACGCCGGAGACCGAGCCGCTCAGCGTCTCCGTTGCCAGAATGCCGAGCGCGAATATTCCGGTAATGCAAACCAGCGTCGTATCGCGCCGCCGGATCAACAGCGTCATGATCAATACGATAAACGCCAGGTAAACCCAGTGAATCGCGGTTAGATGAATTCCCATATGAAGCCACGCCCTTTCCCAGGCAGCAGGATTTGTGTGACTACATCTTATGCATGGGCCTGGGCAAGGGTTCATGCCCCGTACTTATCATACGCTTACGGATCTCCGGGAAGGGTGTGGTATAGTGAATGCAAGCCCCTGCTTTGCGTTAAAGGAGTTGATGACATGTATACCATTCTGATTGTGGAAGACGATGAACGAATCGCGGATAAACTAAGGTCAGCGATCTCCAAATATGATTTCAACGTACGGATCATCGAAGATTTCAACCGCGTGATGGACATTTTTGCGGAGACGAAGCCGGATCTGGTTCTGCTGGACGTCAATCTGCCGAAATACGACGGATTCTACTGGTGCCGTCAAATCCGCACCCAATCCCACTGCCCGATCATCTTCATCTCGGCACGCGACAGCGGCATGGACCAGATCATGGCGCTCGAAAACGGGGCCGATGATTATATTACGAAGCCGTTTGACATGGAGCTTGTCCTGGCCAAAGTCCGCAGCCACCTGCGCCGCGCGGTCGGCGCCTATGCCTCCGGCCAGGAGGAGGAGCCTACCGTTGAAAGCGCCGGTCTCCTCCTGTATCCAGAGCGACTCCTCGTGACCTATGGAGACCGGTCGGCCGAGTTAACCCAGAAGGAAGCTGCCCTGCTGACGATGCTCATGGAAAAAGACGGCCGCGTGGTCAGCCGCGAGCGGCTCTTGGACCTCATGTGGGAAGATCAGCACTTCATTGACGACAATACGTTGAATGTTTATATTACGAGGGTTCGCCGCAAGCTTCGTGAACTCGGAGCCGGGGATCTCATCGAAACCGTCCGGGGAGCAGGCTACCGGTTCATGGCAGGCAAGGAGACCCTATGAAACTTTTTTTGAGGGAGCACCTCCCGCTCATGCTGTTTTTTGCCGTTCAAATGCTGCTTGTCCCCCTGCTGTACTGGCTTACCGGTGAAGGCAGACCCTTTACTGTCGTACTATACGGGGTACTGTTGAGCAGCGTCGTGCTGCTGGTCTATCTGGTGTACCGGTATCTCTCTCATCGCACGATGTATCAAGAGCTTTCCAGCCAGGAACTTTCGGAGGAGTTCTCCAATCCTCCTCTGGGCGATGCGCCGCTGCCGGAAGCGATCCACGAGCGGATCAGCCATTATGAACGCTTATACCGGGAACAGCTGCATCGGCATCAAAGCGGAACCGACCAGCATCTGGCCTTCGTCAACCGCTGGGTTCATCAGATGAAGACCCCGCTGTCGGTGATTCAATTAACGCTCGATGAAGTCGAAGAAGCACCCGCCGAACATATACGGGAAGAGCTTGAACGAATACGCAAAGGCCTCGAAATGGTGCTGTATACTGCACGCCTGGACCGGTTCGAGCAGGACTTCGCGGTAGAAGCCGTCGGACTCCGTGCCGCGGTCAGCGAATCCGTCGTGGAGAATCGAAAGCTATTCATTCGCAAAGGGATTACCCCGGTGTTTCGCATCGATGATCGGATCTCCGTCTACACGGATGCCAAATGGTTTCGATTTATGCTGGGTCAAATTCTGACGAACGCCGTGAACTACTCCGGCAGCCCCGGCAAGAAGATTCAATTCACTGCAGAAGAAGCAGGGAAACACATCAAACTTCGTATCCGCGATGAGGGGATCGGCATTGCACCGGAGGACATCAACCGGGTATTCCATCCCTACTTCACCGGCGAGCGCGGCCGGCAATATCATGAATCCACCGGCATGGGCCTGTATCTAGTCCGTGAAATCGCCCATAAGCTTGACCATTCCGTCGAACTGGAATCCACGCTCGGTGAGGGAACCACCGTTATCTTAACGCTGCGCACTGCAGCAATCCAAGGCACATCTTTTTCATAGGTGTGCCTTATTTTCATGGGCGGTTAAGCTTAAACTTCATGCCGGCATCTCAGGATACGAACAGAATATGCGAACATAACCTTATGGCAGATGTAAGCTCCGTTTCACCTAAATCCATAGCAGGAGCATGTCGGAATGCGGTAGAGTTAGGCTACACTAAGGTTATAGAAAGGAGCCTATGGATTTATGGATATTCTTGAAGTAAAGGCTTTAAACAAAGTATATGCGGGCAAAGTGGCGACACAAGCTCTTACCGATATTCATCTCACCATCAAAGAAGGAGAATTCGTCGGCATCATGGGGCCATCCGGCAGCGGCAAAACCACCCTGCTGAACATGGTATCCACCATCGACCGTCCAAGCTCGGGCGAGGTCAAGATCGGGGGCAGCAATCCTTACCAAATGAAAAAAAGCGAGCTTGCCCACTTCCGCCGGAGGCAGCTCGGCTTCGTGTTCCAGGATTTCAATCTGCTCGACACGCTAACGGTTGCCGAGAATATCGTGCTCCCGCTTACGCTGGACCGCCGTCCGCTCAAGGACATGGAATCGCTGCTGCAGCAAACCGCTTCGCGGCTTGGCATCCGCGAAATTCTGAATAAACGCGTGTACGAAATTTCGGGGGGCCAAAGGCAGCGCACCGCGATTGCCCGGGCGATCATCGGCTCGCCCCTGTTGCTGCTTGCGGATGAGCCTACGGGAGCGCTCGATTCCAACTCCTCTCGGATCGTGATGGAGTCGCTCGCCGAGATCAATGAGCGGGATCATACCACGTTAATGCTGGTTACGCATGATCCCCTGGCCGCAAGCTATTGCAACCGCATCGTTTTTATTAAAGACGGCAAGCTTGCCGCCGAGATTCACCGCGGAGAGAACCGGCAGGCCTTTTTCCAAAAAATCATCGATACGCTATCGTTCTGGGGAGGGAATACAAGTGAGCTTTCCTCAATTCGCGTTTAATAACGTCCGGCGGAATGCTCGCCAATACTTCGCTTACCTGCTGAGCAGCTCATTCATGGTCATGATTTTCTTTACGTACGCGGTATTCATCTACCATCCGGCCATCGAGAATTCGCCCATGGGCGCGATGACGCGTACGGGAATGACAATTGCCACGGTGATCGTCTATGTGTTTGCCTTCTTGTTCGTGCTGTATTCGATCAGCGTATTCCTGAAGTCGAGAAATCGGGAATTCGGCATTCTGACGATTCTGGGAGCGGAAGCCAAACAGATCAATTGGCTGATTTTCCTGGAGAACATTCTGATTGGCGCCATTGCCATCGTAACGGGCATCGCCAGCGGAATGCTGTTATCCAAGGTGTTCCTGCTCATCAGCACCAAGGTGATCGATATGGACGAGCTGCCGTTCTATTGGCCGGTCAAAGCAATGCTGCTGACCGCAGGTGCGTTCGCTGCGCTGTTTCTCGTCATTTCGCTCTTTACCTTGTTATTTATCCGGAAGAATCAAGTTCTGGAGCTTCTCAAAGGCACCAGCAAACCGAAAACCGAACCGAAAGCCAATCTGTTCCTGGCCCTCTTAGGCGTGGTGCTGCTTACCATCGGCTTTTCCGTCCTTCGTGTCAAAGCGTTAGACCCTGCGGGATTGATAATCGCTGCGGCAACCGGAATTATGGGCACGTATTTCTTCTACTCCCAGCTGTCCGTGTGGATTGTCCGCATGCTGCAGCGAAGTCGCAGGACCACCTGGAAAGGAACAAACCTGCTGTGGATTTCCGAAATGAGTTACAAGATTAAGGATAATGCCCGCATGCTGTTTCTGGTCACGGTTGTGGTAGCGCTGGCTTCCATGAGCACCGGTTTCGTACTGGCCATGCAGCAATCGATCAAATCGGTATATTTGGATAACCCGTACGCGCTCAGCTACACCTACTATAACAATACCGACAAGATTAAGGCGCAGGAAGAATTGGCCCTGATTGACAATCGCCTGCAGACAGAAGGGCTGGAGTATAAACGGGCGGAGGTCGAAACCATCTACTACCGCTTGTCAGCGAATGGGGAGGATTCCTTACACATCATGCCGCAATCCCAATACGACCGTTTGGCTGCTATGATGAATACCGAGCCGGCCGGGACACTCGGCGAGAATGAAGCCTTATTGACGGAAACCCCGAATGCAGCGAGGAAGAGTAAAGGGAAGCTAACGGAAGCAGATATCGAATTATCCGGTCAACCCTACTCTTTCATCCTGGAGAACCGCACAGACCGGATTGCGGCTTTGGTATATAGCGGCAGATTGCTGGTCGTTACGGACACCATGTTTGAAGAGTTGGGGGGCGGGAACAAAGCAAATGAAATCAGTGTGAATCATACGTATCCGTTTATTCTTCCCGATTCCCAAGGACTCCCCGAGAAGGATGATCCCGAAACCAAGCTCGGTCTTGAGCTGTCGGAGTGGAACGGAAGTGCAATCAGCGAAGGCTATATAGAATCCAGGGCGGAGAGCTATTACGTCAATAAACAGGGATTTTCGTTATTCAGCTTTATCGGGGTGTTTGTCGCCCTGATCTTCTCGATCTCAACCGCAAGCTTCCTGTATTTCAAACTGCATACGGAGCTTTCGGCCGATCAGGCGATGTACCGTTCCCTGTCCAAGATCGGACTCAGCGCGCGAGAGATGAACATCTCCGCAACCATTCAGATTGCCGTGCTGTTCTTTATTCCCATCCTGGTTGCAGCCCTGCAGTCCTTGGTCGTGCTCGACCCGATTCTAGGCTACCTGGATGTCCCGAATGTAAACGGACCTGTAATGGCAGCCTCATCGGCATTCTTAGTCGCCCAAATGATTTATTTCCTGATCGCCAGAGCCCGTTATATTAAATCCGTGAACAGGATGATGGTGTGATCATGCATGCAGGACAACACGACGCCGCGACTCGGTATGGCCCTTCCCTTGAAAAGACGCGCTTGTACTCTTTGGACCAATTCAGGGGATTTGCCCTCCTTGGACTGCCGTTTGTCAACGTATTGGGACTCTGGCTCATCGCCACACCCGAAACGGCAGCTGATTATTGGCTTCAGCGAGGACTTAACTTTTTTGTGGAAGCCCGATTTTATACCATCTTCACGTTTCTGTTCGGACTTGGATTCTACATGTTTCTATCACGAAGCGCTACAACGGGCGGAAAGCCAAGACTTCGGCTGTATATTCGCCGGTTAGCGATTCTGGTGCTGATCGGCTTCATCCATCAGCAGTATCAATCGGGGGAAGCATTATTCTATTACGCGGTTGTTGGCCTGCTTACGGTTCCTCTCTACTGGGCTCCGCGGAGGGTTAACCTTCTCATCGGATCGGCGGGGTTTGTTCTGGCGGCCGTTATGGGCGTCAAACTCCTCACCATCCCTTTCCTGATCGTATTAGGTCTAGCTGCTGGCCAATATCGATTACTCGATGCGATCAACAAGGGACTAAGATTACGCTCGTTGCGCATGATTTGGATACCGTCTCTGTTAGGAACGATTTTGGTCATCGGTATCATGTGGCGGGTAGCGCCTTCCGAGCCGATGCCATCGTTTCTGTTCGAGGTAGCAGGCGAGTCGCCGTCGCCAACCATGGAAGCCGCCTTCACTCTGGCACATATCGGGGTGGCGACAGGCCCTCTCGTATCCGTATTTTATCTAAGCTCTCTCTTAATGCTTGGACGTACCCGCGTAGGTGCGAAGATGCTGTATCCGTTACAGGCATACGGGCGCATGGCGCTTACCAACTACATTGGGCAAACCGTCTTTCTGGTAGGCATTCAGCGCTTCATGCTGAACACCACACCGACGACTTATGTCGTGTCCTCGCTCGTTTCCCTGGGTATTGTGATATTCCAGATCATAGCCAGCCAACTGTGGATGCGTTGGTTCCAATACGGACCTTTGGAATGGTTGTGGCGATGCGGAACCTATTGGACCCTCGTGCCGATTCGCAAACAAACAGGAGACCTATAGGTCTCCTGTTTGTTGGTTTGTCTTTGCCCGATGACGGAATCGATGATAATCCTTAATTTCGGAAGCAGCCGTGCTGCAGGTTTTCCAAGTATTCTCCCCAAGCTGCTGCCCAGCTTGATCCGTCATTCCTTCTACCTCATCCGCCGCTCTAAACGCCGTATTTCCTCCTCGATCACTATCATACCCGCCTCGATTCGGGGTTTCTCCACCCCGATGATACATAACCGAATCCGGTCATTGCGCTGATTCTCCGGCAGCAGATGTTGATCCACGTTCGTAACCGAGATACCTCTCTGCAGCAAGCGATCCTGAAGTGCGGATGCCTTTACATACTGGGGCAGCCGGAGGGTGATGAACACGCCGGAGGAGGGGCACGTATAGTGAATGCCGCTGCCGAAGACACGGGCACATACCTCGATGGCATAGCGCATCTTCTCCCGGTAATGCTCCCGGATGCGGGCTGCATGGCGGTTGTACATGCCGCTCTTGATATAAAGTTCAAGCGTGCCTTGGGAGAGGATCGGCGACGATATGTCTGCGGCGTTTTTATGCCTAATAAACGGATCCAACAGCCGATCCGGAAGAAGGACGGCGCCCATCCGAATGCCTGGCAGGATCGTCTTCGAGAAGCTTTTGACATAGATGACATGGTCCGACTGATCCAGTGCGTACAACGGGTCCGCCTTCGAATCCTCCTCCAGGTCCGCCAGATAATCGTCCTCCACGATATAGACATCATACTGCCGGGCGAGATCCGCGATACGCCTCTTCTGCTCCAGCGAATACGAGGTGCCTAACGGGTTGAGGAATCGCGGCACCGTGTAGAACAGCTTGATCTGTCCGCTACGAAAATAAGACTCCAGTACCTCCAGGTCGATACCATGCTCATCCCGATGGATGCCGATCACCGGACAGCCTGCAACGCGCGCCGCCGCCAAGAAACCGAAATACGTCGGCTGCTCCACCAGGACCGCCCGTCCCTCCTCACTCGGGAAAGGCATGCGCGTCAGGATCGAGAAGGCCTGCTGAGCCCCGGTCACCACAGCGATTTGATCAGGTTTAGCGAACATTTGCTGCGCGTGAAAATACCTGCTCAGTTCGTTCCTTAACGAAAAAATCCCCTGTGGATCGGTGTAACCGAACAGCTCCTCCTTGTATAAGGAAATCGCCTTGCGCAGGCAGTGCTCCATCTCCTGAAACGGCAAAAAATCGCCCCGGGGCGTCGTTGAGGCGAAATCAATCGGCCCGCTTTCCGTCCGCGCAGAGGCTGAGCCCCTCCCCTCCACGAGATAGTAACCGCTCTTGGGGACCGGGTAGATGACATCATCGCGCTCCAAGGTCTGATACGCACGAACGACCGTATTGGGACTGCAGGAGAACATTTTGGCCAAGGCTCTGACCGATGGCAGCTTATGACCTGATCGGATATGCCCCCTCTCCACTTCGCGGATCATATGGGCAACAATTTGTTCGTGCTTCGTGTCCATCCCGCTTCTCCCCCTGTATTGATACAGTTGCTCTAAATTGTCCTGTTCATTTCCGATTCCATGATTAAAATTAGCTTATTGCATGACATAGCGGAAGTAAAGACTTGGGAGAGGGGCTGACGGGGTTGCGATGAAAAGAGACCGGGGTTATGCATGGGTCATTCTCATATTTCTATGGATGCTAGGGTTTGCGGCGGCCATCAGCCGGTTTGTCATGTCTTATTACCAGCACGAAATGGCAAGGGATTTAAGCGTCGACCTCACCTTTATCAGCTTCACCTGGTCCGTTAACATTGCCGTTGCCGCCATCTGTTCTCCGCTCGGCGGATGGTTGACCGATCGATACGGTCCCAAAAAAATGATGCTCCTGAACGCCCTGTTTGGCGTGATGTCCATGCTGACCGTGCTTACGTTTCGTCATCCGGCGGGATTCTTCCTGGGGCTCGGGCTGCTTTCCGGCCTTTCCGGCATGGCTGCAAGTACAGGTTATGTCGTGGTCACAAGCTGGTTCAGCCGCCATAAAGCGAAGGCACTCATGATCATGACCAGCGCGAGCTCGCTCGGCCTGGCCATTCTGACGCCTCTATTTGTAAGCAACCGGGACTGGCTCGATTGGACAACGGCATTCACGTTCACCTTATGGATCACGCTTGTATCCATACCGCTCACCCTGCTTATCATGAAAGAACGAAAGCGCGAAGAGCACGAGGCCGACCCCTCCGCTGCTGAATCGCCCCCATCGGCTGGGAGGCCACGGATCCTCCCGATCGCCAAGGAGATGGTAACCAGCCGCACCGTGCTTCTGGTGGTCTTCGCTTTGTTCACATGCGGCTTCAGCATGGGAACGGTTGAAATGCACCTGATGGCCATCCATCGCCATCATCAGATCAGTTCGGTAATGTTCACGTCCTCACTGAGTATTCTCGGTTTGCTTGAGCTGACAGGCGGACTGCTGTTTGCCTTCCTCCTGGACCGGATGTCGAGGAGTTTGGCCTTGTCCTTCCTGTACGTTTTTCGAATCGTGGCCTTTATGGTGCTGTATCTGCACTTCAGCGCCTCTCCGATCCTCTTCTCGATCATCTTCGGAGCCAGCTATTTAGGAGCCATTCCGGGCGGTATTCTGGTAGCCGGCGAAGCCATGGGCCATCGCTCCGTTGGATTGCAGGCCGGAACGCTGCTTATTTTCCATCAGGCGGGCGCCGTTCTCGGCTCCTTCTCAGGCGGATTCCTGTATGACCTTACGAACAGCTACCAAGCGCTGATCGGGATCAACCTGATTTTCAGCGCTCTGTCGGCCATGGGCTATTACCGGATTCATCGCGCGCTGAATCGAAGGCGTTCCGTTCCAGGTCAGCCGGGCGGCGCCAGCTTAAAAAAATCACTATAGGCAGGTGTTTTTGATGAAAATGGCTTTCATTCTATTCCATGGCATGACGGCCCTGGACCTGATCGGCTTCACCGAAGTCATGACCCGGCTTGCCCGCATCCGTCCCGAAGCGGATATATCCTGGGATTATTGCGCGCTGAGCACGCAAATTACCGATGATCGCGGATTGGCGTATGTCGTATCCCGGGTCAAACCGGATCTTTCGGAATACGATCTGGTCTTCGTGCCTGGCGGCTTTACCACGAGGGAGCTGAGGTGCGACCCCGATGTGCTGACTTGGCTGCAGACCGCCCGGGAAGCCAAGCATCTCGTATCCGTCTGCACCGGATCGCTGCTTCTGGGCGCGGCCGGCTTGCTGGAGGGAAAGCGGGCTACCACCAACGCTTCGGCTTACGAGCTGTTGACACCCTACTGCAAGGAAGTTGTTCAAGCACGCATTGTACAGGACGGCCATCTCTTTACGGGGAGCGGAGTGTCATCGTCCATTGATCTCGGCTTATATGTGCTCGAAAGGCTAACCGATGCAGCGACGGCGGAACGGGTCCAGACGGATATGAGCTACCCCTATTACCGGACGGGAACCTCATTCTCCGTATATCATGCGAAGACAGGCATGTAAATCCGGATGCGGCGACCGGGGAACTTGCCCTATATTATGGAAGCCGCTCTCCCTCCGCAGGAATTTCATTAAGCATAAGCACGGAGCCGGTCTTCAATCAGCCCGAGCAGCCAATCTCTTTCCCCGGGAACATCCTCTCTCAGCCTGGCCGCCGCTACGGGCAGCATCCACCGGTCGATATCCTCCAGCTTCGCACGGGATAATCGGCAGTACTCGTTCAGGTATACTCTATTCCACAGCATGCGGGCCATCCGAAGCGGAAGCACCAGGATGCCCGGCTGATCGACCGGGTTAAACGGCGATTGGAACATGAGCGATGTCCTGGCGACGTCGCATAGCGGGTTACCCACATGGGCATTGTTCCAGTCGATCGCCCGGCATCCGTTCTCCGCGACGATCACATTGTCCGGGTGAAAGTCGCCATGGCAGATGGAATCGCCTTCCGGAAATGAATCCAGCACCTTGCATATGGCCTGCGCTTTTTCTTGCAGGATGCCGCTTGCATCAAGAATCGCGTGTTCCAGCTTTTCTTTTTGCGGCGGCAGCAGGCTGGTCGTGCAGCTGTGCGTCGCATGTTGGAGCTGCGCCATATCCCGGGCGCACTTCGTTAGCTGAAACGGTGCCGATTGAACCTGACGCAGCATCGAAGGGCCCGTAATCCGTTCATACACCAGCCCCGTACGTCCTTCAATATCCACCATGTCAAAGACGGAAGGGGCGGGAACCCCCGCTTCCGCAACGATGCGGCCCATCTCCGCCTCATACGTCACCCATTCCGGGCGATACCCTTCATAATACAGCTTTAGTGCCTGAGACTCTCCCCATTCATAGACCTCTGCACTCCTGCCTTTTCCGATCAGCGCACCCTTCTTCAAAGGCTCATCCTCCACATCTTTATGTCAGCTGGATTTTGAATTCGAACGCATCATCATCCGCTGAATCCAGCCTGGCTTCTGAATCCGGCAGTTATGAAATGCCGATATCTTCCACTCTCCGTTCACTTTGACCAGCACGTTGGTATTAATGGAGAAGCGGCCGGTGGGCGGCTTCTTATGGAATCTGAGCTGCACCGCTCCCGTAGCCTGGGCTATCGCAAGCTCCGGGGTCAGGAAACGCAGCTGCGTCGGGGTCGGTCCCGCTACCAGTTTGGAGTCGCGGAGCACCCCGTCCCACAGCTTCTGATGAACCTCATCAATCTCTTGGCGACCCTTCAAGTGCTGTCCGCTAAACGTCACGTAATCCGCATCATCGGTAAAGCATTCCGCATAAGCCCGGCCATTCCCTTCTCCCCACGCCCTGGACAGCGAATCGAATAATCTCAGGATCGCCTGACGATCCTCATGCGTTCCGTTCATCAGCCTTATCTCCTTTCTTGCTATTAAGGGGGAATCACGAATCTTCTTTGAACACATTGTACGATAATCCGACCGAACTGAATTCCCGCCCCGGGATGAAAACAGACTCGGTCTTGGGACCGAGTTGTTCCTTCTGATCCGGCGAGTTGCGTTCTTTACGTAGGCAGGAGAGCGGGATATGATATCGTTATCCACGAGAGACCGAATCGTAAAGGAGGTAGCAAACGGTATGATGAAGATCAGCGTTTTTGCCAAGGTCAGCGGCATTTCCATCAAAACATTGCGTTATTATGATGAGCTGGGCCTGTTAAGGCCGGCCCATGTTGATGAGCAAAGCGGATACCGTTACTATTCCGAGGAGCAGCTTCTGACCGTCAAGCGGATTGCCGCCTACAAGGAACAGGGGTTTACCTTGGAACAGCTCAAGGATTTTTTTGAAAAGGATATAGGAAACGATGCCGTAAAGAACAAACTTGCGGATAAAATGACGGAGCTTCGACATGCGATGCAGACCCTCCAGCTGCAGCTGGATGAGGTGAACAGCAGAATGTCGC
Source organism: Paenibacillus sp. JNUCC32 (assembly GCF_014863545.1). Lineage (NCBI taxonomy): Bacteria > Bacillati > Bacillota > Bacilli > Caryophanales > Paenibacillaceae > Paenibacillus > Paenibacillus sp. JNUCC32. Next base: position 5,900,538 of record NZ_CP062260.1, on the reverse strand, counting down.
GCTTGGAGCCATCGGAAGCCGGTGATCCGGCAGGCTTCATCCGTATTCGGGAAGTCCCATCCCAGCTCGCCGCATCGATTCGCGACCAAGTCCCCCGCAGCCAGCTATGTCTCTTGCTTGATGAGATTACCAAATATGCGACCTCTTATGGAGAAGAGGAAGCTAGCCAATTAACCATCCTTTGGCATGATCACGGCAGCGAGAATGCCGACATCGCCGACATCGAAGTCGCAATCCCCATAACCAGGGACATACCTGTTAATGGCCGTGTTCGTGTGGACTACCTGCCGATGCTTCAATCCGCCGCATCTTTTGTACATCGTTGTGATCCGTACGGTTATAGCTGTCCCGTTGCACCCGAGCTCAAAGCATGGATTTCGTCCCAATGCCTTGTTCAATCGGATCGGGAGCCGATCCGCGAAATCTATCTCACCTCGGATAAAGATATCTATGGCAAGAAGCGCCCCGCGGAATTGCTTATCCCCTTACAAGGCAACGCGTTGTAACCCATCCTTATCGTGATAGGCTGTCGGAGCGGGCCTCTGCCCAACCTCCATCGCCTCCATCCGTACTTGCAGCAGCAGTTATCGCCATGTCTTTGTTGTTCATGAATAACTCTCGAAAAATTCTAAATCAACCTCTTGACTCTCCCCCTAACCGGAGAGTGTACAGTAGCTTTAAATCAAACAAGAGGAGTGGAGTTTCATGAAACGATTGGAAAACAAAGTTGCATTGGTTACAGGCGGAAGCCGAGGAATCGGTAAAGGAATCGCGCTTCGGTTGGCGGAAGAAGGGGCACTGGTCGTTGTTCATTACGGAAACCGCCGGGATGCTGCGGATGAGGTTGTGCAGACCATACAGGTTCAAGGCGGGCGAGCCATCGCCTTAGGTGCTGGGCTGGAATCGGTAGATGGAGCCAAGGGGCTTATCCATTCGCTGAAGGAGGAGCTGCTGCATGTAACGGGGGACCAGCATTTTGATATTCTGGTGAATAACGCAGGCATCGGAACCTCAAAGACCTTTGAAGAGACGACCGAGGAGAGCTTCGACGAGCTGCTTGCCGTTAATGTAAAAGCACCGTTCTTTCTGGTCCAACAGGCTCTGCCGCTCCTGCGTGACGGCGGGCGCATCGTCAACATCTCCTCCGGTGTGACGCGTATCGCCTATCCGCATATTATGGCTTACAACATCACCAAGGGAGCCATCAATACGTTCACCTTGCACCTCGCCAAGCTGCTGGGTCCACGCGGGATCACGGTGAATGCGGTTCTTCCGGGCATCGTGGATACGGACGTGAATGCTGCATGGCTTCATACTCCGGAAGGGCAGCAGCATGCCGCAGAGATGTCAGCGCTTGGCCGAATCGGTCAGCCGTCGGATATTGCGGACGTCGTAGCGTTTCTGTCATCAAGTGACGGGCGCTGGGTCACGGGACAGATGGTCGATGCAACCGGCGGCTCTCATCTGTAACTATGAAAAGAGCTATCCTTGCTTGGCATTAACGCCAGAAAGGATAGCTCTTTTGCTGTATTCTACTGTTAATCGGATTCGTCACTCTGCTCAATATCGCTCTTTTCCTATGTCTTCGGTTAATCGGCTTCAGCTATCCGCACAACCGACTTCCGCTCCGGGTTCCAGCGCCATGACGGATCCTTCCCCCTTACCTGCAAGCCTCCTACCCATTTATCGATCGTTGCGGCGCAGGCATAGTCGGTCTTACCGGCCAGCACCTCATGCCCCAAACTCGTCACTTGCAGCACCCGCTCTTGAAAATGGGGTACAGCCAGTTTGAAGTCAGGAAACGAAGCTGTGCCATCGATAACCAGCAAGGAATCCGATCCCTCCGTCATCTTCGCCAGGTAATACCAGAATTCCAGGTCTCCCATTCCGAGTGTATGAAGCCGGTCACCTACATTGCGAAATAACTCGTACGGCGTATGGATTCCGCCCGCTACAGCCTCTAACGTCGTCTGCTCGATGATCCCAAGTCCATGGCTCACAGAGGGCAGCCGTGCCAGATGGGCCTCGAATGCATCCTTCGCAAAAGGCAGCGCCGAGGAATCCACCTCCAGCATGCGCTGATGTTTCTCCGGCAGATCCGAGGTATAGGCTTCCCACAACATGCTGCCCAGCATAAGCTCTTCGTCTCCAATCGCATGCCATGTGCCCGACAAAGTCTCGAGCTGCTCTGCGCTAAGCTGCCCCAGCCCGCGAAAAAGCTCGATGCCCGGGTATGCGCCAATGCATAGCAGACTCAGCCTCGTATTCCCCAGTGACTGTTCCTTAAACCAATGCAGCAAGTAGGCCAGTATGGTCTGGTCAAACAGGTCATGCTCAAACCAGAGCACAACTTCGTCATATTTTCGAAAATCCTGGAGCTTCCTCTCCTGCGACTGGCAGGTCCCGATATATTCCTTCTGCGGAATCCCCAGCGTTTGCTCCAAATACTGAGCTCTTGTTCTCCGATGATCCGGCTCGTCCATCTTCGTGAAGACCGGACCAAACGAATATAGCTCCCTCCACACCAGGATATCTCCTTGAATGTTCCCTTGCTTCAGCTTATCCCCTACCGAATCCCCGTTAACGATATGCAGCATGCGCTTTCCTCCCTCATACAGATCGGTGAACACCGATACAAAGTCGGCTACGTGCAGCGTGTTCTTCAGCTTCCGCCGGGCATCAAAAAGCCGTTTTTTCAAAGCCGGCAAGGAAATGTCCAAATATTGCGAAATCTCACGCAGGCTGTAGCCTTGAAAATAATAGAGCTGGACCGCAATCCTCATGCCGGGTGGCAAGTCCGCGATCGTGGCATGCAGCTGACCGATCAGCTCTCTCTTTTCCACGACCGACTCCAAGCTTCGCTGATCTCCCATCGGCAATTCTATCTCATGCAGCGGAAACGTCTGCAATTGCTTGCGGCGCAAGTCTCTGTAACACTGCCGCTCCACGATCACCTTGAACCATCCGGGGAAACGCCTGGGATCCTGCAGCTTATGCAGATTCGCAAAGGCCTCCGTAAAAGCCTCCTGCACGGCGTCCTCCGCCAAATGGGAATCCTGCAGCTTATCGTAGGCCACGGCCAGCGCCATGCCGGAAAAATGCCGGACCAAGCTTTCCTGAGCATCCGCACTGCCCCTCCGGGCTTCCTCAATCCACTGGATCACGCTCACTTCACCTCTTCTCGGTGTCTCTATCCCTTAAGTGCCGATCTAAATGATAAAGGTTACCTCTCTTCAGGAAATGATCGTCTGCACCGGATGGATAATATATCGAAAATTCTCCATGGCCTTCGCCGGAGTCTCCGAAACACGGTTCCAATGATGGTAGAAACTGAACGGGAATTTAAACAGATGGCCGAAGTCCCAATCGATGACAGCCCCGTCGATACCCGCCCAGTACTCCGGCTGGTGCGGCAGCCAAGCCGATCTTGGAGCCTCCACGAGTGGCAGCCGATCCACCGGAGACACGATTCGGATCGGCTCTGCAGGATCCAGCTGGCTGCTGGCACGGAGCACCTTCACGATTTTGAGCAGACCCGGCAAGCCTCTGTGGAAATAATCATGATGGCCAAGATCGTACAAAATGTTTAAGGCATGCGAGTACGTCAGCATATGCCCCATCAAGTCATGATGGGCTTCTGCGCGGTAGATCACCGAATAAGAGGCCAGCTCGTTTAAAATGAAGGCCGACAGCTGATCGCCGTCCGTTATTTCCGATATCCCGTCAAGTTCATCCAGGGTCAACCGTTTGACCTCGGCAGCAGAATATCCGATCCAGGACCTTCCCGGAATCGTCTTCGTGAAAGAGGCTATTAATTCCGCGATATCGGCTGCTTCATGCCGTAGACCGCCTCCAAGCTCGTGGAGTGCAGCCAGGCTTATTGCGGCATAGATCACATTGTGCCCGACCCAGTGCAGCCCATCAATCGTAACGTCAAGGGCTGCAAGAATCCTTGATTCGGCACTTTTCACACTCAAGCTTTCCCCTGTCACCGTTCCCGACTGCAAATACTTGGCGATCATCCTTTGGTTCTCCGCCGTAACGGCCTCCTCGACCTTCCCGGGCAAATGGTTTGCCTTTACAAAAAAATAACCCGCGATCGCGGCCGCTCCGTAATGAGCCTGCCAAATATCCCCTGTTAGCATTCTGCACTGCGACAGTATGGATAATCCGTCCCCAAGAATCGCTCTGTCCTTATCGCTCATCCTGACCCCCCGATCCCTCTTGACATTCACCTAACATCTGTGTGATGATACTCATCAAATCATCTTGTTCTCTATTCACATTCGAACAGAGCTGCACAGATGAATTTAAGAACAACATACCACACGGCTATGAGAAGAAATAGTAGCTTATCTCTTGAGGTCCAAGCGAACCGGCGAATGGTGCGAGGCCCGGTACTCCGGAATAAGTGAATGGATCTTCTCGCTTCAACCCGAACCTCCGATCTGTGCCGGAGCAGTAGGCCTTGACGGCTCTCCACCGTTACTTTGGGAGATATGGCAGGAATAATGGTGCGTTTCCCCATTTCCGCGTCATGCTAAAGAGCGACCGTACAGTCGAATTTGGGTGGTACCGCGAAAGTTACACTTCGTCCCATAGAGGGATGAGGTGTTTTTGTGTTGTTCGCAAACAATCAGGAGGTGGTTATTATGCAACGATTATTGTCAGGCATCAAGCCGAGCGGAGATTTGAATATTGGCGGATATGGAGGTGCCCTCCGTCAATATGTGAAGCTGCAGCATGAGTATGAGTCCTATTTCTTCGTGCCGGATCTGCATGCGATCACGGTCTATCAGGATCCCATGGAGCTGCACCAGCGCACGCGGGACATTGCCGCGCTGTACATTGCGTCGGGCATTGACCCCGATAAAGCGACGATCTTTCTGCAATCGCAGGTCCCCGCGCATGTAGAGCTCGGGTGGTTGCTGGAGACGCAGGCGCATTTTGGTGAATTAAAGCGCATGACCCAATTCAAGGAGAAATCGGACGGAAAGGATACCGTAAGCTCCGCATTGTTTACGTATCCGGTCCTGATGGCTGCCGATGTGCTGCTCTACCAGGCAACGCACGTGCCTGTCGGCGACGACCAGAAGCAGCATCTGGAGCTGACCCGCGATGTGGCCGAGCGCTTCAACAACCGGTATGGCCGCACGTTTGCGGTGCCTGACCCGATCATTCAGGATATTGGCTCTCGCGTCATGGGCCTTGACGATCCGTCCAAGAAGATGAGCAAAAGCAACCCGAATAAAAACAGCTGCGTCCACATGATGGATACGCCGGAGGATATCCGCAAGAAGTTCTCCAGGGCCGTTACCGACTCCGATGGCCAGGTCCGGCATGACTGGGAGCAGAAGCCGGCGGTCAGCAATCTGATCGAGATTTATTCCGTATTCTCCGAGGAAGCCATCTCCGTCATCGAAAAACGGTATGAAGGCCAAGGATATGGTACGTTCAAGAAGGAATTAGCCGAAGTGGTCATCGAAAAACTTCAACCGATCCAGGAGAGGTTTCATCAAATCGTGAATTCCTCCGAGCTTGATCGCATTTTGAAGGACGGAGCGAAGCGGGCTTCCGAAACCGCAGTCCCGACACTGCTTGCCGCCAAGAAAGCGATGGGATTGGTCACGTTCTGAAAGAACCGAGAGGGCGTCCCCTGAATTACTGATCCTTATCGGGAATCAGAACAAGGGACGCCCTGCTTATTTTTGTCGGCTGGCCTTTTTATGTTGTACATAAGCGTCTACACCGCTTTAGTCTGTCCTGCCTCGCTATAACCCATGGTTCTTCTGACTCCCGACTTGTTTATTGAGATGCCTGCCATGTCGCTGTCGCCCCCTTGACATCATCTCCCTATCGTAACCGTAATCTTATTCCCTTGATCAGGAACGGTGATCGCCAAGATGCCGCTCTTCGAATCCGGGAAAGGACGCAGCTCGATTTGATAAGCGTTCGTACCGGCGACCGCCACGTCGCTTGTGGATATCGACTCCAGATGGGGATGGTAAATCAATGTCTCTCCAACGGATGAAACGAAATCTATACTTAAACTGCCGGTATCATGATCATAACGGTATGCTGAGAGCACGCCGGCTGTCGCTTGCGGATACGCGCGATTCAACGCCTTGGCATATGGGGCTTCCTTGAAGCCGTCGCACCAGCACCAGTATGTATTGCTCCAAAGATACCGCTCCAATATCGCAATGATCTGCCTGGAAAGCTGAAAGGTTGCCGGATGCTGGGAGAAAGCTCCCCATTCCCCGACCAGGACCGGCACGTTCAACCGTTCCTGCACCTTGCGATGGGTAGCAAAAATCAGCTCGACGCGATCCTGATTATAAATGTCATAATGCTCCGTATCGACCACCAGATCATAGCCGTGCGGTGCGAACACCTGATGGTGTAAGGTTTGACCGGCTGGATCCTGCACAAGCTGCAAGCCGGACTCGATCCCCATGTTCGAAAAATAGCTCGTTTCCAGCATCAAAAATCCGTCCGGGGAAACGGAGCGAATGGCTGCCGCCGTCTTGTTGAAAAAGGGCGCGAGAACCTCCCGTTCGAAGATTTGCGATGCTTCTCTGGCGCTGTCGACGAGTATGCGGTACGTATCCATCTCTGCCATCCCGGCAAGAACCTCCAGCCTCTTTTCCTCGTCAAACCAGAGTCCGGCAAGCTGCTCCATGTTCGGGTCGGCTATTCCCATCACATGACCCGCATATGCGGCAATGATGGTGCCGAGCACCTCCTGTCCGCTTGTTCCGGGGTACGGCTCGTTCATCAGGTCATAACCGATAATATTCGGGCAATCAGCCATAAACTGTGCCGCATGCTTCCACATCGCTGCATAGTGATCCTGCAGGCCGATCCCGTCGGAAGCGGGCGTATTCCGCCAGAAGTGATCCAGAGCGCGGTTCACAGCCGGACTTTCCAGGTAGGCGTCACTCCATATATGTCCGGTAACATGAGGAAGATCATCGGAGAGGGTCGCCCACGCCGGAGCCCCGTCGCCGTAGTGCACGCTGTACAAATCCTGATGCATATCCAGAAAAACATAGAGATCATGCTGCTCAGCCCATACAACCTGCTGCTTGATTCTGCTCAGATATGCATCGTCGTGGACCCCAGGCTCCGGCTCGACGCCATCCCATATTAAACCTAGACGGATAACGTTAAAGCCTTGTTCGCGAAACCAGGCGAACAAAGAGGCATCACAGGGCTCAACATATCCTTTTGCCTTGTCCTTGCATACGAGATTGATGCCGTTCAGGATCACTTGAGCGCCGTCTTCATTCAAGAATCGTTGTCCGTCGACCACTATTTTTTTCATGTCTGCTTCCCCCTACCGTTCTTCTACCGGAATGTAAATTTCAATGTAATGATTGTCGTACTGGTTATAGAGATTGACTTCAAGAGAATGGCCTGCGATCGTTAGTCCGCGATTGCGAATGAAAGCTTTCATCTGATCATAGTGATGGTCCATCTTGGCGTAGTCGTCCCTGCCGATAATCACGCATTTTCTGGCACAGTAGCGAGGCTCCAGTCTCTGAAAGACGGAAGAGTCATCCTCCATCGGGAGGGTGGACAGAATGCCATTGTACAGGTAATTGTGATAACGGCCTGCGTTAAGGTTATCTTGGGACACAATCGATATGGTATGGCAGAATGCAAGCCATTCCTTGGCATTGATTCGGCGTATCTGTTGCTGCACTTTGCTCCCGAGTCCCTGATCACCGCTCTCCATGATTGAATCGGTAAGGAGCACCCAGCACGGGTGGCTTAGTACAAGCTCAATGACCTCCGTGTTATCGAACCGTTGCAGCTGAACATTAAGCACTTCCAGCTTGTGAGACAGGTGTTTCAAATAAGTCCGCTGGCGATCGATGTCTTGACGCTTGTCGGAGAGCAGCCTGCGCATAGCGTTTAGGCTGTTGTCCCGGAGCAGCGCTTGGATTCGCTCGATCGACACATCCATTGCCCGCAGCATTCGAATCGTGATAAGTGAATCGAACTGCTCAAGATCATAATAGCGGTACTTGTTGGCGTCCCGATTGCGGGAATGAAGCAGTCCGATCTTATCGTAATAACGCAAGGTATCGATCGGGATATCCAGAATTTTGGACACTTCGCCAATCGTAAAATTCAAATTTAACGCCGGTTCCTTCACATCTTCACCCCCCCTCTTCTGGCATTATTGCTGAACGCGGAGATGTCATCCTCTTTTTTCTTATCAAAAGGATACAACGCCAGCGGAATTAATCCGAGGAGAAAAGCGGCTAATGGAATCAAGCCGGTTGCTACCCGAATGCCGAGCATGGCGGACTCGGACTGTTCCGCCGCAAGACCGTCATATCCGTATGCCCCGATCACATTAATGAAGATAACCGTCTGCAGGCTGGAGAAGGCGACCGTGAATAACGAGAACAATCCGTTGAACAGCCCGGTTTTCCGCACGCCGGTCGTGCGCTCATTCTCGTCGATGAGCAGCGCCCCGACCGGAGATATTGCCGTTCGAAGATAGTTCACAGTGAAGACAATCAGAACGTAGGATGCGGCCGCGGTCCATATGCCGTCAGCGAGAAAGATCCCGCCGTATCCGAGCACCACAAAGATGGTCCCCAGGTATACACTCTTCTTCGTTCCATTTTTCTTGACGATAGATCCCATGACCGGCAAGAACAGGAGCGCGATCACATGCGTACTCACATCGATGACGGTAGCTTCGATACCCGTTGATTGCACTACGCTGTCCATGTAGTAGAGAAACGGCGTAAAGTAGAAAAACACGGGGCCGGTGACAATGGAAAATATAACGAAGGTGAGGAAAGGTCTGGACTTGATGATCTGCCAGGCTTCTTTGTAAACCTCTTTTGTATCGATATGCTGCTTATCCAGTGATTCGTACATTAACGCATCTTCTCTCAGTCCCCTCAGGGCCCAGGTGAAGAATATCGCTTCCGCCACGATTACGGCAGAGAAGATCGGGATGATCACCTCCTGCTTTCCGTCCCCGACGAGGAGCAGCGTCGGAATCAAGGTGATCAGAAATGACATCCCCTGGGATAAGTAGTTCTGGATCACACCAACATCGATGCGTTCCTCCTTGGTTGGAGCCGCGATCAGCATAAACGATTGATAGGCTATACTGTAAGCGGTTGCAGCCGTGTCGTAAATAAATAACAACGCGGTATACAGCAGAAAGATCAACCACTGATCCCATGCCGGATTAGACAGCATCATGAGGAAGGAGGAAACGATCATGAACGGCACCGTCACTCTCATGATATAGACGTATTTCCCACGCTGCGCTCGATGCCTCATTCGGTCGATCCATACGCCAAGCACCGGGTCGTTAATCGCGTTCCAGATGTTATAGATAATGTACACCCAAGCGACATACTTCGGACTGAGACCGATGATATCCGTGTAATACTTCAAGAACACATTGTGGATGAGCACTCCTCCGACTGACAGGATCGGACCAGGAAGAGCCAGACGCCATTTCTCCCCTAGAGTCAGTCCGGTAGCAGTGAAGCGAAAGGCTTGCCGCAAGGCACTTCGCGCTTTACCTAACATTTACCATCCCCCGATCGTTCAACGTTTCAACCAGATCCTGTATCTTGAACTCATTGTAAACCATGGAGTAACTCCAGATGGAATAGCTTTGTTCATTTTTTCCAATAGATTTTTCGACGGAAGAACGGGTTCTAGACTAATGAAAAAAGGAGTCTTGCTGTTCAAGCAAGCCCCTGATCGCTTATAGCCGGCCATCCTATGTGCAGTACAAGGAGACCCTGCCATTAAATTTAAATATAGCTCTGCGTATCTCTATTTCTTGCGAACTTGTAGGTTGCAATCAGCGATAAGGCCAAGGCAAAAGCCAGCAGAATCGCCACGTTCAGAATCACGTCGGTCAGGCCGCTTCCTTGCTGAAGCTTGCCGAACGTATCGAGCAGCCAATACTGCGGCAGGAAATCGGCGATTCGCTGAATCGCTTCGGGCATCACGGAGAGCGGGAATACACACCCCGCCAGCAGCGATGTCGGCATGATCACCATCGTCTGGATTCCGTTAGCCATCATGGTGCTGTCCGAGAACGCGACAATGACCTGCGATAAACTAACCGCGACCAGAGCGAACAGCGACAGAATCAGAAACATCTGCCATAATGGAATGCCTGGCTCGATATGAAAGAACCGGGTCATGACGAACAAGGTGGCCGCAATCTGGATCATCATCAGAACGATGTTCACGATGGCATTCGAGAAGACGTAACTGCGGGCCGTAATAGGCGACGATAAGAGTCTATAGTACGTACGGTTCTCGCGATCCCGGATCGTCAATGCCGATAGATTCACGGCGGAGAATAACATGAACACAACCAAGTAACCGATCGTCCGGTTGGTCATATCATGATTGGCCGATTGATCCGCAACCATAGTCGTGGACAATTGAAACTTAGAACTGCGGTAACCGCTGTATAATTCGTTAAACGCGGCGGCGTCGCCACCCGCTATAACCCCCAAGGATGAAATATTCTGGACGTACGCGTTCAGATACGATTTGACATACCCCGTAACCTGAGCGCCCTTAATCGACTCGATCCGGACCGGCTCGGGTGTCCCCTGAATTACGCCTTTCGCAAACCCTTCGGGGAAGATCAGCACCGCATCCAGCTCACCCGACACAACCAAGTCATCCGCTTCCGATTCCCTAATGACCGATGCCTCGGTATGCTCCAATTGAGCAACAAAATCGATCGTATCTTGCGTGACCTTCTGTTCAATATCGTGATTCACGATGCCAATGGTAACGGAGGTATCGCCGGAGCCCTTGTAGATTAAGGTGGATAGCAGAATGCCGACAATAGGAAGCGCAATAACGAGCAGCAGATTTTTATAATCCTTCAACGAGGTCAATATCGTCTTTCGAATGAGCCAGAGCATATCCTTCGACATTACAGCCCCTCCCTTCTTCGCATCGAAATCATGGCTACCGCCAGCAGCAGGATGGAAAAACCGATATTCAGCATCATCGCATGCATGGCTGCCGACCCACTGCCTGAATAAATGAGCTGCAGCAGAGCTTCATTGGACCAATGCATGGGAGAATACGTTGCGGCCTCCTTCATGAATCCCGTTGTGCTTGCAACCGGCGTATACCCTCCGCCAAAGAACGCAGCCAGTTGAATAATGACCATGATGACAGCTCCGGCTGCATTTCCCTTCAGCACGTAACTGATGCCGAGCCCGAGGCTGAGCGCAAACAGGATCTCGGTGAACAACACCAGGAATACCATGATGGGGTTCTCCCCCCAGTAGGCATTGAACATATATTTGCTGATCAGCACGACGATGATGACAAATACGGCATTGATTGCGAGCGTGCCCGTTATTTTTCCGGCAAAAATCTCGGCTTTCGTCACCGGTGAAGCCAATAGGCGCTGTGCGGTGTTTCGCTTTCGCTCACTATCGATGAGTCCGCCTGCCGTCAAGGCGCTGTACAGGATGATCATCGTGGTAACCGCAATCGAAAAATAATCAAGCGAACCCGGCTGCCTCGCTCCCTGAATGGAAGACTCCAGCACATAGCTCCCTCCATTATGAACAAGCGGCTTGCTCTCATATTCCGGATCGATCTTCGCGGCTTCCGCTGACAGCCGATACCGGTCGGCAAAGGCGGACAGCATCCCTTGCACAATCCCGTTCTCCATACTGTTGCGGCTGTTCCCCTCATATCGGATGCCTTGGCCGTCTATTTCCACGTAACCGGTGTACCGGTTGTTTCTCACTTCACGCCCTCCGTCCATGCCTTCCTCGATCTGCTCAAAGGCCATGCCCGATGAGCGCTCCGCCTCCTGCATGAATGCCTGCCATTGCTCCGTAAGCGCGGGTTCTGCTCCATTGTTATGGTATAGCACCCGAATGTCTCCAATCGTGGTACTGCCGTTAAAAGCATTCGAAAGCGCCGTCCCTAGGATCAGAATGAGCAGCACCGGGGTTGCCAGCATAAATACCAGCATCTGTGGCTCCCGGACGATCTTCATCTCCTTCAGCGCGATTCTCAGCACGTTCATGTACTTCCACCTCCCTCTTCCTAAATCAGCTAATCCCGAAGGCTCCGGCCGGTCAGCGTCAGGAACACCGTTTCCAAATTCGGCTCGGACGCTTGAACGGAACGAATTTCAATGCCTTGCGCCATGAATTGCTGAATGATTTTATTCAGGTTATTGACCCCTGCGTCGGAGCTGATGTGCACGATATTCTCCTTCACTTCAACCGATTTGACGCCCGCGACCTCCTTCAACTTGTTCGCTTCAAGATGGGCGGCCGTTTGCACTTCGATCCCGATATCCTTCTGGTCCGTAATAATGGCCTTCAGCTGTGCCTTCGTGCCCTCCGCTATGATCTTGCCGTGGTCGATAATGGCAATCCGGGTGCAGAGTTCCTCCACTTCCTCCATATAATGGCTCGTGTACAGGATCGTGCTGCCCATCTCGTTCAGCTTCCTAACCGAGTTTAGGATATAGTTCCTCGATTGGGGATCGATGCCGACGGTCGGCTCATCCATGATGATCAGCTTCGGTCTGTGGGCAATCGCGCAAGCGATATTCAGTCGTCTCTTCATGCCGCCGGAGAAGCTTTTCGGGTACACCTTATGTTTGTCGCTAAGTCCGACGAAGGTAAGCGCCTCTTCGGTCCTGCTCCTAAGCTCCGATCCTCTCAGTCCATACAATCCGGCAAAAAAATGAACATTCTCATATGCGGTCAGATCCTCATAAATCGCAACCTCCTGCGGAACCATGCCGATCTGCTGCTTCGCGAACTTTCGATGCTTCGTCAGATTCTTGCCCAGGACATAAACCTCTCCCTTGGTCATGGGCATGAGCGACGATATGATATTGATGGTTGTGCTCTTGCCTGCTCCGTTCGCGCCCAGGAAGCCGAAAATCTCGCCTTCCCGTATGTTCAACGACAGCTGGTCTACCGCTATGAAATCCCCAAACTTCTTCGTGAGCCCTTTGATCTCCAGCACGTTCATACGTTTTTCGCCTCCATATTCCATCCACGCATCAGCCGGTGGACTTGATCTGCATTTATCGTACGAAAAAAGGATGCCCTTGCGATAGTGCACAAGTTCATCCTTACCCATGAGAATATTCATGTTATTGATGATCCAAATCTTCACCCTTGTGGGGAATGTCTTGTTTGACCCGATATCCCTAACCCGCCAAATGCGCTTACCAGCTTTAGCTATAAGGAATTAGAGTGGTCACCGAGAAACCGCTCGAGCCATCCACGATCACGGTTCCATTCACGACCGCGGCGCGTTCCTCCATGCCTATGATCCCAAGGCCCTTGATTACCTTCTGCATGCCCTTGCCGTTGTCGCTGACCTTCGCCTTGATCATGGTGCCCAGAACTTCGATATGTAACGAGACTGCCGTTGCATTCGCATACTTCATCGTATTGGTTAACGCTTCCTGGGTGTTATCCTGAATGATTTTCCACTGAAGCGGCGTAATCACATCCATATTGCCCTCATGCGTTAGTACGGTCTTGATCGAGTGCTGGGCGGAGAACTCCTCCAGAAACAAACGCATTCGGTTGATGCCGAGCTGCTCCGTCGGAGGCTTTACGTTCTTTAGAACCAGCCTGATGCTCTCAATGCCTTCTTTGGAGATGGATATGGCATTTTGCAGCAGCTCGGCGGATTTGTCCGGATTCGATGTCATCAAGCGCTTGGCCGCTTCCATCTGAATCAGCGCTCCCGTCATGGAATGCCCGATCTTGTCATGAATTTCCTGGGACAGCCGATTTCGCTCTTCCAGCTTGAACATATATTCAAACTGCCGGATGTACTCATTATTTTCGCTCAGCCGCTGGGTCAACCGATCCAGTTCACGATGCATCTGCTCGCTCTGCTCCTGATAGGATGTGACTCGGCTTATAAAAGTCCTCAGCATCGTGAGATAAATATAGGATAGAACGGATATAAAGACATAGGTCATGGCAAGCTCGTGAGGCACCATAAGCGCTGGAACCAGCAGGGGGATCAGGATCATCCAGCTCCTGCGAAGATATAAAGACAACAGCTCATACAGATTCGCAGGGAGCAGTACGAAGAACATCGGATGGATGTAGAATGAGGACGCCACGACAACAAGAATAGCAAGTACCATGAAGTATGGCTGTGTATTGCGACTCTTGAAAATATAGACGGATACATTCACGGACAGGTAGAGAAGCATGACCAATATATACCATGACGTTATCGCAAGATCAGAGGCATACGACTGGCTGATCACATACAGGAACAGTATGCTTTTGAACCCGATGACCCACAGTTCGGCATAATTTCGGCGTTCGCTCACTTATTCACTTCCCCCGTCAGATAAAAAATCGCAATCTGGGTTCGATGCTCAAGACCTGTCTTGCTGAGAACCGAAGTGATGTGATTGGCAATCGTGCCTTCGGAAATAAATAGCTTCTTCGAGATTTCCTTGTTGGCCAGCCCTTTGGCGATAAGCGCCATAATATCCAGTTCCCTTTCGGTGAATAAACCTCGGTCGAACTTGTCTGCCTTATCTTCCTTGTCAGGCTTTCCGGGAGACAGCCCGGATTTGATTTTATCCAATACGACGTCCTGCAGCACATGATGGCCGTGGTACACGGTTTTGATTGCATCGCGAATCCGTTCCGGATCGTTATTCTTTAGCAGATAACCCTTGGCACCGTTCAGGATCGCATCGGTAATGTATTCATCGTCGTCAAAGGTCGTTAAGATCAGCGTCTTGGTCCTGGTACGCTCCGTGAGCTGCTTCGCGGCCTCAACGCCGTTCAGATTCGGCATCCGGACGTCCATCAGCGCCACATCCACTTCATGCGCTTCGCAATAGGCCACCGCTTCCTGGCCATCTTCAACGGTCGCCACGACGTCGAACTCATCAAACGTAGTCAGAATTATTTTCATACCTTCCCTGATAAACGAATTATCGTCCGCTATGATCACTTTAATCTTCAACTTACGCTCACACTCCCTTATTCAGGATTATACAGGCTGTCATCTTGAAGAACGATAGTATTTTATTCACTTGAATAAAGGGAGCAACGTCCTGATGCTGCGACTTTGGCCATGATCCCTTCCACATGAACCGGTCGGCTTGAGCAAACTATAAAAAGCAGTGCAGGGATAAACCCCGCACTGCTTAGTCGCCAACCTATTCTATTAAGAAGCGGCCATCGATTTTCTTGGGTCTGAATGACTCCCTTTTTTGAATGTCGAGGCCAGCAGCAGAACAAGAAAACCTCCGGCTATGAACCACATTACCGCGGAATGCGAAGAAGATGGCGCGTACCCGTCAAAATACATCACATCCCGGAGAGCGGAAGCGGCAAAACGCAGCGGCGTCCAGGAGTACAGCCAATCCTGCGTCGCCTGCGGCAGAAACTCCGGCGCCATATTGAGAAGCGGCATCGAGAAGAACATCAGGAGCACCAAGATGCCCATGGCCGGTAGCCCGATCCAGTTCAACAAGGTCGACTGAAGAAGGAAAAATGCCGACCCGGCCAGCCACAGCATCAGCCATACGCTGCCTCCGTTCGCAAGCTCCATGCCATACCAGGAGGAAGCCATCCATACCAGAAAACCGGAGACCAGACCCGCCAGCAGCAAACCGGCAGCGCCTTGCAGCACAATCGCGATTCCCCTGCTGCTGCCGTCATTCACTGCTTTCTGCAGCGCCTGGAACAGGAACACGCTAAGGATCAGGCAGCCGATCCATAGAATCTGTATCAGCATTCCCGGCGCATTGCCGCTTGCGTGGTTCGCACCTACAGGATGAACGACTTCCTCATGAACCTCGAACGGGATGAGCAGAGCCTGCGCGGTTGTGACCGGCAGCATATCCGTCTGCGAGCCGATCATGGTCAACGCCTGCTTGGAGAGCTCCGCTCCCGCCATTTTCATCGCTTGCCCCAGCATCTGTCTCACCGCAGTGGATGCCTGCGTGCTCATCCCCTCATTCGCCAGCACCTGCACCACAGCGGGCTTCGGAGCAGGCGACTGCAGCGACAAGATGCCGGCGCTTAAGTCCTCAGGCAGCACAAGGGCGCCGTAATACTTCTGGCTGTCGAGCCCTTCCCGCGCTTCCGCTTCCGAATTCACGATCTCCCAATGAATGGGCAGCTGCGAGTTTGCCTGCAGCATTCCTTTCATCATGTCACCGACAGCGAGGGTTTCGCCGCTTGGCAACTCAACCGGCTGATCCAAGGCGACAAGCGCAACGGGAAGCGACTTCGGCTTCGCTCCCGCGATCGACCCCATCATGGCTACGCCGAAGATGGCCAGCACCAGAAGGACAGCCAATGCGCCGATCCATAGCATTTTTTGTCTTAAGAACCCCATATCCACCACTCCTCGTTAATGAACAGACTGTTGATTAATGATCACAGCGTTAATTATAATGAAGGGAGTGATTTGTTCAATCATCAGCTTTCAGCGGAGTGTTCATTACTCATCAGTGTACGAGCCTTCTGTTGATTAAGTCTTCACATTCGTACTGGGGGGAATTCCTTGACAAAAAAGACGGATCGCCGGCAAATCCGGACCAATCAGCTGTTGCGGCAAACCCTGTTTGAACTTATGGAGGAGAAACGGATAGATGCCATTACCGTGACCGATATCGCCAATCGCGCCAATATCAACCGTGGTACCTTCTACCTGCATTATCGGGATGTGCCGGATATGCTGGATAAGATCAAAGAAGAGGTGCTTCAAAAGATTGAGAACATCGTGGTTCATATCGATCCCAGGGATTCCAGGGACTATGCGGAAAAGGGAGAGCCTTATCCGGCGTCAGAACAAATATTCGAGGAGCTCGTCCGGCATGCCGACTTCTTCAAGGCTATTGTCGGCCCGAATGGGGACATTTCCTTCGTTCGGCAATTCAGGGAGTTCATGAAGGAGCATATGTTTGCCAAGCATGCGTTCAGAATGCCCACAGGCGGGAATCAGATCATTCCGAGCGATTACCTGATCGCGTATATGATCTCCGCCAATATCGGCTTGGTCATACACTGGATCGAGTCCGGGATGAACAAGTCCGCAAGAGAGATGGGCATCATGATGACGCAGCTGATCAACTACGGCCCGTTGATCACTTCAGGGATTACCCAAAAACAATAAGGGCACGCAAAAAAGAGAAGCGGGGATTCCCTCGCTTCTCTTCTATCGTTAGATGCATGTATACACATGCCCGTGTTCTAATTGATCAATTGCTTCACTAATTCGCGATTGCGCTCCTTGAATACCTCGTTATGCGAAGAGACCATCGCGTACTTCCTGGCATCCGGCTCAATGAACTGCTTCGCGCTGTTCACCGCGTTCGCGGCATCCTGGAAGGCGCCCGCAATCAGGTGCAGCTTCCCGTCAAAATGCAGGATGTCGCCGGCAGCATACAGTCCCGGTATGGAAGAATTACAGCTTGCGTTGCCCGCGATATAGTAGTCATCCACCCGGTGAATATCAAGGTTGCTGTTCTCCAGCAGCGACATATCCCGTTCATAGCCATGGTTAATGATGACCTCGTCTACCGCTAAATAGGAAACTTCCCCTGTGGCATTATTGGTCAATTCTACCCGCTCAATCACCTCATGATTATCCGAAGCAATGAGCTTCGTGATCGATGTATTAAGATGGCAGGTCGCCTTACTGTTCATCAGCTGCTCGACCTGGGCTTCATGGCCTGACAATTCGTCCTTGCGATAGGCCAGGTAGACCTTCTTCGCCACAGGCTCCAGCTCGTTCGCCCAATCTACGGCTGAATTCCCTCCGCCGGACACAATGACGGTTTTGCCCTTGAAATGCTGCAGGGACTTCACGGTGTAGTTCAGGTTCGACACCTCGAACCGCTCGGCGCCTTCAATCTCCAGCTTCTGCGGATTCAAGATGCCTCCGCCGACCGCCACGATGACCGTCTTGGACAGATGCACGCCGGAATTCGCGGTATGTAATTCGAACAGTCCTTCCTCATTGCGGGCGATCGATTCAACCTTCTCGTTTAACAGCACTTCGGGATTGAACGTCAGGCCTTGCTGAACCATTTGCTCGATCAGCTTCGCGCCCGGAATCGGCGTCAATCCGCCGACGTCCCATATCATTTTCTCCGGATACACGTGAACCTTTCCGCCAAGCATGGGCTGATATTCTATTATCTTGGTTTTCATGCCACGCAGTCCACTATAAAAAGCGGAATACAATCCCGCTGGTCCTCCGCCAATAACCGTTACATCAAATATCTCATTCCCACTCATGCGTTTCACTCCCGGTCTATAAATTAAAAGGCTGTTTGTGATCACCTTGTAACGTAAATGATTATCATTATCAATTAGTATACGTTGCCTTTGCCCTTTTTACAATCAAACATTTAGAAAAAATTCATTTTGTCACAATTTCGCCTAGATGTAGGCCTGTAATATTCCACTGAACTATATATGGGTATTTTTCGGCTTAAACATGAATATTATTTGAAATTTCCATTAAGATATTTATTGACAACGGTGCGGCCTCACATTATATTTATGGATGAAATTGAGAATCATTATCGTTTGATAGCTAACTACTCTGGAGGTGAAATGATGATTCGCCTAAGTACAGATCGAATAAGCGTCGGTTATGGCGAGAATCTGATATTGAATCGTCTTAACGTAGATATTCCCGATAAAAGAATCACGACCATCATTGGGCCTAATGGCTGCGGCAAATCCACTCTTTTGAAGGCTGTTACCCGCATCATTCCTTATCAATCCGGTGCAGCCATTCTGGACGGGGAAGAAATCGCCAAGATGAACACCAAGCTTCTGGCGAAGAAGCTGGCCATTCTGCCCCAGACTCCGGAAGGACCGGGCGGATTGACGGTTGGCGAACTGGTATCCTACGGGCGCTATCCCCATCAGCGCGGTTTTGGCCGCTTGACCAAGCAGGATATGGACGTCATCGACTGGGCACTCGAGGTTACCGGCACCCAGGATTATAAATACCGTTCGGTGGATGCCCTGTCCGGCGGACAGCGCCAGCGGGTATGGATTGCGATGGCACTCGCGCAGGAGACCGAAATGATCTTCCTCGACGAGCCGACCACGTACCTGGACATGGCGCATCAGCTGGAGATTCTGGAACTGCTCGAGAGGCTCAATATCGAACAAGAGCGGACCATCGTCATGGTTCTGCACGATTTGAACCAGGCTGCCCGATTCGCGGATTACATTATCGCAATGAAGGATGGAGATATCATTCAGGCCGGCGATCCGGAATCCGTCATTTCGCACGAAGTATTAAAGAAAGTATTCCATATCGACGCAGAGATCGGCCGCGATCCGCGCACGGCGAAGCCGATCTGCATCACTTACAATTTATTAAAAGGGGAAAAAGAGGACATACTCAAAACGGCGGAGCATAACGACAACTACGAAGAAGCTGCTCACCCCGTTTATCGTACTGCTGTTCATTCCTAGCGCTTGCGGCAATCCCGGAACCATTACATATGAGTCCGAGAACGGCCCCTCTTGAGGTACCCGCCAATTCGCCGCGCGTGAGATTGTGTTATCCTCCAACGCGGGCGATCTGCTTGCACTCGGGTCAACATGGATTTACGGATACTTTATGCCGAACTTCCAAAGCTCTCATTGCACGCCCGCGGGTGTGATGGGGGCTTTTTCGATTCTGTGTTATATGGGTTTGGTTATGGCTGCTGTCATATCCGGGCTCATTTTCATAAAAATAAAGAGGACACCGCATGAGTGCCCTCTTGAATCCAATTCTTCTGAACTTTGCTGTACCTCGCGCTTGTCTCACTTCTTCCCACGGTTTGCTGCCTCTTCGAGACGGCGAAACCGTTTCAGATCGGCTTTGCGAATCGGAAGCGGCTCTCGGCTCAGCAGTTTCACTACCGCAACGATCATCAGAAGCAGCAGTACGGTGAACGGCAAAGCCGCAATCAGCGAAGCGGTCTGTAAGGCTTCAAGGCCACCTGCATACAGCAGGACGCCGGCAATGGCTGCCATCAGCGTGCCCCACACGATTTTTGCCGTTTGGGGAGGGTTCAAGCTGCCATAAGTGGTCATGCTGGCTAATATATACGTTGCCGAATCCGCGGACGTTACCAGGAACGTCAGTATAAGTATAATCGCCAGCACGTTCATGACGGAAGCGAAAGGCAATTGGTTGAACAATTGGAACAGCGCCGACGTGACATCCGCGTTAACGGCTGCCGCTATCCCGGTGTTCTCGTGCAGGTCAAACCAGATGGCCGTTCCGCCGAACACGGCGATCCAGAGACAGGCAATGACCGGCGGTACAACCATCACGCCCACAATGAATTCGCGAACCGTTCTCCCCTTGGATACCCTCGCCACGAAGGCTCCCACATACGGCGACCAAGCAATGGCCCACGCCCAGTAGAATATCGTCCATTCCCGTACCCATGTGCCTTCCGCATAGGGTTGGAGCCTTAAACTGTACGAAACGAAATTCGTAATGTAGTCGCCAAGCGCTAATGTGAACGTCTCCAAGATGAATACGGAGGGTCCGCAGATAAACACAAACAATAAAAAGGCTAGCGCCATCCCGAGGTTCAGGTTGCTTAAGTATTTAATCCCCTTGTCCAATCCCGTCGTCGACGAGATCATGTAAGCGACAAAAATAATCCCCAGCATCAATAACTGCAGCCCTACGCCATTGTTAATTCCCATAATGGTATTCAACCCGCCGCTCATTTGCAGAACGCCAAGTCCGATCGAAGTAGCGATACCCATGACTGTTGCAATGACCGCCAGGATATCAATCACATTCTTGACGCTGCGCTTTGAACCGGTAACAGGCTCCAGCGCGGTAGACACCAGCCCATCCTTCTGCTTACGGAACTGTAGAAACGCAATCACAAGCCCGACTAGGGCAAACACGGACCATTGACTTATCCCCCAGTGAAAAAAGGAATAGCCCATAGCCACGCGTGCCGCTTCGACGCCTTGTGCTTCGACGCCTCCGAAGGGCGTCTTAAAAAAATGGCTCATGGGTTCGGCCACGCCCCAAAACACCAGCCCGACACCAAATCCTGCGGAGAACAGCATGCCGATCCAGGTGAAGAACGGGTACTCGGGCTTCTCCTTATCTCCGCCAAGGCGAATGGTGCCGTATTTGCTGGCCGCAACCCAGATCAGAAATATGATAATCGCAAAGATCGAGAGCATATAGAACCAGCCGAACGTATTCGTCGTAAATCTGTACAGATACCCTGCCACTTCACCGAAAGCCCCGGGCTTGACGGCCCCCAGAATAGCCAACACGGCAATAATGACAGCTGATACCGAAAACACGATATTCTTCAGTAAACTTCCTTTCACAAGCCCCACCTCAGCAAATAAGTCATCGTTTTCCCATACAGTATTTGTATTTAAACCAGAATTGATGTACTTAATCGCTGAACGCGTGCTGCATCGGGTACTCATCCGATCAAAGCTATCGTTTGTTATTTCCCCTTAGAATCTTGTTGAGATCCGATATACTGCTGGCCCAGAATGACCATCTGCTCGAGCACCGCTTCAAACTGTCGGCCAAACATCGTTATCGAATACTCCACCTTGGGAGGCAGCTCATGAAACACCGTCCGCTTCACAATGCCGTTCTCCTCCAACTCCCGTAATTGCAAGGTCAGCACGTGACGTGATACTTCAGGTATTCTCCGGTGTAGCTCACCGAAACGGCGGGTTTCCTGAAACAGCTCATATAGTATTCGAGGCTTCCACTTTCCGCTAATCATGTGCAGGCCGACTTCAGCCGGACACCCGAAACTCCCATCCTGATAGGGCATATTGCTATTCCTCAACTCCCTTGGTCATGAATAGATGACTAGGTCACCATATTCTGCGTACTTACCATGGCTTTCTTTTTCAGATAGGCTATTGATTATCATCTTACAGAAAGAGGAGATACAATGAAACCATCAAATCCTTCAAAACCAGTCCGGAGGCCGGAAGATATGAATGCAGCTTTTGCAGACGCGTATAATAGCGGGGATATCGATCAACTGCTGGCACTGTATGAACCGAACGGCGTTCATGTCCACCGAAACGGAAGCCTGGAAATCGGAATCCATTCCTTCCGCCATACGTTGGAGGAACTGCTGCGGCTCAAAGGCGCCATGGTCTCCACCAATGTATACTGTATCCCGTTTGAAAATATCGCTATGCTGCGCGCTCGGTTCACCCTGCAAACGACCGACCCGGATGGCCAACCGCTGGTGCTGCAAGGACATACCTCCGAGATCGTGAGACAACAGCCCGATGGAAGCTGGCTGTACATCGTGGACCATCCATTCGGTTCGGATACATGGGAATGACCGTAAGATCCGTTATTTCGGTGGCACAAAAAAAGCAATCCGCCCTTGTCACGAACAAGCGGATTGCTTCTTGAGATTCATTGCATCATTCCTTCACGAATTCCTTCGTGCTGCGCACCGTATCGATCGGGCGAACCATGCTCTCGATCTGCTCGCGCTTCGGCTCCAGGAATGGAGGCAGGGACAATTTTTCGCCCAGCGTTTCATACGGCTCATCCCCCATGAAGCCCGGACCGTCGGTGGCAAACTCGAACAGAATTTGCGGCGCGACGCGTGCGTACAGGGACTGGAAGAAATAGCGGTCGACAAAGCCCGACGTATGGAATTGGAAGTCGTCCAGACGCTTGATCCAGTGCTCCAGCACCGAACGGTCCTCTACCCGGAAGGCCGCGTGGTGAACGGTACCGAAGCCCTGCTGGGCCCGTGGGAGCACGGCGTTGTACTCGACAACCACCTGCGCGCCGTTGCCGCCTTCACCAACCTCAAACAGATGAAGCGAGCCTTCCTTGCCGATTTCCTTAAACTGAAGCACCTTCTCCATCACTTCTTTGAAATGATCGAAATTGGACACCCGCACAAAGACCGGGCCAAGTCCTGTAATCGCATGCTCCAAGGGAATCGGCCCCTTCTGCCAAGGCGTTCCCGAAGCCACGCCTTCATTGTTCTCGTCGGAGATGAGTTGATATTGCTGATCGTCGAAATCAACAAAAGCGAGCGTTTTTTTGCCGAATAACTCTTGAATGCCTTGATGCTTCACGTCCATCCGATCAAATCGCTTGACCCAATATTCCAGCGCCGCATCGTTAGGAACACGGAACGAGGTTTTGTAGATCTCGTCCGTACCGTGTCTGCCCTTCGGAATACCCGGGAAGTCGAAGAAGGTCATATCCGTGCCTGCACTGCCCTTGTCATCCGCAAAGAACAGATGGTATGTCTGAATATCGTCCTGGTTAACCGTCTTCTTCACGAGCCGCATGCCCAGCACATAGGTGAAGAACTCGTAGTTCTTCTCGGCACTGCTCGTAATGGCTGTTACGTGGTGAATTCCTTTTAATCCGTTCATAGTTAAACGCCTCCGTCTCTTATATTGTAAAGTGTGTGTCGAATCTGATTCATTTATTATTTCGATTTAAAACATCTTTAATTTAAGATAATAATATCACGGCTTTCCTATTCCGTCAAGCATCAACATTCTCAGCCATAACCAATAAAAAACAGCCGGACATCAGATCCGGCTGTTCTATTCATTTCGCCCTTGGTCTCTATGGACCTATGAGCCTGTATTGGATAAACCAATGACGGGCAGCAGCTCGATGCGTCGATGCGTCTCCTCATGATACAACCATCCATCCCGAACATGGTCCACAAACAAAATGCCGTTCAGGTGATCAATCTCATGCTGCATGCATCTGGCCAGGTAATCCTCGCCTTTCAGGATTACCGTCTCGCCTTGCCGGTTCAATGTCTTCACCGTCACTTTGTCGGATCTCTTCACGTATCCGTAGTAGCCCGGATAGGAGAGGCACGCTTCAGGGCCCATTTGTTCCCCGTTCATCTCCACGATTTCAGGATTAATCAGTTCGATCAGCCCTTCTCCGCAGTCCATGACAATAAGCCTTCGCAAAATGCCGATTTGCGGTGCTGCAAGGCCGGCGCGCCCATCGCTGTCGTACAGCGTCTCGACCATATCATCCAGTATCTTTAATACTCTGGCATTCACGGAATCGACCGGCCGGGCCACCTTGCGCAGGATGGGATCGCCGAATGGCACAATAGGTTTTACCGTCATTCACTTAAGCCCCCTTAGTTTTGGAAGGAGGTGTATGCACCCATAAGTCACTTGGAGTACACTCTAAGGTTGTGCAAAGGGCATCTAACGTCTCTGCCTTCATCTGCCTGGGCTGGTTCGTCAGCAATGCGCTAATGGAAGCAGCCGACAGGCTGTAATCCGCCTTCTCTTTCATCAGCCGCGCCAAAGCCGCTCCCGACCATATCCCTCTCTCTGCCATCACGTTACGTAACATCCATTCGAGCAAAGGGTCACCCTCCCGTTCATCAAAATATTAGCTCACACCTAATTTTATTAGGTATTGCCTAATATCTCAAGCCCATTTCTTTGGGGTTTGACAACAGTGGTGCTCTAGAGGTCCTGATGATCCTTCGCTTACACTTATTCGGAAGAGATATTTTAAGCAGGCTTGGATTCGTTCCGGGCCAGCTGTTTCTTAGCGTTCCCGGCTCTTCCTGCAAGGCTGGTCCCGATCACGCCGACAATGACGAGCGCTGCTCCGATGACATGATAGTAAGCCAGCTTTTCATTCAAGAAGGCGACGCCTCCAAAAATCGTGACCACGGTAGCCAGATTGTTAAAGATGCCCATCCGGGACGCCTCGATCTGGGACAAGGCATAGTTGGACAGGAGCGATGTTCCCAGGGAGGACAAGACGCCGAGATAAAGAACCGCCCACACGAAGGATGAGTGCATAAACGGGTCAAAATAATGGACGAGCGTCCCTTGCGCCGCATGCTGAGCGACCGACATCAGGTTAAACAGCACGAATCCGATCATCGACATGATGAAGGTGATATCCAGTACCGACTGCTTCTGCGTCATCCTGCGGGCCATCACGCTGTAAACGGCATTGGATAGCGCAGAGAGCAGAATCAGCACAATTCCGAGCGTGCTCGATTGCTCGAAGGACACGCCTTTTAACACAAAGATGGAGATGATCCCTGTCACCGACAATACGGTAAACAGCTTTTGTGCCCAGCTGGAGCGCTCCTTCAAGAACAGCGACGCCAAGATCAGCGTAAAGATCGGTACGGTAGCGTGGATAATTCCGGCCTCGGCCGAACTGGTATAGACTAACCCGAAGGTTTGCAGCGTAAAGAACAGGAACGGATAGAATATGGCCAGCGGCACGATGGTCAGCAGCCGTTTCAGATCCATCGGGACCTTTCTGCGGGCGATGAGGAGCCCCAGCGATGCGGCTAAGAACGAAATGGTAAACCGATGCGCCAGCGTATCCAGCGGGTTAGCATGGACCAGCGCCAGCTTTACGAACATAAACGAAAAACCAATGATGGCCGTATATCCCAAAGCGGCGGCATAGGCACGGCTTGTATGCGGTATATTCATGATTGTGTATCTCCTTCATCTTCTCTTTTTTATGTCTAACCTAGAGGGCCGGTGCATTTGTTACTTATCTTACGGCAGGAAAGACTTCGTTACGATTTGAAATAACGCTAACTGTACCGGTACAGTTAGCGCGATGAAGGAGGGTAACAACAAAAAGGCTGTTTCCCGTCATCCGGGGATGACGGGAAACAGCCCCGTTATATATACTTCAACTTGCATTCTTTCATAACAGGCACCGGCGTTGCCGACCCCGTTATCGATATAAAAACCGTTAATCGCGTTCGACCGAAATCCAGCCATCGCCCTCGAGATGAAGCGTTGCGCCGAGCGCTTCGGCCATAAACCGGAGCGGAACGTAGGTAGATCCGTTGCTATGAACGAATGGCGCTTCCGGCAGCGTCACGCTTTTACCGCCAACGCTGGCTTTTTTGGAGCCTACGGTCACCACGATTTCTTCTCCCGTCAAATCATTGATGACTATAATTTTATTCGAGCCTTTGGTCCACTTCACTTCGGCATCCAGTTGATCTGCCAGGTAACGGAGCGGAACGAAGCTCTGATGGTTCTTCTTGATGGCGCCGTATCCAAAATCCTCGTTCGAGATATTCAAATACATCGACTTTTGGGTGATCTTCAGATCATCCTTCAACACGTTGTAGATGAGGGAATCCTTCTCGAAGTTCCGCAGCACTTGACCCGGCGTCACGGATTCATTCAGGACGTCCAGCACGCCTTTGGACGTGTCGACCTTATTGGCTTTCACTGCGCCGCCGATATTCCAGACCTCACCTTCGGAATACACCTTGAAGGACTTTAATGGCAGGTCCTCGGATGCCGGAAGCGCGACGGTCAGCTCCAGCGCATTCTTGCGCGTATTCAGCTGCTCGTCGAAGTAATAGTCCAGTTTGAGGATCGTATCCTTGCCGAAGACGGTTTCGGATCCCGGAAGCTCCTCCAATAACTGCTCCTTCTGTTCATCGTAGTTCTCCGTAAATTCGGTCAGTGCGCCATGCACCATCTCGTAGAGCGACGCGACGACCTCTTCCTTGGATTCCTGCGGCAGGAGTTCAACGTCTTCGCCGTATGCCTCGCCGATGCTGGTTATCATCGGATAAATGGCGTCATAACCATCACCGATTACCTGCTTCAAGCCGGCTTCGTCTTTAAGCAGGCTTTCGGCGAAAGGCTTAACCATGTTCAAAATCTCTTCGCCCGTAAGCTCCATCTGAAGATGCGTCAGGTTCAAGCTCTCTCCGTTCACCTTCTCCTGGACCGGCTTCACCGAAACTTTGGACGGGTTCGGGAAATGCTTCAGCACAAGTCCTGCCGCCTTCTTCACGACATCTTGAATCGCCTGCTCATACTGGCTGGTGTCCGGCATTCCCGGAACGGTTGTATCCATCGACAGATAGAACGGCTGCTTGGCGCCGTCCAATTGAATCGCCATTCCCTTGGCATCCATGGACAGATGAAGCGGAATCTTCTTGTCCGAATAATGAACGCTGCCTTGAATGGACACCGTATTGCTATCCTCCACGATGGCATGGTCGATATTCAAGGATAAGGAATTAATAAGATCAATCGCTTCTTTATCTTCAGACGATAGGGCCTTGTCCGCAGGCACCACCTCGAATCGAATACTTGCGCTGGATTCGCTGGATTTCACATCAAGACTGGTCAGCATCGCCTTGTTGATATCCAGTCCCCCGACGGCCTGACATCCTGTCATAACGACCAACACGGCTGCAATGAGTAAGGTCAACCATTTGAACTTCTTATACATTTTGATATTCGTCCCCTCCCAGGTCATAGGCTCATTTCTATTATGGGAAGGTAGGAAATGTTTGTAAATAGGTATTTAAGCCTCGTCATGTATGCACATGGGAAGGCGCCTCAAGATAGCATATATCGACTTTTTGCTATACACTGGGGAATGAAAATCATGACGGAACAGCGCACATTCATGAAGTGCGGTTTGAACAACCTTTTAAAGCGTGGTGAATCTCTTGTTTAAAATTATGCTGATCGAAGACGACGTGACCCTGTTCCATGAAGTGCAGGAGCGTCTCTCGCAATGGTCGTATGACGTTTATGGCGTCCGCGATTTCAGCGCCGTACTCCAGGAGTTCACGGCGATTCAGCCCGACCTGGTCATTATCGATATCCAGCTGCCGAAATTTGACGGGTTCCATTGGTGCCGAATGATTCGTTCCCACTCCAACGTCCCGATTATATTCCTGTCCTCCCGGGATCATCCCACCGATATGGTGATGTCGATGCAGCTGGGCGCCGACGATTTCATTCAGAAGCCGTTTCACTTCGATGTCCTGATTGCCAAAATCCAGGCCACCCTGCGCCGGGTATACAATTACAACACCGAGCGGACCGAGCTGAGAACCTGGCGCGGAGCCACCGTCGAATTCGGCAAAAATACGATAAGCAGCCCTCAGGGCACCGCTGAACTGACAAAGAATGAAATGTTCATTCTGAAGATCCTCATGGAGCGGAAGAACCAGATCGTCAGCCGGGAGGACCTGATCAAGAGCCTTTGGGACAACGAGCATTTTGTCAGCGATAATACGTTAACGGTCAACGTGAATCGTCTTCGCAAGAAGCTGGAGCCCTTGGGACTTGACCCTTACATCGAAACCAAGGTGGGACAAGGTTACATCGCCACGGAAGAGGCCCACGCATGATGATGGCCTATATCCGGGAACGGCTAAGCTGGATTCTGTTATTCGTGTTCTTGCAGGTGATGCTTCTGTTTATAGCCGCGGTGGACGCCCAAATCCCGTTCCTGCCCATCCTCTATATCGTGTTTCTGTCGACGCTGTTCTTCCTGGTGTTTCTGTTCGTCAGATACAACCGGGAAACCAAGTTCTACAAAAGTCTCCAGGCATGGGACGACACCTACGACTTAGCCGCCATCAGCGAGCCGGAGCACCCCTTTGAGGCGATTGCCATGGACATGCTCTCCCTGCAGACCGAGCGTTTCAAGAAGGAATCCTCCATGCGCCTGATGGAGATGCAAGGGGAGAAGGACGAGCTGTTATCCTGGATTCATGAAGTGAAGACGCCGCTCACCACGATGCAATTGATGATCGAACGCATGGAAGACGAAACGTTGAAAGCGCAGCTCCAGTATGAATGGCTCCGCATTCACCTGCTGCTTGACCAGCAGCTGCACCAGAAGCGCATCCCTTTTATTCAGAACGATCTTCTGATCGAGGTGTCCGCCCTCGAGCCGATCATCTTTCAGGAGATCCGCGGGCTCAAAACCTGGTGCATGCAAAAGGGCATCGGCTTTGACGTTTCCCTGCAGGCAGCGGAAGTGCTGAGCGACGCCAAATGGCTGGGCTTTATCATCCGCCAGCTGTTGACCAACGCGGTCAAATACAGCTCCGCTTCGGACATTAGCATCGAGAGCGATCTCGTGGCCGACCATGTCAGACTCATCATTCGGGATGCCGGACGCGGCATTGATCCGAAGGACATGCCCCGGATTTTCGATAAAGGCTTCACGTCCACCACCTCGCATCAGGATAGTGCCGCAACCGGCATGGGGCTCTATCTGACGAAAAAAGTAGCCGAGGCCTTGATGATCCGGATCCAGGTAGAATCAAAGCCGGGCATCGGCACAACCTTTACCTTGATCTTTCCGAAACGGAATGATTTCGTAAGCATTACCGGCATGTGACAACAATGTCACATGCTTTTGCTCTTTGTTCGGCGAATCGAAGGAAAAGGGCCCTCGACTCCTTTATGATAAGGACAGATAACAAAGGAGTGAGTGAAATTGGCAATTCTTGAAGCAAACCAAATTCATAAAAGCTACGGCAACAAATTCAATAAACAGGAAGTGCTGAAGGGCATCGACATCCGCGTGGACAAAGGCGAGTTCGTCAGCATCATGGGCGCTTCGGGCTCCGGGAAAACCACGCTGCTGAACGTGCTCTCCTCGATCGACAAAGTGAGCCTCGGCAGCATCAAAATCGAGGGCAAAGAGTTTACGGGCCTCAAGGAGAAGGAGCTGGCCGAGTTCCGCAAGCATCATCTCGGGTTTATTTTCCAAGAGTATAACCTGCTGGATACGCTGACCGTCAAAGAAAACGTCCTGCTGCCGCTCTCCATTAAGAAGGTTTCCAAAAAAGAAGCCGATCAGAAATTCCAAAAAATCGCGACCGAGCTTGGCATCTACGAACTCAAGGATAAATATCCGAACCAAATCTCCGGGGGACAGAAGCAGCGGACCTCCGCGGCCCGCGCGTTCATCCACGATCCGAGCATTATTTTTGCGGATGAGCCGACGGGAGCGCTGGACTCGAAGTCCGCATCCGATCTGTTGAACAAGCTGAGCGAATTAAATCAGAAGATCGACTCCACGATCATCATGGTTACCCATGACCCCGTAGCGGCCAGCTATTGCACCCGGGTAGTCTTCATTAAGGACGGACAGATCTACACCCAGCTGAACAAGGGTGAGCAATCCCGGCAGGCCTTCTTCAACGACATCATCAAGACTCAAGGCGTGCTAGGCGGTGTTCAGAATGAACATTAATTATCTGATCTACCGGAATTTGAAGAAGAATATCAAGAACTATTATCTGTATGTATTTGCGCTGATCTTCAGCGTGGGTCTGTACTTCGCGTTTGTCACGCTGCAATATGATCCCGCAATGGATGAAGCGAAAGGCTCCATTAAGGGAGCTGCTGCGCTTGGAGCCGCCTCCGTGCTGCTCGTGGCCATCGTGGCGATCTTCCTGCTGTATGCCAACACGATTTTCATCAAACGGCGCAGCAAGGAAATCGGACTGTTTCAGCTCATCGGACTGACCAAGGGCAAGATCTTCCGGATCCTCAGTGCGGAGAACCTGATTCTGTACTTCGGCTCCATGGTCATCGGCATCTTTGCCGGCTTCGCGGCTTCGCGCTTAATTCTGATGATCCTGTTCAAGGTGACCGGCGTAGACACCGAAGCAGCCCTCTCCTTCTCGACCGAGGCGCTCATCCAGACCGTGATTGTGTTTGCCGTCATCTATGTGCTGATCATGATCATGAATTATACGTTCATCAAAAGGCAGAGCATTCTCTCCCTTTTCCGCGCGGTATCGACGACCGAGAACCAAATCAAGAAAATGTCCTTCGCCGAAATGCTGTTCGGCCTGCTCGGGATCGGACTCATACTTCTTGGCTACTATGTGTCGACCAAGCTGTTCAGCGGAGATTTCACCACCATGAACGAGCTGTTCATGGCCATGATCCTGATCCTAGGGGCGGTGATCATCGGGACTTATCTGTTCTATAAAGGGTCGGTCAGCTTTATATTCAACGCGATTCGGAAGAGCAAGGGCGGTTACTTGTCCCTGAATAATGTGCTGTCCCTGTCCTCCATCATGTTCCGCATGAAATCGAACGCGCTGCTGTTAACGATCATCACGACCGTGTCCGCACTCGCGATCGGACTGCTGTCTCTTAGTTATATTTCGTACTATTCCGCCGAGAAATCGGCCGAGCAGAGCGTGCCCAATCATTTTGCGGTAGGGGATCAGAAGGATCTCGCCGCATTTACCCAGGCACTTACAGATGAAGATATCGAATTTAAGAAGACCGAACGGGACGTAATCCAGGTGAATGCGGACCTATCCGATATTATCGGGGCCAGCCTGGAGGTATCTGGGCAAGTGGATTCCAGTTCCATGATCATCCCGGTAATCAGTGATGCCAGCGTGAAGGGCAAGGATGTTTCCCCCGGTGAGACGCTGTTCACGGGATACAGTGACGCGATCCAGCAATTCATGGCGATTCAGACCACAGGGGAAATTGAGCTCATAAGCCCTAAACAAAGCTTTAAGCAGAAGCTGATCGGTTTGGACAAGGAAGCCTATGTATCCTATTATTATGCAAGCGGCGGGCTACCGACGGCGATTGTGGACCAGACCGTATTCGATCAGCTGGTTCAGGATCTGGATCCGAAGATCCAGAAGAAAACCAATGTCTATCACGGCATCGATATCGTGGATCCGATCGCCATGGATCAGGCGAATCAAATTTTTAAAGATCTCGGCATTAGCGAGCGAACAGGGAACCTCTCTCAGGCGGAAATGATCTTCAATCAGAAGAGCAATATGGGCTTGATGATGTTTATTGTGGGATTCCTGGGACTCACCTTCCTGATTACTTCAGGATGTATCCTGTACTTTAAGCAGATGGACGAAGGCGAAGAGGAGAAGCCGAATTACACGATCCTTCGAAAACTGGGATTCACTCAAGGGAACCTGCTTACGGGGATTCAGATCAAGCAGCTGTTCAACTTCGGCATACCGCTGGTCGTCGGCTTGTCCCACAGTTACTTTGCCGTGAAATCCGGCTGGTTCTTCTTCGGAACCGAGCTGTGGCTGCCGATGGTTATGGTAATGCTCCTGTATACGGCGCTGTACTCCATATTCGGTTTGTTGTCGGTCATGTTCTATAAACGGGTAATTAAAGAAGCGTTGTAAACGAGGTGCATGGTTGGGCCCAGGGATGATTCGGGTACCATCCATGCATTTTTTCGTGCGCAGGCGTGAAAAAAACGCGGTTACCATTCCAACGGGCTGCAGTTCTTCTGCAGCTTCCGGATATACACGATTTGACCGATATGATAAGCATTGTGCGTGGCCGCATTACTCACCAATTCCCACCACTTGGCCGGTACTGGGAATCCGTTCACTTCCTGCTCAAGCTTGGCCGCCGACAACAGCTCCTGCCATTGAAGCAAAACCTCAAGCAGCCGGTCCCTTAACTCGGCAAAAGTCGCGTTATCCGGAATCATGAAGCTATTATGGTTGTCTCCAATCGAAGGTATGGCATCGACTTGCGATTCGCGGTACCGCGTCTGCCACGTTTCGTTCCAATACAACAGATGCTGTATGATCTCTGCAATGCTGTGGCTGCCATTGGCCGGCGTCCAAAACGCTTCGTCCTCCGTCAGTTCCTCCACGGATTGCTGGAACGGGACGTGCCAGCTGGGATCGTTCGCGTTCGCTAACAGCTGATTCATTAATACATCATTTGCATGCGCCATGGGTCATTCACTCCTTCATGCGCCCTGTAATGGGCAGCATCACAAATCATGACTAATTTTACTATAGGATGAAGCCCTGTGATTCGCAAAAAATGATTAAAATCATTCTTTCTCGGCTCGTCCCCAAGTAAAAAAGACTGCCTTGAAGGCAGTCTTTCATTGGTTTAAATCGTTGATGAATGCACGATCGCATGTCCGTCGTTCCCGTCGTTTTCTTTTTTCCCAACCAGGATATGATAGAGGACGATTCCCGCGGCTAGCAGGACCGCCATCGCGATATACATGCCCCGGAAACCGACAAGCGGCGTCAGGAAGCCGAGTATAAAGGGGCCAAACCCGATGCCCACGTCCACGAAAATATAAAAGGTCGATGTCGCAAGCCCGATCCGGTGCGCCGGCGAACGCTTAATGGCCAGGGCCTGAGCACTGGACTGCGACGTGCCGTAGCCCAGACCGACGAATACGGCCGAGAGCAGCAAGGTCAGGCCCTGATGGGCTTGGCTGAGCAGAACCATCCCGATCGCAAACGATAGAATGGCCGGGTACATCACCACATTGGCCCCTCTCTGGTCAAACCAGCGACCCGTGAACGGTCTCGACAGAATGACCACAATCGCATAGACAATAAAGAAATAACTTGCCACTTGGGCCAGACTGATCTGCCCGGCAAAAATCATCAGGTACGTTAAAATGCTGGAATACCCGAACCCCATGACAAAGCTGACCAGCGAAATCGGCACCGCCTTCGGCTCAATAAAGTTGGATAGCTTCAACCCTTGCAGATCCTTCTTCTGCTCCGCGGTCAGTTTCAGTTTCGGTATGTTCATAAAGAAAGCCGCCAGCAGCGAAAGCACCCCTAGTGCGGCGCACAGCGTAAAGTTTGCCATCATCGAAGCATGCTCGTTAATCATCAGGCCGATAAAAGGGCCAATTGCCGAAGCGATAATAATGCTCACGCCATAGTAGCCTGTACCCTCGCCTCTTCTCGAATTCGGAATCAGGCTGGCCGCAATCGTGCCTGTTGCCGTTGAGGCAAGGGCGAAGGCGATACCGTGAAAGAAACGGACAACGAGCAGCACGCTCAAGCTGTTTACGACGAAGTACAAACCGATGAGAACGCTGAAGGCGATCAGACCGGTAAACAGCAGTTTTTTGCGGCCGACCCGCTCTATGATGCTGCCTCCGACCAACCGTCCAATCAATGCGCCGACGACAAAAATGCTGGAAGCCAGGCCAGCCATTCCCGTCGATGCGTGAAACTCATTCTTTGCATATGAGGACATGATCACCACTAATAAGTAAAAACATAAAAAGAGCAGGAAATTGACGCCGAACACAATCAAAAAGTCCTTGCTCCACAATCGTTCTCGCGAGTCTGCTTGCTCCAAGTTAATCACCTTTTCTAATAATGTTGTCCCTGACCGTCTCCATCACGCGGATGACCGCCCTTTGATCCTCTTCAGAAACGCCTTCCATAATCTCCTGTTCATATTGGTCAAATATCTTGCGAATTTGCAGGAAGACGTCAGCTCCGGCCTTGGATAGCTGAATGCGCTTCTCCCGTTTATCCCGCACCGGGATTTGCTCCACATAGTCCAGCTTGATCAGCGCGTTGACGGTTCGGGTGACGGTGGGCTTCTCCACGTACAGCATTCTGGACAGCTCCACCAAAGTCATCGACTGATAAAAATCCAGATAGTACATGATGGACCACTGGGCATAATACAGGTTGTAGTCTTCGAGCTTACGATTAAGCTCATTGACGAAAGGGCGATACAACGTAAAGTATTTATGAAAAAAGTGTCTGTGGGCGTCCATTCGAGACCTCCGTTCAAATTAGTTACCTTGGGTAACTATTTATTGATTATAAAGAAGATCCTTCTGCTTGTCCATCCGGAATGGATTTCCAAATCCAAGTTCGAACTGATGCGGACGGCATACCGACGCTTATTCTCCCTGTTTAGGAATGGCTCTATTCACGTTTCTGCCGCTTATTACAAGTAGCGGTGGACAAAAAAATCGCCCTGGGGCGATGGAAGGTGGTGCTGCCATCTCAAGGGCGATTCGAACCAGGTATGCGATCTATGCGGCAATTTCAATTGGGTATCAAATCTGTTGTGAATTCTATCCAATATCACTGAACGAATCGGAAATCGGCCCGGATACATCAAGCAGTCTGCCCGTATAATCGCTCAGCAGGATACCGTCCGGGTCCAGCTCTTGCCGAACCGCGCGGAATGCTTCCCACATGGGATACAGCTCCTTCAATTGAGCAGCTTCGAGATGATGCATTTTTCCCCAATGCGGCCTGCCGCCGTACCGCAGGAAGATGTGCTCCATCGCACTGAAGTAATCTTCATACGGCATGCCTTTGTACATATGGATCGCAATATAGGCGGAATCCCGGTCGTAGGCGGGGCTTAACCAAATATCATCGCCCTTGGCATAACGGCATTCTACGGGGAAATGCACATGGTACTTGTTTCGCGACATTTCTTCACGCATCTCTTCAATGACCGCGTTCATCGACTCCGCGGGAATGTTATACTCCATTTCGTTGAAACGAACGAGCCGCCGGGTCGCGAATAACCGGTGACTGTAATTCACTTTGCGACCCAGCGGAACCTGCGACGCCGAGAGACGGCTCACATGCGGGCTTGCTTTGGGCAGCTTGCGGCACAGCTCCGAGATCAGACCAAAGAAGGTGTTCTCCACCAACACGTCGCTGATATAATCCTTGATCCGATGCTCCCTCACCTCTTGGTCCGTCTTGTTCATCAGCTTGATCTGGCACGGCTCTGCGTAAGGAAACCAATAAAACTCGAAGTGACGGTTCTCCTCCGCCAATCGCGCCTGCTGTTTCAAGCATTCGCCGAGCGGTATTCTCCGGCTTTCATATTCGATTTTGTAAGCCGGCTCAAGCCTCAACGTCACTTGCACGATAATGCCGAGCGTACCTAAGGATACCTGCAGCGCCTTGAACCAATCGGGGTGCGACTCCCCGCTGCACTCCAGCACCTCGCCCGTACCGGTGACCACCGTCATTCCGACAACCTGCGTGGATATATTCCCGAAGGCCCGGCCCGTACCATGCGTCCCTGTACTAATGGCGCCGGCAATGGACTGAACATCAATATCCCCCAGGTTCTCCTGTGCCAGCCCCTGCCGAAACAACAGCTCGCCCAACAGCTTCAGCTTCGTCCCTGCCCACACGGTGGCGGTTCGGGCTTCGGCGTCGACATGGACCAGGCCCTGCATCCTGTCCAAGGAGATCAGGCAGTCCTCGGATGCCGCAATGGGGGTAAAAGAGTGCCCTGAACCGACCACTCGCAGTCGCCTGCCCTCCTGCCGGCACATCCGGACCGCTTTTTCGACTTCCGCTATGGAGGCAGGATACAACACCGTTCTTGGATTGGCTCGTACCGATCCCGACCAATTCGACCACTGGACCTGCTTCATAGAAAACACTCCCCCATTCCGCGATAGGTTGCATATTCGCCTACGATACGGCCTTGCGAGACCGCATACAGCACCTTGAACCGTTCGCACAGCTCGCCGGCCTTCGCATGGCGGAAGAACACCGGGTCTCCCAGGCCAAGCTCCACATGGGCAGGCAGACGCAGCGGCGTCTGCACTTCCCCGGCCCCTTCAAGCGGGAACAGCTTCAATCCCGAAGGCAAGTAAGGCTTCGCCAGCTTATCCTTGTCTGCCGTACCCGATGCCGTGTAGCCTCCTCCCATGCAGGTCACGATCCCTGCCTTCGGGATGCGAACCACCTCTACGGCATAGGCCGCTGCCGGCTTATAACGGAACGAGGCATAATGATCGAACAGACCCGGCGCATAGAAGCCTGAGCCGGCCGTAATTTCGGTTACCCAAGCTTCCTCCCGGGAGCTGTCCAAACTTCCGGTTCCCCCTGCATTCACGAAGCGGAGCCGAAGGTCCATGGCGGCAAGCCGCTCCACGGCTTCTTTCCTCCGCTTGGCCGCTTCAACGATGGAGCTGCTTTTCAGCCACCGGACCATGATATTCTTCATATGCTTACCGTTTGCGTTATCCCCAACGCCTGCTACCTGCGCCTCGTACCCCATGATGCCGTCCAGGTGGAGCCATGGAGAGCGGATAATCTGCTCCACTATCGGGTACATGCCCTCCCACGAATGGACGGGCGATCGCCATACACCGAAGTGCAGACCTGGATATTGGACCGACATATCCACATCGATGCATAATGGAATCACGGTCCGCTGTTGTTTGGCG
The DNA here is from genome assembly GCF_014863545.1 of Paenibacillus sp. JNUCC32. Taxonomy (NCBI): domain Bacteria; kingdom Bacillati; phylum Bacillota; class Bacilli; order Caryophanales; family Paenibacillaceae; genus Paenibacillus; species Paenibacillus sp. JNUCC32. Next base: position 5,863,683 of record NZ_CP062260.1, on the reverse strand, counting down.
AACTGTTCGATGTGCTCGACATGCTCCACGCTGTCCACCATGAAGGTAATGCTGCGACCTTCGCCGACCAGATTCACGATGGAGCGAATGGCTTCCGGCTGCCACTGCGGATATCCCAGCAGCAGATCGTCAAAGCCCTGTTCCGCCAGAAATACGGCCTCCGCTGCCGTATAACACATGATTCCTTGAAAGATCGGGTTCGAACGAAGGAGACGGTTCAACACGTCCACGGAGCGGATGGACTTGCTGGCCAGCCGCACTTTCTTACCCCCAGCCGCTTGTGCAATCGCCTCGGCATTGTCGTCCAGCATGTCCAGATCCACCAAGGCGAACGGCTTCGGAATCTCCGCGAAAATCTCTTTATAATACTCGTATGTCGACACCCCTACATCAACACCTTCCCGTTTCCCTCACGCCTATGCCACATGATATTCTCGAAGGTAACGGATTATCCTTCTGACATACAACCATCCACTCAAATAAAAATAGAGCCCAGCCTACAGTTGGCTGGACCCGATTTTTAATCGGCTAATTTGATGATCGTTAAGGAAGCGCCGTTGCCTTGTGCAAGGGTAGCAGCACCTATAACACCATACAATTGAAGATTAAGCGCATCGCCTGCAATCAATTGTTCTATAAATTGGGCGTGAAAATGCGACTTTGACTTAATTGGAACTTCGTCACTCTGCATAATTGGGATACCATTTCGAGTAATCCTTGAGCCCATAAGCAAATCTGACGTTAAATTAATCGTGTAAGAAATATAGTAAGTCCCTGTTTCATGAACCGTAAAAGACGATGAAGCTCCACTTATTGCGATTCCTGCCACTCTCGGATTGTCTGGCAGCGCAACAGGGGTTCCGCCAAGAATCACTGCCATAACGCTCCCCGACGTATTCCCTGCATATGCATAAGTTCCTGTAGAACTCCCTCCCGCAGGTCCAACAGGCCCCGCTGGACCTGCGGGACCTTGGGGTCCCGGAACTCCTTGTATCCCTTGCGGACCTTGCGGTCCTACCGGGCCGAGGTCGCCCTTATCGCCCTGGATTCCCTGAGGTCCAGGATCGCCTTGATCCCCCTTTTCACCCTGCGGACCTGCCGGGCCTTGTTCGCCTTGATCCCCCTTATCGCCTTTCGGACCCGGGGCTCCCGCGGGGCCTGGATCGCCCTTAGGCCCGGCTGGGCCAGCTGGGCCTTGGGAGCCCGAAGATCCTGAAGACCCGGACGGACCTTGCGGACCTTGGGGCCCTTGAGGCCCCTGTGGACCCTGCGGGCCCATTTCGCCTGGGTCGCCTTTTGGACCCTGCGGGCCTGCCGAACCCGGCTGCCCCTGCTCCTGAGTTCCCCCGCCACTGCCATACGCAATGCTAACCAGCTGCTTTTGTTGGTTCCACTGCACCTTAGCCCCAAACACTTCCGCCAAAAAACGAAGCGGAACCATCACCCTGTTATCCAACAGTCTGGCAGGCTGGTCCAGCTTCACTTTTGTGACGATAGTGTCGTTTCTCACCGTAGCCACATCACTGCCCAGAACCAGCTCGGCAGAGACATCGCCTCGAACGGCTGTGATCTTCTTGGCAGAAGCATCCCACCGAATGGACAGGCCCAATATTTCGGTTACATGCTTAATGGGCACCAGCACTTTGCCTTTAACCATAACCGGGGCAACATCCACAGGCTTGGTTATCCCGTTGACTTGCATCGTGATGCCTGCCGCTTGCGTGACGGGTGCGATCGCTAAACTCAAGGTGAGCAACATTGCTGCCGCAAAATACAGCCGTTTTTTCTTCAACACCATTACCTCCTTATCGATCATGGAATAATTAATTTATCGGTCGAACCTACTCGCGAGTTAATATAAATAATTACACGAGAATCATGGATTTCCTGTGTACGATCGCGGAATATTAAACATTTTTTGTTAATTCCGGCCTAAGCAAAAAAGGATGAGGAATGCCCCCACCCTAAGTAAAATCCATTTATCATACGAATTTCATGTCCATTTCCTTCTGTATCTTCTCATTGCTCTTATCATAGCAGTTGATCGTATAATGAGAAGGACAATTGTCCAGTTGAGAAGGGAGCGCAAAAGAAACCCATGAAACGACTTCATGATGCAGCATTGTTCGAGACGTTCCTGTCCAATCCCAGATTGAAGCCCTTATCGAATGCCTGTTCATCGGGCTGTCGTTTGATTATTTAGGCAGCATGAAATGACGAACGCCCGCTTTACCTCCACCTTGCTTGGCACCACGCACCGACACTTGAATAGGGTAATGCATGCCTTCGCCCAAAGGGGGATCCTGGAACGAAACGGACAGACTCTCCGCATTCTGGACTGGAACGCGATGGAGACGGCCTCGAACGGCATCCGCTATGAGTAGATCGCCCGGCCGAAACTTTTTTCGCGGATTATTGTAACGAATCGGCCATGACCCGGTCATATAGGCAAGGAGGTGAACAGGTGACGGATTTGCACCAGATCTACCATCAACACTTTCAAGACGTGTATCGGTTTCTGCTGTCGCTCAGCAGAGACGAGCATGTTGCGGAAGAACTCACGCAGGAGACGTTTTTCAAAGCGCTGAAGCATATCGATTCGTTTCAAGGCACATGCAAGCTGAGCGTGTGGCTATGCCAAATCGCTAAACATACATACTTCTCCTATCTTGATAAACAAAAGCGGTATGAGCCGGCCCCGCAGATCGACCACGGCAGCGGTCAGGATATCGCATGGCAAACCGTGGAAAGGGCTGAGGCTTTTCGCATCCATCAAATCCTGCACCGGATGGACGAGCCGTATAAAGAGGTGTTTACGCTGCGAGTGTTCGGGGAATTGTCTTTTGGCGAAATCAGCCGGCTGTTTGGAAAAACCGAGAGCTGGGCAAGAGTCACCTTCTTTCGAGCCAAGCAAAAAATCCAAAGCCTGTACAAGGAGGGGAATCAATCGTGAGCCGAATATCGTGCGAGATTATTCAGGATTTGCTGCCTTTGTACCATGATGATGTGTGCAGCGCAGACACCAAAACCTTGGTAGAAGAGCATCTGGCGGATTGCCCGGCTTGCCGGGAGGTGCTGAGCCATATGAGCTCCCCAATATCGCTGCCCACCCAAACGATGGAGCAAAACAAGGATGAAGGAGCCGGATTGAGGCAAGTTGCGGCCCAGTTGTCGCGCACCAAATGGATCTCGTTTACCAAAGGTCTATTGATCAGCTGCTTAGCAGTCGGTCTCTTGTTCCTGGCATATGCGGGTCTGTTCGAATGGAACATTACAAGCGTGCCGACCCGCGTGATGCAGGTATCCGATATCAGCCAGCTGAAGGATGGGCGCATTGCTTATCACGTGAAGATGACCGACGGCTATAATGTTAACCAAGCCAGCTACGATACGGATGAGGAAGGAAACTTCTATGTGACACCCAAGCGTCCCATCATCAAATCTAAAAAATTCGCGGATATGGGACTGTCCAATATGTACTATACGAACGATATTGAAGAACGAAATGCCTACGAGAAGAGCTTTGGCGACGGCGTTCAGATCAAGGCCCTCTATTTGGGGACGCCGGATGACCGGGTTCTGATCTGGGAACAAGGCATGGATCTGCCGCCGGCAAGCGAGTCCGTCGAGATGCAGTTCAGGAGCGACGAATAAGTATATTTTTAATCAAAAGACCATCGGATGCCCTAATGGCTTCCCATGGTCTTTTCTTGAACCTTAACCGAGCCGGCCGGATGATTACGCAGAACCTTCCGCTCGATCCCGCCGTAGATCAAGCCGATTACACCAAACAGAATGACTGCGGTGCTGACATGAAGTTCATATTCCTGTATGAATCGATCATCATAGCTTTCGTAGAACAGCACTGTCCCGACCGCAGCCCAAATCACGGCATACAGCAGGGCATACAGGATGAGTGAAGCTCTGACCCATCGAATCATGCCCATGAGCCACGATAAAGGGAGCACGATCACCGGGTATAGTAGCGAGGATATGAGAATCGGAATGATCATCAGAACAAAACCCGCATTACGAAGGCCGAAATATTCCGTCGTCGTGATCTTGTATCCTTCGATATACTCCAAGCCTACGACAGCTCCGGTAAACAGAAACATAAAGACGAACCACAACACAAAATATCTGGCCACCCGCAAGATGTACACCGCCCCGCCTGTTTATGTCATAGACGAACTCGTGCCGGAAAAAGTTACATGCGTCTTCATTTCATATCGTCAAAAAGTAATTCTGCTTACTCCGCAGGCTCGCCAGCCGCTTCCCAGCGGTCGATTTCCTTCCGGACCCGAGGGGCGACTTCGGTTCCCAGCAGTTCGATGGCTCTCATGACTTCGTCGTGAGGCATCGTTCCCACAGGCACATGCAGCATAAAGCGGGTGATGCCCACATGCTTGCGCAGGTGAATGATCTTCTCGGCGACCGTCTCAGGGTCCCCTACATACAGCGCACCTTCGAAGCTGCGGGCCGCATCGAATCTTGCCCGGTCATAGTACCCCCAGCCCCGCTCCCGTCCCAGCACGTTCATGCTGGCTTGGGTCGAAGGGAAGAACTTGTCCGCGGCCAGCTCGGTTTCTTCCGCAATGAATCCGTGGGAATGCGAGCCGATCGGCAGCTTCGACACATCATGCCCGGCATGAGCTGCCGCTTCTTTATACAGCTTGACCAGCGGCGCAAACTGCAGGGGACTGCCGCCGATAATCGCCAGCACCAGCGGGAGGCCGAGCAGGCCTGCCCGCACGACCGATTCCGAATTGCCTCCGCTTCCGATCCACACCGGCAGCGGGTTCTGAACCGGACGAGGATAGACGCCTAAGTTATGGATCGCCGGACGATGCTCGCCCTGCCAGGTGACTTTTTCCGACTCGCGGATTTTGAGCAGCAGCTCCAGCTTCTCCTCGAACAACTCGTCATAATGACTCAGATCATAGCCGAATAACGGGAACGATTCGATGAACGAACCCCTGCCGGCCATAATCTCCGCGCGTCCGTTCGAAATCGCGTCCAAGGTAGCAAAATCCTGAAAGACCCGTACCGGGTCCGCGGAAGACAGCACCGTCACCGCGCTGGTCAGCCGAATCCACTTCGTCTGCGACGCAGCCGCGGCAAGAACGACCGCAGGCGAAGACGCCGCATAATCCTTGCGGTGATGCTCCCCTACGCCATACACATCCAATCCCACCTGATCGGCCAGGACGATTTCCTCAACCACCTCGCGCAGCCGCTGCGCATGGCTCATCACTTCGCCGGTCTTCACATCCGGCCACGTCTCCACGAACGAGCTAACCCCAATTTCCATTATGTTTTCCTCCTATTATCCTTTGCCGCGGTCAGAACCGCAGGCAAAGGTTATCGATGCTTCCCGCTTAGGGCAGTCCATATCGTTAATCATCTTGCAATTATCTTTATATTGAACTTTTGGTTCGGAATTTTCAAGTTACAAGTTAACTGATAACGTGAAATCGGTGGATTCGATGCATATGGAATCCAAAAATGGCCGGGATCCATACGGATTCCGGCCATTCATTTTACCTTTTAACGATGCATTTGAAATGGGCTTATTGTTTCGATGCCAGGTATTCCTCCAAGCGATCCCAGGTTTGGGTAATGCCTTCTTCCATTCCCATATCCAATACCGATTGGAGCGCTTCAGCGGATTCATATACACCTCGATTGACCAGCTTGGTCTTTCCATCCACTTCCTCAAACGTCATCGTCACCGTGGTTGCGGGCATGCCCTCCGCAATATTGCCTTCCGCATCCGAGAAATAGTCGATGTAGACGATTTTCTCCGGCTCCTCAATTTCCTGGTAGACCGATTTGCCCCAGGATTCCATGCCGTAGAAATCCCCTTGATTCTGATCCATGCACTTCATGCAGTAATGCCATTGGCCGCCAGGACGGAAATCCATGTCGGATACCGTAATGTCCCATCCGCGAGGCCCCCACCACTGCTTCAGATGCTCTCCATCGGTAAGCACCTTGAATACCAGATCCCTTGGTGCATTAAATACGCGCTCCAGTACGATCACTTGACCTTCTACCCGTGTAATCATTTTGCTTGTCATTATATATTCCTCCTCGAATTAGATGGTGTTTACTCCTGTTTCTTCATATCCGATTGCAGCTTCTCCAAGTAATCATCCAAGTTGTCATACCGTTCGTTCCATATGCGGCGGTAATTATCGAGCCAACGGTCCAATTCCTGAAACGGCTCTGACCGCAGCATGTAATTCCGTCGGTTCGCATCCGCCCTTACCTCGACCAGTCCGGCATCCAGCAGTACCTTCAAATGCTTCGAGGCTTGAGGCTGCCGAATGTCGAGACGTTCGGCGATTTCCCCTACCGTAAGCGGCCCCTTCTGCAGGAGATTCACGATACGAAAACGGCTTGGTTCGGCTAATGCGTTAAATGTTGTCAGTTCCATCTTGTCGTGATGACCGGTACAGACCCGCTGTTATGGCGTTTACGGCGATTGTCAACTCTCTCTGTTCCCGTCACCATCATCACCTCTTTTTTCGGCTTCTTTTTTTGCTGCCGTTTTTCTTGTTTTCAATATACCACAAAGGGAATATTCCTGTAAAGGAATATTTAGATGTTTTTTCAATTTATTTTTATTACAGCGCAAAAAAAGCAACAAACGCGGCTCCTTACCTGACCTCGCTTATTGCCCCTCTTCGCTTTACCGTTCGTATTCCTTATCGAAAGAACACCTTGTCCACATTGTATTTGGCCTTGAATTCATTAATGATATAGGTTTCATATATCTCTCTATGCACCGCGTCTTCAATGACGCAAACCTCGATGCTCGTCACTTCATTCCGATGCTCCTTGATCGGGGAGACGCTATCTTCAAAATGCTTCTTGATCCGCGGTCTCAGCTTTCTAGCTTTGCCAACGAACAGAATCTCTCCCTCGCTGTTGTAGAACATGAAAATCCCGCCCCGGTCTCTCGGAATCAGGTGGAAATCCGTAAATCCGTAAATATGGCTCAGTTCCGGAGCATCCTGCTTGGTTATGGTGACGTCCGGCTTGGGGATGGTTATATCGATCATGGCTAACGTTCACTTCCTCTATTCAATGTATTGACCTAAATCGTATCACTGATCGGCTCATTTGCCCATGCGGGAAATTCAACAGACCCTTAACACCCTTCTCTGGGCATTTGCATAGGATGGGATTATGTATGACTAATTCACGATGGGGGTCTTTTCCATATGAGCATTCAATATCCCGGACACCAGGAACAAACCTTATATCAAGCTGAACCCAGCATGAAGCACAACATCAAATCGGTTCGCGATCATATCCACCATCTATGCAAGCAGCATGCGAATCAGCTGGTTCGCGTCGAAACGCTTGACGGCGATGTCTTTGAAGGCACTATTATGCATTGCGAGAAAGGGATTCTGTATTTGAGCATGCCCGGATACGGAAACCAGCGCGGCTTCGGTCCCAGTTACTATAACAATGTAATCCTGCCACTTGTCCTCTTCGAATTGCTTGTCATCACCTTGCTTTACATCTAGAAGAAGAGCTTTACATTGTAGTTCGGCAAGTCTCCCGAGCACTTCCAAACCTAAAAACCCGATTAAGGAGTGAATCCTCATGGCATTTATGCCGCCGCAAGGACCCCAGGGACCGATGCAAGGGCCCTCATCCCCGCCTCCAACATCTGTCCCCCAACAGCCTATGGCCAGTACCTTCGCAGTTGATCCTGGAGCGATCAGGGGCTGTTTGTTCAGAAATACCTATATTTGGCCCACACGTGGACCCGGCTTCTGGTTTTACCCGACTTTTGTGGGCCGCACCTCGGTGGCCGGCTTCCGCTGGACGGGATGGATGTGGGTATATTCAGGGCTCGACTTAAGAAGTATCGAGTCGTTCACCTGTTTCTGATGTTCTTATATCAAAAGGAATGGGTCTATCCGCTCCCACAGGCACCTCTATAGCGCCTGCTTATGGGAAGAGCGCCTGCAATGGCGCTCTTAAGCTCTTACATGACGGACAAGCTCCTGTTCAGGGAAGAGTCTACCTTAACAGGATGCCCCTGTTTTACGAAAAATAAAGTTCTTGATTATCCTCCCGCTACGTTAAATAATATGTAACAGTCCCTCTATAAAACCGATAATGGAGATTGGGATTATATCTTTAACATACAGAGCAGAAAGGTTGACTTGAACACCATGGATATTTCGCAACATGCCACTGGGGAAAAAAGCGGCAAAGAACCCTTTCCCATCTCTATACTCTCTCTCACCGTGGGTGCATTTGCCATTGGCATGACGGAGTTTGTCATTATGGGGATCCTCCCCAATGTAGCCGATGATCTGAATGTCAGCATCGCGTCTGCCGGGCAGCTGATTACGATGTATGCCCTCGGGGTAGCCGTAGGAGCCCCTATTCTGACCGTCCTTACTAACCAAATTCCGCAGAAAAAGCTGTTACTGCTGCTCATGGGCCTGTTCATCCTGGGCAACGGCATCTCGGTCTTCGCTCCGAACTATGCCGTTCTGATGGGCGCCCGGATGCTGACCGCGCTGACCCACGGGACCTTCTTCGGCGTGGGCGCTGTCATCGCATCCAATCTGGTGCGGCCGGACAAGCGTGCCGGAGCGGTGTCCATCATGATGGCGGGATTAACGATAGCCAATATCATCGGGGTTCCGATCGGTACCTTCATCGGCCAAACGATGGGCTGGCGCGCTTCATTCGGCGCGATTGCCGTCATGGGCGTGTTGGCATTGATCGGCATCCTGATCTTCATACCGAAGATACGGCAGGAGCAAGCGACAAGCATCGTTCAGCAGATCACGGCCATCATTAGACCCCAGCTTCTTCTCTTCCTGCTGATCGGCGCGCTTGGCAATGCCGGCCTGTTCGCCGTCTTCACCTATATCGCGCCCCTGCTGATTGAGATCACGGGCTTTGCGGAACCCAGCGTCACCTGGATTCTGATCCTGTTCGGTATCGGCGTGACCGTAGGCAACATCGTAGGCGGCAGGCTGGCGGACTGGAAACTGCTGCCCTCCATCCTGGGCGTTTACTTTGCGACGGCCGTCATTCTGACCATCCTCACGGTGACCATCCATCACCCGGTCACGGCTGTGCTGACCATCGTGCTGTGGGGGGCCGCCTCTTTCGCCGTTATGCCGGGAATGCAGGTGCGCGTGATGAGTCTGGCCCAATCCGCTCCTGCACTGGCCTCCACAGCAACCCATTCCGCGGGCAACCTCGGAAATGCGGCGGGCGCTTTTATCGGGGGATTGGTCATTACGCATCTAAGCTTAACGGCCCTGCCTTGGGTGGGCGCCGGATTGGTAGCGCTCGCCTTCATTCTGGGAGCAGCCTGCTATATGTATGAGCGCAAGGCCGTGACGGCTAATGCTTAAAGGGCTCCAACAGGCATGAAAAGCCGATCCCTTAACCGGGACGAGCATAAGAAAGGCGTAACCGGACATGTAGCACCCGGTTACGCCTTTTGCATCTATATATTCGTTGATCCATCGGCGATTACAGCGCCTTGATCTCCAACAATTCGTATTTCACGATGCCCATGGGCGCTTCCACATGGACCTGGTCGCCTACCGCTTTGCCCATCAGCGCTTTGCCGAGCGGGCTTTCATAGGAAACTTTGTTATTGGATACGTCGGCTTCTGCGGGGCCTACCACCTGATATTCAAGCTTCTCGCCAAATTCGATGTCGTTCAGAACGACGTTCGAACCGACGTTGACCGTGGTCGAGCTTACATCCTTAGCGTCGACGATCCGGGCGCTGTTAAGCGTTTTTTCCAGGATGATGATGCGCGTTTCCATAAATGCCTGGTCGTTCTTGGCTGAGTGGTACTCGCTGTTCTCCTTCAAGTCACCATAGCTGATCGCGAGCTTGATCCGTTCCGCTAATTCTTTGCGTTTTACATACTTGAGATCGTCAAGTTCCTCCTGGAGTTTGTCATAGCCCTCCTGGGTCAAGATCAATTCTTCTGCCATGCTCATCACATCCAATTTGTAGATTCTTACTTCTAGTGTACTCTTTATTTCGAAAATTAGCGAAAATTTTCTGAAATATTATGGATGGAATATTTGGAATTTAGTTCCTTATGATGGTTTCCAACGATAAGCGCCAACAAAGCGCACAACATCCTGAAGCATGAGGAACTCTCCGCTATGCATAAAGCCCCTGATATCTCCGCGAAGAGGATCAGGGGCTCATCATTATATTTCCAATGATTATGCATTCGCTTCGAGCTCGGCCTTCAAGGCCTCATACTGCTCCATTACCTCACCCATGATGGGATGCTCTCCGGCAATGCCGGTATATTGGGAAGCCGTGTCGCTTACGCCGATATCCCGAACGGAGGCTTGGAGCTCCACGCTTTCCGGATCTTCCGGAACATCGAACAACAGGGCTGCCGCCATGGACTTCGCCAGGCTCTTATACGCCAGTCCGCTCTCGAAAGCCAGCATGGCCGGCGAGACCAGGCGGTCGCCCGGGGACAGCTTCCGGATCGGGGAGCGGCCAACGCGCGACACCTCGTCGGTCAGCGCGGGATTGCGGAACCGCTCCAGGATGGTGTCAATATATGCTTGGTGCTCGGAAGGACCGAAGCCGTGCTTGTGTATGAGCGCAGCTCCCGTTTCTTCGAGCACCGCGCGGACATGGCCTGCCACCGCCTCGTCCTTCATGGCGTCCTGGATCGTTTCATAGCCTTTCAGAAAGCCTACATACGCAGCCGAGCAGTGTCCGGTATTCACCGTGAACAGCTTGCGTTCAATGTACGGCTCCAGGCGGTCCACGTAGTGAATGCCTTCAACGGGGACATAATCCTCAAACATCTGCGAGCGATCCACAGCCCACTCATAGAACGGCTCCACCACGACCTTCAGACGGTCCTCATGCTGCTGCAGCGGCACGATCCGGTCTACGGCTGCATCCGGGAAAGCCACGAGCCGATCAGCCTTACGCTTCGTCTCGTCATCAAGCTTCCCATAGACATGCTCTTTCAGCTGCGAGCTGCCGCCGATGGCGTTCTCGCATGCAATAATATGAAGCGGCGATGCCGAGTTCGTTTGCAGCCGAAGCTTCAGCCCCTCGGCAATGGTGCCGGCGATAAATTTCAAGATGTTGACGCCGACCGCCGTCGTGACGAGATCCGCTTCCGCTACCGCGCGCGCGGCAGCTTCCGGTTCCGAGGCGCTATTGAGAGCGGTGATGCCTTTGACCACCGTGGTCTCCTGCCCTTCGCTGGCCAGGGTTACGGGATATTCCCCGCGCGCCTTCAGCTCTGAAACCAGCTCTTCGTTTACGTCGACAAAACAAACCTCATAACCGGCCTGTGACAACAAGAGCCCTATAAAACCGCGTCCGATGTTGCCCGCGCCGAAATGGACTGCCTTCATGCGCCCATTCCTCCCTCGAAGATGGCCAGAATCTCCTCTTCGCTGGAAGCGTTCATGACCTTCTCGATGCTCTCGTCATCCGTGAAAATCATGGCCACATTCGTCAGAATCTCCATATGGTCGCCGCCGGCAGCCGCGATGCCAATGACGATGAACGCCGGCTCGTCTCCGCCGAAATCCACGCCTTCCGGAAAGCGGACGATCGACAATCCCGTGGAGATGACCATGCCTTTCGCTTCTTTGGTGCCATGGGGAATTGCAAGTCCTCCGCCCATATAAGTGGACGCAATTTCTTCGCGTTCCAGCATTTTATCCACGTAATCGGCCGATACATGGCCTGCCTGTACCAGAAGGTTCCCCGCCATGCGAATGGCTTCACTCTTGCTGTCAGCCTTTGCGTTCAGTACGACTTTATCTTTGGACAGTATGTTATTCATGTTAGTCTCCCTCTTTCTATGGTCTGTGATTGAAAAAATGCTGAAGCTCTTCCGCCAAATAGGATCGAATCTCTTCCTCGCCGCCCCGCTCCATCAGCTCGATCAGCTCGGAGCGAAGCAGCATGGCGCTGATTTCGCTGAGCACCTCCAGGCTTTCCTTCGGAAGCTGCTTCGGTGCCAGCATCAGCAGAATGACGCCCGCCTGGGCCCCATCCTCAAGCGGCGCTCGATGCGCCAGCCTGAACAGGGACAGCGAAGGCCAGGTGATATAGCGGCTTCGCGTATGGAATAAAGCCAGCGTCGTGTCGGGAATAAGCTGGGTACCCATCCGTTCGCGTTCAAGCAGGCGCTCCTTCACCATCTCCGCATCACGGAGAGCCCCTTGCTCATATACCTTGGCCAAGGCCTCGTTCAAAGTTCCCTGCAAATCATTCTGAAGATTATCCAGATGGTAGACATGGAAGCCGTCCAGAAGCGATACGATTTCGTTCATCAGGGCGGCCTGCATGCGGAGCCGCTCGAAAGATGCAGCTTTACGATCTTCCTCGATTCGGCTGACGGCAGCCCTGCTGCTGGCCGGCTCGAAGGATGTGCTCTGGATGAATCGAAGCAGCGCCTCTTTATCATCCGCCGTCAGCAGCGGGCTTAGTCTTACATATCGATCCTTCGGCAGCGGCAGATCAATGGTCGATATGATGAGATCGTATTGCTCCTTCGGGATCCGAGCCGCTTCATACCACGATACGTTGCCGAGCACCTCGATCTGCGGCATCTCCTTATTCAGCCTTGTCCCGAGAAGCCTGGAGGAGCTGAGACCGCTGGAGCATACCAGGATGGCCTTCAGATGGTGTTCCGGCTGGTTCAGCCGTTCGCTCGATGCTCCAAAATGCATAACCAGAAACCCGATTTCTTCATCCGGGATGCTTAAATCCAGCTTCAGCTCGTCGACCGAGCGCCGGACGATCCCGAACAATTCCTCATAATCCTTCCGAATCGGACTGAGCAGCGGATTTCGGATCCGGGTCCCTTCCCGAATCCGATTCAGTGCAGCCCCGATGTGCTCCACCAGACCTGCCCGCAGCGTGCGGTCCTCCTGGAACGGAATGCCGGTGCGCCCCTGAACCCGTTCAATCAGGCGATGGGCGATCTCCACCATTTCGACGTCCGCATGAACCAGCTCGCTGACCTCGGACATGTTCTTTGCCGCCTCAAACAATTGGGCGATATAGATCAATTCTGATTCGCGGAAATTCATTTCCAGTTTCTCGCCGAGGCGACCAACAAAATCCCGCGCCTCCTCGACGGAAACAGAGGAAGGAGGGTAGCTCGCAATATCGGCAGCTTCCATGTCCCGTCCCCGCTTGATCCTGTTTACGGAAACCGATAACGCGATCAGCGTGGAAGTGTAGGCACTTTCGCTAAGATCCTCCGTCCAATCCCAATTCATATCCCACAAGGTTTTCTCTACATCCAGCAGAGCCGGTTTATCGATCATGGACAGCAGCCGGGCCGTCACCGGCTCCCGCGTGTCGCTGTATCCGTCACCGACAAGATCGGAATAATCCAGATATTCCTCGGCGAGCCTGCCAATCGCCCTTCGCCTTACCCCTTCCGCGCCGTCGATCTCGATGCCGTAGCCCCGGCGCCGTATGAGCTTCAGGTTAAACCGCTTCATCCACGGCTCCAGCTCATCCAGATCATTGCTCACCGTCGGGACGGTTACCTTCAAACTATGGGCCAAAGCAAACAATTTGACGGGCTCATCCGCCTCAAGCAAAGCGCACAGCATGAGGATTTTGCGTTCTTCCACGGAATAATCGGCCGGCTTCCCCGCAAGCAGGGATCGTCGCAGCAGGGACATCCCTTCGGGCTTCTCTTCTTCCAGCCGGATGCCCGTTCCCGACTTTTTGAGAAGCACAACGCCCGTACCTTGTAGGTCTTTCTCGATCTCCTCCATTTCCCGGTGAACCGTCCTGACGCTGACCCCAACGTCAGCGGCTATTTCTGCAGCCGTCATGCCATCGGTCCTGCTCATGAGGAGCAGAAGGATTTGTCGCTGGCGGGCAGTAATGTGTCCCAGATCCATGGCTCCCTTCTTCATGAAATGGAGACAACGCCGGCGTGATTACGCCAGCGTGTCATATGGTTCAAGCTTATGTTAGTCTTTGAGTCGTTCCACCAGCTCGTCATATCTCGGACTCTTCAGGAAGTTGTCGATCGAGATATGCTCGGCATTCGGATTCTTGGCGATGGCCCGCTCGGTGAGAGTCTTCTGGGTAATGACGATATCCGCATCATCCGGTATTTCGCTTACCGCCGAATTCACAACGGTAATGTTGACGCCTGCCTGCTGAAGTTTCTTACGCAATACCGAGGCGCCCATCGCGCTGGAGCCCATGCCGGCATCGCAAGCGAACACGATTTTGTTCACGTTGTCTTTGTCCAGATTGGCCACAGCCGCAGAAGCTGGGGCAACTTGGTCGTTCATGCCGCCGGTTTTCATTTCTTTCATCTTGGCGGATGCTTCTTCCAAATTCGGCTCTTCCTCTGTTTGTTTACCCGTTTTGAGCAGCAGTGCCGCAATCACGAAGGAAACGACCGTCGCAGCAAGGACACCGGCCAGCACCGGAACCAGGCCGCCCTTAGGCGCCATGGCGAAATAAGCAAGGATACTGCCTGGCGACGCAGGTCCCACGAGTCCCGCTCCAAGAATCTGGAAGGTGAAGGTTCCGGCCACGCCACCCGCAATAGCGGCCAGGATGAGGACCGGCTTCATCAAAATATACGGGAAGTAGATCTCATGGATACCGCCCAGGAAGTGAATCACAACCGCCCCCGGAGCAGAGGATCTGGCAGAACCGCGTCCAAAGAACCAAAAGGCGAGAAGAATGCCCAGCCCGGGTCCCGGATTGGATTCCAGCATATACAGGACGGATTGACCGATCCGAGCCGATTCCTCTGTAGCGAGAGGACTGAAAATCCCGTGGTTAATCGCATTGTTGAGGAATAATACCTTCGCCGGTTCAATGATAATGTTGACCAGCGGCAGAAGGTTGGCATCGACCAGTACGTCAACGCCGGCTGAAAGAACTTTGGTAATGCCCTGCACAAGGGGACCAATTCCGGTGTAGGCCAGCAGCGTCAGCGCACCGCCGATAATACCCAGCGAGAAGTTGTTCACCAGCATCTCGAAGCCGGATTTGATTTTGCCGTCGATCAGCTTGTCGAACTGCTTTAATACCCAAGCAGCCAGAGGGCCGACAATCATGGCGCCAAGGAACATCGGAATACTTGCTCCGACGATAACGCCGACCGTGGCAACCGCACCGATAACCGCACCGCGTTTGCCGTGGATCATCTGTCCGCCCGTATAACCGATCAAGAGCGGAAGCAGATACTTGATCATCGGGTCAACCAGAGCTCCCAACTTCTCGTTCGGGAACCAGCCGGTCGGGATGAACAGCGCCGTAATCAGGCCCCAAGCAATAAACGCACCGATATTCGGCATCACCATGCCGCTAAGGAGCCGGCCGAGCTGCTGAACCCTTACGCGAATGCCTTTGGAAGCGTTTGTATTTGTCTCGTTGGACATCGTACTGACCTCCTAGTCATATTTGAAAATAAAGCTGAATGTTGTAGTGTTGCTTTCATCTGACACCTCTATGTTAAGTCAGCCCGGCAAAAGGCTCAACGAAAGGAAAAGCGGGTTTCGTCAAGAATATTGTTGACAAATTTTAAATGGATCATGTCATCATTATGAAAATGCAGTCCTGACGCGGTTTCATTCGTAGAACAAGCCCGCCCCTTGATCCTGTATATTCCAAGTTTCAAGCCGAAGCGGCGTAATTTCACGGATTGCGTATACCCTCGTCATAAGTTCACAACATGCCTTCGGTAAACTAAAACCATCTCGGCTAACATCGGGAATCTAAATTCAAGGTTACGGAGGTAAATTGCGAGATGAACATACAAAGAAGAAATAACAACGGCTTGCCGATGCTCTCAATCATACTGCTGGCATTGCTCGGCGTTCCCCGAGTCATTGCCCACGATTTGCAATGGGTCGATCCCCACGGGATCATCAATCGGCTGCTTGTCTTCATTCCCCCGATCGTCTGGATACTCTATGTACTCGGCAAGCGGCATCACGTTCAATATCCTTTTCTGCCCTTAATGGCCATCGGAGCCGTCTATGGGCTCTTTCTTGGCATTACGCATCAGCTGTTATGGAATATGGCCTTCGAAACGCCGCCGGCTCTAGGGGGCAATCTGGCCGACCTCCCTGCAGCAGCCAACAGCTTTTTGACCAGAACCTTCGCCTTCATCAGCAGCATCGTGACCGGTACGGTCGTCGGCAGCATCTGCGGCATTGCTGCCACGTTGCTTCATACGCTGGTGAAGGGGAAATTAAGAGGCTAGCATCCAAACCTATCATCTGCAGCTGCATAGAATAGATAGGAGATGATGCAGCGACAGCACGGTCATTTCCCACGTTTTTCATGAATGAAGGGGAGGTGTACGCCTTGAGAACACCGTCATCGGGTCGAATTGAAAATCAGGTATACTCGAGCCGCGTCTTGAGATCAGAGTTTGACGGCAACTGGAGAACCGTGCTTTCGAAAAGCGGTTATGTCGTTTATATCGCTACTTCGAACCATGCCAAAGTCGAGGTGATGCTGGCAGGCGGACTGACCAAGCTGCTGGTGTTTAGAAGAGGAGGAAAAGTTCTGGTCGGCGGGGGCGGAACAAGCCATTACAGCAAGCCTCACCGAGCGATCACGATAAATTAAGCCCATGCTTTACTCGACTCTTTGGAGATGGAAGAATCCTCAGTCCATTACAAAAAAAGAAACGTCAAGAATCTCTCGGCGTTTCTTTTTCTATGTAATGCTCTTTCTATACAAAATGAGACAGCACGAACACGGCCGGCGAGTTCCAATAAATAGCCACCTCATTGGTGGAATAGCTCTCCATCACATCGGCAAAAGAGGCTGCGGGCGCCCTGCCGGCCAAGTGCTCACGCGCATAATCGTCGTGAAGCCCCTTGTTCGGACCGCCGGAGACGAGGCCCGGAACCGGCTCCTCCACGCCGTCGCCTTCGGAAGGACGGTGATGGGGATGCCGGATCGGCCTCGCCCCATATCCGGTAACATAACTTGTCCCCATCACGTTCGCCCCGAATACATAGTGCACATGCTCGTGTACATGCCGCTCAAAGTTCTCGGAACCCGACAGTCTTCCCGCCACCAGCAGGAGCATCGCGTGGTTCATGACCAGCATATTGCTGCCCCAGATATATTGATCCGGCAGAAGCGAGAGGCCATAGCCGTCCCGATCGCTGACAGCAGCAAGCTCATCCGCACGCCGTAACAGGCCCGCCATCAATTCTTGCGCCAGCTCGGGCTCTTCTTCCCGCTCCGACATCAGATAGGCAAACGTCCCGTAACCGCCCATGTCCGCCCATCCCAGCTCGTACTTTCCGAAAGAGTCCTGCTTGGCTAAAGCTTGGAAAGCCTCATGATATGGCGTCTCCCCCGTTGTACGGTATAACTCTGCCGCTGCCCAGTACCGTTCGTCCGCATCCTGGCCATCGCCATACTCGCCTGTAGCGATATCAGCCGGATTGCGGAAGCCCGGCTCGTCGGGATGCTCCTCCAGCCATGCCCAAGCCCGCACCGCTGCCTTCAGGCAGCTCGCGGCGAAGGCTTCATCATAGGGAGAATAGATCCGTGCCGACATGGCCATGATACCGGCAAAACATCCGGTTGCCGTTGCGGAGATCGGCGACAAGTACAGCGGGGCCGTATCGTCCTCCGGCATGACGTCTCCCGCTGGAAACCGCAGCGTCGTGAGCTTATGGAACACGCCCCCCGATTCCTCATCCTGCATGCGCTGCAGCCAGTCCAGCTCATACCTGCATTCATGCAGCACATCCGGCATGCGGCCGTCGCTTTCAGGCAGCGGCAGCGGCTGAGCAAACGCTTCGGGGTACAGCTCGAAGGCCAGCAGTAAGTCGGCGGCGGCTTTGGCGCCAGGCACGACGTACTTGCCATAATCCCCGGCATCATGCCATCCTCCCCAAGCATCCATCCGCCGCGATTCATGTCCATGAACGATGGCCTGCGTGAGATGGCAGGCTTCATGCTTCCAAGGCTCCGCATGCGGCTCATCCAAAGCCGTCCCGCACCGGAAGTAATAAAACGCTTTCAACATTGCTCGGTGGGCATCCTCATATACATCGTCGGCAATGGCAAATAGTACCGACGACTGCCCATCCTCCGTCTCGATTCGATAGGTACCGGGTGCTTCCCATGCCGTAAAATCCCCTCTGCTTACCGTCTGTCCGCTGGACGCATCCTCTATGGCGGGCGCCGTCTGCCCCTGCCATACGACCTCGCCATTTCGCGCATTGACGATGCGAAACCGTCCGCCCTGACCGGCAATGACGGCAATCTTGGCGTCCCGGCCCCGATAACCTAACTGGTTAACGGCAATGCCGTTTTGCTGCACGTGCTCCATGTTCATCTGCTCTGCACATCCCTTTCGATTGTCGTTTCATTCGAAACTTCCATGCTATAACAGTTCGCTGGGGCCTGCCATTTCCCTCTCACCGCCATCGAATTTGTCCTGTTCATGCAAGCAAGCCCTTCCTGCATGGAGGAAGGGCCTGCCGTTTGTATGGTTCCTTAGATTTCATTGCGTTTTCGTTTTTGCGATCGTCATTCAGCCGTCGACTGCAAAATATAGCCTTTTCCCCGGATGCTCTCAATGGCCAAAATATCCCTCGTCTTCTTGCGGACCCGGTAGATCAGCGCATTCAGCTCCTCCGAGCTCACATCGGGCACTTCGTCCGTCCCGTAGCTTCGCTCGGGCCAAACGTATGCCTTGAGCTGCTCCTTGGACACGAACTGTCCTTGGTGATTGACAAGCAGCTCCATGCACTTGTACTCTTTTTCCGAAAAAACGTACACGTCCTCGCCGTATACCAGCTCCTGCTTGAAAGGATTCAGCTTAAGCCCGCCGGAGCCCTCAACCGCCGCCAGCTGCTTGATCAGCGGGGTAATGTCCATCGTCTCATCCATGCTGAGGATGGAGAAGGACAGCACGATCAGATCTCCCGCAAGCACGATGGTATCTCCATGCTGAAGGGGTATTTCATCATGGGGAGCCAGCCGTGCCTGATTAACGAAGGTGCCATGCTTGCTGTTCAGATCCTTGATGCTGAACTTCCCGTTTCGATGCAGCAGCGCCGCATGCCGCCGGGACACAAAAATATTGTCAAACGCGATATCCGGATCAAAATGCTGGCCCTTGCGGCCAAGCACCGTGATCGGTTTGGTCAAAGCTATAACGTCCCCGCGTTCGTAGGGATTTCCCCGCTCCACCATCAAAAAGGAGGATTTGTCCATCATGCTCCCTCCTGTTCCCATATACTCGCTCATTCGTATTTGTTAGTTCGTTATTATGCAATTGTTATGTTCCAGCCATTGAGTATGCGCCCAAAATCACTAAGATTGAATAAAGAAGGATATAAATAGAGAACTTCGTTTAGAGAAAGAGAAAAATATAAATCTACTATTGCATATTGTATACGATTTTGGGGGATTGGATCATGCGAAAACTAAAAAGATGGAAGAAAATCATACTGTTTTTTGTTGTGTTGCTCGTGTTTTTGTTCGTTAACAATTCATCCCTATTCACCAAAGACCGTGACGGCGAGCCGCTTCTGCTGGCGCATCGCGGGCTTGGGCAGACCTTTACGATGGAAGGTATTGAAGCCGACACGTGTACCGCCTCCCGTATCTATGTGCCGGAGCACGCTTACCTGGAGAACACCATACCGTCCATGAGAGCCGCCTTCGAGGCAGGTGCCGATATCGTGGAGCTGGATATCAAACCGACCAAGGACGGCCAGTTCGCCGTGTTCCATGACTGGACGCTGGAATGCCGCACCAACGTGGAGGGCTCGGTCAAGGATTATACCATGGACGAGCTGAAAAACATAGACATCGGGTACGGCTACACGGCCGACCAGGGAGCGACTTATCCTTTTCGGGGAAAGGGAGTCGGGCTGATTCCGTCGTTAGGCGAGGTGTTGGAGGCGTTCCCGGACGGCGCGTTTCTGATCCATATCAAAAGCACGGACCCTGAAGAAGGAAAACAACTGGCCGATTATCTGTCCGGTCTGCCGGTGAAGCGTCTCAGCCAGCTGACCGTTTACGGGGATGACCAGCCGATCCGCACGTTAAAATCGCAGCTCCCCTCGCTGCGCGTCATGTCCATGGATACGCTCAAAAGCTGTCTCGTATCCTACGCCGGGGCCGGCTGGAGCGGCTACCTTCCATCGGTTTGCCGCAATACCCAGCTCCATATACCAGAGAAATATGCCCGTTACTTATGGGGATGGCCGGATAAATTCCTAAACCGGATGGACAGCATCAATACGCGGGTCATCCTCGTGGCCGGGGACGGCGGCTGGTCGGAAGGCTTTGACTCCGTAGCGGATTTGGAAAGGCTGCCGGACGACTACAGCGGCGGGATTTGGACGAACCGGGTCGACGTTATCGCCCCGGAGCTGACCATAAAGAAGACGGAATAAGTCGAAGCATCGCGTTCGTTTCAATTCATGAATATAGGCGGGTCGAAAGGCCGCATAAACCGGAAGATCTGCCCTCTAAAAAGCCCCCTCTCGCTTGCGGGGCTTTTTTTTATTTTCATAGGGTCAAAGGGCAAAGTTTTTAGGGTGTTTTTACCGATGACTATTAATAGGGTCTTTTATCCTAAATTCATGCTGTATTCATTGAAATATATAGGAGTTGATATTTTGGCCAGGGAAACAGAAAAAAAGGGAATGGCCTGGTTTAAGAATGCCCGCTCGAACCAGAACCAACCCGAGAAGAACAGTGCCGAACACCAGGAAATTGCCGTAACCGTCGAAGAAGAGCCGGCATATTCCGCGGAGCCTGAACTGCCCGCCGCGGAGAGCAGCAAGCATCTTTTCTCCAAGGACAACCAGGACAAAATCGGCCTCGACGTCATCGTTTCGATCGAGAACATGCTGAAGGAGCGGCAATTGCTGTCTTATAAGAACAAGGGCCTGGAGGATCAGCTATTTACCGCCAACGAAACGATCAACCGGTATAAGCACGAACAGATCAAGCGCGATCAGCTGGTCCAGGAGAAGAACAAGGAAATCCGCGAGCTCGAGAACGTGCTGACCAACAAACAGATGAGTTACGACCAGCTGTTGGAGGATTACAAGGAATACCAGCTGACATCGAACCTGGCGTACGAGAAGCTCTCCAACCAGCTGGAGACCGAAACCGCCAAGTACAACAA
Source organism: Paenibacillus sp. JNUCC32 (assembly GCF_014863545.1). Lineage (NCBI taxonomy): Bacteria > Bacillati > Bacillota > Bacilli > Caryophanales > Paenibacillaceae > Paenibacillus > Paenibacillus sp. JNUCC32. The sequence continues at coordinate 5,842,495 of NZ_CP062260.1, read as the reverse complement.
GCTCTACGAAGAGTCTAACAACACCCAATATCAGAGCATGCTCAAGATCAACGCGCTTGAAGAGAAGGTGCGCGAGTTGGAGATTGCAAACCAGAAGTATGCGGAGCAGTACCAGAACATTCTGGACGATAAAGCCAAATTGATGCAGACCATCAATGATTTTACCGAGAAGATGTCCTTCTCCTTCTCGCCAAAAACATCGGCTCCCAACACACCATCGGAATAAGCATAATCACTGCATGAACATCTAGAGAAAGGAGGGCCGTCATGTCTGACTCCTATGGAAAAGTCATTGAGCTGCTGGCGATCGAGACGGATACCGAGGCTTTCGCTCTGCGAATCAAGCTATCCTTCTCGGAATCGGCGGAGCTGTTGTGGTTAACCGATCATGAAACCATAGCGAATATAGCGACCGTGTCGGAATTTAACGGGGTTCACAAATACCGATTATCTTTACATACAACATGGGATGCCATCCAACAGCAATACATAGGCTCCATTACGCGTACATATCGTGACCACGGCGAGCGACTTTCATTTGCTTGCTCCGTTCACTTCAGGAACGAATTAGAGGCGATCAAGGCTATCCGGCATTTGGACGATGTATCTACCCTGTCCTTCCTGTCCGCGCCTCCATCCGAACCGGGTCCGGCCGAAGAGGTGCAGACCGATGGAAATCGAAACACCACGCGCTCCGCAAGGAAGCCGCATCGTCTTCCGCTTAAGCTGGCAAGCGCAACCTTGATGAGCTTGATTTTTGTGGTATTGCTAAGTTCATTTAATTACTCGTATCCGAGTGACATCCGGCATGAAGCTGCTATAACCGCCGCAGCAGAGGTCGAAACGGTCATCCAATTGCTTGCCGAGAACCGGAATGCGATGATTGCCAAACCTGTAGCCGCTTCCGTGGAGAAGGAAGCGGATAGCAAACCGAGGAAGGAGATCAAGACTTCGGCTGCCGTTCCACAGCTGGAGCTTAAGGATTTCATCTCCTACAGCATCCCCAAAGGGTATGTCGCCCTTACGTTCGATGACGGGCCATCCAAGCACTCCATGGATATCATGAACGTCTTGAAGAAACACGGGGTTGGCGGGACGTTCTTCTTTGTCGGCACCAATGTGAAAAAACATCCGGACTACGTCAAGGCCATCCATGCCAACGGGTACTCCGTCGGCAGCCATTCGATGACCCATAGCCAGATGCCAAACCTTACTTATGAAGAACAAAAGGCGGAACTGACCCGCGCAGCCGATCTCATTGAGCATATTACCGATGAGAAGCTGGTGCTCTTCCGTCCGCCTTACGGTGCCTTTGATGACAGGACCGAGGCGTTAAGCCGCCAGCAAGGCAATAAAGTGGTGCTCTGGAACCGGGATCCCGAGGATTGGCTGACTCGCGACGAGGATAAAATCCTGGATTATGTCCAGCACATCGAAGCTTCCGGCTCCATTATTCTCCTGCATGAATCCCAGGCGGTCGTGGATGCGTTACCGAAGATCATTAAGAGCCTGCAGGATCAAGGACTAACCATCGTCAGTCTGCAATAATCGCTATACGCTTATGCAAGAAAGGCTGTACCTTTGATGATTTGGAGCTTCCAACATCAGGTACAGCCTTTTTTAGTGAAGTATACCCGTTCCTACAGCCGGGGGCTATGTTCACCGCCGCCCAGTCTTCCTTGAAGGCTTTAACCTGTTGAATATCGAAATAGTATGGTCGAGGTGAACCTATGACAAACCGGATTTCAACGCGCAAGAAAGCCATTCTTGCGATCATCGTCGTTCTTGCCCTTGCCGGCATCGTCCTCATAGCCTGCTGGATCAACAAGAACAAGGAGAATCCTGACGTGACCGCAGCGTTCATTGAAGAGCATATGACAAACGATAACGGTACCATTGCCACCTATCTTAAACCCGCTGCTTCCGTGAATCCGGACATCGTTGCCGGCCGGGAAGCGTTATCCGAGTCGCTCGGGCTTTGGATGCGGACTGCCGTGATATTCGGCAATCGAGCCCGGTTCGACGACAGCGTCCAGCTTCTTACCACCTATTTTCTTAATCAGGAGCAAGAGCCCTATATCCAATGGAAGCTCAGGCCGGACGGTCAATCCGAGGTCACAACCAATGCGCTGGGCGATGATCTGCGAATCCTCGATGCCCTGCTGAAGGCGTTCAATCGCTGGGGCGAGGAAGAATACCTTCAATTGGCAAAAAGGATCGGGTCTGCACTCCTTGCGATTCAAACCGAAGGTTACCTCGTCGATTATCATGATTTTGCACGGAATGAATCCGCCGCCGCGTTAAGCCTGGTCTACGTTGACTTATCGGCACTGCGCGAAATGCATAATAACGGAATCCTACCCTCCCAGGATTATGAACGATATCAAAACCTGCTCGCTCATATGCCTTCGGACGGCGTTTTCTATCCCAAAACCTATCACATCGGCTCCGGCCAATATGAGTACGACGCATCGGTCAATCTGATCGACCAATTGATCGTTGGCGTCCATCTCGCCGAGATGAATCATCCGCCGACAGATCTTATAGCGTTCCTGAAGGGAGAATTCCGCCAGCATCAGCGGCTGGCAGGCCGCTACACCCGTGAAAGCCGCAAACCGGACGCGGATTACGAGTCGCCTGCCGTTTACGGTCTGGCCATCATTCTGGCGCTGCAAACCAATGACCTCCCATGGGCGCAGCAGCTGCATGAACGCATGCTCCAATTCCGGGATCAGGATCCCGCTTATCCGGGAGGATACGTGTTTGACGGGAATACGCATGCTTTTGATAACCTGTTTCCCTTGCTGGCCGAGACGCTGTTCGAGCAGTCCAAATGATGATCCTGCCATCTTCTTTGGCATGACTACAAGCTTTCGATCAGCATGTACACACCGGTAAAGATCAAAATGATATAGGTAAAGATCTGAAACACGCGCTGGTTGATAACGTTGAATAAGCGTTGTCCGATAAACAGCCCGATGAATACCAGCGGCAGCGCGATTCCGCTCGATACCCAGACTGTCTTGGACGTTCCCGCCACGATCACCTGAATGATCAAACTCAGGGAGTAGATGAACAAATAGAAGGCCAGGGTCGTCCCTCTCAGTTTGGCCTTTTGCGTATCGGTGCCCGAAAAATATAACAGCAGGGGCGGACCCGGCATGCCGATGCTCGTCGTTAGAGAGCCTGAGAGTCCTCCCACCGCCAAGTCCCTGCCGCGGCTTTGGTTTATTCTAAACTTCAGCATCAGCATGACGGTCAGGGCCAATATGATCAGACTGACGCCCCGCTTCAGATAGCCGATATCGATGAGCGAAAAAATAACGATGCCCAGAGGGAGACCTGCCGCGCTTCCGATCACCAATCGTTTAAGGATGCCGTAGTCGATGTCCTTGCGGATTTTGGCAATCAGGGCAGCCGATATGACAAGCGATAGAATCAGATTAATCTGGATGGCCTCGGCGGGCCGGAACAACAACAGCAGAAACGGCGTAGCCAGGATGGAGAACCCAAAACCGGTACTGGTCTGGAGAATCGACGCCACGAATATGATAACCGCAAATAGTATGATATCCACGCTGCACCTGCTTTCTTCACCTATTCGGGGAGCTCCTATACGAAGCAAGCCCATCCTGTCATTGTACCATAAGGCCATCACAAGACTGCTCCTCATTTGTTGCCGCAATAGGCTGCAAAAACCCTGGTTAGACGAGAAAAACCCTCCTTGATGGAGGGTTTTTGCTGCTGCTATTCATGATGGAACCGTGCTAACACATCTTAACTCTTTTTAACGAATTCCGATTTCAATTTCATGGCCCCGAATCCTTCGATCTTGCAATCGATATCGTGGTCGCCGTCGACCAAACGTATATTTTTCACTTTCGTGCCTATTTTTAATACGGATGAGCTGCCTTTTACTTTAAGATCTTTGATTACCGTTACGGAATCGCCGTCGGCCAATACATTTCCGTTCGCGTCTTTAATGACCCTCGCATCTTCCTCATGCTCTGCTTGGGACCCCGGGGTCCATTCATGAGCGCATTCGGGGCAAATCAGGAGGTTCCCATCCTCATACGTATATTCTGAATTACATTTCGGGCAATTCGGCAAAGTAGACATCGTTTCGTTTCTCCATTCGTTTTACAATAACTATACCCTATATTCGAAACAGATGTCCGCTATATACTTCCGCCCCTGAAAGATTAAGCCTTACCCCGTAATGATCGACTTGGCCTTCTCCAGCGCGGAGATGACCTTATCGCACCACGCATCAAACTCTGCGTCCTCCCGCTGATGTTCCGGGTGGGCTAATATATAGTCCACGGTCTGCTTGATCCCTTGATCGGCACGGATGGTTGCCACGAATTCAGGGACCAGCCGCTTCAGCTTGCTGTTATCGAACACCACCGTATTCGCTTTGTCTCCCAGTAACGACCCGCGGAAATCCTGCGTGCTGGTAGCATCCAGGAACTCGGAAGAGACATGCACCGCATTCAGCTGTACGCCAAGGGCATCCGCAATGATTTCATAAATTTGATTCCAGGTAAGCGACTCGTCAGAGGTAATATGCACCGACTCCCCGATGGCATGGATATTGCCCATCAGGCCGATGAAGCCTTTAGCAAAATCGCGGTTATGCGTCAGGGTCCACAGCGACGTCCCGTCTCCATGAATAAGGACCGGTTTATTCTCCAGCATGCGCTTTACGACCTGCCAGCTTCCCTGGCTGCCGTGCACGCCGAGCGGAATGGACCGCTCATCGTACGTATGGCTTGGCCTTACAATAGTCACCGGGAAGCCATGCTCCCGATACTGCTTCATCAGATAATCCTCACAGGCTATTTTGTTTCGGGAATACGCCCAGTATGGATTGGATAAAGGCGTCCCTTCCGTAATGCGATAATCGGATAGGGGCGTTTGATAGGCTGAGGCCGAGCTGATAAAGATGAACTGTTTGGTTTTTCCTGCAAACAGGCGGTAATCCCTTTCCAGATGGGCGGGCTCGAATGCAATAAAGTCGGCCACAACATCAAAATCGAGATGCTCAATTAGTTTCGTTACTTGGTCTTCGTCATGAATATCGGCTTGCAAAATATGTGCGCCCTCGGGCAACGTGTCGTTTCGGTTCCCTCGATTGAGCAAGTATAACTCGCAACCTTGTTCAAGCAGCTGCTTCGTAATCGCCGTGCTGATCGTTCCGGTTCCTCCAATAAACAACGCTTTCATAAACTGCACCTCCGGTAGCAATAATGAGAAGACTGACTGCAACTTGACCTTCTATCCCTTACCATAGCATGGGCACGGGTGCATTACAATTTCCAAAAAGGGTTGACCCGCACAAGACTTTGAGCAGAGTGTGGAGCAGGAAGCATTATAGGTCGTGCGTGAACCGGCATGAGGCTAAGGTGCTGTTGTAACGCGCAGAAAGACTCCCGTCTGCTTGCGGCAGGCGGGAGTCTTTTCGTTTCTAATAATGTCGCATGCTTAGGTTATTTCACCCACTTATGCAGCAGAGGCCCTTCCTCTCCAAAGACAGGATCCGTTTCCGGTACAGGCACGCTTTGGATTTCGTTGATCGCCTGGGCCCGATCCGTCGGATTACGCTCCCTCATGTTCGGCGTATTCCCTTCGGGATAGGCACCAATCACTTCGAAGTCGGGCGTACTGGTAAGCTTCATATGTGCAGTACCCGCCGGCAGGACGATCACGTCACCTGTAGCAAGCTCCAGCCGCTCCCCTGCATCCCCGCCCACAAGGACGGTCGCGCTTCCGGACCGCACGCCAAGGACTTCGTGCGTATTGCTGTGATAATGATGGTAATCGTATACGCCGCCTGACCAGCTGCCGCTCCAGCGATGCCGGTTAAAGGCTGCCTCCAACCCGCTCGGGTCATCCGCGAATACCCCATTGTACACAATGACAGGCAGGTCGGGATTGTTGGGAACCTCTCCATCGTCATTCACGAAAAATGATCTGACATGTACTTCCACGGTCATCCACTCCTTTCGATTCATTGTTCACTCGTGTACCAGTACCCGGGCCGAGCGTGTCTCAAACAATCTTCCTACAAGAAAATTTCCATATAACCCGCCATAATATAGAAAGGAATCGACCCAGTTTCTCTGTATTATATTCACTAGTTCTTTAGTCCGGAAAAAATGATTGCCAACCCAGAACCTGGAACTATATTATAGAATCACGAATCCAGCGAAAGAGCCGGATTACGGTATACATCAAAACAAGGGGGAACATGCTTGAAACACAAATTAATCGTAAAAGTGATGACCACAGCAGCATTGCTGAGTGCTTGCGCCTTCCCTGCGCACGCAGCTCCGACATCGCTTACGGACATCTCCAATTCTTATGCAAAGGATGCCATCCTGGAGCTTGTCGACAAAGGAATCATCAATGGGAAAGGCAATGGCACGTTTGATCCTACCGGTAAGATTTACAGGCAGGACTTCGCCATTATCTTGGCCAAGGCTTTGTCTCTGGACGTAACATCAGCGCCTCCGTCACCAACATTCAGCGACATACCGGCCACTCATTATTCTTACAAATTCGTGGAGGCTGCAGTCAAAGCCGGCCTAATCAAAGGCCAGGGCAATGGGGAATTTGGCTTAGGAGAGAACCTATCACGACAGGATATGGCCGTCCTATTCATCCGGGCTCTCGGCGTAGATGCAAGCGGAAAGGCTGCCGAACAGGGTAAATTGAATTTCAGCGATGCAGCCTCAATCTCAAACTACGCGAAGGATGCCGTTGCTGCAGCCGTTGAACTAAAGCTGCTCAATGGCCTAACGGACGGCTCGTTTAATCCTGCCGGCAGTGCGGACAGGCAATCGGTAGCCTTAGTAGCAAGCCGCTTCCTAAAAGCCAAGGACGAGCTCCCTCAAATTCCCGATACGACACCGGAACCAGGCAATCCAACACTTCCTCCAGCCACTGAAAAGCCTGTGGCACCACCTACTACCAATAACAATTCTAGCGGCGGCGGTTCTACCGCTCCAAGCAATCCCGGCACGCCCAGCCAAGCCGATACGACACCACCTACGGTGACCATGGTTTCAACCTCTCCGGTCATGGCTGATCTGCACGTTATCGTTAAAAGCACAGAATCAGGCATCGTGTATCTTGTTCCCGCTTCAAAGACAGCCACTACCAAAGCCCAACTAGAATCGTTGGTGGCCGAGAAGCTCGCTAACAAGGCAATCGTAGCCTCCGCCAATGCGGAAACCGCCATCACAACAACCCATTTGGCCTTGGGCAACTATAAAGTCTATGCAGTGGATTCTGCAGGCAACGTATCTGCGGCTACCTCCACGATCGTGCTGCAGGCACGGGTGATGGAACAGCCTACCCTTTATTTTTCCGATCAGCGCACCCTTGTATTCGCCTATAACGAGAACCTGAATCCTCAGTTTGTTCCTAAGGTTGAGGACTTTTCCGTTTATACCGAGGATGGAACTCTAAAATTCCCGAAGGCCATAGAACATGTACGCATCATAGAGAATAAAGTGGAGATCGTGCTTGCGGAGACGTTACCGCTCGGGAGATCCGTAAAAGCAGCTTTTAACCCTCTTGATTCCGGTGCTTCAGTCCGCAGCCTCACGGGAAAAATCTCTCCTGTTGTAGGTCCCGCATCCGTTACCTATTTGCCGGACAACGTAAAGGAAATGCTGGACGATCTGATTGCGGAAGCCAATGCATTGATGGAGAGCGCCGAGATCGGAAACACGTTGGGCAAATATCCGCAAGAGGCGGTCGAAAGCCTTAACGGGGTGATTCAACTCGCATCATCCGCAGCTGAGAATCCGGATGCAACACCCCAGACTCTCGCAGAAGGTTATAACAGTCTGTCTTCCTTTATGGGAGTTTTCCGGAACCTTCAGGTTAAGCCGTTAACGATATCGCTTGCCCAACAGGATGATGTGTTCATTCTGAACAGCCCTATCCATTCTGTAAACAGCTTGGTTACAATAACAGACGATGATTTTTTTCATACTCCGGGTGACACATACACCAAGCGGAACATTAAGAATTTGGTTCAGGTGCAGCGCAATGGAAATCAAGCACCTATTCAATATCAATACAATGACGCCCAGCTAGCATTCGACATTTATCAGAGTAGTGAAGTGATTGGTCATATTGAGATCGAGTCTACCGATCCAACCATTGTGCAATTGACCAACGAATCCCATTATGGAATTTCGGTGAAGCCTACTGCAAAAGCTGATGAATCAGTACAAACTTCACTCATTTTCAAAGTGATTGAGAACGACAATGAGACGGGTCGGGTGGAGTTGCCCGTAAAGTTCGATCTAACGGCTCCTACGGTAACCCAAGCCACCTATGATCCCTATAATGGGCTCTTCACTTTAAGAATAGACGAAGCTATTAATAATGACATATATAATTTACAAACGCCATTATCAATGAATATCGCGCATTCACCAAGTGGAGATTTCACCGATCTAATTCAGCTATCTCAACAAGATTTCTTTATCTCGGCAATTACCGGCCAAAAGCTCATTCACATCACTCTTCAGCCTTCAGGTATTGCCAAAATATCGACCAACCCGCCTGGTGGTAAATTCAAAATCAACGTCAACGGTCTGAGCGATTTTGCTCGAAATCACAAGCCACAAGTTATTGAAATTGATGCATTCTAATTGCCATGAAAACATCCATTGAGGTTCGCGCTTTCCAAGGCGCACTGCCTTCAGAGTTCAGCTCGTTGGTCCCCCCTGAGCTGCGGGACTATCTGCGCGTACTGCCGCCGAACTGCATCGCATTGGGAGCGATCGGCGGAGGCATGCCGCTTGGAATTGCGATTGCGAAGCGGAACGGTGCGGAATTGTCAGCCAACCTGCAAGCACTAGTCATAACCGAACCCTGCCGACGGCAGGGGATCGGGCTCCAGCTGTACGGCATGCTCGAATCGCTGCTGCGGCAGCAAGGGATATGTTGGATCAGGACCGAATACTTGGGGGCCAGCCATGTTGCATCGTTGGAAGCTTCCTTTCTTCAGTCATGCGGATTTCCTGAGCCTGCACCCGGTATCCATGTATGGAACGGTTCCTTTGACATCCTGAAAGAACTGCCGCGGATCCAGTCTCTGAAGCTGCCCGGCGATTACCTCGCTATTCCGTTTCACGAGCTTACGGGCAAGGAACGAGTGGAGATGGCCAAAGGAAACGGCGACTGGTATCCGCCCATCCTGGATCCTTTTGCCGAAGAGGATTTGATCGACCGACAGCGGAGCCTGGCATTGCGGTATCGGGATGCGATCATAGGCTGGATGATACTGGAGCCGTTCCATGCACAAACCTTGCTCTTTAAAACGATGTTTGTGAGGCAGTCCCATCAACGAACAGGGCGCGGAATTACGCTTCTGGCCGAGGCTAGCCGGCGAATTGTGCGTGAAGGGCAATACAAAGATTGGATATTCTTCGTCGAAGCGGACAATGCGGACATGGTCCGATTCATGCAGCGGCGGATCCATCATCCGAATGTTCAGAAGGAGATACTATGGAGAACGGTCAAAGCACTTTGACCGTTCTCTTGTTGTATTCGGACATCCGCAGCCTGATATGTCATCATACCCGCTGCTCTAACGCCTGTTTCAACCGATTCAGCTGTCGAACATGATGACGATAATGCATCTCAATGAGCAAAAACCACTCTTTGGCATGCAATCCTCCGAACCTCGGATGGGGGACGGTATGCTGCAAGGATGCCTCACCAAGCTTCGGTTCGGTTTCTTTCACCCGATGGAGGACGGCATTCAAGCCTTGAATCAGCTGCTCCTTGTCTGCGGGCTGTTCCGGGGTATACTGCGGAGACGGCGGAACCTGAATGCGGATGGGCGGGAAACTGCCCTGTTCGAATATCGCCGCTCCCACTTCCGTTTTTCCGGCCGGGGAAGCTGCCGCATCTCCATTCATGTTCAAGCACTGGTCGATGTTCCGCAGATGCATGTACAGTGCGGATTGAATCAAGTGCTGGTACATTTGCCCGATCGACCACTCGTCCTCCGCTGGCCTATATCTTAATTGCTCCTCGCTGAATCCATCCAGCTCCTGCACATATACCTTTACTGTCTCTTCCAAGCGCTGCAATGCTTCCTTTGTATTCATATCAACAACCCCTTCATCGTCTTTGTACCGAATATACAAAAACGCTACTGACAACGTCATGTCAGTAGCGTTTAAACATCTTCTCCGCTTCGTCACGGATTCGGTCTCGGAAGGATTGCGGTTCAAGCACAACGACATCCGATCCCCAGCCGAGCACCCAATGCAGGATCTCCTCAGGACGGCGGACGCGAAAGCTCACAAGCAGTCCTTCCTCGCACTCCTCTAAAGTCTCTATATAATAGTTGCCGGCTTCCTTCACTCGATCCGCGATGCCATGACTTGCCAGAACCCGTACCAGCAAATTGCGGTCATCCCGTGGCCGATAATTCTCCAGATGAAAATCCGGCGGCATCTCAAAGCGCTCCTCAAGGATCGTCAGGTCCTTCATGCGGGACAACCGAAAATGACGAATGCCTTGCCGGAGGTCGCACCAGGCAATCAATGTCCATGAGCCTTGAAGAAAGGCCAGGCCATAAGGGGCCGCCGAGCGAAAGCTCTTTCGGTTGCCTTTGGAATCCGGCATGTTCTTCACGTAATGGAATTCTATCTTCCGTTCCTCAAGTATGGCCCTACGAACCAATTCCAGATAATCCCTCTCTTCTCCTAAAGCTGCCTTGCTGCCGGGAGCAAGGAGCCGCATGGTCTTTCGAACCCGGGCAGCGTCTGCGCGGACACGGTCCGGCAGAATGGACTCTATCTTCTTGCGGGAAGCCCTAGCCTTCTCGCCATAGTCTGCGTCAAAGCGCTGCTCGACGAAATCCGTTCCTATGAGCAGCGCCACGGCTTCCTCTGCCGTGAACATGATGGGCGGCAGAAAGTACCCCTCCATTAACGAGTATCCTTGCCCGGGGGCTCCGATCACGGGTACGCCTGCTTCACTAAGAGCCTGAATATCCCGGTAGATGGTCCGGACGCTCGTTTCGAATAGGGATGCCAAATCTTCGGCCCGCATAACCTTGCGCTGCTGCAGCTCAAGCAGGATGGCCAGTAATCGATCGGTCTTGTTCATTCTATGTTTACCTCCGAAAGGACTTAAACCTCTCCCCAGTACACCTTCGTCTCGTAGTCAAAAAACACGCAGCCATCCTGCTCATTCCGCTCATAGATGGTTTGGAGCTCCTTCATCATCGGCTCGTAGTTCGGATGCCCGGGCAGGGGAGCATAAGATGACGAGTGAAGGCGACCGCATAAGCCTTCATAATCGAATGTCTGCCGATTGAAGAATTTCGCCTCCTTCATATCTCCTGAACAGAAAAAGGCCGCCAGCGTTTCATGCCCAATATTCTTCTGGTCCACTTCTTTATAGTCGGTGCCATAGGTAAGGAGCAACTGCTCATATGCCCCCAGGAACGGCGTTCCCTCCGTGAGCCTGGAATTCCATATCAGGGCAACCTTCCCGCCCGGCCTCAGAATCCGCCGAAACTCCGACTGGGCCGCATGACGGTCAAACCAGTGAAAAGCCTGGGCGCTCACGATATGATCCACCGATTGATCGGGCAGCCCCGTCATTTCGGCCGAACCGGAAACCATGCGGAAGCCGGGCTCGCCGCCAAGGTCCGACTCGGCAGCTTCCCGCATCGCCTGATTGGGCTCCACGGCGGTCACATGGCTCCCCCGTTTCAGCAGCAGCTTCGTGAATATCCCCGTCCCTGCGCCAATATCGGCGATATCGCCATGCAGTCCCACCGTGTCATACAGATAATCCATGACCTCCTGCGGATAACTCGGGCGATACTTCGTGTACGAATCCACGCGATTCGAAAACCGTTCCTTGCTGTTCATCCTAAACCACGCTCCCATCCAAGATATAAGCGAATCCTGACTACGACACCCTTTCGTTTCATTAGATGAAACTTCATTTCATTTTCATAACTCCATTTTATAGCAAATGCTGTTTAATCTCCAGTACTTGCTGCTGGGAGGGGCTCCCGACCTTCATCATCCACGAACTGCAAAAAGCCCAGCCTCATCTGGATGCAGACTAAGCGGGCTTTTTCCTTATTTCGTAATAAGGTAATAGCTGACACTGCCGAGCATAAATGGATGCGCTTGAAGCTGAATGTCTTAGCAACCGTCCGCCTTACAAGTTGGTCATGTCCGCAGGATGCCGACAATGCTTTGTGAAGTTCAAGGCTCATACTCGCTCAGCTTCCCTTCATATATCAACTGCAGGCGCTCGCTTTGGCGAAAATCGTCCGGCGTCACCAAGGCAGGCAGCTTATCCCATAACCTTACTCCGGAACGCTGCAGAATCTCGGCCACGAATTGCGAACAGAAATAGGAATTGCTGAATTCGATCGGTTCCTTCAGGGCGATGCCCAGGACGCCCAATATGTTATAGAAATACTTTTTATCCTTTCGGATAAAAGCCTGCAAAACCCGCTTCATCTTCGCGATGTCGCGTTCGGATACCTGAAGCTCATAGATCACGCAGGTCGTGTTGGGGTACTTGCTGAACGTTCCCGTCTTCAAATCCTCTTTTACAAATCCGCCGTTCAGGGGGTTGTTAGGATTCTTCCTCCCAAAACTATATAACTCCGACAGCTCCCGGTTAAAGGAGATCGAGGCATGATTATAAGGCGCTCTCGTATAGCCCTGAATGACTTTCGTAAAGAGCGTTCCGGTATTGGTAAGCAATATAAAGACCGATTGATCGTCTACCATTTACGAAATTTCCCCTTATCCGTATTGAATTATTCCTTCATAATAACATATGATTCTTTTAGTAGAACAAGAATCGTACCCCGTGACAAGTTGGTGATGACAGGCATATGGAAAGCTCGCTTTTAACCTTGATCCTTATATTCTCCGTCTTATCGGTCATCCAGCTCCTGTATTACGTGATGAGTAAGACGCAGCCGAATATCGACTATACCGAAGTAGGATTCCGCATCAAAACCTGGTGGGGCATGCTCGTCATCTTCTGTTTGGCGACCCTTTTGAATCCCGTCGTATCCCTGCTATCCCTTATGGTGCTGACCTTCTTTACGCTCAAAGAATATTTCTCGATGATCAAAACCCGGAAGGCCGATCGCCGTTTATTTCTGTGGGCTTATCTAACCATCCCCGTCCAATTCTATTGGATCTATATCGAATGGTACGGGATGTTCATCGTGTTCATTCCAATCTATGTATTCTTGGTGCTGCCGCTTCCACGGTTGATCAACAAGGGCACCGTCGGATTTATGCGCAGCGTCAGCTCGACCCAGTGGGGACTCATGCTCATGGTATTCGGTCTCAGCCACCTGGCTTATTTTCAATTTGCCACGCCCCAGTATGGAGCTGGGCTCGTGCTGTTTCTCGTCGTCTTAACGCAGCTGAACGATGTGGTGCACACGATCGCTTCCCTCTATTTCGGCAAACGGAGAATCGTGCCGACATCGAACCCGAATCTCACTTGGGAAGGCTTTGCGTGCGCGTTTCTCGTTACCACCGGATGCTCCTATCTCATCTATCCCTATCTGACGCCGCTTAGCCCGACCTTCGGCCTCTTGTCCGGCATGCTGATCAGCCTCGCCGGCTTCTTCGGCAGCTTGACGGTTTCCGTGCTGAAGCGCGATTTATTAATCGGGGATGACGGACGATTCGATGCTTTGAAGAAAAGTTACCTGAGCCGCGTCGACAGCCTGACGTATACCTCGCCGATCTTTTTTCATTTCATCCGTTACTTTTACGATTTTATGTAGTTTCGCCTCTCACGCAAAAAATAGGTTAACAAGGCTCAGGGGCCTGAACCTCTATAAGCCATAACCATGCGAGCTTAGGCTCAACTTGGTTATGGCTTTTTCGTGGATAGAATGTATTAAGGCGAATATCCCTGGAGCCTCAAATCCTCATAATGGGAAACCTGGTTTCGTCCATTTTGCTTGGAGGCATAGAGAGCTTCGTCCGCTTTTTGCAGGAGCGTCGCTTCATTGGCGTCCGGACTGGCCGTGATGATGCCGATACTGATCGTCATGCTGCCCGTTTTCCAGCTGAAATCCTGGACTGCCCGCCGTAACCGCTCCGCGCCGGCCTTTGCTTTCTCCGCATCCGTTTCCGGGAGGATCATGACAAACTCCTCTCCGCCATAGCGGGCCACCGTCTCCCCTTCGACGGCGTGGGTCTTCAGGATGGTTGCTACATTAAACAGAACCTCATCCCCATACCCATGTCCCCAAGTATCGTTCACGCGCTTAAAATGATCAATGTCGATGATGAACAACGAAAGCGGAATCCGGTTATGGTTATACTGCATCAGCTGCTCTTCCAGCTTCTCCTGAAAGAATCTCCGGTTCTTCAATCCGGTCAGCTTGTCGGTATTCGACAGTTCCAACAGAACCGCGTTAATCTCCATGAGCTCCGTCTGCTTCCGTTCAATCTCGGCATGGATCTGCTGCAGCTCGGCCAATGCCTGGTCTTTTTCCCAATAGGCCTTCTCAATCTGCTTGTTGGCCATCCGAAGCTCCATTTCATAATCGAAACGTTTGCCCATCTGCACCAATACGCAGTCCAGCCGTTCCTGGCCCTCACGCTCCAATTTGCGTCCATTCAATATAAACGGCACCGATTCCCCCCGGCTGTTCTTAAGCCGGATAATCAACTCCTCCACATGCCCGTCCAGATTGATATGCGGATAGAAGTAAGAGTGGAATATAAGCTTGTTCGCCGTCGACATCATAGCTTCAAAATGCTTCTGCACCACGTCTTCCAGCCGATACCCCATCATGTCGAGGAAGGTCTGGTTCACCTCCGCCACCATGCCTTCGTGGGTGATGGAGACATAGCCGCATGGCGCATAGTTCAATCGTTCATCCATTGCTTATCGATCGATCCTTTCCAAATACATTCCCGCTAGCCTGTATACGCCGCTTCAGATTTCAGATAGTCATTGATCAACGCAATCGTCTCCTCGGGATGGCTGATATGCGGATAATGCCCCTTCGCCTCCATCAAGCGGAACGTACTGTTATCCAGATGACTGTGCAAATACTCGCCTGCGGCAATAGGGACGATGCTGTCATCCGAGCATTGCAGGATCAGCGAGGGAATCGTGGCTTGGGATAACGCCTGCCGGCAGTCCGAGAAAAAGGTGACCTCGGCGAACTCCCTCGTAATCGCCGGATCCGCCGAAATAAAGCTGCGCTCCAGCTCTTGGGTCAGCTTCGGCATCTCCGGGTTCTTCATCGCGATCGGCGCGAGGAAGCTTGCCCATCCGGCAAAATTCATCTCCATCATATCCAGCAGCTCCGTCACATCGCTTTTATCAAATCCTCCGACGTACCCGTCATCATTCAGATATCGCGGAGATGGCCCGATCATGATTAATTTCGCGAAATACTCCGGATGTTCGATCGATGCCAGCATCCCGATCATGGAGCTGACCGAATGACCTATAAAAATCACGTCCCGAAGCTCCAGCGCCTCCACAATGTCCAGCACATCCTGCGCATAGCCGCGAAGGCTGTCGTACCTCTCCGATGTATACGCCGACAAATTAGAACCGCCCGAGCCCACGTAATCGAACAGCACGATCCGATAAAACGGTTCGAAGGCAGGCAGGATGTATCTCCACATGCTCTGGTCGCAGCCGAAGCCGTGCGCCAGCATGAGCGTACGCTCCCCTGTCCCCAGCACCTTCACGTGATTCCGTGCAATAACCTCATTCATGACATAAACTCCTCTATGCTCTTCCTTCTTTCTCTCCATTCTAAGGGACCCTATGTAAATATCAAGTCATTTTGCCGAATGTTTGTCGATTTAAGACGAGTTGAACCGAAGTTAGGCGAAAGATGAACGGGCTCCATGTACATAGATGCTTAATCGCTTTAGCCGCCTAAAATATAGAAAGAAGAACCTATACAGAGACTGTTCTCGAAAAGCCTCTATGTATTCGTTTTCTTGATCCATGGAGCGGGTTTACATTTCTAGCACGATTGCGATAGTTTATTACATAGGATGTCATTTGTATTTATATGGAATTAGAGGTTATAAATGTATGATTTTATCCCTCTATGCCCGATTTTATCCCTTGACATCGAATGGACAGAAAAAGCGCTCGCCTAATCCGCACCCCATAGAGCAGGCCCAAGGCGCATCATACTGGTCTTCATCACAAAAAGACAGAGAAAGAGAGGAGTGAGGAGTTTGCAGTACTTTTTTTATGGATTAGCCGGCGTGTTTCTCGTGTTTCAGGCCCTCTACACGTTCATCCCGCTGCTATGCAGCAAGGTGAAGAAACTGAATTCCGATCTCGCCGAAAAATCAATCACGGTGCTCGTCCCCGCTTACAACGAAGAACTGACGATCCGGAATTGCATCGATGCCATGGCGGGCTTGCGCTACCGCAACTATGAGATCATGATCATCAACGACGGCTCCAAGGATGGAACCTTATCCGCCCTAGATGAGCTCCTGGATTTGGAGCCGAGTGTCAGGACGGCCGATAGCAAGCTGAACTATAAGCCAATAAAAGGATTCTATCGTTCCAATCGATACCGCCATATTTACGTTATCGATAAGATGAATGGCGGGAAAGCCGACTCGCTGAATGCTGGTATCGACTATGCCGTCTCCGACATCGTCATCACCCTGGATGCGGACAGTATGCTGGAAGCCGACTCGCTCAAGTATGTGAATCAATATTTTCACGATGACGATATCATTGCGCTAGGCGGTACGGTCAAAATCGTGCAGGGTGCCGTCCGGGACAAGAACGGTGCCGTCGTCGAGAAATTTCGCGGAAAAGGGCTCATCAAAAGCCAGATCATCAATTATACGCACGGCTTCTACGTCCGCAAGCTCACGCAATCGTATTTTAATTCGATCGTGGTGATTTCAGGCGCCTTTGGCGCCTTCTATAAAGACGTCCTCGTTCATGTCGACGGCTTCCGCAGCACGGTGGGGGAAGATATCGACATTACGCTCAAAATTCACGAGTACATCAAAGCCAATCAATTGAAGAAAAAACTCGTCTACGCCCCGGAAGCGGTATGCTACACCGAATGTCCGGAGAATCTGCCGAACTTCTATAAACAGCGCATTCGCTGGCAGAAGGCCTTCATTGACTGCATTCTGATCTATTGGTCCAGGCTGTCCCGGAAGTTCAGCGTCAGCGTGAGCCTGTTCTTTGCGATTGACGGATTTATGCTGGGGACGCTCTCGGCGTTTACCACGATATTTTATCTGGGGCAGACGCTGGTTGTGGGCGGGAACCTGTGGCATGCCATTATCTTTCTGCTGATGAGCGTGGTGCTGAATGCCGCGCAGATCGTCATCTCCCTGTACTTATGCCGTAAATATGGCAGCACCTATGCGTTTAGCGATTACGTGAGGATGTTCCTGTTCAGCCAAGCGGAACTGCTAACCTATCGGAATTTGCTGCTGTACATTAACATTGCGGGCACGTTCAAATATTTTGACAATGATGAGGGCTGGGGATTCGTGGAGCGCAAAGGCGTGGCCGCCATCAGCCAGAACATTGCCGCTGGATCGAACTAAATTATAGTGAAGGAGACTGCCGAAACCGCATGGTTCCCAACAAACGAATCGTCTATGTCGATATTCTAAGAATTCTATCTATCGTAGCCGTCATTATCCTGCACTACACGGCAGAGGTGCTGACCAGCACGAATGATTTCCACTCCTCCTCATGGTGGATCAGCAACGGATTCAATTCCATTTCCCGGTTCGCCGTCCCGGTTTTCTTCATGATCAGCGGAGCGATGATTCTGCGGACGAAGATAACATCCTACCGTGAGTTCTATACGAAGCGCGTCGTGCCGTTGCTCATCCCCCTCCTGACATGGTCGCTCATCTACGGCTTGTACAATCAATACTATCTGATGCGAAGCAAGCTGAGTGCGTACGAGTTCGTTATCGACTTCGGCTACCGGCTGCTGACCGACCGAAATTACGTCCATCTCTGGTTCCTGTACGCTATTATTGCCATCTATATGACGGTGCCGCTAATCAGCAAATTCATCCAATCGTGCAGCGAGAAGGATCTGCGATATTATCTGCTGCTCTGGTTCATCGTCAGCATCGCCTATCGTTTCATCTCGGATGCCGTCTTCCGCGCAACGGATCAATACATCAACATTCCGATCATGAACATCCCGTTCTTCATGGGATTTCTGGGTTATTTCATCCTGGGGTACTATCTCTTCCATTTCGAGCTGCCGCTTAAAGCCAAAAACATTCTGTACAATCTGGGCATCGTCTCTTTTTTTATCACGCCGGTTGCCACCTACTTCGTATCGCTGCGCAGCGGCGTACTGGATGAGATGTTCTATGGCAATTACTCCATCACCACGTTCTTCATGGCTGTCGGGTTGTTTATCTTTTTCAAGGGGAAGGAAGCCCGAATCAGCGATAAAGTGAATCATAAAGTCCAAAAATTGATCAGCTCGCTCTCCCGTGCCAGCTTCAGCATCTACCTGATTCACCTGCTCGTTGAAATGATGCTATCCGGCCGAACCGAAATCGAGGCCACGTTCCTGGAAGCCTCCCTTAGTCTGATTGTGAATATCACCATTATCTTCGCCATCAGCTATATCACCGTCAAGGTGTTAAACCTAAGCAAAACGGCAACCTACATTCTATTCGGCGGGCGGGGTTAAAGGACGATGAGAATAACGATATATACGAAAATATTCATTGTGGTGCTGCTTGCAGGCATGGGTCTTTACTTCTATCAGATCTCCGCGGCGGAGGACCGGAAAATCACGGCGGTCTACGTGGAGGCTTGGCAGGATTACCGAAACATCAAGCTATCGGAGAAAGGCGTGGACATTGCGTTTATCGCTTTTGCAAAGATCAAGGGAACGGAGCTCTACTTCCATGAAGACATCACGACCAACAACCAAATCAAAGAAAACATCAAGCAGTTGAAGGCGGCGAATCCGAAGACCCAAATGGTGCTGGCTGTAGGCGGCTACGGAGCCGACGGCTTCTCGGACGCTGCGCTGGACGGCAACCGGTACCTCTTCACCGAGAGCATCATCAACCTGGTCAAGGAGCTGGACCTGGACGGCGTGGACATCGACTGGGAGTATCCGGCGTTCCATGCCTGGAACACGCAGAAGGCAAGGCCGGAGGATACGAGGAATTTTACCAGTCTGATGAAGGAGCTGCGGGAGAAGCTGTACAGGCTGCCTCACAAGAACAAGAAATATCTGCTGACCTTCGCTTCCGGAACGCAGGACTGGTACTTCCAGAACGTCGAGGTCAAAAAAGTGGAGAAATACGTGGATTTCATCAACGTCATGACCTACGACCTGACAGGCAAGTGGTCGGATACCACGGGCTTTAACTCCAATCTGTACGCAGACAGCCAGGGGAAATCCAAACACTCCATTGACGGCATCATCTCCATGTACCTGGACCACGACATCGACAGCAGGAAGCTGCTGCTCGGCATCCCTGCCTACTCGTACGGCTGGAAGAACGTAAAGGAAAACAAGGGGGCCAAGAACGGCCTCTTTGCTCCCGGAACGCCCATCGACATCGACAAGGTAAATCTGCATTATAAGCAGATCGAGAAAGCCTACCTGAACAAAAATGGCTTCAAGCGCTACTATGACAACAAAGCCAAGGCTGCCTACCTCTATGACGGCCATACCTTCATCAGTTACGAGGATCAGGAGGCCTTGAAGGAGAAGGTGAGCTACATCCAAAGCAAGAATCTCGCGGGCGCGATGGTCTGGCAGTATTCGCAGGATGCAGAGGACGGCATCGTGAAATATTTAAGCGAGCATTTGAACGAGCGTCAGCAAGCCGCCAAACGGTAACATGCGGTGCCTGCCTTAAGCGGAGCTGCACCCCTGCCCTGGGGGAGCGGTAGTTCTGGTAGCAACCAACTCTATACGTGAAAAAAAGCCGGTGATCCTCGCAGTCGAATGCGGATCATCGGCTTTTTATTATGTAGGCAAGACTCCTGCGGTGCTTACCCCCGGCTGTATAGAGGGTAGGGCTTGCCGATTGACATCATTATCTTCTCTTGAGAATTCCCAAGTACTCGATCCAGGGCCCCACGTCATGCCGGTAACGCTCGGCCAGGACCCGCACAATTTGAGACGTATGCGTTAAATCGTGAACCACCCACGTCGACAGCAGCTCTCTTAATTTCACCACGCCGAATGCCGGGTGCAGGCCCGTCCGTTCGAAATCCGGCGCCGAATCCATCAGAACCTTCAGTTTAGCCAGATTTTGAGTACGGATGGCCTTGAACGCCTGCAGCTTTTGATCGATGGATTGCTCAGCCGCCTCGTTCAAGTGGGCGTAACGGTCAAAGGGCGGAAACGGCTTGTCCTCCCCTTCCTGCAGCATAAACTCCAGCCGCGGTATCCAGTTGGTCCGCTCAGCTTCGATAAGGTGCTCGATCACCTCCATGGCATTCCAGGTGCCTTCCCCTTCATGGCTCCTAAGCCATCCATCCGATAAACCGGATAACATGTGCTCCAAGGTGACGGGGGTTCGTTCCAGAATCTCAACGGCTTCCTTGATATCAAAATTCATGCTCCCTCAGCTCCCATCTGTTCCGTATTCACCATGCCACTTCCTATGGAAACCGGAATCGTCTCGATTTAATAACGCAATCGACTTATTCTTGGTTCCATATAATCCGTAATTTTTACATTGATCACTTTTCACCCGTGATTCTAACAGCCTCTATGCGACTGTATCGATTAAAGTAAAGAACGTTGTCCTTTTTGATCCATCTAATCACGATATGGCAGAAGATAAAGAACCATAACAGGCCTGTAAGGAAAACCACCCCAATTGCAAAAAGGTTGGCTAGAAGATCTTCTCCCATATGATTCGAAAATATCTCCGATAAGGCTGAGCACAAAAAAGGCAAATAGACAATGGCGTAACGTCGGCTCAAGCTTCCTATCCAATTCCCCTTTTCCGGAAGTAATCTCATGCGAACGATCTTGGAGCCCAACGTATTTCCCTTCCAAATCACAGGGATAACGACCATCAACACAAAGAAAACAATGGCAAAGATGATCTCGTCAACCAATAATCCTCGACTCTTCAGTAGCCCTAATATAAAGCCGGTTATCACTCTGGCAATCATAATATTTAGAAGAATCTCCATGAGTTGGGCACCAAAGGTTGCTTTTCTCTGATTGTGAAAGAAGTGGCTTTGCTCACTAAGGGTTTCCCGCGATGGTATTAACACCAAAAACATGGGGGCGAGTATAAAGCCAAGTACAGTCCCAACCGTATTCGTCAACAAATCATCTACATCAAATATACGATAGGGGCATTCAAAAAAGCCAAACAAAGCGGTTCGTTGGGTGATTTCAAAGAAAAGCGAAACACCAAAGCCAATAAGAGCAGCATGAAACCATTTTGCTTTACCTTTGAAAAAATACCTCAGAAACACACCTAAAGGAAACAAAAGCAAAACATTAAAAAACATTTGATAAAAGGCCCGCGTTGTTAACAAATGGAGATAACTTGAGGGGTTCGTCCAATGAAATCCGCTTTCACGCTGAATATCCCGTATAAATTGAAACGGTCGATACTGAATGAGAATCGTACCGGGATCCATTGAAGCACAATTATTCCGAGCACTGGGGAGTGGAAAAATCACTAAAAAGAAAGCACTTAATCCATACAAGATAAAACTAAAGATAAGTAATGTTCTCCAAAAGCTAAAGTACCCATGTTTACGGTACTGATAAACGGCCCAAGGAAGCGTCAGAAAAGACGCTAATAAAAAACATACGGAGATCGCAATGAAAATAGGCAATACATAAGCTTGCATTTCATTCTCCCTTTCTAGAAGCAGCTAGAGAAATTACAACTGAAAAGATAAATAATCTTTAGTCTTTTATATAAGCATTTCCAAAAGATCGATCTGGCAATACGTTATGATCCATTTCATCAAAGGGCACAGAGACGTAAATGATCTGTGAATAAAAAATAGATATTGACTTGGTGTTAACACCAAGTTGTACGATAACGTTGCAACCCGTTACGAGCTGCAGAAATGAGGTGACCTCATGGGAGAAACATTCTCCATCAAGCAAGTGTCTGAACGAACCGGATTGACCGAGGATGCCATTCGCTATTACGAAAAAATCGGGCTCCTCCCCTCTCCCAAAAGAAAGGATAACGGCCATCGTGTCTATCACATAGAGGATGCCGAAATTATGGAGTTGATCACATGCCTGAAGAAGACAGGAATGTCGCTGGAGGATATGAAAGCCTATGTGCATCTTCCCTTTAAGGAAAATATTCAATCCGTTCCGGAGCTGAATGCCATGCTCCAGAATTACCGCCAAAAAATTACCGGTCAGATTTCGGACCTGCAGCGCATTCTGCGTTTCATCGATGACAAGTTAAACCAAAATCAGTCCCTGCTTAATCCCGACAAGGCGGCCAGCAAAGAATCCGAAGTATAGGAGATTTACACATGACAGAGAAAAGAATGAATAACGTCGCCTTGATCACGGGAGCAAGCTCCGGCATTGGCTTGGAGTTAACCAAGCGATTGTTATCCGAAGGCTGGCAAGTCCTCGCTTTGATCCGTTCTGCCTTTCCAACAGACGATGCACGGATTCAAGATGCACTGCGATTGCGGCAGCTCAGAACGTACAAGGCTGATTTATCGGATTTCACGGATCTCCAAGCCTCGCTGGATCAGATCAAGAAACACGAGGGTCATATTGACTTGCTGTTCAATAACGCAGGCGTCTCCTTCGGCGAATTATCCTACTCCCAACAAGGACGCGAGATGCATTTTGAAGTAAACTCTATCGTCCCTTATATCATCTTGATGGAACTGAAGGAGCTTCTTGGGAAAGGCAGCTTCAAGACGGTAATCAATACGTCTTCGAATGCGTTGTTGTATCTCAAACAGTTCGATCACCGTACCTTGGCGTCCCCTGTCGGGTTCAAGAAGCTGATTGGGCCTTATGCAGCGAGCAAATTAGCCTTATCGTTGTGGACTCAGGAGATCGCCCCTTCCATGCAGGCAGATGGCATTACGATCCGAAGCGTCTGTCCGGGAGGGAATAAAACAACCATGACCACAAACGCCGGGATGCCAAAATTCATGATTCCGATCCGTAACCTGTTCTTCTCCCATCCCAGTGAAGGAGCTTCACGCCTGTATGAAGCAGCGCTAGGTCAATCCCGACAATCGACGGGGGCATTTCTCAACAAGGGTAAAGCAACGCCTTTAAAATTCTCAAGCCAAGGTGCAGAGCTGCTTAGCAAGATCGAGCTAATCTATAAGCAAGAGTTTGCAGCCAAATCTTAGAACCTATGCAGTTGAGAGTTCGTGATGTTTCCAGCCTAGCTCATGAAGGCTAGTTATCGAGCTGCCATTCCTCCATGAATCGTAGGGTGTTGCGAGCATGATAATCAGCCAAATTCGAAGCAAAGACCCGATCCGGAAATCCACGGTGAAGAAGCTTC
Source organism: Paenibacillus sp. JNUCC32 (assembly GCF_014863545.1). NCBI lineage: Bacteria > Bacillati > Bacillota > Bacilli > Caryophanales > Paenibacillaceae > Paenibacillus > Paenibacillus sp. JNUCC32. Next base: position 5,818,940 of record NZ_CP062260.1, on the reverse strand, counting down.
AAGCCGCCCGAGGTTAATGAGATATAGTGATGCAGACGGTAAAATAGCATCCGATTCGGATCAAGCCCGTTTTGTTGGAAATACCGATAATGCTTCCCGAATCGCAGCTCCAGAAATGTATGCTCATGCTCGATGTCGAAGAATTGCGCACCTTCAATATCAATGAGATAAGGCTCTAAGCGGTCTGTGACCAGGACATGGTCGGGTCCCAACTCGCCGTGGATAAAACCATATCGCTTGCGTGAATCTATCCTGGATTCCAGTTCATGCAACACAGCGAGCAGCCTGTCGTGATTCTTCCGGATACTCTCGTTATGCAGGACGATGTAGGACAGCTGTTCCTTGGCATTTTCCAGTTGTACAAGATGGCATCGCTCCCGTTGGTTCCCGCTTTGATCGGGCTTTCCGTAACTCTGCCTGTGGTTTGCATGCATGCGTTCGATCATGCTGCCTATCCGTTCCAGGACCTCATCCCGGACCCGTTGGTCCGGGTCCTGAAGGTAAGCTTCTGCCTTCTGTCCTTCAATACATTCAACAAGAGCATAGTCAAACGGGTAACGGTCCTGTCCCGTGTGAAGATCATATAGAGCAGGCGTAGAAATACCATGATTCCTTAACCATCGGTTATTGGTTTCGAACGAATGACCGCCAAAGGATCGTTCATGCACACGCTCGTTCGCTATTTCTTCCTGAAAATAATTCTTCGTCAAATCCCACACATACAGCACGCAGGCAAATCCATTGCGACAGTGAATTTTATAGACCACCTTTTGCGCTCCGCCATGCATCTTCGTTATATCCGCGACAATATATCCGGTACCCAAAACCTTCCCGACATACTCCTGTACTTCTGTTTCATCGAGGTGACAGGTCCAACTCATGAAACCACGCTCCATTCCATTGTTTTTGCCGGCTCCCCCACTCTATGGCATTTCCGGGCAAAAATATAGACTATTTCTTTCGGCTCTGCTATGATGTTGAATTAGGTCTCGAATAAAACAGCCATACGATTTATAGCCCTTGGACGCTTGGTCCAAGGGCTTTTTTGATGTGTTTTATATATAAAAAAGACCAAGCAAGGTCATTCTTGCTTGGTCTTGATGCATCTCGGATATCGGATCTCGCATCCGCTGCCCGTGGTACACGATGATCAACTATCCATCCATCATCTTCGGGACGTTCCACGGGTGGCAATCCTTCCCTTACGTGCCGCAGAAGGTACGGTAAGGACGGGAACGCTCGGGCACGATCGCATATTCCGCTTGTTCCGGGGAATGCGCGTATGGATCAGACAGAACGTTCAGCAGCTCTTTCATCACGCTGTAGTCCCCTTCGTTCTCCGCGGCTTCCAGCGCTTCCTCCACCCGATGGTTCCGCGGAATGACCGCAGGATTGCTGCTGCGCATCAGCTGATGGGATTGGTCCCTGGATTCCTGCTGGCGGCCAAGCCTTGCTTGCCAGCGCTCGTACCAGGAAGCTAATTCCGGCGTGCCGTTTAGAGGCGTGTCCTCCAGCTTGTCAAACGTTAGCGCACGGAAGGTATTGGTATAGTCTGCCTGCTGATTTTTCATCATCTTGAGCAGGTCTTCGATCAGGGATTCGTCCTCCTCCTCTTCATGGAAGATCCCCAGCTTGGCTCTCATGCCTGCAAGCCACTGCTCGTGATACAGATCGGTGAAGGACCCAATCGCACCCTCGGCGAGCTTGATTGCCTGCGCTTCCTCTTCATGCAGCAGCGGAAGCAAGGCTTCCGCCAATCTTGCGAGATTCCAAGCGGCAATATACGGTTGGTTGACATAGGCATAGCGGCCTTGAGAGTCGATGGAGCTGAATACCGTATTCGGGTCAAAGGCATCCATGAAGGCGCAAGGCCCATAATCTATCGTTTCGCCGCTGAGGGTCATATTATCGGTATTCATCACCCCGTGGATAAAACCGACAAGCTGCCATTTGGCGATCAGGACCGCCTGGCGCTGGATGACCTCCTGAAGCAAGACCAGATAACGGTTGGCACCGTCACCAAGGTCTGCCTTAGGGTAATGCCGCTGCAGGGTGTAGTCCGCCAGAGCCCGTAAATCCTCGGTTGTCCCCGCTCCCCTAACATATTGAAACGTCCCCACTCTTACGTGACTTGAGGCCACGCGGGTCAGGATGGCGCCCGGCAAATCTCTTTCACGGGTGACAGGCTGGCCGGTCGCCACAACCGCCAGGCTGCGGGTAGTCGGAATGCCCAGCGCATGCATGGCTTCGCTGATAATATACTCGCGCAGCATCGGACCCAGGGCAGCCCGGCCATCGCCTCCCCGGGAATACGGCGTCCGGCCCGAGCCCTTGAGCTGAATATCCATGCGATCTCCCTGCGGCGTGATTTGTTCACCCAACAGAATCGCACGGCCGTCGCCCAGCATCGTAAAATATCCGAATTGGTGCCCGGCATATGCCTGAGCGAGCGGCTCGGCCCCCTCGGGTATCTCGTTGCCAGCAAGCATTGCCGCTCCCTCCGGGCTTTGCAGGGCATCGGCGTCCAATCCCAACGACGCTGCCAGCGGTTCGTTTAGAACAATCAGTTCCGGCGAGCGCACCGGCGTGGGATCTTGCTTGGTAAAAAAAGATGCCGGCAATAACGCGTAACTATTGTCAAAATTCCATCCTATATCGTTCAAAGCTTTCCGGTTGGTCATGGGATCTCCTTCTTCAAGCAATTTGATGATGACGGTATCTACCTATTATTTAAACACAAGTCGCTCTTTGTAGGGTTTACTGAGGGAAATTTATTATTCTGCTGATTAATTGCTGCATTCATAAAAAAAATCGCCATCGAGAATCCCTCGACAGCGATGTTTGGTTCTTACGAATCCTTAGTCCCGATTCGCCAGCTTCGCCAGCAACCGGATAATTTCGATGTACAGCCAGACGAGTGTTACCAGCAAACCAAACGAGCCGTACCACTCCATATACTTGGGTGCGCCATGATGCGCGCCCTCTTCAATAAAGTTAAAATCCAGCACGAAATTGAGTGCGGCGATGATGATGATCACAACGGAAATTCCGATACCGATCGGTGTGCTGTCATGCAGGTAAGGTACCGTTACGCCGAACAGGCCGAGAACCATGCTAAACAGGTAGACAAGCGCAATGCCGATCGTTGCCGCGATGATCCCCTTTTTGAAGCCTGGCGTCGCCCGGATCAGACCCGTCTTATACGCGAGCAGCATGCCCAGGAATATGCACATCGTCAGTAAAGCCGCCTGCAAAGTAATGCCATAGTACAGATATTCGTAATGCGCGGATAATGCACCCAGGAAGAAGCCTTCCAGGATCGCATAGATCGGCGCCAGATACGGCGCTGCCTTCGGCACGAAGCTGATGATCAGCGCCAGGACAAAACCGCCGATCGCTCCGCCGATCATGAACGGGAATACCTCATACCCGTTAAAAAACATAACCCAAGAAATGACCGCTGCCCCGATCAGCAGCGCGAGCAGCATGAACGATTTGTTCACCGTTCCGCCAATCGTCATCGTTTCCTGATTGTTGTAATACCCACTCTTCTCAAAAGTTTCTTCGTTGAGTGTCGGATTTCCACTGCGCCCTATCAAATAAATTGCCTCCCTAACCGTCTGTTTTATATCCATTTTAACATAGGTTGGAATATTTTAGGATACGCAAAATATTGCATTACAGACGAATCCAACCGAATTAGAAACTAACGGTATGCAAATAGAAAAAAAGCATCTCCTGCAGGGGATGCTTTCTTTGTTAGAAGCGAGATCATGGATCGTGAATTCGCCTTGCCTATCTTTTTACTCCAATCCACTAATGAAGGCCTCGAAGTTCGCGGCAAGACGGGTGATTTTGTAATCGCTGGCCTTGTCCACATGAATAACCTCCGGCTCTCCATCGTTCCCCGATGAACGGTAATCCAGCATCACGACCTCGGACGGGGAAGGACAATCGCAGATCACCACGCCAATCTCAGGATATCCGCCGTTCTCGATCATAAAGCGGCTGCCCAGGCTTCCGCACAAGGATTTTTTCTTGTCTCGTCCGATTCCCAGAATACCTGATATTTCAATAAAATCCTGTGCTCCACCCTCTATAGGGAATTTCCGGTTTCGGGGAATCCCCCCGTTATGTACTTTCATGGCTTGAATATAAGATGCCGGCAGCTTGAAGACCAGCGCTTCCTCCACGGATTCGATCAGCTCGTCCGTAGGCGGAGCAGAGACGTATTTATCGGCCTCCGGGGCGCCGTCATCCCAGAAATTCAGTACGTCTGGATCCATATAAGACACGGCGGCACTGGACTTCTCTGCTGGCTTCGGAGCCGTTTTGTTCCGGATCCATTCCAGAAACTCCAGCGTATCCTCATCTCCAGGTTCTAAATGATCGGCCACTTCAAACGCTTTGCGAGCATCTTCGTAACGATCCAAATAGTAATATGCGAGCCCAATGCGGTAATGCCACAGCGGATCGTCCTTGCCCTCTTCCTGAATGGACAGAAATTGCTCAACCGCCTCTTCGTAGCGTTCGAGATTGTTCAGCGCCCGGCCCAAATGGCTGATCAGCGCATAATCCCGCTCTTCTTCCGGGATCTCCGAAATCGCATCTACGATTTCTTCAAATTCGTCCTCTTCATGCCACTCTTCCAGCTGCTCCAAAAGCTCCTCATTCATCGTTCATGCCTCCCACTCTATTCATCCTTTCTGAAATTATACCATTCCAGCATAGCCCTCTCCAGCATGGAAGCTACAGAACTGATCGAGTATATGACAACAAGCAAGCACACCTGCGGTTATTACGTTCAATACAAATACAGAGGACACTTTTTCGGCGTCCTCTGTATTCATCGCTAAACTTTATTTGGATTGACCTAACATGCTCATTAGAACGGTTACGGCCTCTGCCCTCGTGGTTTGAGCGCTTGGATTAAACTCGCCTGCGCCAATTCCCTTAACAATACCAAGTTCCTTCAGCGCTTCAACAGAGCTTTTCGCCCAATCAGGAATAGCCTTGTCATCTGAAAAAGAGGTTGTGGGGATGTCCTTGATGGATAGCTCGAGCGCATTCGCAATCATTGCTGCCATCTCAGCACGCGTCATTTTTGCATTTGGACGGAAAGAGCCATCCTGATAGCCTCGAATAATGCCAGCCTGGACGGCCTGCGAAACTGCCTTCCTAGCCCAGTCACCGATCCAAGCTGTATCTGTGAATATCAACTCCGCTCCAGCATCTGTCGACTTCAGCGCATTCATCAGCATGAGGGAAAATTCTGCACGCGTCACGGTGTTGCCCGGCTCGAACGTTTCATCCGGATATCCCGTCACGATACCCTCACGCACCGCTTCCTTAATGCTTACTTCTGCCCAATGTCCGGAAATATCGGTAAAGGAAATTTCCGTTGACGGGTCTGTTGGTTTGTCGACAACGGGCATTCCGTTGGCTTTATTTACTACGAGTGCTGCATACTTCGTAAAGTGATTGACCTCTACGGATATATAATTCTCCTGTATGATGCTGCCCTCGACTTTCACCCATGCCTTTTTCACTTCATTAAAGTAAAAGACGGCCGCTGTTTGATCGCTCTTTAAGCTTGCGGCGTCGTAAGCTAAACTCAGTTTCACGGGTTTGTTAAAATTCCCCGAGACGTTTGTTAGAACTTCAAATACCGGGCTTGCCAAAACCTCGTTATTCTTTAAGAGAGCTTCGGTATGTTGTATTTTCTCTATCGATAATTTCAGCTCCTGAGGTGTGGCGCCTGCCGGAATGGAGATGATGATTTCTTTCCCCAGGCTAACCAACCCAGGTCTTCCTGTTGGCAGCGTGATTTTTCCATCGGATGAGGTAACTGTATTGTCCATGGGAGCCGATGGTTTGGACGAACCGCCCTCGCTGGCTGTACCTCCCCCATTAGAAGAACCGCCACCGTTAGAGGAGCTATTCTCGCGGGTCACAGTAATCGTGTAGATTCTGGTCGATTGATCGCTTGCCGTTACAACAATCGTGATCGTATTCGATCCCACGTTTAGCAGTATATTGGAGCTTGCTTGCCCGCTTAGTACTGAAGTACCGTTAACCGTTATCGTAGCATGACTATCAAGTGCAGTCGCCGTTACAGTTAATACGGAAACGGAGTGAGGCACGCTTGACGTGTACACTTCAGTTCCAGAAGCAAAGACAGGGCTTAGTGTCCCGTTCGATAACGCTACACTGCTCAAATCCGCAGATGCCGGCACCGTGAACACTGAGTACGAATTGGATTCCGTCAAGCCTGCTCCCGCATTGCCTGCGTAATCGGTCACCCCCGAGTTATCAAGCGTGATGTTATTCGTCGCAGCATTTACATTGGAATTCGGCGTGAGCGTTGCAGTCCATGTGATGTTGTCAGATGAACTAACGCTGCTTAACGCACCGTTTACCACCGTCAGGTCCCCATTGGCGAAGCCACTAACCGCTTCCGAGAATGTAATGGTCACCAATGAAGTTTCGCCAATAGATAACGCCGTGTCCGCTACTACAATGGTGGCGGTCGGCCGCTGTGTATCGATCGCGTAATTGTTCGAATCGGAGGTACCCTTACCCGCTTTACCTGCTGCATTCTGTACGCCCGTATTGTCGAGCGTAATGACATTGGTTGCATCTGTGATGCCAGTAGTTGGTGTTAACGTCGCCGTCCAGGTGATCCCGCCATCGGACGTACTTAAACCGCTTAATGTGCCATTCGCTACCGTCAGATCTGCTAGCGTAAAGCCTGTTACCGCTTCCGAGAACGTGATCATTACCAATGAAGTTTCACCAATCGATAGCGCCGTATCGGCAACCACGATCGTGGCCGTCAGCTGTGTCGTTTCAATCGCGTAATTGTTGGAGCTAGTGATACCAACTCCCGCATTGCCCGCCAAATCGGCCACGCCCGTATTATCGAGCGTGATGATGTTGGTTGCATCTATGATGCCAGAAGTTGGCGTCAACGTCGCCGTCCAGGTGATCCCGCCATCGGACGAGCTCACGGCACTCAGCGTACCGTTTGCCACCGTCAGATCTGCATTTGTGAAGCCTATTACCGCTTCCGAGAACGTAATGGTCACCAATGAAGTTTCGCCAATAGATAACGCCGTGTCGGCTACTACAATGGTGGCGGTCGGCCGCTGTGTATCGATCGCGTAATTGTTAGAATCCGTGGTACCCACTCCCGCATTACCTGCCGCATTCTGTACGCCCGTGTTGTCCAGCGTAATGACATTGGTTGCATCTGTGATGCCGGCGTCTGGCGTCAACGTCGCCGTATACGTGATATTGTCGGACGTGCTCAAACCGCTTAATGTGCCATTTGCTACTGTCAGATCTGCTAGCGTAAAGCCTGTTACCGCTTCCGAGAACGTGATCATTACCAATGAAGTTTCTCCAATCGATAGCGACGTATCGGCAACCATGATCGTGGATGTCGGAGACGATGCATAGACTACACCGGTCGGCTTGAGAAATAACAACCCCGCTACAATAGATACGATTAGAGATAACAGCCCTATTTTCTTGGCAAAATGCATATGTGCCTCCCCTAATGAGTGGATAAATTCCTCAATCTATCAAATTATGTACGTACCGTCGGAATTATCGCAGTTTACGCCATATTCCATATGATGTGAATTACTTTTATCGACAAATTCCAACCGCCTTCTATTGTATATCGTCCATTTCTTTCAAAATAGTGACTGCTGTCATGAAAATCGTCATTTTACATCCCCATATCATAAAAATGATAGCTCCTATCGTGTTAACCAAAAACTCCCACGCTTAGAAAAAAACCAAAACACTGACATAAAGACGTCAGTCATCACCGCTCATAATAGCCATAAAACCAATCTTAATCGTCCTAGGAGGAAATATATGATAAACACAAACCAAACAATGCGGGGATTTGCGACCATCAGTTACTGGGCAGATGATATGGAAGCGGCAAAGGCTTGGTATTCCGACCTGCTGGGTATTGCGCCATACTTCGAAAGGTCAGGTCCCGACGGGAAACTGGCTTACGCCGAATTTCGGATTGGGGACTACCAGCACGAGCTGGGTCTCATCGATCGCCGTTTTGCCCCTGGTCAGCCAACGTCCGGCCTCGGCGGAGCGATCATGTACTGGCATGTCGATGATATAGAGGCCACCCTCAGCCGATTGAAATCCATGGGTGCCCAAGAATACGAACCGCTCACCCACCGCGGGGAGGGATTCATTACGGCATCCGTCACCGACCCCTTCGGCAACATACTAGGCATCATGTACAATGCTCATTACCTAGAGATACTGAATTCCAGAATCCAGGGGTAACCGGAAGCATGCTACTTCACTCTTCGATCCAGCAAAAAAGGAGCAGCCTAAGCTGCTCCTTATCTTAACGGCATCTACATGGCATCCGCATGAACTTACACAACATAATCCGCCATAATATGCTCGATATCGAACGGGGTCACCCCATGTTCCACCGAGAAGATCGTTTCCGCCTGTTCCGCATGATCTACGGACTCTCCTCTTGCCTTGGCATGCAGCATGAACAGATCATACAGATCGGGCTTCCGCAGGGCTGTCATGGCTTTGCCCATCAAGACCATCCCCTTCTGATTCCCCTCTACATTGTTGTAGTAGTGTGGATGTCTGGTTAGGGACAGATCGGTCCAGATGACCGTACGCTCCACCAAATCCAAGATAACGGGAATAGCGATCTGCGTATCGGCGGCGACATCGATTTTATTTGCCACCGTCGAGGGCTCGAATATTTCACCGGAACCGGGTTTCTTCCGCATCATCCAGCCCACGAAGCACTCCGGCAGGTTGCAGTACGGTTGATTTGTATACGAATGAAGAGTCGCCACAATATAACGTCCGCCGTATTGGACGATGGTTGGAATATGCAGATCAATGAATTCGCATGCTCCTTGAGGAGCTGACACGATATCCCCGCTGTGCACGGCCCTGTAATGGGAGGACCGCAGATTCGTATAAGAAATATGCTCGACGTACTGCCAGTCGTGATCATACATGACGGCGGACAGGTCAATATCCACGCGGCCCGTAGGCTCTCCGTTCACGCGTCCTTCCTTCCACCAGCTGAAGAAACGGATGGTATCCCCTTCCGCCATCGGCACCCGGCTTCCCCGAACCAACGTATGCAGGGCTTTGCTTGCCGATCTCTGCGAGAACGGCACATGATAGTCCTTCAATCGCTTATCGACATAGGCCTTCCCCAAGGGCGGCAGCGCGGCGAACCGCTGGATCAACGCCTGCTCGCATACCTGCACGATATCTCGGCATGCCGCTTCATCGATCTCCGGAAGCGTATGGGGTACGGCAAAGGCTTTAGCCACATTTCCTTTCGGGAAAAAGACGCGCAGCTCTTGAGGCTGGCGGCGGCGGGCAAAATGATTCTTCACTTGCAGCAAGACCGGCGTCGATACTTGATTCGCCACCTCGCCAAACGCCAGAACGACATACTCCGTATGTTCGGTGGAACGCAGCAACTGATCCAATCTGCGGGCAAACTCGCCCGGACGCTGCATCAACAAATCGATCAAATTCCAGACCTGGCCGTACTGAAATGCAAGCTCGACACTCCCGTTATAGGTGGTAAAGGGCTTGTGATTCCGCAAAATATCAAAGGCTTCCTCGCAGCGTTTATACCGGTGCTTATATTCGGAAGGATGGAGGATTTCGCCCAAACGAATCCAGCGGTCCTTAAATCTGAGCATATCCTCCGTTATCGGATGACAGCGTTCCAGCAACCCCAGCAGCAGCCGTCTTTCGCGCCGCTTAAATTTGCGAAACCGGGTGGCTTCCGCCAGGCTGACATCTCCGCCTGACCAAGCCACCGCTAGACGAAGGACATCGGTTGCGGTTTTGAAATAACGCCCGATCCGCTCGACGTTCCCCTTGTCATGCTTCATTAACGCAGCTGCCACGAATCCCGCATTCTCCTTGAACGGAATCTCGGAAGGGAGAATGACATCCAGTTCCTCGGGGTCGACAAGCTCAATAACGGCCTCAATATCCCCTTTATCCGTTGGGGAGATGGAGCCTTTAGCTTGGATCAGCTGGCGTATCATGGCATAGAAATCCGCCCTGCTTCCCAGATCAATGGTTTTCAGGTTGATGTCATCCTGCAGCGGAGGTCTCTCTTCATGCTCATATGCAGGCAAATCCCAAGTCAGATCATGATAGATGGCATTCAGGTACAGCTCCGCATCGTCCTCCTCCATCACCTGCAGCGGGAACGCGGGATACATCGGCACATATTTTACATGCGCGCCTACCATCACCCGTAAATCGTCAATCAGCGGTTGATAAAGCGCTTCGAACTGCTCTTTGGATAAGGCTCGCACGGCGTTCAGCAATGGATACGAGAACGTATACCCAAGCTGCTCGATATTCTTCACGGCCGTCGCCAGATAAGCTTTTGGGAGACGATCCGATTCATTCTCTGCATCAACCATCAATTTGTTCGCTCTTCGTAAATAAATCGAGTTCATCATATCAAGAGTCCAGGAAAGCCATATCCCTAATGTCATTGAAAGAATTATAGAAGGAAGGAATATGATAGCCTGGACGCCTCCTCTCTTGAAACAAACTCCCTCAGGAAAGCTGCGACCCTAGGTTCGCCAAATGAAGTAGAAGGAAGGATCGCAATAGCCTGAAGGCCAAAGGTTCAAAGTCCATGACCTCAAATCTTTGATGAACCCATCATCCCATACCTTGCAGCCGGCCAACAGGGCGAAAGTATTACGACTTTGGAAAATGAGGAATGATTTCACTCTTCATCATGATGAAAAAGCGACCGCCGCAGTCCCGGCAATCGCTTCCTTGGTTAGTGTTATTCATTTTCATGAGAACTGCCAGAAGCCCGCTACCGGGTCCTGAACGTCATTCGTGGTGATTTTGGCGTAAATATACAGAGCTCCAAAGCCAAAAGGATAACTGCTGTCCTCTCGGAGCAGTGTCTCGGGATACCCATCTTCGTCCACCTGAAACAAAAAGGAGAATCCTTCCTCCCTCAGCTTGGCCGAATAATAAGCTTCGTCTTGGACCAGTCTCGGGCTCCCGCCGAATTTGATCAGGAAAGACTGATCCATCGAATGGAGGTCGCTGCATGTCTCTCGATGCGAAATAAGATGCTTGATCAGGTCCGGGTGCGCAAAATGATCGCTCAAGCTCTCGCCAGTCATTGGGTGCTCCATTACCTTGATAGAGCAATCAGGATATTGATTGTGCTCTACGTATTTCTCATAGTCATTAGGGATGAAAATAGAGATCATAGATGCAGGCTTGAAAGGATGAATAAGACTTAAATAGAAGTAATAGCCCAGGTCACCTTCTTGAATGGCATCCGCTTTGTCGTCGAAATAGGCCGGGGCATTGCCGCCGATCCAGCCCGTACTTTGTCCTGTAGATGGACCTCGACCGGCCTCATACAGTATACAGTCCTTGCGCTCAGCTAAAATATTCGCGTAATTTTCCATACATATGATATGAATCCGGTTAAAGGACCCTTTCCTCCTGCTGATTTAGTTCATGCAATGCCAAGTGATTTCGGCTTAATAGCCAGTCCTGCAGAAATGGACTAGAACAAAAAAAAAGCGAAACCCCTAGACTTATCTTTTTTGCTAAAATAAACTTAAAATGGAAGCCGTACGATTTTCGAATTCCCGATCATGATTGGAAAGCGAGGTGCAGCCATTGACGACCCTTATTGTGATCATCGTCATTTTCTCACTGATCACGCCGTCCTTCTTCATCGCGAAATTCACCAAGGAATTACGGGCGAACAACATCCGAAACGTGCAGCGCAAGGCGATTCTCGCGAACGGTACGCCCGCTCAAGCACAGATCAACTCGATCCGGCAAACGAATGTGCAGGTTGACGATCAACCCGAAGTGTTGCTGGACCTAAGCGTCACCAAACCGGATGGCGAGACGATCCATACCGTCGTAAGAACCGTTATCCCGATCATAAGCATCCCCACGTTCCAACGAGGCAATATCATCGAAGTAAAGCATATGACCATAGACAATGAGTTGAAATTCGAGGTCGTAGGCGCCTATATACCTTGACCCTGAATTCTCGATTACAGCTCTCCCTCAAGAAAACGGATGAGGTACGATTCAGGCTGCGCAAGGAACTCGGTAAAGCTGCATAGATCGGCATACGTCTGATGCTCCACATCGTAACAGCCAATCAGGCCCTTTTTCTTCGGATTCCATACGAGCTGCAGATCGGAGTAATTGTCAATGTCGGCTGACAGGCGCAGAAACTTTTGTCGGCCGACTTTCATCTCGATCGTATCTGTCAGGGTGAAGAAATCGATATACCCGATTTCATATTCATTCTCCGGCAGCTTAAGCCGCAGCTGGTCTCCTGTCAGAAAACGGACCAATTCATCGGTCAATTTATACTTTTTCAGCGCATACTTCTTGTTCTCTAAGCTATGAAACTCGGCCGGCTCCAGCGATTTCAAGTAGTCGGCCAGGACGGTATCCTTATTGCCGACCGCAATCGTATACGGCCGCTCGCCGTCCTTTTCCGCCAACGTCACGTCAGCGCCGCGCTCAATCAGATGCTTGACCATGCGCTGATTCCCCATCCGCGTGGCCACGGTTAGCGGAGTCGCTTGATAAGGATAGACCATATCGGGCTGATTATAATTGATGTCCGCCCCATGATCGAGTAGATAATCGAGTGTCTTATAATCATGGTCCGACACGGCTTGGCGCAGCACCGCGCTGCCATGCAGCTTGAGATCCAATCCCAGCTCATGAATGAGCGGGATGTTTTTTTTGTTGCCGTAATAGGCCTGTGCATATGCGCCTGACCCGGTTTGATTGAGTTTATCCAGCTCGGCGCCCTGCGCTGCGATATAACGAACGATATCTTCCTTGCCGTACCGCACCGCTCGCAAAAAAGCCGGATTATGATGGACATTCAGGTTAACGCCGTGCTCGACCAGCAGCTTCACCACATCCGTTCGCTGCGAGACCAACGCCAGATCGAGCGGGCTTAACGTCGTATATCTGCTTAATACGATGCCCTCCTCGATATCCCAGCCAGCGGTTATTGCCTCCTGCAAAGCCGGAATGTTCCCTTGGTAGATGTGCATCGCAATCTCCGGTAATTCCTCGAATTTGCCGATATCTTTCAGAACGATCATCGATATTCCTCCCTGCGTAAATCCTGTGTATGTATGCTTCTTCCTTATTTCAATAATTGGCTGATTGAGCTCGGCGAAACGGCTGTCCCTTACATCGGGGAGCATTTGAATGACAAGCCTAAAGAGGATACGCGGCTGATCTTGGAGACGGCAGTTCGAGATTTGGGACAGCTCTAGCCCTGCCGCTTGATACGCTCCTATCACACGAACAGCTTCGCTCCTTAGGCGCCTACAAAGAATATGGCTGGGCTTTTCCTGCTGCGATGTTATCGGGATGAACGTCTGCAGGCTCATGTCCATTCATGCGGAGATACATATATTCCGCTTCTTCCAGTGGCATTTGCAGCGTTCGGCTGATTTCATAGAGGTCGATGTCCTGCGCCAGAAGCTCCCGTGCCTGATGGATTTTTCCATGCAGCCAACCGTGTTCGAGCATCCATTCTTTCACCCGGTCCAGAAGCTGTTTTTGGGTCTCCGCATCTGCGTGCTTTTTATATTCAGCAACGGACTCCGACAGATAGTCGTAGAGATAACTCCCCAGTGCCTCGCGCTGCTCGTGTTTGGACATTCGTTGGTACTGCTCATAACTTAAACTGATATCCAAGTCGAGGGTATGATCCCTGCTATCAAAACGTCTGGATGTTTTTCGGCCATAACTTTCCGGCAAAACGCGAAATACAACAAAGATATCGAACGGAAACTTCCAGGCGGCAGCCAGTTCCCCTAACGGCAGCAGCTCGTCCCTTAATTGACCTACGCACGTTCCGTGTGCATCCAGCGAAAAAGCCAGCTTCATCCCATGTCCCCCTTATCTTAAACGCAGTTCCCCACTTGATGAGTACCGATATGGATCTAAGCGTTATGATACCCTTTCGCACCCTTTCGACAGGAGCCATGCCTCTATAACGGCAAATGCCTGCCCTGCATCCTGTTCATAGAAGACGGCTACCTCTTGCTGATAAGCATAATTGAATCGTACATATCCGCCCAGTTCCCGGTAGAACAAGCTGCATGTATATTCGTTTTCCACGCACAGATCCGGCGAAAAGGACGCTTGACACATACCGGCCAGCTCGGTCAGCGAAGGCTGATCCTCCCCTGGCGGCAAACGCAAAAAGAGATGGCTCCGCGTACCCGTCCACGGTTCGTAATAGACGACTCCCTCTTGGCTGCTTCCATACACCTGACGGTATATTTCATCCAGCACCGCGGCGTACAGGCCTTCATCGTTCCGCTCCCGTGACTGCAGCAAGATTGCCTGTATATGGTCCGCATGCCGAGGAAGCCAGAGCAACTGAGCCGTCTGGGGATGCACCGCCAGAAAATCACCGTCCACCGTTGTGCCTATAGCGATACACTCTGCAATCTGCGGCTCCGTAATGGGACTGTCATCGTCATGCTCCCATAACCCGTACTCGGCAAAAGGCCGCAGCACCTCCCTATCCGGCTGCTGGACATTCATCCACCCGCAGTAAGTCCCTTCGCCGAATCGCTGCATAAACCGGACGTAGCCCGGCGGATAAACCCCCTCTTCCTCTCTTCCAAGCACTTGACTTTGGCCATCCGACAGCGGCCTCGGTCCCGATACGATGTACATGATCACTCCTCCTGTTTTATTCTATTATTCCACAATTTTCAAGCCATGACGAGAACCCCATCCGACTTCTTCCGTTCGTTCTCCCTGCTTTTATGACACGTGTCATACGGATCTCTTTACAGGTGTGAATGTTGCGCCAGGGAGATCGTACCTACAATAAAAAGACAAGAGAACCTAGAAGAAAGAAGGAATGGAAGAATGGAACAACGTACGGGCAGAATTCGCCTGCTGGATATTTTGCGGGGCTTCGCGATCCTGGGAACGCTCGGGACGAATATTTGGATCTTCGCACATGCGGGGGATCTACGCTACATTACCACCTTTGATCACTCCGGCTGGTGGGGAGCGGACGATCTTCTCCGGATGATCGTCTTGTTTCTGGTAAACGGGAAGCTGCTCGGACTGCTGACGATCATGTTCGGGGTCGGTCTGGAAATGAAGTACCGGCAGGCCAAGCGCAAAGGAAAGCCGTGGCCTGGCGTTTATTTATGGGCCGTTTTGTTTTTAATCCTCGAAGGCCTGCTGCATTTTATATTAGTCATGGAGTATGACATCTTGATGAGTTACGGGATTACCGCCATCATTGCAGCCTTTATCGTAAAGGGCGGCGACCGGCTCATCGCCCGCACGATGAATGTAATCGGCAGTATCTTTGCCATCGCGATCCTGGCCCTTGCGGGACTCATGCTGGCAAGCGGGGCCAGCGTATCGCTGGGCAGCTTTGACGATGTCGCTGCTCTCTATCAGGAAGGCACTTGGATCGAGCAGGTCCGGTACCGGCTGGCGAATTTCCTCCCGTTGCGAGCGGAGGCCATCCTCGTCATCCCGACGAACGTGTTTCTGTTCCTGCTAGGGGTTCGCTTTATGCGCTCAGGCGTATTCGCCCCGGACGACAACGGCAAAAGGCTGCGAAAAAGGCTATTCAAGCTGGGTATATATGTCGGCGTGCCGCTCAACCTGCTCATATTCGTTCCCGGCGGCTCTTTCGATCTACCGGTGCGCTATTTATTCGCTCCACTTATGTCTATGGGGTATATAGCAATCATTGCGAGAATGATACAATATACGAAATGGGAATGGCTATGGTGCCGCCTAGAGAACGTCGGAAAAATGTCACTGAGCTGCTATGTACTCCAGAACATCATCGCATCCACCATCTTTTACGGCTGGGGGTTGGGGCTTGCCGGCAAGCTGAATTCAGCGGCCACTATCGCCATCTGGCTGGTTATCTCCGCATTTCTGCTGGGCATGGCGTCCCTATGGCTCCGCCGCTTTAAGCTGGGGCCCATGGAGACCGCCCGCAAACAGGCGATAGGTTTCTTCGAATCAAGATAGCCGAAATTGGAGGCTTGATATGTTCTATAAGTTGTACCCGAGGGATCAGATCAAAAGTTATTTGCTCATCGATATCATACTGACCGTATTCTTATGCTACCAGGTGTTTCGTTCGGATACGGCGCTGGGACTGTGGGGCAGCCTTTTGCTGCTCCTGCTGTTCCTTGTTTCATTCTATGTCGCATTATGGCGTCGGGGCGGCTGGCTGCTGGCTGCCGTGCTGGCGGGCCTGTTCGCTGTAGGCGTACTCGGGGTGTATACGGGGCCGAGCACCCTGCTGTTCGGGATCATTTTTGCCGATTTGCTGGGCCGGTCCAAGTCCAAGGTACATATCGCCATCGGCTGTGCGGCCATTGCCCTATCATTCCTGCTCGTGTTCGTTTTCCGAAAGGAGCCGCTGCTCGAAACGTCCAATGCCATTTACCTTCCGATCATGATCATACAGTCGGTATATCCGATCGTCATCTACATCAAGGAGAAAGCAAAAAGCCTGCAGGGGGAGCTGGATGAAGCCAACGAGCAGATCGCAAAGTATATCCAGCAGGAGGAGCGGCAGCGAATCGCCAGGGATCTCCACGATACCTTGGGGCAGACCCTCATGATGATCAAAATGAAGAGCGAGCTGGCAACGAAATGGGTGGATAAGGATCCGAGCCAGGCCAAACGGGAGTTAGGCGAGATTCTGGATACCTCCAGAACCGCCCTCAAGCAGGTAAGGGAGCTGGTATCCGATATGAAGTTCATCTCGCTGGCAAGCGAGCTGGAGCATTCGGCCAAGCTGCTGCATACGGCAGGAATATCGCTGAGCATCGAGAATCCGGAGAAGCCTCCACTGTTATCCAGCGTGGAAGAAACGATGCTGGCGCTCTGCGTCCGGGAAGCCATGACCAATATTATTAAGCATAGCCGGGCCGAGCGGTGCACCGTCAAACTGGAAACGAAGGATCATGCCTTCGGGATCCATATCGCGGATGACGGCGTGGGTCTTGCGGGGAACGCCGGCGGAAACGGCCTTCCGTCGATCATGGAGCGGATGAAGACGCTGGGCGGGTCCTCCGCCATCGACCCGTTGCCTCAGGGGGGCACCAAGGTGTACCTGAAACTCCCGCTTCGCCGGCATGAAAAGGAGGACGCATCATGATTCGAATCGTCATTGCAGAAGATCAGCAAATGCTTCGCGGCGCATTCGCCTCACTGCTCAATTTCGAAGACGACATCGAGGTGGTGGCCGAGGTGCCGGACGGGCAGCGCGCCTGGGACGCGATTCGGCAGCATCAGCCGGACGTGTGCCTGCTCGACATCGAGATGCCTCATATTAACGGCCTGGAATTGGCCGAGTCCATACGTCAAGCAGGCCTATCCTGCAAAATCGTGATCGTCACGACCTTCGCACGTCCCGGTTATTTGCAAAAAGCGATGGATGCGCAGGTGGAGGGTTATCTGTTAAAGGACGAGCCCATCGATTTCTTGATTGAGGCCATCCGGCGGGTCATGAAGGGCGAGCGGGTCGTGAGCACCGACTTGGCGGCCGCGCTCTTCATGAAGGAGGAGAATCCGCTCAGCGAACGGGAAATCGAAATGCTCCGGTTAACCAAGGAAGGCATGACTACCGGCGACATCAGCAAAGCCTTGTTTCTGACAAGGGGAACCGTGCGCAACTACCTGTCCTCCGCCATCCAGAAGCTGGAGGCGGATTCCCGGCAGCAGGCCGTCACGATCGCGGAAGATAAAGGGTGGCTGTAAACTCCCCGGGATACATATGTAGGAGGTGAAGGAGATGAACGCTTTGACCCATACGACAGCCAGCGTGCCGTGGCAGCGGTTGACGACAGCCTATGGAAGAGGCACGGATATTCCTCGGCTATTGGAAACACGACAATATAAAGAATTGGCCAGCCTGATCGAGCACCAAGGCACCCTGTGGCAGACGACGCCATGGGCCCTGCTTATGCTCCTGCGGGAGCTTGCCAAACAGAAACCGGAGCAGGTCTCTTCAGAAGAAATGGAATTATACTTATCCGTAGCTTCAGCCATAACCGTGGAATATATGGATTCGGCACAAACGGTTGAAACGATGGATAAGCTGCTGGACGAAAGATACTTATGGCCGGAAGACGACGAAGAAGACGATTTGCGATGGGAAGAAGAGGAACCCCCCGGTTATGAAGCGGAAATCTTCATCAGTTATTATTACTTCAGTTATGTGCTGCTGCAGGAAGCGGCTCATGTTTTCCGAGCGATCATGAACAGCAGCGATCAGCATGCCGACTCCATTTCGGAGCTGCTGGCACTGCTCGAGCCGAAAGATGCCGATATGTAGAAACATGCAGGTTCGGCAAAAAGCGCGAGCCTCCGGTACCGACACCGGAGAATCCTACATAGGACAGCACGGATTTAAACCTTTTTTAAACGAAACCATCCGCTCGTTTTAACCTTGATCCGTTATCATACAAATAATTGCGATAACAAGGAGCGAGCGTGCGTATGAGAGTTCTGGAAATGTTGTGGGTTGCAGCCTGCGTTGCGATGCTGATAATACTGTTGAGCCGTAACACAATAAATCGGAAGGCTGGCGCGATCGTCGGCATCGCTGGCGGTTTGCTGTTCGCCGTGCAGCTGCTGGTCGAGGGATACAGGTGGCAGATGATTCCGGCCTACATCGTCACCGCGTTGCTCTTTGTGTTGGTTCTGTTCAGACGCCGAACGGTCAAGAAACCGCTGCGGTACACGATATGGGGCCTTTCGGTCGTTTTGCTGGGCGGATCGGCTGCCTTATCGGCACTGCTGCCGGTTTTCCATTTACCGACGCCCTCGGGCGAGTTCAGGGTGGGAACGGATACGCTCCATTTCGTTGATGCGGACCGGGAAGAAACGTTTACCGAACAAAAAGGCGACAAACGTGAGCTTATCGTTCAGGTATGGTATCCGGCCGCAGCGTCTGGCCAAGGCGCCGAGAAAGCTACGTTGTTTCCGAAGGATAAAAGGCTCTTTCACACCTATATGCAAGCATATTCCGACTATCTGGGCCTTCCCGCGGCCGCGTTAGACTATTGGAAATACAGCCGGGCCAACGCTAACGGCCATGCCGGTTTGCGGCTGGCGAAGAATCCGTATCCGGTGGTGCTGTTGTCGCACGGCATGGGGGTCGGCAGAATTTTGCATTCGTCCCAGGCCGAACATCTTGCCAGCCACGGCTATATCGTATTTGCCATCGATCATACGTACAGCACGGCCGCCACCGCATTTACCGATGGGCGCGTAACCGGTTTTCTTACGGAACAATCCCAGGAGCGATTATTCGAGGACAGCCGCACTATTTTGAAGGTGTGGAATGAGGATATCGCCTTTGTCACGGATCAGTTGGAGAGGCTTCAATCAGGCGCCGTCGCCAGCAAGTTTAAAGGAGCCTTAGATCTGGACAACATCGGCATGATGGGCCATTCCTTCGGCGGGGCTGCAGCCTTTGAAGCCGTTTATTCCAACCCGCGGATCAAAGCCGGCGTGAATATGGACGGAACGCTATTCATAACGAAGGACCGGGACGACATGGAGAAACCGTTTATGTTCATGGAATCGGAGGATTTTATGAAGGTGAACGAACAGCAGGCGAAGTATCGCCAAACCCCGGCTACGGAAGCCGAGCTCCAAGCACTGGGGTTAACGCGAGAACAATTCGACATGATTCTGGCGAATCGGGAATTGGAACTGAAGCTGATGGATCGCTTATCTCAACAGGGACTAGGACGGACCCTTTATATCGAAGGTGCAGGACACTATAATTTCACCGATCTTCAGCTGTACTCTCCGCTTACCCGCCTGACCGGCATGACCGGAAGCATGAATGGATCTAGGGGAGCCGAAATCGTCAACCGCTACGTGCTGGAATTCTTTAATCAGCATTTGCGCGGAATGGAGAGTAAGCTTCTAACCGGTCCCTCGGAGGAATACCCGGAAGTGAAGTATCCGGACCGGGTGTTTCTGGAAGGCTAGATTGCCTTACGCTCTATACGTGCCTGACATGTCCCTCTAGTTGTTCATAACCAGCCCATATTTCTTAACGACCCACGAGTCAATCAGATCATTCACCGCTTGTTGACTTATGCGAACAGCCGGCTTCTGCTCTTGCATAGCGTTTGCGGCTTGTACCGAGAATCGAAGCGGCTTGGTCATTTTTTTCATGGATGCTGCCATTTCTTCGAAAAAAACATACGTCAACGGCCGGTGTCCCCGAATATCCTCATACAGATAATACTTTCCTCGTTCATCCTCTGCATCGATTCGAATTCCCTTTGGAAGGGAGAGCAAGATATAGGGTAATTCATCTTCTGCCCACTGACCCCGGTAGGGGAATGAGACACCTTCATTTCTGACAAAGAATCCGGAGCTTTCATCCCCCTCAGCAATCGAAATAGAATAGACAAAGAAAGGGTGGTAATCGGGCCGGTCCTGCGCCGTATAATACTGATAATAGGTACGATACGCCTCAGTCACCTGATCTAGATCATGCTGGATCATGGCATGGTTCGTACGATGAAATTTGGCCTGTTTTTGCTCAAAGCGTGCCAACATTTGGTTGAATTCTTCCGGCGTTATTAAAAATTTTAGTTTATAAAATCCGCTGTTTTTCAATCTCTCCATTCATCTCACCGCCTGATATCGTTTTATCCCGAGGTTTAGATGCGTGCATGAAAAGTAACCCGGGTTCCTTCGCCTAACCTGCTCTGAATATGAAGCCCTGTTCCGAAGTGCCGTTTTAATCGCTGGTCCGTATTGATCAATCCGACCCCGGACTGATGATTTGCTGTTCTCTCTAGGATTCGCTGCAATTGAGCTTCATCCATCCCGATCCCATCGTCCTGAACGATTATCTCGGCATGCGTGGCATGGACGGAAATTCGAATATGTACGGTTCCCCCATAAGTGCGCTTCATGACGCCATGCCTTATCGCATTTTCGACCAAGGGCTGGATCGAAAGGAACGGAATTTGCAAGGCTCCGCAGTCGTCTACCTCCCAAACCACCTGCAGCCGATCTTCAAACCGAACCTGCTCGATATAAAGATACGAGCGCACCAGGCTCAGCTCCTCCTCGATCGGTACAAGTCCAGCCGTGTCTTGGAATCTGAATTTATATCTCAGAAAGTTGCTGAACTCCTCAAGCAGATTCCGCATCTTGTCCAAATCAACGTCGCTTAGGGCCGTCACCGCATTTAAAGCATTGAATAAAAAATGAGGCTGGATTTGCGCTTGCAGCCATGCCGCTTCCAGTCGGAGCTGCTCCCGGACCGTTTGTTTAATCGTCGTTAAGGCCTCAATCCTCGACCTGATTTCCAAGGCCTCCACCGGCTTGGTCACATAATCGTTAGCCCCCGCCAGAAACCCGCTTTGGATGTCTTTCGGTTGGCTTCTTGCAGTAAGCAGCAGCACAGGGAGCTCCGTGAGCGTAAACCGCTCGCGAATCCTCCGCGTCAGCTCATACCCGGACATCTGCGGCATCATAATATCGGAGATGACCAAATCCCACTCCTTCGCATCCAGTACAGCCAACGCTTCTTTACCGCTTGTTGCCATCGTCACCTCGTATTCGTCCGGCGGCAGTATGGCTTCAAGCACCTGAAGGTTGACGGGATCGTCGTCAACGATGAGCAATAGCGGTCGGTTACTTCTCCTTTCGGGCAAAGCTCCTTGTATCGCGGCTGGCGGGAAGATCTCCTCTTTTTGCAAACCGGCCCCAATGGTATCCTGCATCGGCATGGTCGGCAATGTTGGCGGTCCGTTAGAGTTCGAATCATGCTGCTCTTCCTCTGTTTCGAGCCCTGCCAGCTTTAACGAAAACGTAAATATCGAGCCCTCCCCTGGAACGGAGGCCACCTCAAGCGTACCCCGATGAAGCTCAATAAGCTGCTTGCTAATGCTTAGACCTAACCCAAAGCCGCCTTCGATCATGGTCTCGCTGGCGCTCACCTGCTCATACGGAAGGAACAAGCGCCTCAGCATGGCTTCATCCATTCCGATCCCCGTGTCGGCAATTGCGATATAAGCTCTGTCATCCTCTGTAAAAGCTTGAATCGAAATATACCCTTCATTCGTATATTTTACGGCATTATGCAGCAGATTGAACACGACTTGAATCATCCGGTTCTCGTCCGCCAAGACGGGAGGGAAATCCTCCGGGATCTGATTGACGATGCTGACCGACTTCACTTCCGCGTTAAATTGCAGCATATCCATCACCCCCGTCACGATGGGCTGGATCGATACGGCTTTTTTCTGCAGCCTTGGATTGCCATCCCGCAGACTCATGACGTCCATCAAATCGTTTAATATTAGTGTTAGACGACGTCCGACGGTCAGAATCGTTTCAAGCTCTTTCACACTCCTGTCCTGCAGCAAAGGCCGTTCCCGGTTCAACACGGATTGCGACATGTTAAGCATGCTGTGCAGCGGATTTTTGAATTCATGGGACGTGTTCGCCAGGAATTGATCCTTATGGTCATTCACTCTTTGCAAGGTTGCGGCAATCTCTTTCGTGTTCGCATGCATCTTGAAATAACCCTTAAACCATACAGCGGCCAAGCATCCCATCGAAAGGATCAGGTCAAACGGATAATGGGCAACACTTAAGGCGCTTTCCCGCAAGAACAACGCCCACAGGAAATGATGGACCAACGCAACCATGGAAAAAAGCAACAGCAAATGGTCTTTAATGCCCTTCATTATGGTTTTGGTGATTGCAATAATCGTGATGACGGCCGTTACGCAGCCCAACAGCAAATAAACCGGGAAAAGCATGATCACCTGAGACGGAGCCAAGAACAAGGTAATGCCGGCTGTTCCTAAGATCGTGGCGGCATAAACGGGATGAACCCTGTTCCAATAAGAGAGTTCGCGATGATTCGTGCATTCCAGCAACGCATAGCATCCAATCATAAAGGCGGCGTTGGACAACCGAAAATCCCAATCGCTGCTGATGTATATGAATTGATGGAACAGCTTCTCATCCGTGCTCAATATGCTCGAAAGGGTTACGCAGAGGGTCAGCAAGGAAAAATACAGCAGCCTCTTTTCCCTATTCCCCAGTAAAAATAAAATGAGTGCATAAACGGAATGCATAAGGAAGATAACGGCTCCCAGTGTTTGCATCGAAACCGAGAGTTTCATTTCTTTGGCCACGGCTTCCTCTGAACCCAATTTAATGGATCTGGCTATGCCGCTGCTTCGGCTATCCACATAATTGGCCGCCTGAATCACTAATTCGATGACGCCGTTGCCGTCCGCCGTAAAGCTTGTAGTATACGGCAGGTTCTTCGCGGTATAGGCTTCCTTCGTGTCCGCCACCCGCCCGGATTTGGCAAGCAAACGTCCATTGACATATAATTCGGATGACGAACGTACGCTAGGCACGCGAATGCTATAATTCAGCTTCTCCTCGGGATTCACTAGAATACGCAGGCGATAGGAAGCAAATCCATATGGAGACGCTTTGCCATTACCATGCAGAGCTTGATTCCATCCCCCCGGAACCGCAATCAGCTTCGGCTTCGGCCCGCCTGATGCATCCTGCCCGCTCCCATCCAGCAGCCACTGCATGGGATAAAACTCCCACTCTCCGTCAAGCAACAGAATGCCGCCTTCTTCGGCATCCCATTCCCGCAAATCGAGATGCCCCTTATTTATCGTCACCTGCTGTTGATCAGGGAACACTTCCACCCACAGCATGCGCATGCTCGATAGAATCACTATGAGTAATCCTATTAACCATAAAATGTGGCTCTTTTTTATTTGGTGACTTGGTAGGCTCTTTGCCAAAGATATTCCTCTCCTAATCCACTTTAATGTAAGCATAGCTCCATTATTTACAATTGCAAACCCAAATGAAAGAACAACCATTGATGACTGCCATGCCATCAATGGTTGTTTGTTCTACTCATTATTTATCGGTCAGACCGGTCACTTTCAGCATTCTTGCCATCAATGCCGTCCTCAGCTTGTGTCATTTGCGCAGCATCCATATACTGTCCTACATAAGATTAACAACCCTATCTATACAAAATCTATACACGACACGCTGGCTCAGGGGCCTAAACGGCGCTTCTATGACGGATCGGGACGATATAAATAACCAAAAAAGAGTGTTCCCCCATGAAGGGAAACACTCTTTCTAGTCATCCGTACTATTTCAAGCCCAGCACTTCAACATCGTAAATCCGTGCAGCCGTGTCCCCGCCCTGTGTCGCCTTCTCGATCTGAAGACGCACGTACCGTGCGGAGGTAAGTTCGATGGCATGGCTGCTGATCCCTTGCGTGTTGTCTTTGACCGAGACGGCATCCTTCCACTCCTTGCCGTCCGAGCTTACTTGAATGGAGAAAGCCCGCGTGTTGAACGCGGCAGGCTCGCCTCCGGCTTCCGCGTGCTTGATCACGAATTCGCTGACCTTGTGCTCGGCTCCCAAGTCTACCGTCAGCCAGTGCGGCCCGTCTCCGACGGCACACCATTTGGTGGCGGCATTGCCGTCCACTGCAAATGGCGGCGCTTCCTTCTCGTTCACGAAGCTGGATGCGGACGCGCTTTTGCCAAGAGCAAGGTTGCCGACGCCGTTCTCGGCTTCCCGGGTTACCGTGATGAGCTTCTTCTGGATCCGATCCTCGCCAACGCTATTTTTAGCGGTCAGCGTGACCTCGTACGTTCCTTCCTCGGGATAGGTCACTTTAGGATGCTGGTCCGTACTGGACGCCGGCTGCCCGCCAGGGAAGCTCCAGCTCCAGGACTCCGTCACTTCCGAGGAAAGATCCGTGAATTGCACCGTTTCTCCCGGCGCAATCAGGGTTTTATCCGCCTTGAAGGCTGCCGTCGGCTTCGGATATTCCGGCCAGTCGAAGCTGGCGGATGCCGCCTTTCCTTGCTGGTAGTGGCGGTTTACCGGAATCACAACCATTTCGGTTGCCTCCTCCTTAAGCGAACGCTTCATTTCCGGTACGTAATAAACGGTATTTCCCGTCATGCCCATCAGTTCGTACTTGCCGTCCGGAAGGATGCGATAAACCTGATAGTACAGTACGTCTTCATTCTGTTTCGGCGCTTCCCACGACAAGCGCGCATCACCATATATTCCATCGCGGAAATCATTCTCGATAACCTTCAAATCGGTTACCGCGTGCGGTTTCTTCGCCTTGTCGTTCACCTGCGTAACCGCCAGGCGGCCGATGTTGGCCCGATAATCCGCCTGATCCGCCGCGGACTCGAATTGAAGCGAGATTCCGGCAATCGTGCGGCCTTTATACTTGTTCAGCTTGACGCTTCCCTGCTTCCAATCCTGATTCGCGCCCGTGGCGGTCCACTTGCCAGGCTCGAAAAATTCGTACCGATCCGGCGCATCGGAGAATGCCAAGCCGATCTTCACCTTGGCGTCCTTGGCATTGTCGGCATACACGAGTGATACTTCCGTGGTCGCTTCCACCGGGATATTCGCCTTATACAGCTTGAGATGGGTGGAGGAGCCTTTGCTTACGGCACCCGCCACTTGAAGCGAGCTGCCGCCGTAGTAGGATTTGCCGAAATCAAATCCCGGTTTCAGGGCCTCGCCTTTGCCGTTAGTCTCCGCGATCCATCGCCAGGTCGGCAAAATATCCTGCAGGCTCCGGTTGCTCCAATCGCGGCTTCGCATCACTTTGCCGTCCACCGCAAACAAATGGCCGTTGCCCGTATTGAAATGGGTGACGAATTCGGAGTCGGTCAGCACGGTTTTTGCAACGACATCATGGGCAATCCCTCTCCAGGCAAGCGGATCGGTCCCTGCAGGCTGTGACGTGTTCGCTGGATTCATTCCGGGTCCCACCCAGAAAATCTGCTCCTTATTCATGTACTCCTCATGGGTTTCGGAGCTGTTGTACGCCCAATCCGGACGGTAAATGCCCAGGGAGGTCGTGGCTTTCTTCCCGTCCGGGAACAGAACCGGCCAATTGAACCTGCCTTCGTAGCCCTTCGCCTCCACGTCGATGCCGGCATATAGATCATACGGACTGCGGCCAAGCTCCGCCGCTTTGGCCGGGGAGTTCAAGAACGGAGTAATGTAATCGTATTGGCCGTTCTTCTCGTCTTTGAACTGCCAGCGGAAATCGATGAACATGTTGTCGGAAACCCGCTGATTTCCCTGTTGGAAGAACATTTCGTTCTTATCCGTCAGGGCCCCCTGCCACTTCACCGGTCCCTCCTTGATCATGGAATCGTACCAGATCACTTCCATGCCGGGTCCTTGGTTCTGCTGCAAGTAAGTCAGAAACTCAGCCATCTTGGCCGCATCTTCCGGCGTTCCGCCCTGCGTTTCCTGATTGATGAACCAGCCGTCGAATCCGTAGTACGTCGCTACCTCGATCAGCTTATCCGCAACCGGGAAAGAACCGTCCTCCCGCTGCTTTAACAGATCATGCAGCCACTGGATTTTGCCTCCGTGCTCGGTTTGCGGCAAGAAAACGGTTCCAAAAACAGGAACCCCATTCTTATGGGCCGCATCGATGACGTCGCTGCTTGGCGGAACGATTAATCCTTCGCCTGCGGAGCCGCCCCACATGACCAGCTTGTCGATGTACTGCCAATTGCTGAACGTATAGGTATGGAACTTCTCCGAGCCCTGCGAAGGAGCTCCGCTTGTGCTCGGATACATGGAAGCGATCGATAGCACCTTTACTTCTTCCTTGGCGTTGCCGTTTACTTTGCTTCCTTGGATGCGCTGATCCTCCAGCTTCACCGTTCCCCGGTTAAAACGGGCATCCTTGTCCTTGGACGGCGACCATTCCAGCAGCGTGTTCGGATACCAATACGACGAATCCGGCTGGGCCGCTTCGGCTTCTCCGGCAAAGCCCGTCAGGGATGCGGCAAGCAAAGCCGTGCTCATCCATGCCGCCATTCTGCGCTTCCACTGGGTTCTTGCGTAATAATCCGGTTTGATTCGTTTCATGGGAAAACCTCCTATTATTCGAAGATCATTTCGCTTACGCACATTGGAACCTTTTTCGGTGAAGAAAGAAAGGACAGAGAGAAACGGCCGTAAGGAACAGCCGCTTCTACCCTTCATACCCTTTACGGATTACTTGTTTTGAGCCTTCCACTCATCGAACTGCTTTTGAGCTTCGGCGATCACTTTGTCGATGCCGGCATCCTGGAACTTTTGTTTAGCCTTCGGCAGATATTCTTCAGGATCGACGGAGCCGGTGTACAGCGCCGGAATAAATTCCTTGGCTACGTTCGTGATGGCCGCGACCTCCGTTTTGACCGGAGCCGTGTCGAAATTAAAGCCGAACGTAGGCGCCACTACGGCAGAGGTATTAAATTTCTCGAATGCTTCCCATTTGTCCTTCGGCTCGCCTTCGTGAAGGTACGTCAGGAACATGTTGCCGAGCGCGAAACCAGGCATCGCATAGTTCTCCTGCATGGCAGGCATATCCTCGATATACGGCTCTTCAAGCTTCTTGTAGTGCGTTCCTTCCAAGCCGTATTGAATCATGTTCCGGAGTTTCACGTCCGTGTTCAGCAGGTTCAGGAACATCATCGCCCGCTCCGAATTTTTGGAGTAAGAAGAAATGGCCATCATCGAACCTGCTGCGGAGCTGGTGTAAATGACAGGATCATGCATCGGTCTGGTCACGATGTCATAGCCCGCGTTTCTGGACCAGCCAAGCTCTGCGTATGGCTGCGTAATTTCGCGGTCCACGAGCCATTTGCCGGTTTTGATGTTGTCGATGCCGTCCAGCGTTGCAATGTCCTCACGCACATAGCCCGCTTTATAGTATTTGCGCATGGTCGTCAGCGCCGATTTCAATTCAGGCGAATCCAGCAAATTCACGAATTTAAAGTCCTCGGTGTCCAGATACATGCCGATCGGAATTTCATCGCCGAGCGGGTAGTCAAACGGCATGTACGGTTTAAAGCCTTTCGGTACGGCAAGCGGCGTAATTTCCGCAGGCTCGTTCTCTTTAATCGTTTTGAGAAGCGGTTCCAGATCTTCAAGCGTGGTCACCTTGGAAATGTCCAGGTTGTACTTATCCAGATACTTTTTGTTGAAGCGCCATACAAATTGCTGTGCCAGTTCCTTGTTGGCCGGGATGCCATAGTTGACGCCGTTAACCTTCGTTCCTTCCAGGAAACGGGGATCCAGTACTTCCTTAATGCCTTTTCCGTACTGATCGAGCAGTTCGTTCAACGGCTTAAACGCGCCTTTTGCCGCATTTGGAAGGTAATCGAACGCCCACGAGCTGGTGAAGGCGATGTCGTAATTCTCGCCGGAGCTCGTAATCACCTGCATCCGCTGGCTGTAATCGCCCCAGTCGATCATGCTGATTTCGATCGTTGCATTGATTTTTTCCGTCAAATATTTATTGATTTCCTCTTGAACCATAGGCAGGTCTTTCTGATTTGGCCCGATCATGTACATTTTCAGTTTGACCGGATCCAGTTTGGAGGCATCAATGGTGCCGTCGCTTTGGACAGCCGCCTCTTCCTTCGCTGGTTCACTTGGCTTACTGCCGCCTTCCTTGCTGCCGCAGGCCGACAGTACAACGGTCAGCAGAAGCACGAGAGCAAGGGACAGTAAAGAAATCTTCTTCTTAAACATGAGTTTTTCCCCCTGTGTCACTTAATGGTTATTGCTATATTGATACCGCTTACACACCCGGGACATGAAAGCCGGATTTCTCCGGCAGTGTGCGCTTGCGGGTTCAACCTTATGAAATTATCCTTTGACCGAGCCTACGGTCAGACCCTGGACAAAATACCGCTGGAAGAACGGATACGCCATGACGATCGGCAGCGTGGCCAATACGACCATCGCCATCCTTACCGTCTCCGTCGGCAGGCCGGCGGCCACATCGAACGAGCCGATATTCTGCGCATTCTTCGTCAGGAAGTCCATGTTCTTCTCGATCTGCATGAGCATGAACTGCAGCGGTGGCGTCGCCTGCGGATTGTTGTAGTACAGCAAGGCGTTAAACCAGTCGTTCCAGTAGCCCAATGAGCTGAACAAGCCGATGGTGGCGATCCCCGGCAGCGAGACCGGCAGGACGATACGGATAAAGGTCAGAAATTCGCCGGCGCCATCGATTTTGGCGGACTCGATAATCTCATCCGGAATCGTCGTTTGAAAAAAGGTCCTCATGACGATGATGGAGAACGCGCTCAAGGATAGCGGAAAGATCAGCGCCCAGATCGTGTTCTGCAGATGCAGGAACTGGGTCATCACGATATAACCCGGTACCATGCCGCCCGAGAACAACATGGTGAAGAACGCCAGAAAGCTGAAAAACCCTCTAAATTCAAAGTTTCGGCGGGACAAGGCATACGCATAGGTCGTAACCAGCGCCAGACTCACCAGCGTTCCCAGCACCGTGACCAGGAGCGTCAAGCCGAATGAGGACAGCAATTCGCTTCCCGTTTTGAAAATATACTCGTACGCGGCCGTGCTGAACTGGCTCGGCAGCAGCCTAAAGCCTTCCAGGACCAGCGTCTGTTCGTCCGTCAGGGAAATAATGATAACAAATAGGAACGGAAAGATACAGGAGAACGAGAAGAGCCCGATCACGATATTGAAAATCGTATTCCACAAAGGGGAGATGGCATTATAGTCTCTCTTCCTTGAACGCTTGGCCGACTGGCGGGCGGTTTGCGTTGATAGCTGCGACATTGAAGTTACACCTCCCTCGGATTAGAAGATCGCATGATCTTTTTCGATTTTTCGAACGATATAATTGGCAACCAGAATCAGAACCAGTCCGACAAACGATTGGTACAAGCCCGCTGCCGTGCTCATGCCGATGTCTCCCATGTTGATCAGACCGCGGTAGACGAAGGTATCGATGACGTTCGTAACCGGGTACAGCGCGCCCGAATCCTTCGGAAGCTGGTAGAACAATCCGAAATCGGAACGGAAGATGCCGCCGATCGCCAGTATGGTCAGGATGATCATGAGCGGCTTCAGCAGCGGAATGGTGATGTACCGCACCTGCTTCCACTTGCTGGCGCCGTCGATGACGGCCGCTTCATAATAAGACTTGTCGATCCCTGTGATAGCCGCAAGATAAATAACGCTGTTGTAGCCTACGCCTTTCCAGATGCCGACAAAAATGATGATGAAGGGCCAATACTTCGCTTCCGAATACCAGCTGATCGGCTCTCCTCCGAAATAGGTAATGATTTGGTTCAGCGTTCCTTTGTCCACGCTCAGAAAGGTGAACGCAAAATAACTGATGATGACCCACGACAAAAAATGCGGCAGAAACATACCGGTCTGATATACCTTGGCCGTCCGCTTGTTGACAAGCTCGCTCAGCATGATCGCAAACCCGACCGCAATGACCAGGCCCAGAATGATAAAGGCGAGGTTATAAAGAATCGTATTTCTCGTAATGATATAGGCATCATTGGTCGTAAACAGATACTCGAAGTTTTTGAATCCTACCCATTCGCTGTTGAACACGCTGGCGAAGAAACCGTCCGGGCTGATGCGGAAATCCTTAAAAGCGAGCACGGTGCCGAACATGGGCAAGTATGCAAAGATCAGAAACCAAATGGTTCCGGGCAGTATCATCAGCAGCATGAACCGGTTGCGTATAACCTTTTTGATGAACCCCGACATGGGCACTCCTCCTCTTCCCTGTTAAATGCAAGTGATGCGACCGAAGCTTTAAAATGTCCCATGATCGTTGTCAATGCGGCTTTATCCAAGAGCCGGCCGTTATCTTCTCACTCGTCCTTTAACTACTTTTATTGTGCCAAGTAAGCGCTACCGCCCTCAAGTTGAAAAATACTAGAACGGTATGGATAAATTAAAGAATCCTTCACAAACAACAAGAAAAACAGGCCAAAGCGGATTCGCCTTGAGCCTGTCGCAAAGAGAAACGTTGGTGTTAGATCCGATACATGGACCTCATCTCGGTTGGAGATACGCCCGTATATTTTTTGAACTGCCTGTAAAAGTACGAGCTGTCCGTGTAACCTACGCTGAAAGCGATATCCGCCGTCTTCTGATCGGTATGCAGCAGGAGCTGCGTCGCTTTCTCGATGCGGTAATGGTTCAAATAATCCGAAAAGCTTGCGCCGACCTCCTGCTGAAAGAGCTGCCCCAAATAATTCGGATGCATCTGCAGCCGCTGGCTCAGCGTCTTCAAGGATAGCTCTTCCGGATAATGGTGCTGCACCTGCTCGACAAGGAACGATACATGGGGGCTGTACCCCTGTTCCGCTTCCTGCAGGCGCTGGAGGCTGCGCTCGACAATGCGCCATACATGGCTTCGGAGCCCCTGGAGCGTATTAATCCGGTGCATTGGCGTGAACACCTCGCTGTAGTCGGGGCTTTTCTCCACATCCTTTGCCGCTATCATCAATTGGACAGCCGCATTCATGCAGGCTCCCCTGGGTACCGTCTGCGCCCCGCTGCCGCCGTCAAGAACGGATTCGATGTAGGCCTGCAAGGACGAAACATCGCCTTCGATCAGCAGCTTCGCGAAGGCATCGGGGCGAACCGACGGCGAAGATGCCGGATCGGACTCCGGTTCCGCAGGCGGATGGTATAAGGTCTCTTCATCTCCTGCAATCAGGCGGGCGTTGAAGTGGCCTTTCGCTAGCCTGTAGCTCTCCTGAATATCTTTAAAATCATGGACAGCCGCATGACCTTCGGCGCACCACATGCGCAAGCCGGTCAACTGCCGCAGCTTGGCCATGGCTCCTCTCATCCCTTCCCGCGCAGCATCCTTCCGCTCCTTCATCGAGGCCGTCAAAACAACGATGTCGTCATCCGCATCGGGAAAACAAATGACCTCATGATCTCCCCCAAGCTCCTCCGAAAGAGCTTGGCAGCATTCATCCGCCAGGCTGGTCAGGCGGAAGAGCTGGGATACCGAGCGCTCGTCGGATATGAGCCGCAGCACGTTAACCTGGTATGACGGATAATGCAGCGGAATGCCGAGAAGCTCGGCTCTTTGCTTGAGCTCCGAGCTTTTGATTTCGCCGTTCACCCATCGCTGCAAAATATTGCTGCGGAGAACCTTCCAATCCTCCTCGGAGCGAAACCGCTTCAGCTCCTCGCGTTCCCAATCGCCCCGGATATGCTTGATCGTTGCTTCCAGCTCCTCGATGTTGATCGGCTTCAAAATGTAATTTTGGATGCCGAGCGTAATCCCTATCTTCACATATTCGAATTCCTCATACCCGCTAAGCACAATGAACTTGGTGCGGGGATGCATGGCTTTCACCTTCTTAATGAGCTCGAGTCCGTTCATTCTTGGCATCATAATATCCGTGATCAGCAGATCCACAGGCTCTTCCTTCAATTTCTCTAGCGCCTGCAGCCCATCGTTGGCCGAACCGGACACGTGCAGATCGTATTCCTGCCAATCCACAATCGTGGCCAATCCCTGAGCAATCAAAGGCTCATCATCAACAAAAAATACGCTCCTCATGTCGTCTCCCCCTTGCGAAGCTTCGGTATTTCCATGCGGACCTCCGTTCCCTGCCCCTCCGTGCTGCGGATGGTCACGCCGTAATCACTTCCGTAATTCAGAACGATCCGTTCATGCACGTTCATCAGCCCGATCGACCGGTAGCCCTTGTCGGGAGGCTGGAGAACCTTGTCCAGCGTCTGGCGGATCTGGATCAGCTTTTCCTCCGGTATGCCCGTTCCATTGTCTGAGACGGTAATCACGACCCGGTCCTCTGCCCCGTGGGCCCGGACAGAAATTTTATTGTTGTCCTCAAGCGGACGGAATCCGTGAACGATATAGTTTTCCACGATGGGCTGGATGAGCAGCTTGATAATGCTAAGGTTTTGGATTTCCGGGTCGACCTCAATTTCCGTCTCCAGCCGCCCTTCATAGCGGATGCGGAACAAGTCGAGGTAAACCGAGCACATATCGATCTCCTCTTCAACGGTAACCATCGTGCTCTTCTTCACCATGTTCTTGAACATGACCGACAGGCTGTATATCATTTGGCCCACTTCCTTCGCTCCCACGAAATACGCCTTCATGCGAATGGATTCCAGCGTATTGTATAAAAAATGGGGATTGATCTGCGACTGCAGGGCAACCAGCTCCGCGTTTTTTTGCTTGATTTCCGAGGTGTACATCTTATCGATGTACTGCTCCAAACGGTCGCCCATGTCGTTGAACCGGCGGGAAATTTGCTGCAGCTCGTCTTCGCCGGACATCTGGATGCGCGTCGACAGATCGCCTTCGCCGATGCGGTTCATCGAGCGGATGATCCGCTGCACTTTTTTGGAGAATTTTCGAACGATCGTGAACGTAATTGCAAAGCTGGCCGCCATAAATACAAGCGTGACCAGGATCAGTCCGGTCCTCAAACTCTCCGTATTCTCCTCGATCGAGGATTTCGACACGATACCCACCACCGACAAGCCCGCATTCCCGACATTCAACATGTTCACCTTGGAGGGTTCGTCCAGCTCCACCCAGTCTCCGGCTTTTTCCGGTTCCAAGTGGTAGGGATAGGTTTGACCGTAATACACATCCTCCGAGTCGTAAATCACGGTTCCCTGGGCGTTCAACACCATGATCCGGCCTTTGACCGAAGCTCTGCTCTCGAGCCAGGTCGATATTTGCCGGGCGTCGAACTCCACGTTCAACATGCCTACCCGTTCCAGGGTCCAAGGGTCCTTCAGCTCTCGCGAATAGGAATAGGACCTTGCACCGGAGCCTGCGGCTGAACCTGAAAGCTCGTTTAGCGGCATGGTATCCCAGCTGTGCTGCTCCCGGCGGGCGAACCAGTTCTCCCATTTGCTTTTGGAACCGGATTCATTATTCAGCTGCTGGTTGGTCCGGCTGATGTGCATATAAAAATCGTTCGGATAACTGTAGATGGACACGCTTTTGGCGCTGGGCTCCTGCTCCAGGTAATTCTTCAGCAGGGTATTGAAGGACCGCAAACGCTGCTCCCCCGTCTTGGTGTACAAATCCAGGCGGTATTTGAGGTAACTCTCATATTCGTTGTTCAAAAAATAGATCAGCTCGTCGCTCAGCGTGGCGTCGCCGTAAATCTGCTGGAATATATTCTGGATGCTCTCATACTGCCGGCTCAAATAGATATTCAGGACATGCGCGGATTTGAGATTCGCATCCGTCTGCTCACGGAGTATGCGCTGCGTTTGATATTGATAGACCAAGGTCGCCGCAATCGCGAACAGCACGATCATGACGGCCGAATACAGCACGACGATTTTGTTGAACATCTTTCGCTTCAGATGGTTTAAATAAAATTGGCGCAGTCTGAAAATATGTAACACACCCTGTTCTATAATGGTCACTTCGGCCCCCAGTGTACACCGTTTCCGTAAACCCGGCAATTGCATTCTGCAGCTCTGTGAACGAGCGCTGCTGTACCGGGACGGCATAGATGGGCTGTGCCGGAAACGGCAGGCTGGATTCCGTTCGTCCCCACCGAACGTGTTGTAGAGTCGCTAGGCATGGGAGTGGATGTGCCGAATCCTTCAAGTTGCCCGCATAGGAGATCCAGAGGCAAACAAGAGGTTTTGCTGAAGAGAACGCGCAGAACCGTATCGCAGGTTTTCGAGGATCCGTCGTTTATGAAAGAAGGCTTGGCATGTCGCTGCTTAGATAACGTCCACCTGCCGCGAAACTAGAGGAATGCCCTGCTGGATGTTGAATATCTATTAAGGATCCGTGTTAGCTACTGCCGTGTTCCTGATGAATGAAACCTTTACGAACCGAGGATATGACCGATGAAACTTCAATTCCTATATAACGAATATCTCAATCTGAAATTCAATAGAGGATTACCGTCCACTCCGATAGGCGGCTTTGAATACGGCCTTCTTGAGGACGGTGGCGCTGCATTATTCTTTGCCGAGCGTAACGATGAGGCTTTTGTGGAGTGGACGCATGAATTGCAGCCGAGGGACGCCCATTATGTTGCGAGTCCGGACTGGAAGCCTGTGCTGTCCGACTCTTTTAAACAGCTGGACGTCTATGATGAATTGGTATTCTATTATCTGCTGTTTACGATCAATGCAACGACGTCCATAGCCAAGATCAACCCGTACAATGCCATGAATGATTTCATGAAGAGCTATGGTTTCTTTCAGTTGTCTCAATTGAACGGTGTCACCGGCTTGAACGAGGAACAGAGGCTGCAATTAAGAGACTTTTTCTTCTTTTTCTACCTATACGCGCACCCGGTTAATGAGGAGACCCTCTACGCCTTTTCATTCCGCGGGCAGGATTTGATCCATACCAAAACCAACATTCATGTTGAGCATTATGTAACTGCATATCACGATTACTACAGCGAGCATCTCGACAAGTATGCAGATCAAGTATTCATCGATCCCCCTGAAATCCAGGCATGCAAACATCTTACGCTGGAGCTGTTAAGGTCCATCGAGGGCAAATCGGCCAAGCTGGAGATGCCACCGGAAGAAGGATTAGAGGCCCTATTGCGGCTGATCAATGACGTTGATGGTTTTATGCACATGCATTCGGTGGATAAAACGACGCTATTCGGGATCATGAGCGATTTCCTCTCGGACGCTCGCTCCACCCCTTACCGTGATCATTGCTTCCGTATGCTGCTTCAGAATTATACCTGTTATGTCCTTTATTTTGAGTTTGAGCAAATTCATCATTTGGTGGATTATTTTAAAGATACGCCGGTATGGTGCGAGAGAATGATTAATTCCCTTTTTACGGATGCTATTTTTATGCAGAAGATCCTGCGGCATCACCGGATCGAGATTGCTGATTATACCAACGTGATTGCGTTCTTTAATGAGGAAGCGCGGAGGATTTATTTGTAATCGCTGAGGGAGCATTTTATGGAGACCTTGATGAAATAAACTGCAGCAAAAGGAGCGAACGCCGGATGCGTTCGCTCCTTCTTATGTCTCCCTCCCTGCTCTCTCCTCCCACTTCGCCATCAAACCTTTCAAATCCTCGACAAAGAATCTTAGCAAATTGGGGCTTCTTCTAACGGCCAGCGGATGATAGGTAAAGCCAATCGGGATTCCTTCAAATTCATGCCAGCTCCCCCGCAACTCCTTGACGGTGGCATTCTCCTTCTGCGGGAATAATCCTTCGACTACGACATTGCCAAAGCCAAACAATACGAGCGGCTGCTTCTGAAGGAGCTGCGACTGCAAATGCGGAAGGCATGCCGCTCGGGTTGCAGGCTTATCATAAGCACGGGTTGGCCGGCGTTTCAGCAAATAGGTGACGTAAACCGAGTGGATATCCATGCCCGCTTCCCTCATGCCGAGTTGGAGGGTTTCCCGGGTCCCGCACAAGAACGGGTTACCCTCCCGATCCTCCCGGGCTCCCGGATTATCCAGGATCATCATCAGCGAGCCTTGCGGATTGCCTTCCCCCCAGATGACGCGATTCCGCTGTCTGCACAATTCGCAGCGTTCGCATTGCTGCATATCTTCGGGTGCTTGCTCTTCTGGCAAAATGACACAGGGATGGTTCGTTTCCGTAGACATGCCATTTCTTCCTTTCTATCGCATGCAATGGTTCCATTATGCCCACCTGTCACCTAATGTAAAAACTTCCCGCGCGTATATTCGGTCAGGTCGCCAGCAGAACGAACACGGAATCCAGCGGGATCGGCCTTTATCTGTCTAAACAGTTAGTTGAGAAGATGAACGGGAAAATGGATGCAGCGTTACAAGACGGCTGGTTTATTCTTAACATCCATCTTCCCATCCATCGCAGTCACATACGATGAAAGTCCTCGTCTAAACGTTATGCATGGTATGGTCCAAGGGTTGATTATCCGAGAACAAGTCCGGATTGTCCTTGAGCATTTCCGTTATGACATCCGCCACCGCGGCCGCATCGCATACCCGGACGACGGCATCGCCAAGATGCCCCTTATGCATCGCGCCCCGACTTTCCAGGACCTCATCGACCTTCCAAAAATGCTCCGACCACGACAACCCGCAATGTCTGCGGGAAGGCACCGGGATTTCCGTTCCATCCGGTAAAACCGTGTACAGCTTCTCATGGCCATCCGTTAACCTGCCCGGGATGTCCACCCACTCCTCGACTCCATGAATAAAGGTGTTGCGTTTTAAATCGACACCCACTAA
This sequence comes from Paenibacillus sp. JNUCC32, assembly GCF_014863545.1. Lineage (NCBI taxonomy): Bacteria > Bacillati > Bacillota > Bacilli > Caryophanales > Paenibacillaceae > Paenibacillus > Paenibacillus sp. JNUCC32. The sequence goes on along the minus strand of NZ_CP062260.1, from coordinate 5,781,715 downwards.
CAAAATCGTCGCCTTGCGGTCAAGCAGCTTGCCCCAAGCGGATCCTCTAGCGCATGGCGTGTCGAAACGATGGTCGTCGTTTGTGAACGGGATGGCATCCTGGCCCAGTGCCGCCACGGAATGCGTGGGGTGCAGCGAACGCACCACATCCGGACGTTTGCGAAAAAGCTCCGGCAGGATTCCGACGCAGGATGGAGATTGGTCTACGTAAAATTTCGGATTATCCGCATTGATATAAGACCACGTGTGGGTGGGCAGCACCAGCAGCCCCTCTTTCATATACGCTGTCAGCGCATCGAGGACCGTGTCCGCGCCGCCTTCGACCTGCCCCATGCTCTTCATGGAAGAATGGACCAGCAAGGTCCCTTGTCCGTCAATGCCCAGCTGCTCTAATTGCTTCATTAAGCTTTCCCATGTATGCATGTTCTTCTCCTCCCGGCCAGGATATCTAAACTGGCTGTCACTAATATTTTTCGATGATTTCCCAGTGCAGTTCCGCGGATGTATCTCCTTTTATAGGCTTTTACATACGATACGTCCATGATATAGAGAACTGGGAATATTTGCAATGAATGCACGTTGGTTCTAACGTTCCAAGCTTTACCTCTTGCGCCTCATCGGTTACAAATACTTTCTTCTATACATCAAGGTAATCTGATCGGCAATGTATTCTGCGCTATGCTCGGTACCATCCTTAATCCACCACATAATAATCCCCAGAAGTGATGAGGCCACAATATCAACGGAGGCAACCCGACTTGTGGAATGGATGTTTCTTGCGTCTCTGCGTTGTTCTATCGTGTTTTTCAATAGGTTCGACAAGTGGGTTTTGAAGCCCGTATGCTCAACCAACACGGCGAAAATTTTCCGGTATTCATAAAAATAATTTAAAAATGTAATTAGCTGCTCCCGCTCGTTTCTGCTCTTCACTTGTAATAGCGGCTCGACTTTCATGGACAGGTCGTCAAAGATCTCATGCACGATCTGGCGCAGCAAATCATTAATATCCTCATAATGCAAATAAAACGTGGCGCGATTTAGCTCTGCGCGGGTTGCAATTTTTTGGACGGTCAATTGAGAGACTTCCAGATTGTCGGCCAGTAATGAAAAAACGGCCTGTTTCAGCAGCTTTTTGGAGCGAACGGCTCGTGGATCCACTCTTTTATGTTCAGGCATGTCATCCCTCGATTATCGTTTATTTGGCACTTCATCGACCGATCTTCCCATACTGTCGTTTAGTCGACAGTTTCAGCAGAATTGTAAATGGGAATCACGCTTCAATGCTGTTAAGATATATTTTATTGACACTGTGTCGAAAAAGCAATGAAGAGAGGACCGCAGCCATGCAAGAAGACATAAAGAACATAAATAAAGGGATATTACTAACCATCTTAATCCTTGGTTGTTTCTTATCCACGCTCAATCAAACGCTGTTAAATGTCGCCTTAAGCAATCTAATGGATGTATTTGATGTCACGGCAGCCACCGTTCAATGGATCTCAACGGGATTTATGCTGGTCAACGGGATATTGATCCCGATTACGGCCTATTTAATGAAACGCTTTACCACGCGGCAATTATTTATAAGCGCCATGTCGTTTTTATTGATCGGTTCAGTCATCTGCGCGGCGGCGCCAAGCTTTGTTGTGCTCTTGTTAGGACGGATGGTCCAAGCAGCCGGTGCAGGAATCGTGATGCCCCTCATGATGAGTGTTGTGCTCGCCATCTTTCCCGTTGAAAAACGCGGCAGCGCTATGGGGCTGCTGGGACTGGCCATGATTTTCGCTCCGGCCATTGGGCCGACGCTAGCGGGATTTATTGTCGAATACCACTCTTGGCGGTGGTTATTTATCGGTCTCATTCCGCTTGTCATCATGGTCATCGCATTGGCATTCAAGTATTTGGTCAATGTTTCCGAAACGGCAAGGTCGAAGCTTGATATGGGAAGCGTTCTTCTATCAACCGTCGGATTCGGCTTTATTTTATACGGTTTCAGTAGTGCAGGCAGTAAGGGCTGGGACGATGCCATGGTCATCTTGTCCTTAGGCATTGGGATCGTGGTAACGGCCATATTCTGTATACGACAAGTCAGGTCCGATGATCCCCTATTGAACCTGTCTGTCTTCAAAAACAAAATCTTTACGTTAACGTCCCTTATTAACGTGTTAGTCACGATGTTGATGTACGCGGACATGATCTTACTGCCTATTTATCTGCAGGATGGTCGCGGTTTTACAGCATTCGAAGCAGGACTGCTCTTATTGCCGGGTGCGGTTGTCAATGCGCTGATGTCACCCGTCACCGGCAGGTTATACGACCGTTTCGGTGCGAGGCCGCTGTTCATCATTGGTTTGCTGTTTATTATTCCATCCATGTGGGCGGTAACAGATTTATCTGAATCGACCACGTATATGTATTTGATGATTCGCACCATTGGCCTGCGGATCGGATTAAGCTTCATTACCATGCCGCTCAATACGGCCGGACTCAATGCGCTGCCCAAACACCTCGGTACGCACGGTACCGCGGTGAACAATACCGTTCGCCAAATAGCCGGCGCCATTGGTACTGCCGTTGTGATCACGATTTATACCGTGCAAGCAACCGGCCATGCAGCTGATGTGATGCAGAACAATCCTACAACGACTGCTGAGCTCCTTAAATCCCTTACTTCCATTTTAGGGGCAAGCGACGCCTATTCCTTCATGATGATCCTGGCCGTCATCGCGTTAGTTATCACATTATTCATGCCGATGAAAAGCAAAACCAGGATCGAACAAAAGCAAACGCTATAAACCAAAAAAAGCTCTTCGAAGCCCGCCCGCATGCGAGAATCGAAGAGTCTTTCTTATTGGCTTCTCAGGGCATGCTCGATTCGCTTATCGGGCATGAACCAGATTACGGCAACAAGTACGAAAAAGAAGCCGGATATCCAAACACTCACATATGCGGTCAAGGCCGCCGTCAAGTAGAGTAAAGGAGAGAGTTTCCCCTTCCGATTTTTACCCATCGTTCCAACGAATGAGGAATCGCCCGAATGCTGGTTCATAATCATGCGCTGAAGCAGCCAGTACGAGAGCGCAGCTAGGAATAGAATGATACCGTACAGCGCCGTCGGTGTAGGCGCAAAATGGCTTTCCCCCATCCAAGCTGTCGTGAAAGGCACAAGGGATAGCCAGAATAGCAGCAGCAAGTTGAGCCACATCAACCTTCCGTTCATCGTTCGAACCATATGCAGCAGGTGATGATGATTGTTCCAGTAGATGCCGACATAGACGAAACTGAAAATATAACTAATTATTTTGGGGCCAAGCTCGACTAGCGCATGCCAGTCATGGCCTTCCGGCACTTTGAATTCCAGCACCATGATCGTAATAATAATGGCTAACACGCCATCGCTGAATGCTTCCATCCGATTTGCTTTCAAATCGTCTCACCTTTTCCCCTCGCAACATATGTCTCTTATTCCATTATAGAGATCGTTTGTCCTGAGTCTACCTACTTTTCACCTGAATTTTCAGGTCGGCGAACAATAAAGAAAGGAACTGGCCATTGCGCGAAGTTACAAAAGCCATCCTTGAGGGACGGCCTTTTCAGAAGTCATTCAGTCTCTATTTCAGGACCGACTTGGATTTGTATCATGGGGTCTTCAACTTGCTCATATCCCGTGGAAGAAAATCAGCTCACGATCACGTCCGCATTCAGGATGGTTAGGATGATGATCAACACAAGAAACACAACGGGCGTCATCGTTTTGCCAATCGCATCTTTGACCCTTATATGCGCAAGTAACGCCACCAGCATCGTAATTCCAAGCCAAATGCCGCCCCAAACTATCGCATCCGCATTCCAATAACCAACAACGAGTACAGCAGCTCCAACTAACTGGACCAAACCCGTAACGATACGAAACCATTGGGGTATCTTCAGATTGCTGAAAATTTCAACCCAGTATTTAGCCCCTACGACCTTGGCAAAACCTGAAAAAACATAGTACAAAACCAACAAGCTTTGAAGAATGATCGACATTACGGCCATGCAGGTATCCTCCTTTGATTGGAAAAAAATTCTGCTTACTGAACAAATGGTAAAATACAACTTTATTTTCGTCAAGTACAATTTTATATTTGTTAAGTTAAATTTGACATCAATTCAGTAAGCGATTACGATAATATTATTAGATTGCTTATGGAGGTACAGCCAAAATGGGTGAAATACGCAATGCGGAACGCACGCAGAAGAAAATTCTCGAGGCTGCAAGAAGGGAGTTTTTCGACAAGGGGTTTAAAGGGTCGCGTATCGAGTCGATTGCAGAAAACGCCGGGGTGAAGAAGCAGCTGATCTATCATTACTTCAAAGGAAAAGCGGAATTACTCGAAGCCGTTTTGACTGATTCGGCGACCGGTGAGCCTGAGTGGGTCTCTCAGATTCCAGATAATCCGCTCCATATTGCCGAGCATCGATACAGGGTCAATAACCAGGTGAGAGCGGATTTTATTAAGTTCACTGCCTGGGAAGCACTTGAGCTGCGGGCAGAGCCGACGTCCTGGAATAAAGGCGGAGAGGTCGCCCTTCAATCCTATGCTGCTTATTGGAAGGATCAAAAGAAAAAGGGGGTTGTACCGCAAGAGCTTGAGCCTGAACTTCTAGCACTGGCGTTAACCGCTCTAACGACGTATCCCATTATCTTCAGCAATATTGCCAACATCATTACTGGAGTCGAGTCGACTGACCCCGAATTTCAAGCGAGATGGTCAACATTTCTTACCAAACTAAGTGAATATATTTTAACAAGTAGAGACTGAAGGTTTCGATATCCGGCTAATATCGGTTATATAGACTCTTCGAAGCCCGGCTTTAAGCGAGAGCATTCAATTTCGGTTATGCTCACGGCTCAGCTTGACGGAGAAATCAGCAACAGAAGATCTGCCTTGATAGGCGCTACAGATCTCTACCGCCGTCTTCCGTTACTAAAACAAAAATCGCCGTCCGATTCCCCGACAGGGATCGTGAACGGCGACCATTTTAGAGTCATCAACTAGGCAGCAGTCATTTCGGTCAATGCCGATATCAAATTACAAAGCTAGTCGGCCAATTCCGCCAGCACCTTGCCAAGTCGGTCAAGCTGCTGTTCATTCGCTTCTACGCAGATGGGCTTAGCTTTTTCAAAATCCTCTTGTTTCTTGAAACGTTGACGGAAGGTGACTCTGGTCCGGCCATCGAAGACCTCGAAGGTAGCCGTCACCCGAAATTCGTGAACGTTTAGATGATCAATCACGACCCGCTCCGTCGGCACGAACTCAACAAAGACATTATGGTTGGGATAATCCACGCCATCCGGTCCGTGCATGGTGAATTTCCACGTACCTCCCGTCCTCATATCGCACTCGTGAAACGTATTGCTGAAGCCTTTGGGCCCCCACCATTTTGCTAATAAATCAGGGGTTGTCCATGCCCGATACACAAGCTCCTGCGGGACATCGTACTCGCGGGAAGCAATAAGCTCATTCTCACCTATGGTCATGTTCCTACCTCCACTTCTACTACCTTGCCCAGTGTGTCCAACATGATGTTAGTCCCGTGTTCCCGTATTTCTGGCGTATCGTGTCCGTCAAAGAATGCACCCTGCTCTGTGTAAATCAACTTCGTACCACCCTCCACCTTGATAAGCTCGACCGTTGTGATCGAGACGGAGACACGTACGTCACCTGAATCCAATGTGTACGTATAGACAATACGCTGCTCTGGAACAAGCTCCTGGTAGCTGGCATCGAAGGTAAAGACCGGCCCTTCCGGCGGCCCGCCGCGGCTGTACTCCCGTCCCCCAACCTGGAAATCGAAGACCTCCGGCTTCGAAAACCACTTGGCTTTAGCAATCGGGTCGGCCCATGCTTGATATACCCGCTCCGGTGTAGCCGCATAAATCCGTTCTACGACGAAGGTTCCATGCTTGACGAATCGTTCGTTCATTCATTCTCCTCCTTATGTTTCGAAATTCCATTCTCTTCGGCAAGAAAATCTCCCAACAGATCCAAATGTCGCTCCCAACCCGTTTGCCGCTCAATGACCGGTTTCTCAAATCTCATCTTCATCGCCTGCAGAAGGCTCGTGAAATCTTCAACCGTTAATTCCGCCTTGCCTTGCATAAGCTTGGATACGTATCTTAGCTGCTCCAATAGTTTCTGCTGCAGTTTAATCTGTTCTTTGATTTGGTCGATCTGCAGTTCCACGATCTCAAGCGGACTGATCTGCCCGCCATTTAAGGCCGATTTAATCTCTTCCAGAGATAATCCCAGCTCCTTAAGCGATAATATCTGGTGCAAACGCGACAAGTCCCATTCATTGTACAGCCTGTGGCCGGATTCCGTTTGCCCCGACGGAGAGAACAACCCTATTTGATCATAAAACCGCAGGGTTCGGACGGTAAGCCCCGTCAGCTTGGCGAGATCCCCGACCTTCCAATGTCTCTTCATGAACCATCTCCACTCTTTGGCGCTAGCTATGTACCGGTATCTCTATTGTAAAACATTACGTTACGTAAGGTTCAAGTGAAATCGTGACGCTCTGCCAGAATTTTTCGACGCCCTAATTTTGAATGGTCCAAGCTTATGACAATCCTCCAGAATAAAAACAGCCTTTGCTAACAACTGGCAATTAGCAAAGGCTGTCATCATTCATTTTTCTGCTTCCCTTACTTGGACTCAATACGCCCCAGCGGGATGGCGCTCTCTTCCAGAGCTGCACAAGCTGCCGGCCAGCTGGAATCTTCAATGTCCAGCGCGTTGCGAAGGTAAGCCAACGTAAGCCGCTGGATCAAGCCAACTCGTTCCGGGCTCTCATCCGTCGTCTCCGCGACGCTATAGCCGGAGATCCCGCCGAGCGAGTGCTCCGCCCCGAAGAGAGTGAGCAGGCTCTTGCGGCCCGGGCTCAGGAAGTACGGGTCGGTGAACCAGTCCGGCCCCCGAGTGGACAGTCTGGACTGGTCATGGTCCCCCGCCACCACGAGGGTCGGCGTGCTCATCTCCGCGAAGCTCGGATTCATGAAGGGGAAGTGCTCTGCCGCGAACGGACTCAAGTCAGCTCCACCCTTGCCAGTCGTGGCAAGCAGCACGCCCGCCTTGATGCGCGAGTCGGACATATCCTCTCCCGGCTCGCCGTTGTGATCGAGGACTCGCGCGCCGAGTAGCATGCTCGCCGTCTGGCCTCCCCAGGAGTGTCCGGCAGCGGCGATGCGGCTCCGATCGAGGCGCCCACTAAGACCGGGAACGGAAGCTTCGATAACATCAAGCTGATCGAGGATGCGCTTCAGGTCCTCGACTCGGAAACGCCAGATCCGTGGCGTACGGGGATCTTCAGGAGGAAGGTTCAGCGTCCTCGAATCGAGATGAGTGGGCTGAATGACCACGAAGCCGTGAGCAGCCCAGTAGTCGGCCAATGGGCCGTAGCCGTCCAGCGACCAGCCAAAGCCGTGAGAGAACACAATAATAGGCAATTCACTTCCTGTGGCGGGCGCAGACACTCGCATTTGCAGATCCTCGCCGCGCCCTGGGGCTGATAGAACTACCGGTTTCACCGAGATGACCGGAGCAGACATACTAATGTTGATTTCCATAATAAATGTTCCTTTCTTGGAGAAAGATTGGCCCAACCGTTGCTGGTAAGAAGCGGTCAAGCAGTATCCTGATATAAACCGAAAATTTACAAGTTGATGTATCAACCATAGCAACGATAACACATTGTGGTTGACACGTCAACCATGCTATGATGTTCCTATGGATAAGAACGAGCTGAACGAAGAAGAAATGCGAATATGGCATATGTGGAAAGGCTCCTTTCAGAGCATTTTCGGTCGGGTAATAAAAGAGATGTCTGAGCATACAGGACTATCAGAGGGTGATTATGGGGTATTGGATCGGTTAGATCTTTTGGGGAACGGAAGCCTTCGCCAACAGGAATTGGCCGACTCGATGAACTGGGATAAGAGTCGATTGTCACATCATCTGACGCGAATGGAAAAACGCAGACTTGTGATGAGGAAACCATTAGACACGGATCGTGGTGTTCAAGTCGTTATCACTCCCGCCGGAAAATCGGCATTGGATGATGCCCGTCCCATAGTCTCCAAGGCAATACGGAAACATTTCCTTGACCAATTAACGGATCAAGACATTGAGTCGATTACGAAGCTTGCGGAAAGGACAAAAACAGGGCCTTCAGCGTCTTGTGAAGCCCCGTCGACATGACCGCGTTTTTGAGATTATTCATGAAGGGATAAGTGGATCGGTACTCCACGAAAGAAAAGAACTCTCCAGGTTTGGAGGGTTCTTTCATTTTTATCGATATAAAAAAAGACAAGTTCATTTAATTGAACCTGCCTTATGATGTAAAATTACCTCTACGAATCTTCATGAAATTTGATGAATGACTTGCATGATTTTCTTCTCCATGATTGCATCATCTACCGTATCCAGAAAGATTGGCGTAATGAGTTGATATTTGTTACTCATGTAGAAATCCTTTCGAAGAGAAGTATTTATACATGGTTGGCTTACTAATATCCATATGCCTTGCAATATCGTCCATTGTGAGCTGGCTAAATCGATTAAGTTTGAACTAAATTAACTAATTTTGTGTTTTTAGTTTACTAAGTTCATTTTTTGTTGTATATTTGGTGCAAACCAATAATTTACATTAGGAGGAGAGGTACGATGCGGGCTTTTGTGACTGGAGGTACGGGATTACTTGGCAGTAATTTGGTTCGGCTTCTTGTGGATCATGGTTATCAGGTCAAGACGCTTGTCCGAACGGCAAAAAAAGCTGAAAAGTTACTTGGCGGATTGAATGTTGAGGTTATTACAGGGGATATGATGGACATTGAAGCATGGGCGCATCACCTAAAGGATTGCGATGTTCTCTTCCATACGGCCGCTTATTTTCGCGAGACGTTCCGTAGGGGAGATCACTGGACCCTTTTAAAGAAAATCAATGTGACCCATACCGTTCGGTTATTTGAATATGCCGAGAAATACGGTATAGGGAAAATTGTCCATACCAGCACGAACGCGACGATTCGCAAACGTGAGGACGGAATGCCTAGCGATGAAAGCGACCGGATGAATCCGGATGAAGCACTAAATTTATATGGGAAAAGCAAAGTGATCGGCGACCAGGAAATTGAACAATTTTCACAGGATCACCGAACTCCGGTCGTTACCTTTTTACCCGCATGGATGTTCGGGCCCGGCGATTCCGCACCAACCGGCAGCGGCCGGTTGGTATTGAATTTTCTCGCCAGGAAGTTACCGGGGTCCTTCCCTTCCGGTATAGATGTCGTGGATGCCCGAGATGTCGCGCATGCGATGATTAAAGCAGCCGAATCCCCTATTGGCAACGAGCAGTATATCATTTCTGGTCACTATACGAACTTAGAAGAATTGTTTGCCATTCTTCAGAACGTTTCCGGAGTTCAAGGACCGTCCAAAAAATTTCCGATTCCTATTGTCTATCTGTCAACTTGGATCAATGAACGATTAGCAGCCTTGCGAAATAAAGAAACAGATCTGTCATTAGAGGAGCTTCGTGTCATGACGGAAATGAAGCGAACAAGCGGAGAAAAGGCTGTCCGTAACCTGGAGGTTACATTTAGACCCCTTGAGGATACAATTCGAGATACTGTAAATTGGTTTAGAGCCAATGACACAAATGGATAAAGGTGAGGCGTGAAATAAAACTTCTTGCAAAAAAAATCGCATCCTCCAAGGGGAGAACGCGATATGAAGCAGCTTGATGTTCCAGCATCGTCATGAACGCTTTCGGGCGACCACCGCTAACCGGCCGTTTTCGGTCGAGTACTCGCACGTGGACAGTACAATAAGCTTGTCGCCATACCGGGCTGTTACGCCCGTGTCATAAAGAGCGAGTTTTTTGATGTTGTGAACATACGAATCGAACTCGGCGGGCGTACTTACATTCTCAATCTGGTAGTATTTAAAAACGTCGTCCGATTTGCGATAAACTTGTGACAGAATGACGGCAACAATCTCATACTCTTCCTTTTCGTAAAGCGTGCTGAACTGGAACGTGGCATGCTCTTTATAAAAGCTTTCGTTCTTGTACTTCATTAAATCTTTAAACATCCAGCCGCTTTTCATGTGATGGCCATGAATCAGCACAATGTCCGAACCATTGGTCCGGCTATGCGCGTCCAAAAAGGGGAGGCCGCCTTTGTTTTCCTTTTTATCGAAATCATGATTGAGGTAATAATCCGCATCCTGTGGATTCTGCATGACCGGGTACTCAATTCGGGTACCGTCCATCTTCAGCCAGCCGACGATGTCCGAGTTCCTCTCGTAAAGCTCTCGAAATTCGGGAAGCATGACCGGCTCATTCGCCTTATTGAACAAAACGGAGGGGGATGCAGCCCCTCCACCTTTGTCCGACCCTTCCTCCCAAGCCGTTGCCAGCTCTTCGATTTTCTGCTGCTCCACATAATCCCGCAAGAGAGCTTGCGAAAAATTGACGAGCGAAAATACCAATACAAGGAAAGAAACGGCGATAAGAATTTTTTTGGTTTTGCTCATTTTCTTACCGCCTTCCGGTCACTGGATGTGCGTTTTCTTCTTGTTACCGAGTAGACAGAGCCCGATCGTCATCAAGGACATCAGCGCCAAAGCCAGATAGAAGATTGGCGATACGCTGTTGTCTCCGGTTTTCGGAGCATCGTCCAGCTCGTTAATTCCATTGCCCGCACTCTGATCAGCTAAGTCGCTGACATTATCAACTTCGTTGTCATCGTTGTTAGTCCCATTGTTGCCAGGTTGGTCAGGAACAGGGCTGACAGGGTCTGGATTTACTGGCTCTGGAGCCGGGTTAACTGGGCCTGGATTCTCCGACTCTGGAGTCGGGCTTACAGGACCTGGATTCTCCGGCTCTGGGACTGGGTTGACAGGACCTGGATTCTCCGGCTCTGGGGCTGGGTTAACAGGACCTGGATTCTCCGGCTCTGGAGCTGGGTTGACAGGGCCTGGTCCGCCGCCGGTGTTGATCGGCTTCATCGGCACATCGTATTTCACAATGTCGAAGTCGACAGAAATCGTATCACTTCTGTGCGTCTCGTATCCGTCCTTCGTTACGATCAGATAATAATCCGCTTCAGGAAACACCATATATGCATAGAAGCCATTTGCGTCGCTATCCTGCTCCGGGCTCTTGTTGTCATGCGGCGCAAAATTCGGAACCGGAGGAAGCGTTACCTTCGTATCCGGAGTACGGCCTTTATCTCTGTTCCGCTGTGTATCCGCATAATACAGTGTCACTGTGGCTCCTTCAATTTTCTTGCCAGTGACGGCATCACCTGTCGTTTCATCATAAACCGTACCGTAAGGGTCGACCAATTCCTCGGAAATATTCAGCTCTCCGTTAGCCTTCACGTCCAGCTGCGTTACTTTGAAGAGCAGTTCCTCGCCGGTTTCAGCTTGATAGCGAACTTCCATGGTGTACTGCTGCGCACTCAGCTGTTCGTCTTCTATGGAGAAGGTGCCTTTCGAAGCCAGCGGGAACGCCTTAGGACGACCGTTCTCCTGAATATATTTGCCGTCCTTGTCCTTCAAGTAGATGCGCATCTGACTGGTAAGCGAAGGGTTGAACAGCTCTGTTGTTCCGTCCATCTGTTTGAACAGAACGATCCCTACGGCCGTAATATCCGCCGGCACGGTCTCGCCTGTCACACTGCTGTCCACATTTGCTTTTTGCGTGAATTCGATAGGCACTTCTTTTCCGCCTACCGTGTACACCTTCGTATACGTGATCGTATAGTCGGTATCCGCCTCGGCAGGGACGGAATATTCACCCTTCTCATTCGTCTGAATCGTCTGCTTCTCACCTGACTTCAGATTGGTCACCGTGATGGATGCATTCGGAATGACTTCTCCTGTGTTGTTGTCACGCAGTATGCCTTCCAGATAAGGGCGAATATTGACAAAATGCGCTTCAGCCTTTGTTTTCTCCGGAATGGTGCCTGTGTGTTCCAGACTTTCAGGATCCGTCACATAGCCGTCCTTCGAATAATCATCCTGGGTCACCGTATACTTGAGATACGTCGGAAGATCTTCGATAACGAGCGTCTGACCGTCGGTAAGCTCGAAGGTATCTCCGCTCGTGATCGTTCCTGTGCTGCCGTCCGACTTCTCATAAGCGTAGGATTTGTCCGCTCCCTCGCCTGTGAAGGTGAGCGTGTACTTGAACGGCTTCGTCTTGTCGTTGTCTTTGCCTTCAACTTTGTTGCTGATGATCAGGCCGCCTTCGATAACTCGCACGTTCGTGAATGGAGCAGCTTCATCCTTGCCCTCCATAATCCCGGTATAATGCCGTTCGATAGGCAGGGTCACGTATTCGTCCGTTGTGTAGTCTTTCTGCGTCACTGTGTATTTCAGATCCTTAGGCAGACCCACAATTTCCAGCTTCTCTCCATCCTTAAGGGTGAAGGATTCGCCAGACTTGATCGTGCCCGGTGTACTCGTCGCGCCGTCCGACTTCGTATACGCGTAGCTTCCATCCTTGCCTGCTTCTTCAAAGATGACAGTGTACTCGAACGGCTTCGTCTTGGCGCCGCCATTGCCCATGACCGTATTGCTGACGGTCAGCTTGTTTACGATCCGATCATTGATGAAGTCTGCATTGCGATCGGCCCCTGCCATGATTCCCTCATCAGACAATCCTGCAGGGGTGGTTGCGTATCCGTCGTTCGCGTAACCGTCCTGGGTGATCATATACTTCAAATTTTCTGGTAGATCCTTAATTATAATGATCTCACCATGTTTGAGCTCGAAGGTATCGCCGGATTTGATCGTGCCGGTCGTGCCGTCTGAATGCTCGTAATTGTAAGCTTGACCTTTACCTGCACCGTCGAAGATCACCGTGTATTTAAACGGCTTGTCCGGTTCTGCGCCGTCCCCCGTGACGGTATTGCTTACGGTCAGATTGTTAACGTAGCGCTTGTTGACGAAATCCGCCTTATGGTCGCCTTTATTCACGATTGTACCGGAAAGCTCTCTTGTCTCCGGCATGGTCATGTAACCGTCAACGGTCGTATAATCCGCCTCGGTTACGGTATAGGCCAGATCCGCGGGCAGGGCCGGAAGGACAACAGATTCCCCATGCTTGAGGATAATCTTGTCTCCGCTCTTGAGCGTGCCAAACGTATTATCCGGCTTCTTATATGTGTACTCTCCGTCCTCGCCCTCGCCGGTGAAGGTCACCGTGTATTCAAAAGCTTTAGAAGCATCGCTTCCGTTGCCTTCCACTTTATTGCTGATGGTCAGTTTACCTTGGGCAGGCGTAGGTACGACCAGCGGATTTTTACTATCTACCAGATTGCCGTCCACCCAGATAGGGTTAAATGGTGTACTGGACACACGCACGTTATAAACTCGCTCGGTAGGCAGATAGGTCGTCTCGTCGATCCAGGTTTCTTTCAGATCGTACAGCCCTACCTCAACATTAAAAATCAGCTCGCCTTTGCTGTCGGTAAATCCCTGATCGGATCGCCATTCTTGTCGCGAGCTACCGAACCGTCCTTGTTGTACAGCGTAAACTCTACGCCTTGCAGCGGCTTGCCGTCCGGATCGACCTTTTTCAGCATCAGAATAGGCTGCCATCCGGCGCCTCCGCTAATATCCGCACTTTCTACCATGTATTCTGCATGGCTGCCGACATCCTTGGCGGCATCGTCGCCCATCATCTGCACATTGTTGCCGGCTTTGTCGCCGACACCCAGTACAGTGCCGTCGATTTCAGTTTGGTAGACGAACAGATACAGCTTGTTCGGGTTCGCCATCTTGAAGGTCAGAGTCGTTGTCCCGTCTGTCTCCTTGTTCGCCTCCACCTTGACCTCGCTGTCTGGAGCGTACAGATCAAGAGCCTCACCATCCTTCGCCAAAGCTCCGCTAGCCGTTAGCTTGGCAGGATAGACCGCCATATCGGGAGCTCGGAGTGAGAGTCGGTCAAATTCATCATTGCGCAGTTTAAGTCCTTGGCCTAACGTATCCTGCAAGTAGGCGGTATCCTTCACGGTAAATGGCGTGGCATATTCCACGGTCCACTCCAGCACGCCAGGCGCTGCTTTTTTCACAGTTTTGTTTATGGACTTTGACGGAGGAATGATGACTTTACGTTGAATGGGCGTCTTGTTATCCCGCTCGACGTCGACTACCGTATCCTCGTCTCCCCATTTGATGCGCAGCTCCGCCTTGTTATATACCGTCTGTTCTGTCTGACCGGCCTCGGCATAATGCTTGAGGGTTGCCGCCGTTGGACCCGCCTTCACCAAAATCACGTAAGGCTGTTCCAACTTCGTAAAGCTAAATGTCCCCACGTTGCCTGCGGCAGAAAAGCTTACCAGATTTTCGGGATCGGCAATAGGTACAGCAGGTGCAGTAGCGTCGACCCTTAACCCATAATCGGCTCTTGCCCCTTTATAAATCTCAAATGCTTTCCCCTCGGAATAAGGTTTAAACTCCCAGCCTTCGGGGAGTATGTCGACCACCTGAATATTTTGTGCGACATGCGTGCCGCCATGCTGCGCCATTTCCTCGGTTTTGATTCCGTTGGCATTGACCGACAGACGGAAGGTTACGGTATTGGTCGACCGGTCATAGGCCGCTCTTGTCCAATAGTCCTTCTCATTTCCAGAGTAGATAAAACTGTTGACCTGATTTGGCGCAACATTATCTTCCACGCCGGTTGTCGGATTCACCGGTTTTGACGCAAAGAGCATCCCCTTGGATAGCATTCCGCTGTTGAAAGCGTTAGCGTTCGAGCCTGCACCCATTACATAAGTTCCAGCGTCGAACAGAGATACCTGATTATAGAAATTACTCCCTAAATTGTGTGCAAAGTGCTTCCAGTTCGTCAAGAAAGTATTAAAGGTATACGTATGTACCTTTTCTCCGGTTGTAAGGCCGGTGACGGCCAGAATATCGGCGACTGCCTTGCCATCTTGGGTAATGGTATAGACTTTTTCAGTTAACCCATCGGCAGAGCTAAAGGAACCCGGCTTATACCGCTGCCAGTACCTTGGATTTGCCGTACTTTTGGTTCGTATTGCTGTCAAGAGTTCCGAATCGATGGGTGGACTGACCTGAACGTTATTCCAGTCTATGTCGCTTCCATCTCCATACACGAGCAGGTCATAAATGTTCCCGTCCGGCATCGCGTCCAGCGGCTTAACGGTCACCTTCCATCCTAAAGTACCTGATGTCAAATCACCGCCGTTGGCCGTCTTGCTCAGGCTATTGGTCGCTTTGTTGACCGTTGCCTGGTCTGTTACCCCGATATCGTTGTTTTGCCCGTTCCCGTCTGTCTGATCCAGATTCCACTTGGCGGTAGCCTTGTTAGTAAAGCTAGTTTGAGTGCCGGTAATGTCGGTGACAATGACCAGCCTCACCGGGCCTTCCACTTGTCCGAAGGAATAGACATCGTCTGCGGGCCTTGTCGTAATCGTATTGATATCCGACCATACATTTGCTTCAGACTTCTGAAACGTTGCTGACTTGAAGGAGAGCCCTACAGGGATGATATCCGTTATTGCCAAGTCTTGCAGAGGCTTCCTGTTGTATTTGCCATTATGGTTGACCGTAATGGTCCATGTGATGGTGTTATCCTTGTAGTTCTGCACGCCGTCCTTCTGAATCCAGACGGGCTTGAGCGCAACAGTCCACAGATTACTTGTTGCCAGCTCCGTATTGTCCGCTTTCAGCAATTTTACTGCGCTTGTTGCCGTACCAGTTGTTGCACCATTGCTTACTTGTTGTGTTGAGCTGAAGTCCCAGCTACTATCATTATACCGATATTGTTTGTAATATTTTTCCTTTGGGATCCAGGTTTCGAAGTTGATGGTTGCCGTATCGCCGATATTGTCAGGGAAGGTGTAGGTCAGCTCGCTCCCGTTATAGTTCGGCGTTGCTCCTGTCACGACGTTGTTGGCGGCATCCTTTACCTCGAAAGAACCTGTTACATAATTGCCTACATTAGCCAAATCATTGGAAAATATCGTTCCGTCCAGCGGCAGCTTGATGTTCACGTCGTCCATATCGGTAGCTGTGATGATCGCTTCCCATTTAACTTTGCCGGCTTGGAAATCGGTGCTGGATATCTCAACCCTGCCTCGCTGCTGCGTATAGCTCACAAAGCTGTCCGTGTTACTGTTGGAGCGTAAGCTGATGTTATACTTCGCTGTAACTTCCGGGTTTTCCAGCATGTAGCCGCTCCCGAATAAGGCGAGGGGCTTCGTCGTGCCGTAGCCCATTCCCGCCACATCGGCCTTAGCCGTGGTGTCAAAGCGGAAGTAAACATTTTTCCCTTGGAGGAATAAGCTATCATCGCCGTCAAAAACGACCTTAATGCTGGTCTCGGTGAAATAGGCGGTGCCCAGCTTGTAGTTTTGCCCGAACAGGGTGACGTTCAGAACTGTTGTGGCGTTCGTCAAGGTTACGCCCTCGAACCAATCCGCTTGCGTTAACTCAATGAAGTCGCCTTTTTGGATGTATGTGTTCGGTTCATTCACATCAATGCCTTCATCGCTCCGCATCGGCACACGGAGACTTTCCGACGTGATTGTAAAAGTCTGCCTGCCGTTGATCTTGTCAACGTTCGGGTCGTAGCCAGGGGCTGTAGTAGACTTTATCTCACTCGAAGGAGCCCCTTGGGAAACCGTCAGCGGAAAAGGGTCATTTTTACCCATAAATAAACTCGTCTTATCCGTTGGCCCAGCCGCTAAGGCCATCGGGGCGGAAGCCGGCTCATCATACACCGCTTCCGTTACTGACGTCGGTTCGTCCGCGCTCGGCAAATCCGCTTCGATAACAGCCGCCGGCCCGGAATCGCTTGGCGCGCTATCCGCATATCCAGTGACAGAGAATGCCACCGTCTGCAAGACAAGCATGATTGCCAAGCATAAAGAGAGTATTGCTTTACCTATGCTGCGTTTTCGTTTCAAAACTTATTTCTCCTCCATCCCGGAGCTGCTAAATTTTTAGCGACACTAAGATCATCGACCCGATTACGCTCAACCGAATAGACATCTTCCGTTTGCTTAATCCCAGCAGCCCTTTGCTTCATCGAAATCTTGCGGAGTTCCCTCCTTTTATACCTCCTCCCTTATTCCGAATGTCCACACTTTCTTTTTCATAGTTTAAAAACCTAATCTCTACAAAATCTCTACAATGTGAAGAATTGCTTTTGCCTTCTCCTTGCAAATCTCAATAATAGATTGGGAGTGATCATGAGGGAGGATATCCCTAAAGCGATCTCAGTTATCGGAAAGAGGGCTGTTCAAAAAGTAATACGTTCACTTGCGGTCATAAATGAAAATGAGCCCGGCATCATTACCGGACTCATTTCATTCAACTGCCTAATACATATGGTGCCGTTCAAACGATCTTATGGCTTGCTCCGCCGTTAAGGCAAGAGGGTGCGGCTGATTCGCGCTCCACCACTCCCCAGTTCCGATTAAGGCCGAAGAAGTGAAAGGAAGCGTGCCTCCAGAATCCATGCCTGGGTCGACTCTCTCCATATCGATTTGTTTCGGAGTCAAGGTTTTTAGCTCATAGGATGAAACCAAGCCGTCATACTCTGTGGTGATGATTACGGTTCCTTCCGAATTCGCCTTTACTACACCGCTAACGCTGATCTCCGCAATCCTTGGATCACTGCTTGTATAGGTGACGTTTATCTCTACCTTTTCACGGCTTCCATCACTGTATACTGCAGTAGTCACCGTTTGATCACTCTCTCCAACGGCCAGCGTATGTAGCCCCTCGAGCTCAAGCCCAATCAGGCGAACCGGCTCTTCTCCGTTGCCTTCTGATATCGATTGTAAAACAGGTCGTTTACCCATACCGTCCCATCTCCAAATCGCGTTAAAGTCCCACCCTAACCTGTCTGTATAGGTGGATGGAGTCTCTATTTCAGTTTCAGCTAGACCTAAGCCTTTAAGGGTTGTTAATGCTCCCTCAGCGACTCCTTCTTTATCAACCATCATGCCGTCAAATGCATAATTATTTTCGAGCGTGGCGGTGTGCCCCGCAAGAACTCGTCCCATCACCCGGTTCGCCATCGTTGGCGCCGTAACCGAAGGGCCCAGGGCAATGACATTTCTGACGACCGTATCATTGTATCCGTATCCAGTCACTCCGCCCGCATTGCTCGTCATCGCCCGAACGGTTCCAGACGCATACACGTTTTCTGTTAGGCTGCCCGAGTTCGTAATTCCGATTAGGCCGCCGGCCTGACTTACCTGAGCGGTTACATCCGCGGTAGAATAGCTGTTTCTTACGATGCCATTGGAATAGCCCACTAGGCCGCCGACTGTGCTGGAGCCAGTAATGGAGCCTGTTGAAAGACTATTCTCTATCTCGCCATTGTTCGTGTTGACGAGTATGCCTATTCTGCTCCCGCCAGTGACGCCGGCATCGATCATGGCTATATTTTTAATCACTCCGCCATTAAGATGGACTAAGCCGCCGCTCGAGGAATTAAAGTTGACTATTTTCTTCCCGTCGCCATCCAAAACACCGGTGAACGATACATCTTTAAAAAGTGGCTCAGCCGGTTGTCCTGCGTAATCCAAATCATGGTCCAAAATATACTTTTCTGCCGGGAAGGCTTCCATAACATTCAGATCTTCAATGGACTTGATTCGGTAATAACCAGCTTCATTTCTTTCCAAAGGCACGACAGGCTCGCTTGCCTCTTCAGGGTTACTGCTCAATACCGGACGCTTTAAAGCATCATTCCACATCCAAACCGACTCAAAATCCCAGTTCAGTCGATCGGTATACGTGTTAGGGTCTTCAACCTGCTGCTGAGAAAGCCCCAAACCCTTTCTGTTGTCAGCAGCGGCAATACTCTCGCCTTCTTTATCCACAATCATGCCATCGAACGCATAATTATTCTGAAGCGTTGCCGTATGCCCGGCAAGGACTCGTCCTACCACGCGGTTCGCCATCGTCGGCGTCACGACGGAAGGGTTAAGAGCAATCACGTTTCTAACAACCGTATCATTATAACCGTAGCCAGTCACTCCGCCTGCGTTGCTTCTAAGCGCCTGAACGGCTCCGGATGCATACACGTTTTCCGTTAAGCTGCCTGAGTTCGTAATTCCGATTAGACCGCCAGCTTGGTTCAGCTGGGCCGTTACATCTGCCGTAGAATAGCTGTTTCTCACGATGCCATTGGAATAACCCGCTAGACCGCCCACGGTACTGGAACCTTCGATTGAGCCCGTGACATAACTATTCTCTACCGTTCCGTTGTTTGTATTAACGAGTATGCCTATATTACTTCCGCCAGTGACGCTTGCATCTACCATAGCTATGTTTTTAATGGTTCCGCCATTGAGATGAAATAAGCCGCCATTTTCTGAATTAAAATTGGTTAAGGATTTATTGTTCCCATCAAACGTGCCAAGGAATGGCGTCGCTTTAAATAGAGGTTCAAATAGCCGCCCTTCAAAATCAAGATCATCCTCCAATATATAATTCTCATTTGGGAATTCGGATATCGTTTTTAATTCTTGAATCGAGCGAATGATGTAGTACCCCTCTTCATTCCGATCAAGCTTCGGTTTTGGGATATTGTCTTCGTTAATTTGCTCCAAATTACTTTGCAGTAACGGACGTTTGGCATCTTCGTTCCAGATCCAGATCGTATCAAAATCCCAACCGAGAGTCTCAATGAAAAAGGATGGCTTCGAGAATGCTTCTGCACCGACACCCTGTCCTTTCTCATTGTTCGGATCATTCGCCGTAACGTTCTCACTGCTAACAAACATATTTTCATCGGCGTAATTATTGACTAAAGTTGCCGTCTCCCCAGCTAGTACTCTGCCGACGATTCGATTCGATGCAGTACCTGTAACAATAGATGGATTTAATGCCATACTATTTCGAATAACTGTATTGTTATATCCGTATCCGCTGATGCCGCCAGCATTTGATTCTTCTGCTATTACGGCTCCGGTTGCATAGACCTGTTCTGTTGTACTCCCTCGGTTCGTAATCCCGATCAAGCCGCCGGCTTGCTTGCCTCGCGCATGGACTCGAGCTGTTGAATAACTGTTTCTAACGATACCGTTCGAGTAGCCCACAAGACCGCCAACCGTAGAATTGCCTCGAATAGATCCGGTACTGTAGGCATATTCTACGATCCCATCATTCTGATCAACCAGGATCCCAATATTACTTCGGCGAACATCAATGTCGGCATGGGTGATTCCTACATTACGAATCGCCCCTTCATTAATAGCAAAGAGGCCCGCGCCGCCCGAGGAGACTATAACGCCTGTAATCGTATGCCCTTGCCCATCAAACGTACCCGTGAATGGAGTGCCATTCACGCCAATGGCTTCAAAAAACATGCCCTTACCGTCAATGTCTTGAGCTAAAACAAAATGTTTGTCCGGGAACTCATGCATTTTATTGAGTCCACTGGCACTTTTGATTTGATAGGGGTTGCCTTCCGAACCATCGCCCAGCATGCCTTCTTTAGCTATTAACGGTTCCGTTAACGGCTCTTGATCGATTGGATTATTAACCACTCTTACGACGATCGTATGTTCATCGCCAAATGCAAGAGGGTTGTCAAATAAGATGATTTGTTCACGTCCGAGATGTTCTAGCGTTGCTTCTTGAATAACCGTTTCCAGCAGCTGTTCACCTGTATGATCCCGCTTTTCCCCGATAACGGTGACACGTTCAGGCGAGTTCGGATAATTCAGGACCCCGACGCCCTTCAAGACGTTATTTTCTATTATTGCGCTTGTTAAGTTCATATAATTTGCAGGTTGTTTAATCGTAAATGAATCAATTTCAACACCGTCGCTGTTGTAGGCTTTCAACGTGAGAGATTGATCGTTTGATTCTAAAATAACACCTGTCTGCTTATTTTCATCATATACGATATGATCCCAGTCAAACGATTTGTTATCATAGAACGTTGGACCTGATGAACCAACTGTCACAAAGGTTGTACCTAGATTCATCGCTTCTTCCGATATATCTTTTACACCGTTTCGTATGGTTGTCCGTTTATACACATGATCATGACCGCCAATGTACAGACTGACACCAAGCCGTTCAAAGGCTTGAGACAATTTCACTCTCATCATGTCCATACCGGTCTCATCACCTGATTGACCGCCATAATAAGGATAGTGCCCCATAACGATTTTCCACTTCTTGTCGGTTGCCCGCAAATCTTTTTCCAGCCATGACAGCTGCTTGTCGAAATCCACCACGGAATTCAGAACAGCAATGTGCATATCGCCATAATCAAACGAATAATTCGTTTCCCGATAACTGCCTTCGCCATTCTTCGGCAGGTTGAAAAACCCGGAGAATGGCCCGAATTTCCGCTCCGTCGCATGTTCACGATCCCCGACGATATGAGCAGATACTAGCCCCATATCGTTGTTGTAAATGTTGTTAAACACATCATTCCAAGCATAATGATTGCCGCCTAGTTCGACCAAGTCTCCGACTTGAATCACCGTCTGTCCGTTTGAATTCTTCTCCTGCAGAACGTCCAGCATATTGTTAAAGAGCTGGAAGCTTTCCGGATTTCGATCCGGAACTCCAAGATCGCCCATCACATACATAACGGCTTCCTCTGAAGCTGGTGCGGTCCTAAAGCTATAACTGTCGCTCCAAGGTCCAGTCGGCGACATTCCATACCGATAGTCATACGTAGTCCCTAAGCCGAGATCTGTTACATTCGCTTCATGAGCTGCAAGCACCCGATAGTTACTCTTGGCAAACGTATCACCATAGGCGACTTGAAAATAAGAGACTTCCGCTTGTACTACTTCCGCATTGTCCCACGTCGTCTCGGACTCAGGTTTGTACTGAACATACGACGTTTCTAATGCCTTATCCGTCACTACATTTATTCTTACTTCACGTTCATTCCCACCTACATTAACAATGGGTTGAAATTCATTTAAAATGATATCGGCATCCAGATTTTGCTGATCAACAAGGATTCGAATAAGTTCAACACGCGTATTTCCTTGAGCGTCGGTTGCTACATACTTAATGAAATACTCTCCGTACATGTCGACCTTGAAATGCTGATTTAGAGCCGCCACTTCTCCCTTATCATTTAGAACGATGGCTTCCACCGATAAAGATTGACCGCTGTGATCTGTCGCCGAAGCGCCCAGCACTTCTACCTGATCCCCAAGCTTAATAGTATCCGGATATTGTCCATGAACCTTAATTTCAGGCGCATGCACCGTGCCCCTCGTTTCATCACCAATCCATATTGGAGCACTTATAGCTTCTTCACCGTCCACTTGGAAAGCTCTCACGAGGAAGTAGTCCCCATCTTTACTTGCTAAGGATACTTCCTGATTAAATTGATTGCTGGCAATATTGCCGTACTCCTTGATAATTTCACCGCTGTTTTTGTAAACAACGACTTTATCCAACACATCGTTTGCATCAGGGTCACTTATCTGTATCTTGAGATTAATTTTCTTTGTTTTGGCCGGAAGAATCGACCCCATCATCCGACCTTTGGCTGAAACCGCCATTTCTAAGTTGCGATCAAATGATACATAGGTGCGGTGGTTTCGCATCGCCTCGTAAAGGCCTTCTCTAGTAAGCTTTTTCCCCCACATACCGGTCACATGGGGTTGAACCATTCCCCAATTTCCTTTGTGCTCGTCCCCGCCAAACACAGGAGAAACATGCCAGCCTCGATCTAATGCCTTGGTATAGATTGCAAAATCATTGGACGATTTGTATTCCATCAGATTAAGGTTTCTGTCAACTTCCCGGTTATAGTGTTTAAATTCATTGAAACTCCAATTTCCTGATGATCGTGGATGATTAAATTGCGCAATCGCATTCGGATCTTGGGCAAGTCTTGCGTAAAAGGTTGGCAGATCATATTTGATGTCGCTCCAGCCCCAAGTGCCATCCGCACCCACTCCATGTGTTCTTGCAAACCATGGGGCATTAAATAAGTTGATATGGCCTGCTTCATCATACCAAGTCACTTCCGTACCCGGCAGCGTAATAAATTCGTGATCATGATTGTGAGCATCGGATTGCTCATGCAGCAGCTTGTATTCTTCTGAATAAGAGTCTTGAACATTCGTAATAAAGTCACTGCCCGTACTGATGTCATAGGTCACGTCGTGTTCCGTCACTGCAAAAAAATCAAAATCTGTATTACTTTTCACAAAATTATAAGCATCATTAGGCAGCAAGATCCCGTCACTGAGAGAAGTATGGGAATGCATATGACCTTTGAACAGTGAAGCTCCTAAATACTTAGCTCTATCTTTTTTAGAGACACCATTCTCTGTCTCTGAAGACGCCGCGAATACATTAATGCCGTAATAAAGACTAACAACCCCCGCAATCATACAAGCCATCACAATAAAAGGTAGTCTTCTTCTTTGGGACTTCACTCAAAACCCTCTCCTTTTTCGGCTTAAAGTGTCTGACTGATAAACAAACAGCCCCTAAACCAAAAAATGCAGTCTGAAGGCTGTTCTATCCTCTATCTTGTTAATCACAGTTGCAACAATGGCTTAATGATTGGTGCTAGCGACTGTGCCATGCGCAAAAACCCGAGGTCCGTTGGATGTGTTCCGTCAACCGTACAATCATTTACGACGAAATCATCGCCCAGCAGCTTAAAGCCGTCAACGAAATGGATATTACGGTCTCCTTCTGCCATCCTCTGTTCCACATGCTCGATCTGAATCAGCCTGCGGCGATCATGAAGCCCCCTTCTCTCCACATAGAACTGGTCTTCCGCAGTGTAAATCCTAGAGACTACTAATATAGGAACTTCGGGATGCCGCTCTCTCAAAATTTGGATGAAGGCAGGCAGCGTTCGTGCAATGTTACCGGCCTCGCCCGTATTCCCTTCATAATCAAGAATGAATAGAGCCGGATCATCGATTTCCGACATGATATGCGCGAGCTCCGGCTCGCCCTTTCCATTCCCCGAGAAGCCAAGATTGACGAACTCCACCGGAATCATACGGCTGAGAATATTAGAATAAGCCATACCCGGCCGGGAGGCGCATCCCCCTTGCGTAATCGAAGTTCCATATATAATAACGGGTCTACTGCTTGCATAGGCAGGTGCATCGCTTATGACAGCATCCTTATCTACACCGATCCACACCTCTTCTACCCCTTGATAGAGCGGTAAATTTAAGGTGACGGCCACATCTTTTTTGGAATCCCACTGATAAAGCTGTGATTCATATTCACTTTCCGTTGGTTTGAATTTAGCCGTGGTGATAAAGCTCTGCTCTCCCGGCTCCCCAAGATAGCAGTCAACCCCGCACTGCCC
Organism: Paenibacillus sp. JNUCC32; assembly: GCF_014863545.1. Taxonomy (NCBI): domain Bacteria; kingdom Bacillati; phylum Bacillota; class Bacilli; order Caryophanales; family Paenibacillaceae; genus Paenibacillus; species Paenibacillus sp. JNUCC32. The sequence continues at coordinate 5,757,343 of NZ_CP062260.1, read as the reverse complement.
TGTAGGCGGCATATGGTACATATTGGCCGGTCCGGCAAGGCGTACCCTTATGACCAGCCTTGAAGAATTCGTGCGAAAGCGAATTTGCCCGCCTGCCGTACAATAAGCAAGCGTATCAACCGCGGGAGGCAAGACAGCCTCGGAAGCCAAGGGCAGGCGTCTGTATATCCCATCCTGTGCAAGCCAAGGGAAGCCCGCGATGTGAAAGGGCGCTTCCAACGGAGAATGCCATCTCAACTCTTCGCCATTAGTTGTCTCCTGGTGTATAGTTCCGCCCAGTTGATCTAAGTTTATCTCTTTCGATTGAACGGTCATCTATTTCTACTCCCTCATTATATTTACTAGCAAAGCTGCGTTTACTCCATTTGGAATACATATTTTCGAATCGCCAGAGCAACGCCGTCCTCGTTGTTGGTAGCCGTGATTACGTCCGCTATGGATTTGATATGCTCTTCACCGTTGGCCATCGCAACACCGAGACCTGCCGCCTTCAGCAGCTTCGCGTCATTATCACTGTCCCCCATAGCAATGACATCGGACATCGAGAAGCCCAGCGTCTGACAAACCTCGCGCACTCCGCTTTCCTTTGTAATGCCTTTAACTGAAATCTCCATATTAGTAAGAGCCGAATGGGTAACCTCGAGCGTGCCCCAACTGAGCAGCTCTTCCTTAATTTCCGCAAGCTTCCGCTGATCATTGCTGCCAATGCCGAATTTCATCCAATCCCGTTCGAACATCTCCGGCGTCCATTCCTTGTCGCCCGTCAAGCTTTCCACGCTGTAGCCCCAGTACCACTCGCCCCGCTTGGCAGCAATGGCGTGCATATCGCGGACCGTGTCCCGAGGGAGGAAGACTCGCTTTTTAAGCCTGCCCGGTCCCTCCCAAACTTCTGCTCCATTGAGCAGCACCATGGGGGAATCGAGCCCAAGCTCATCCCAGAAGCCCTTGGCAGTTTGCAAGCCTCTCCCGGTGGAGAACATGACTTTAACACCCTGATCTACTGCATATTGAAGCCACTTTTTGGTCTCATCCGTAATGTGCTTTTCATCCGTCAGAAGCGTCCCGTCCAGATCCAATGCAATCAGCTTATATTTCGCCTTCACTTGCTCTGCAGTATTCATCCCTTCACCGCCCCCATGGTCGCGCCTTCCATAAGAAGTTTTTGGAATAAGATATAAATAATAATGGACGGTACCATCGCAATGGTTACACCGGCAAACAAAGTCACCCAATCCGCAGTAAACTCCATTTGCTTATTCGCAGAATACATTTGCACCGCAATGGGATATTTCTTGGGATCGCTCAAATAGATGAACGGCGCTAAGAAATTGTTATAGAACCCTAAGAACTTGAATACGCCAACGGTTACAATTCCCGGTGTAGACAAAGGAACGATAACACGCCAAAACTTTTGGAATAATGTAGCGCCATCCATCGTTGCGCTCTCCTCAAGCTCCATCGGCAGAGAGCTCATAAACCCTCCGAGCAGCATAAGATAGAACACGCTTTCACCTAGACTGGACAGAAGAATTAATCCGGTCAAGCTATTGGTCAAACTCAGTTCCCGCATAATGACATACTGGGGTACAAGCGCATTGATGCCAGGCAGGAACAGGGACAACATAATCAAGCCCCAAATCAATTTTCTGCCTTTGAACTGCATTCGAGTAAGCGCATAGGCGTTAATTGTCGTAAAGAAAAGCCCAAGCACCAGACTTCCGCCAACATAATAAAGGGTATTTAAGAGTGATTGCCCAAAACCGTATTGATTCCAAGCCTTCGAATAATTCTGCCATCTTAGTTCCGAAGGCAGCGCCCATATATCTTTAAAAAACTCAGGATTGCTTTTTAACGATTCATAGATAACCCAGGCTAAAGGAAATAATATGGTCAGCGACCAAGCATAAAGCAGCACACGCCACACAACGTCCATAAACGTTCGTTTTTCCTTCAAACTTTATCCCTCCGAACTTCATATGGAAACTAATACTCGTAGCCTTTGTTCGGCACAAATTTATCGATTAACAGCTTTGCCGTTACTAATATGACGAACAGGATCATACCGACTGCGGAAGCGTAGCCGTAATTCCGATACTCTACGCCAAAAGCCAAGTTAAACATGTAGAGGCCGATGACATCCGTCGACCCGAATGGGCCCCCGTTTGTCATAATGAGGATGATTTCAAAACCCTTCATCGTGCCCACGACCAGGAACAAAGCGCTGACCCGAATAATGGGCGTAACAAGCGGCATTGTAATTTTAAACAAACGCGTCATATGTCCGGCCCCTTCAAGAATCGCCGCCTCGTACAATGACTTTGGAATCGCCAGCATCGCATTGGCAAAGATAATGACGTACAAGCCGACGCCGCCCCATACCCATGCCGGGATAATCGACGCAAGCGCCGTATTTTCATTGCCCAGCCAATAGAAATTACCGGTATCAACGCCAATGAACTTTAGAAGCCCATTCAGCAAACCGTACGATCCGTCATAAATAAAAGCCCAGAGGAGCGCGACTACGACCGTAGATAAAACATTCGGAAAGAAAAACAATATCTTCAAAAACTTATTTTCTTTATACGATTTATTTGTAATTAAATAGGCAAGTATCAAAGAGATGATAATAACAAAGAAGGGCACCGTTATCATTAAAATCAAGTTGTGGGTAAGCGCGCGCCACACGTATTTATCTTGAAATGCGTTGACGAAATTGGACAACCCGACAAACGTTGCATCCGTAAACCCGTCCCAATTAAGCAGCGCATAATAAACGGATAAGATGTTCGGAAACAACGTGAAAAGCAAATATCCGCCAAAGGGAGGCACAATGGCTATGAACAGAAATATCCACTTCTGCGTATTCGCTTTATCAAGACCCAGTTTGCGCAGCACAGAGGGCCTTGGTGTCTTCACAGCGGTTAAATCAGACACGAAAGATCAACTCCTATCTTACTGGACGTGAAAATCCGACTTTTGAACACGTACTATGTGAAGCCTATAGGGTCGCAGAAGTTAAAACGGAAGAGCGGAGATGAGTCCTCCCCGCTCCATCACGTCTTATTTTTTCTTTTCAGCCTCTACAGCTTTCTTCAGCAGCTCTTCGGCTTGCTCCAGAATCGGTTTCGGATCCTGCATACCCATAGCAAATTTAACAATATTCTCATTCAATAATTTTTCCGCTTGAGCAAGATTCGGATCGGAAATACTGATAGACCGGCTTGCTTTATAAGTTTGAGCATTATTATCCGCAATGTACTTCAGAACAGATTGGGCGGAACTGGAAAGGTTAGCCGTTCTGGCAGGGTCTTCCGTCAAATCCTTGCGCATTGGCAAAGCGCCTGCCTTTTCAGCAGCAAATTGTTGATTTTCAAGCGTAACCATCCATGTGATCAATTCTTTGGCCCACTTTTTGTTAAGCTCCGGCTTAGCTGCCCAGATATAGTTGAAGTTTGAAGTTCCGCTTCGAATCCAAAGCGTTTGATTTGTGTCGTCTCTGAAAGGAACAGCCATGAAGCCCCAATCGAAATCCTCGGGTGTTGCTTCCTTCATCTCATTCTCGACATGAGTCCCTGTCGATACCATCGCCGCTTGTCCCTGAATAACCTGCATTTGCGATTGCGTATGGTTCAATGCCGGAAGTCCTTCTGCAAAATATCCCAGCTTCCCAAGCTCATAGATGCGCTGCCAGGTTTCAACTGTCTCCGGATTTGTGTATTGCGGCAGACCATAGGTTCTATAATTTTCGATAAATTCATCCACATGGCCATTGATATCAGCCAGCTCAAAATTTTTGGCTGTTCCGAAAGCCCAGTTATGGTAGCTTGGATGAATACCCGGGAACGTTATGGGAGCAATGCCGTCCGCTTTAATGTCTGCTAGAAGTGCTTTAAATTCATCCCATGTGTTCGGGTTTTGGTTCCAGCCATGCTCTTCGAATAGCTTTTTATTAAAAAACAACCCGCCAAAGCTGCTCGCCGTCGTAAATTCATATCTTTTCCCATTGATCAGCTGCGTTGACTCGTACATGCCCGGCATCATAAGATCCTTGACCTTTTTGTCCGGCACGTCTGGAAGAGGGTATTCCCAAATGTCATCCATTGGTTCAAGCTTGCCGGCTTCAGCGAGCCCCACAATACCCCCCGCTGGATCTGTATTAAATAGATCAAACATGTCATTATCATTGCCCGCAGAGATTTTTGTAGAAAGAATCGTCTTCATATCAGCTGAAGCCGTGATGTCTACTTTGACATTTGGATACTTGGCTGTGAACGATTCAACTGCATAATCGAACCACTCCCGGCCATATCCTCCTACAAAGAAGCCTACCTTTAGCGTTACTTCCTCATTCTTCGGCAATCCATTCTCATAAACTTCTACTTCTGCAGATACACCCGGCTTATCCGAACCAGCAGGAGTTGTACTTGGACTAGCCTCGTTCTTTCCGCTGTTTCCACCGCAACCAGCCAGCATGGCTAATGATAATGCCGCTGCAACACCCGTGCTCATGAATCGTCTCATTTTTCCATTAAACATTATTTCGCTCCCCCGTTAATTAATAAATAAATTGGATTAACTATTTAAGCATAACTATGATTTGTTAATCAGCAATCAAATCAGGGTAAATAATTTGTAAATAAGTACTGGCTTTGGCCTTTTAAGCCTCACCTCCCATATATTCTGGAAACGCTTACATTTTAATTATTAAACGGCCAGTTGTCAACCTTTTTGTCAATCGTTTTGATCATTGATGACCCTCTTAATAATAGGGAGAGTTAATCGAAATGCTCGAATCTCCAAAAATGTTAATTTAAGCTGGAATCCCACGATGCTTCTAAGGCTTCGATTGGCGCAGAATCCGCCCTTTATGCCAAGACGATGCATAATATACTTCGTGCGGCGGACATGAAATAAATTGGTTATGATAACAAAAGATTTTAGCTGGTACTGCTCCATCAATTGCTTGCTAAAGATTAAATTTTGAACGGTGTTGTTTGACTTGTCTTCTTCTAACACTCTTTTTGCTGGGACGCCCTTCTCAATCAGGTACTTCTTCATCAGCTCCGCTTCCGAGCGACGTGAACCAACCGCTCCCCCCGATACAATGATATATTTGTGCCCATACTGCCGAAATAGTTTGTACGCTTCATCCAGTCTTTCTTTAAGCAACGGGTGTATTCGGCCGTCTTTAGATACATAGCCAAGTACAATAAGTGCATCTGCTTTACCAGGTTGTAACATAACTGCATGCAGCCAGCATATGTAAGTCAGCACCGTCATCGCTGCTATTGCAATGATCCATCCAATCCATACCATTACTTACTCCTCTAGGCGTCAAATTATTGTATTTAATCAAATCAGTTTACAAATATAATATCCTTTTTTATCACAATGTCAATACAATTGGCTGCGTTTTTTTCATTGTTTTTGGATTGAAAGTTTCCGTACTGATTGTATCATGCTGCATAAAACCGCCATCTATCATCGTTTTTAAGAAATTTAAAAATGTACGTTAGTTGAATTAAACGAACTTGCAACTTTTATTCGCCTCGTATTAATGCTACACTTGAAGCAAAGTATGTTCCTAATTTGTCAAATGTTTTGAATCTATATTATATAAAACGTTGTTGGAAAGAGGATGCATATCGTGAGTGATTCGGTTAAACAAACCAGCCATATGTTATTAAAATCAATAAATCAGCAGAAGGTTCTTTTTCTCATTTATTCAGAGGGGCCGATCTCTCGCGTAGAGCTTGCGGAAAAGACTGGACTAAGCAGACAAACGGTAACCAACATCGTGAATCGCCTGTTGAAGGAAAAAATAATCGTGACAGGGGAGCTTATGGACTTGGAGGCAGGCAGCGGAAGGAAAAGAGTCGGCCTTCATATCAACAGCGGCCATTTTTATGCCATCGGGCTTGAGCTCGCCGGCAAATACATTCGCGGAAAAGTGTTCAACCTGCGTCAAGAAGCTGTCGCATCCGCTGAACGCACGATCAACAAATATGGTTCTATAGATGTGCTGATGCAGCTGTTGCATGAAGTTATCGATGAGCTGCTCACCCAGGTGCCCAACGCCTCCAAAGTAAAAGGGATCGGAATCAGTATGCAGGGCCTGGTAGATTCTCAGCATGGCATCGTTCTGCGGACACCCGGCATAGGCGTTCATCGCCTGCCGCTCAAGCAGCTGCTTGAAGACAAATATGACATACCCGTGTATATCGAGAACGATGTCAATCTTCTCTCTGTCAACGAGAATATGAACGGCTGCTTGAAGGATTCCAATAACAATATCACCATCAAGTTTGATTATGGTACAGGCGGCGCGATCGTCCATGATAAACAAATTATTGCAGGATCAAGCTTTGTTGCAGGTGAATTCGGGCATTATAAAGGCTTCTATGGAGAAGATGCCTATCCATGCCATTGCGGCAGATCCGGATGCTTAACGACGCTGGCTTCCAGCAGCGGACTTAGTGTTTCCATCAAATGCACACTAGAGGAGTTCGCAGAAGGCATAAGAACAGGAGATCCTAAGTTCCTTGGTTTATACGAAAAAATTGTCGATGGCATCGCGATCGCCGTTACCAATATCATTACATTTATCAATCCAGACAGCCTGCTTATGACTGGCCGAGTCATTCCTACCATCAGTCCCGAAATGTTCAACGAGATTAAAGCTAGGGTGATGCACCAGTTGCCTGTGACAGTTAATAACGTACAATTAATCCACCTTCAGGACAAACCGGATGAAACCAAGCTTGCTGCCGGGTTAGTTATTAAACGCGCATTTGAAATACCGCTGGATACTTTATCTCTTTGATTGCGCCCCTTCATGAATTCTCTCCCCCTTGGATGGAGTTCTTCCGTTAGATTTTTGCACGGTAGGATACCTTGATTTCTGGACTATAAGTAAAAGCAGGCCCTCTGTAAACTTGCAGATGGCCTGCTTCAATAACCTTTATCCTTATGCCTTTTTCTTCAGACCAGGAACAATCCTGCAAGCGGCAGGATGCATCAGCCAACAAATAGCTGTGCATATTCGTAGCCGTATTTGGTACCTTGTTGTTCTTAAATACGATGTTATTAAAGTACAGTAATCCCACTCTCAAAAATGACTTTCAAATAGTCACCTTCAACGTGAAACTCAACGCTCAAAGTCAAATCATTAGGTTCGCCATCGGTCGTCAATGCATATTCGTAAGCAATTCCGCTTCCATCGTTAAAGTGATAGAAAGATTCTTGTTGATAAACACTGCCATCTTTATAAACAGGCCTAAAGGTGCATGCTACATCAAACCTATCGATCTGTTCCAACTCATTATCTTCCTTAAAACTCTCGATGACCTCTTTTAATAGCTTAACGTCCCAATTCTGCATATCATCAACGTTTCGGGCAATTTCCTCATATCGTCCATCTGCGATGGAGTCAACAATCTCTTTTGCGAACGCCCGAATAACATCTTCCTCTTTGCCTAACACCCGTTTAAGCATACCATGTGCTCCTTTATCTCCAGAATCATATGTATCTTACGGAGACCGTCCTTTCACTGCTCCATCACGATGTCTTACTCACCTGCAGCAACTCGTCCCGCGCTTCGGTCAGCGCAAACCCCAGCAGGTTTCGCCCCCGCCATTTCACGGGATTCTCCGCATCCGGATTGGACTGGCCCATGCCGATCCCCCATATGCGGTCCCGCGGGCTGGCTTCGACGAGGATGCGGTTCTTCGTCGACTTGAGATAATCGCCGAGCTCCGGATTCTGCGAAAACTTGGCCAAGCTGGCTCTTTTGACGATGCCGTAGCCTTCCTTGTCCCAAGTATCCTTGTCAAAGTTACGGACCGCGCGCCCATAAGCCTTCATTTCCTTGGGATGCTTAGCCGTAAGGATCGACTCCAGCATTTCGTTGTCGCCGAACAGCCTTGCCTTCTCGGCCATCATAAACTGCTCGGCACAGGAATACTCCGTCCCCTCTACCGTGAACGAGCACATCCACCACTGGCTGAAGCAGCTTTTGTCGACGCCCCCGTCCTTAGGCGGCGTATGGCCCCAAAAGAATACATACTTGAACGTTTTTCCTTCGTTATAAGCTTTTCTTAGCTCATTGAGATTGTAGATCATCCGTTAGTCCTCCAGTTTTCTCCGATACAACCGGGATGGTCGATGTCCCGCATTTTCGGTGTAATGATCGGTCTCCGCCACGAGATCGGCTACCTTGCGCCGGAAGGCCGCCTTCAATAGCTCTTTATCCATAATGACCTCATAAACCTGCTGCAGTTCCGTCAAGGTAAAAAGCTTTGGCATTAAGTGCAGCGCAATATCGGTATCATTCACTTTTCCCCGCAGCCGCTCGATCGCGCATGCTATAATCTTTGCATGGTCGAAGGCCAACCCGTTATTCGATACAATCTTATACTCCGTGCTAGTCGATGTCGTCTTCACCGTCAACGTTCTGGCCACGACTGCCGAAAGCTCCTCTTCACCGCTTAGCTTGAGTTCATACTCCAGCGTCTTGACGTATCCGTCCTCCATCAACTCTTTCTGCTCCCGCAGCTGCCGATAGGAGACCTTGAACCAAGAGGCGTCGGCCGCATCGTCTCCCGCTCTAAGCTCCAACTTATCACTGTTGATCAGCGCCATGTAGCTGCAGCTCATCACCCAGGTTCGGGGATCCCGCCCGATATCGCTGAACGTATATAGCTGCTCCAAATAAACGTCGTCCACGCCGGTTTCCTCACGCAATTCCCTTGCAGCGGCCTGCTCAGTCGTCTCGCTCGGCTGGACAAAGCCGCCAGGCAGCGCCCATTTCCCCAGGAAGGGGTGACCTCCCCGGCGGATGAGCAGGATGCGGAGCTCTTTTTCCGGTAATTTGCGATAACTGTCAGCCACCCCATTCGTAACCGTGAAGATCACCATATCGGCTGCCACCGAAGGCCGCTCGTAATCTCCTGCCCGGTACTGCTCCAAAAATTCGCGTTCCGTAAGTCCGTTCCGATCCAACAAATCCAATGGGGGCGCCTCCTTTTTTTTTGATTCTAAATGAGCTGTGGTTATGGGTTCACTTTACTCCCTGCCTGCATCCAATTCTAACCGTTCAGCTCCCCGAAATAGTTTCGATAGGGCTCGAACTTCGCCAGCACCTCGTCTACTTTGCGCATGCGTTCCTCCAGGCTTCCCCGCAGCGTAATGTAGGGAATGCGCCGCTCCTTCAAATCCGCGATGATCTGCTTATGAAAAACATGCCGCTTCTGATCCCCGCTTCGATCCCACGTATCGTCGTAAGGAATATCGTCGTCGCACAAGAAGAACAGATCGTAGCGCTGCGCATTCTCCAGAGCAATCCGGGTCAATAGCTCCGGTGCCTCGCCGTGGTAATCCATAGCGAACATATACGTCGTAATCGCATTGGTATCAACGAACAGAAATCGGTTCGCCGCAAGCAAAGCCTGCTCTTCGCGCTCGATATGACCTACTGCGATTTCATCGAACGCCTCTAGGCCGATTCTGCGGTCCACCTGATGCTCGGTCCAATAATCGCGTCCGTATTCGCTCGCGTAGTCCGTGTTATACTGTCTTGCCAGCGCTTCGGTGATCGTCGACTTCCCCGTCGACATCGCCCCAACAAATACCACCTTCGTGATTAAGTCCCGGTACACGATATCACTTATGAACTCCCTGTACTTATATGGGTCGGAACGGATCATCGTTGCAGAGATCGGAACCCGCTCGCGGGCTTCATCGACCCGTCGGTCGACCGAGCCCAAAGCGAGACTCATATGACTGCCGTAAAACTCGCTCGAGTAAAAATGCGTGACTTGCTCGCCGTTCAGTAAACCGAGTATATACTGTTCTTCCCGAATCTCATGCGCTCTGTCATCCGAATACCCGTCCGGTCCGTCCCAAGCTTCGATGACCCGGACTGCCGGGTATAGTCGCCGTATCCAATTCGCCCGGATATGAAGCGGGATCGGAGTGACCGTCGTCTCGTAAATGACCACGATTAATTCATCGACCTCTTGCAGCGCCGTTTCGATCATGAACTGATGGCCTTTATGCAGCGGGGCAAACTTTCCTAGCGTTAATCCGAGCGTTTTCATGCCGCCACCTCCTTGGCCCCTTTGTTCCAATTGTAATACCCGTATACCGCATTGACCAAGTACGCGCTCCACATGACGATCATCAGCATGCCTTCGCTGCTGCCCTCCAGCAATCGAATCGCCCACAGCAGCACCGTAAACAAATTCAACACAATATAGACCAGCCATTGTTCCTTGAATCTGCGGACCATTAAGAAGGTAGCTACAACGGACAGCACCGTCGTAGTCGCATCGATGTAAGGCGAGTTCTGTCCGGGGATGAACGAAAGCCCATATCCCAGCAGCAAACAGCCCAATACACAGACGGCCCCAACGAGAAGCAGGCCTCTAAGCTCCATTTGGCGCATGATCAGCTTGCCGTCTTGGCGGTTATTTTTCCACATGTAGAAGCCAATGACGTTCATTGGAACGAAGAATAGCAAATTCAGCATGACCTCTCCAAACAAACCGTTAATGTAGGCAAGATAAGCGTAACCGACGGTATTGTACATGCCGAAAACATAGCTCATCAGGTTGCCCTTCGCCGCAAGCACCACGCATAGCACCCCGGTAATAAAAACGGTAAATCCGAATAAAGAGTCCTTTGAAATCACCGTAAACAAGGCGGCAATCGAGGTAAACAGCGCCAACCACGCTATTTCGAACAGGCTCCAGCCACTCGCAACCTTCTTCAAATTGCATCCCCTCCGTCTTCTCCACTGAGTTTACAGAGCGAAAACGCCCAATCAAACTTAGTATCATTTTGTTAATAACAATTTGTTACTATCAAAAATAACAGAAAATCCATCTTAGGGCAAGTGAAATCTCCCCATTTATCGCAGGCTTGATTTTTACCTTCTGTAGCCCGGTCAACAGATAACGAAAAACATGGGAGAGGACGAACACCACTTGTTACAACACGGAATATACAAATATATAGGCACTTATCCCAATCATGCTTATTCTGTACACTTTGCGAATCGGAATAGGCACAAAGGAGTGTGTAGGTTGGTACTAAAATCATCTCACTATTTTGCCCACGGCAACACTGCGCGCGGGGCTCATTTCTTGTATACATCCGCATTTGATGGGTTGAACAAGATCTTTGTCCTTACGGGGCCCCAAGGCACGGGGAAATCGACGGTCATGCAAAGCTTGGCGGATAGCCTGCTGGATAAAGGCTCCCATGTGCAATGCTTCCACTCCCCTCTCCGTCCCGACGAACTGGATGGCATCATTTGTACGGAATTGAAGGTTGGTATTGTCGACGGGCGAGTCTGCAAGGGGATTTCGGATAGCGGGGCCGGTGACATCGTCTTTATCGATTTCGAGGAAGCGTTTGATGACAGCCTTATTTTACCGGGAGACTTCATCACGATAGAAGATCTTAGAGTCAAGCTTGAGAGTGCCTACTCCAATGCGTATGAAACGTTCGCAGCAGCATTGCGGATTCATGACGAGTGGGAAAAATTTTATATCGATAACATGGATTTCACGAAGGCTGACCAGATTGCGCTGGAATTGATTCAAGAATTATACGCCGGTCATGAAAGCGATACGTCAACCACTTCGCGTCACGTATTTTTCGGAGCTGCGACTCCGAGGGGGGCTTATGATTTTATTCAAAGCTTGACCGCTCAGCTGGAAAGACGGATTTTCATCAAAGGAAGGGCGGGATCCGGCAAATCGACGCTGCTGAAAAAGCTTGCCTCCGCTGCCGAACAGAAAGGAATCGATGTGCAAGTGTTTCATTGCGGCTTTGATCCGAATAGTTTGGATATGTTGATATTCCCGAAGCTTCAAACAGCCATCTTCGACAGTACCGCTCCGCATGAATACTTTCCAGATCGGGACGGGGATGAGATCCTTGATATGTATATACGGACTATAGCTCCTGGAACAGATGAAGCCCACGCTGCCGAAATAGCCGGTATCAAAGCACGCTATTCGGCAAAAATGAAAGAGGCCACCTCCCATCTGGCCGAAGCCGAAGCCATCGATTCTCAAATTAAGGCCTACTATGTTGCGGCCACCGATTTTTCGATTGTAGAGAAACTCCACCTGCAATTACAGTCCGAATTGAATGAACTGATCGGCTCCATTCAGCCTTCATAATAAGATACCACCCAAAAGCGTTCGATTTCAGACGGGGCTCAGCAGTCTAAAACAAGCTGAGCCCCGTTTGAGATTGAATCTGCTTCCGCTTCTCCTATGGCCTTCTCCAAAACGACTGTGCGTATGGGACTGCAACGGAGCGCTCTCCCTTTATTCATGAATACATCTCTATGATCTTCATGTACAATCGCCGTTTTCCCGTTATGCGAGACACACTATAACGTGTGTCGTATACAGGGATATTTTTAATTCGGTTACCAATTTGCATCTAATTTTCGCCGTTACTTATACTTACGGCTCAACGCGTTGTCTGTAACGGCAAGTTTGAAGGCCATCCTTTACGGCCCGTCAATGTCTACCTCTAAACCGTTTAATCGCATCCTCGGTCACCGGCTCGAAGAGGTTAAGAAGGTTGCCATCGGGATCGCGGAACAGCATAGAACGGTTCCCCCACGGCATCATGGTCGGTTCCTTTACCCAATGATCGATAAATGGCTTCAAGCGCACATATTCGGCTTCGACATCGTCGACCCGGAACTCGATAATGACCGTGCGATTATTGGCGCCCACTACGGAATCGGCACCGAATAGCTGCGTCGTCTGGGAGTGGCCGATGGCAAGGGTGCATGATGGCAAGGCGAGTTCGGCAAATACGGGCGCGGGTCGCTCCGCCGAAACCCCCATGACTTTCTCATAGAACTCAACAAGACGATCCACGTCGTCCGTAATGATGCGTACAGAAGCGAAATTCACAAGTTATCATCCTTCCTAATCATAGGTTTGGCTGTGTCCCACAGCCGTTGTAAAACATACTTTTTACTTATCTATCTCCTTTACATTTACATGTCCAATATAAAAAAACGCTACTGACAACGTTATGTCAGTAGCGTTTTAGAATTCTTTGGGCATCCTCACGAATATGATTTCGGAATGCTTCGGGTTCCTACACTGTTACGCCCGCTCCCAGCCAAGCACCCATTGCAGCAATTCATCCAGCTGATTCCGCTGCGACTACCTCTGCAGGTCCTAGACTACTTTTTTTCTTCTTGTAAGGTGGCAGCCCCACCTATTAAACAGGGAATCTCAATATCATCAATGTCAATCATCTTATCTTTCTCTGCATCATAGTACTCCCCGAATAAAAATAGTGACTCACTTTTCCTATTCAATAAATAGGGGATAATTGTTTCACAAAATTCTGTAACGCTTTTAAACATACTCTCTGGTGCAATCCCCGTTTCATCGATAACCAACAATTCTTTGTGTTCAATAAGAGCAGGGTTGCGATTTAAATGGTAAAGTTGAAAAGAAGTACCCTTGCGATACGCTTTATAAATTGGAACTTCTATGTTTTCGATGAAATCTCCTTCCGTATAATTCAAGATAAACTTTACAGTCATCCCCAGTCTCCTTTCAACATGAGTTCAGCATAAATATATATGTTTCTCTATCGGTAATCCATATTTATTGGAGAGAAACTAACGGTCGTTTTCAATTTCTCCATTGCTTTTTTGATAAAAGAAATTAAACTCATCGGGCAATTCTGCACCCGTGCGTCAAGGATATTGAATTGTTCTTTGACGCTTCAATTAGCGAGATTTTCTTTGCGCCCTACTTGTGATACGGTTCCCCCCGATTAATCTTCACCGCCCGGTAAATCTGCTCCACCAGCACCAGACGCATCAGCTGGTGCGGAAGAGTCATCCGACCGAAGCTGAGCTTCGTCTGGGCGCGCTTCAGGACGTCCTCGGAGAGGCCGTTAGAGCCGCCGATGACAAAAGCCACGTTGCTGGTCCCGTACGTGCCCAGCTTGTCCATATGGGCCGCCAGGTCCTCGCTGGACCACAGCTGGCCGCCGATCGCCAAGGCAATGACATGGGTGTCCGGCTTGATGTGGCCGAGAATGCCGGCGCCCTCCTTCTCCTGCACTTGACGCATCTCGGCTTCGCTCATGTTCTCGGGCGCCTTCTCATCCGGCACCTCGTGCACGGACAGGCGCACATAAGGCGCAAGACGCTTGCTGTACTCCGCAATGCCCTGCACCAGGTACTTCTCCTTCAACTTGCCTACGCATACAATCTGTATATTCATGGCGCTGTTTCGCTCCTTAAACTCGACTTTATGACGTTCATTCTAACATTGTACCGCTTCCAATTAAAGGACATACCATACGCATCCTACCTCCTAAGAGAGCTCTCACCCTCTTTCGATTCCACTAAACTCAAGCCGTATATTAAAAAAGAGCCCTCTCCAACGGGAGCGACTCTTCTTCTCTTCCTATCTATTTTAAAATGACCGGCAGCTCTTTCAGCGCAAACATCATCGTGCTGTCCATCCGTGCCAGCCCTACGGAGCGGTCCCGGCGGTATTCGGGGTAACGGTCCAGCAAAGTCTGGAGGGCGATTCGGGACTCCATGCGGGCTAACTGAGAGCCCATGCAGTAGTGGATGCCGCTGCCCAGACCCAAGTGAGGGTTCGGATTCCGGTGAATGTTGAATACGTCCGGCTGATCAAACACATCCTCGTCATGGTTGGCCGAGGCCATCCAGATATAAACGAACTGTCCCTGCTTCAGCTCCTGCCCCCGCAGCACCGTGTCCTGCTTCACGCTACGGAACATCAGCTGAACGGGCGAGAAGTAGCGGAAGACTTCCTCAATGGCCCCAGGAAGCAGCTGTGAATCTCCAAGCACCGCTGCACGGACCTCCGGCAGGCTGTCGAAGGCGAGCACGGCCGATGAGATCAGGTTGGTCGTCGTTTCATTGCCGGCTACGAGAAGGAGAATGCAGAACCCGATAATCTCCAGTTCGGTCAGGTGTTCATTGTCGATACGGGCCTCGACCAGCTTCGTGATCAAATCGTCCTGCGGATGCCGGCGACGGTCTTCTGCGATCTCGGAGAAGTATTCGCTCATCTCGCGCTGGCATTGGAAATAGGCATCGGCATTGTCGCCCACCAGAGCATCCGACCAGACCTTGAACCGTTCCCGATACTCCATCGATACGCCGAGCATTTCCGCGATCACCGTGATCGGTAACGGACTTGCGAGATCGGCCACGATATCCATCTTCCCCTTCTTCTCGGCTTCGTCCAATAGGGATGTCGTGATCTCCTGGATCTTGGGGGCGAGCGATTCGATCATGCGAGGCGTAAAAGCATGGGATACCAGCTTGCGCAGCTGGCGGTGCTTCGGCGGATCCTGCCGCAGCACACTGGATTCAATAGGGTCATCGGAGGATGAGGAGCCCTGGGAAGAGAACACTTCGTAATTCGTGAAGACCGCTTTGACATCCTCGTATTTAAATACGTTCCAGGCTCCGCCACCATCAATCGCCGCCACCGGAGATTCCGTCCGCATCTGGCGGAACCATTCCAGCGGGAGTAAACCGTTCTTATTCCATTCCATGCTTAACACCTTCGCTTTCCTCATCAAATTTGAACTGACTGGTCAGTTATAGGCATGTAAAAAAAGAAGGCCTTGCTTATTCAAGCGATATAAACAGGCCTTGGGTAATCATCGTGAATGCAAACCGCTCCAGATCCTCGCGCGAATACCGATCTTGATGATTCAAGTAGTAATTGCAAGTGCTCTCCAGCGTACCGACGATGCTGGCAGCGGCCAGGTTGGGATCCACGGCACGGCACAGGTTCTCCTCACACTGTCCTTCCTCAATCATGCTTGCCAGAAAGCTTAAATAATTCCTCTTAAGCTCCTTTAACTCATCCAGGACATCCTGCTCGATACCGTTCGAAATCTCATTGAATACGATATGCGAGAAATGTCGGGATTCAAGAAACAAATCCAAATGATGGCGAATCGTCCGCTCAATCTTCTCCTTCATCGGCAGCGAGGAATTCAGATCCGCTTCCGTCCGCTGCATGATATCCTCAAAGCCCTGCTTCACCACCGTCTTGAAGAGCTGGGATTTGCCCGGGAAGTTGTAGTACAGCGTCCCCTTGGCAACCTGGGCGCGAGCGGCAATCTCGTCCATGCTTGCGCGGTGGTATCCATTCTCGGAGAATACTTCAATGGCTGCTTGGATAATTTTTTCTTTGCTCACAATAGGGTCGGCCCTTTCACGGCTAAATTTAGTTCACTGTTCTTATTCTGACTGGTCAGTTCAAAAATAAGATACCATGCTGGCAAAAATTAGTCAACGGATACGCCTTTCCTCCATATGAATGTTGGATTCCATCTCGATCTATTTCGATTCTTAGGTTTATTTCCGTGGTATCCTATACATATGGACAAATACGGTGTATATTTCAACAGGGCTGGTAAAGAATCAGCATATAGGAACAAGAATATACCGTAACGGAGTGATGGTTTGAGTAAATCCAAGGGCAAGGGCGGAACAGGCAGAGGCACGGGCAAGAAAGGCTGGAGCCGATGGGATGCAAGCGCAAGAAGAGCCAAGAGTAAACCCAAACCTTATACCAGTAAAGGGACCAAGCAGGCGGACAATACAGCGGACGCCGATAATCATAAAGGTACCCCATAATGAACATATGGTTTTAAGAACCCCTGATACAACCTAATGAAGGAGATGAACGGATTGGACAATCAAGAAGTTTTGACGGACATGCCGTCGAATTATGAGGAATTGAAAAGCTCCGCCAACCGAAACGCCAATTGGAGAGAACGCTTAAGCGCCGTTGAAGAGCTGGGAAAATGGAAAAATCAAAAATCCATCGATATTTTGCTGCATAGACTGAATACGGATGCGGTTCACCAAGTGCGGGAGGCTGCCTATCATAAACTCCTGGCCTTTGGCGAGGACGTGCAGATGCCCGAAAGACGCAAAGGCGAGCTGATGAAAGACGTTTCGAAGGTACTCCTGCGCATCAAAAAAAGCCTTCCCCGTGACCACACGTATGAAGACTTCAAAGAAAAGCTGAAGAAGATGAGAATCGACATCTACGATACGTACGAGGGTGACAAAGGCGCCGACTTCGACAGCTGGCTGGAGCAAACCTGGTCTTCCTTGTTAAGAAGATAACGGTGCGCTCAGCCTTCCGGATGCCCACCATGTATATGAGAATTCCGGTTATGTTATACTGAACACAAATATTAATTTATAGGAGTGGTACTCTGAGAAAGCAAAAGCCCATGTCGTTTGATGATCTGCTGAAGGAATTGCAAGGCCAAAAATCGGTACAGGAGGATCCGGATAACATCTCTCTGGAAAAGCTGTTCAATGAATCGTTTATGCGTAAGCATTCATCCCACAACAGCTTTGGGGATTTTGTCGTAAAAGGCAACTTCCAAGTGGAAACGCACGAAGATATCGATAACATTCCGGACGAATTGTTTGACCGTCATGTCTCCAGAGAAACCGATTTCCCGGATTGGAAATCGATGCTGGAGCAGGCCAAAGCCGATCATGCGGCTGCCATGAAGTAATATCGCTGCTATGACGCAGCTATGATCAGGGGCCGAAGGCCCCTTTTTCTATTCCATCCTTTTAACGTGGTATGCATTTCGACATCGACTTGCTTACTTCGACTCGGACTTGGATTCCGAATCCGGTTCCGTCTCGGCCTTCTCTCTGAATTTCTTATAGAGCTTTGTAATATTCGCCGTATTGATCTCGATGTTGTGCTCGTAAGCGTATTTCACTGCATATCCCAGCGCCAAGGTCGTAGCACCCGCTACCGTCGCTCCGGCGACCGATCCCGCGCCAGGGAACACCTTCACGATCTGCCGGAAAATGCTCTTCCCGATATTCCCGAATATCGTGGCAATGACGAGCTCCTTCGCCGTCTCCTTGCTGATCGGCTTATTGTACAGCACCGCAAGCCGGGTAAGCAGACTCACTTGAATGCCGGTAATCGGAATGATATCCGACCCCGGGATGGGGGATGCGCCTACCGCTCCCGCCGAGATCGAGGCACCGATGATCCACCCGTTGGCAGTCGCCGACTTTTCCTTGATGCTTTTGGCAAAGAGGATGTCTTTAGACTTTTTTTTAAGCATCTCCAAAATGCTGCTCCGCAGCCGATCGATGTTCTGGCCCGTCCGTGAGGACACCGGCACAACCTCATAGCGCCCTCCGGTCTCCTTCCGGATACGCGCCACCAGGCGATCGATTTCATCCGCGGCGTCGATTTTGTTCAGCACGATAAGGATGTTCGAGTTAACGCCTTGAATTTTCTGAAACGACTTCTTCTCCGCCTCCGAGAAGACGGTGCCTGCAGCGTTCAGAAAGAACAGCACGATATCCGCCTGTTTATAGTAATTCAAGGTCACCTCCGAATTGGCGGTGTTCACATCATTCAATCCGGGTGTATCGATAAAGGATATATGGTCCTTGTACTTGTGCGGATGAATTTCCGTCGTTTCCCCAGGCTCTGCCCCGACGCCGGCCACCTCTTCGCCCACGATCCGGTTCATGGTGGAAGACTTGCCCGTATTCACGTCGCCAATCAGCGCAATGAGGATTTCCTGCTTCAACTGGCGGTTGATTTCATCCATTTCCTTCTCGTAGGCCTCATCGGCTGCCCTCTTGATCTCTTCCTCCCAAGCTTTTCCGTAGTCATCCATTTCTGATCGTCTCCATTCACGATAGGTTTTCGCGCCTCCGTGCAATCTATACATTCATCATACACTACGCAGGACTGTCCACCGAAGCTGCGTTTCTTCGATTCCCTTCATGATTCTCTTAAACAAAAAAAGCGTGAATTCATCACGCTTTCCCATTCGCATTATTTATTGAATTAAAAAATTCACGTTACACAATTAAAAATTCAGCATGCTTCTCGCACTCCGCGCACTTCACCGGTGGGTCCCAGTCCGAAAACTCGGTCTCCTTCAGATCAACAATATCCGGGGCATCCTCATATTCATCCACGAAATTTTCGATCGCTAGTTCCACATGTTCCTTGCATACGACGTACATTCTATGCATCCTTTCTATCTTTCGCCTCATGTTGTGTTTACCTTCAAACCAGTATAGCCACTCTTCTGTTCTACCACACTCTACGAGAAAAAGAAATGTTTTTAACCCAATTGCCCATCCCCGCTGTATTTCAACCCACAAAAGCTTCCGATCCATCCATGGATTTCACATCCAAGGCCTTCCGCACAACTTGATACAGGTGTGAGCAGCAAAAAAAGAGCGTGAAACACGCTCTTCTTTCGCGGCCGTTTCAACGGCTCGTATCTAACCTTTTTCAATCTCTCTATATATGGATACTATTCCATGCTAACGATAATATATACCCGCTATTTGTTTCAATAAACACCGAACAAACACATCTTTGCGGGAATTTGCACACTTGCTGTGCAAAATCGTCCGCCAAGACAGCCTGCGTTATTCTCCAGGCTTCTCTTCCAGCTTGACCTTCAGCGACTGCAGCTTGCCGTCACGATAGAAGGTCACGTTTAGGTCTCCGCCCACCTTCGTGTTGTAGTACAGGTGCTTGCGGAGCTCGAGCGTCGTTGTAATCGGTTTGCCATCCAGCTTCACGATCACGTCGTTCAGCTGCAGACCGGCATCCAGCGCAGGGCCAAGCGCATCCAGCACGACCACGCCTTCGGTTACCGTCTTCGGCAGCTTGAGATCCTCCTTCTCCTTCTTGCTCAGCGGAGCATACGGATTGCTCAAGTCGACGGTGTATACGCCGAGATAAGGGCGGGCAATATGCCCCTTCAGCATCAGCTCGGTTACGACCTCCGTAATTTCGTTGACCGGAATCGCGAACCCGAGTCCTTCGACGCCGGTGTCGGCAATCTTCATCGTGTTGATGCCGATGACTTTACCGTTCAGGTCCACCAAAGCGCCTCCGCTGTTGCCCTCGTTAATGGCTGCGTCGGTCTGGATGACCTCCTGCTCCCAGTCGTAAATGCCGTCCTGGTTCAGGGATACCGGAATGATGCGGTTGGTATAGCTGACAATCCCGGAGGTCAGCGTATCGCCCAAACCCAGCGGGTTGCCGATGGCGATGACCGTTTCGCCGAGACGAAGCTTGGAGGAGTCTCCAAATTCGGCAACCTCGCCGATGCCTTTGCTGTCAATCGACAGAACGGCAATATCGCTGACGTTGTCCGTGCCGACCAAGGTCGCTTTTTTCTTCTCGCCACCTACCAGCACAACCTCCAGGGAATCGGCGCCTTCCACCACATGGTTATTCGTAATCACGAAGGCTTTGCCCTCGAGTTTCTTGAAGATGACGCCAGATCCAAGGGCATCCTCTTGCGAGCCGCCGAAATCTTCGCCGAAATCAAAATCATCGCCGAAGTCGAACCCTTCCGGAAGCTCGAAGTCGCCCTCATCCTCAGGCAGCGTGCCGGATTCCTCTTCCAGACCTTCACCCTCGATCCCTTCCTCTTCAGGTAGCGGAGTCTCTTTGTGCGTCAATACGCTGACAACCGCAGGACGCACCTTCTGGGCAGCGCTAATAATCCGTTCATAAGGATCCCCATCCGACGTGGACAGCTGATGACTGCCATTGATCATGGTAATCGGTGACGACGTCGCAGGATGACCTGTAATGAAGCTGAACAGCATCACCGCAATCAAGGCGCTGCACACGGAACTGATCGCGGAAATCTGGAATGTGGATAAACCCTTCCTGCGGCGGGTGGACCGCCACTTCGTTCGCTCAGATCGGTCCTCGCTGGTATTTTTGCTCCGTCTGGAAATTTTAGTTGAATAGAAATCATCGTCAAACAATCCCATTGCGATCCCTCTCTCCCCTTGGTTGCTACGCGTCAAGATACTTTACCAGCTTCAGACCTACCGCCATTACCGACTGACCTACTAAAATCATCTTGTCGTCATAACAACCGCCTTGCACCGCATGTATCTATCTTTCTATGAATCGGCAGCGTGCCACCTGTTAAATATCTCTCTATTGTATGACTCTTCTGCGGCTCAAAAAGTTGCATTTTTGAGCTCTGTCTTTGAACTTTTAGTGAAATATCGCTCCTTATCCAATATTTGAACCCACAGCCAGAAATCTAGTTCCAGAAAAGGTATGTATTGACACCCGACCGTTCAAAAAAGACCCTGTATCCTTCTATTACCACAAACAGGGCGTTTTAAGCGCGAAACATCCGTTTTTTTCTAAAAAAGATGGGAATACCTGGGTTGGCTTCATTTGGCGTATACAAGCACCCCGTCCTCTAGTTCGTTGCAGGTGCTTAACCACAGCCCTCAGACCTTCCGGTGCTCCTATTGTACCACACGAACACAGGTTCACGTCAGCTTTCTTGGTAAAAACAAATGCTAAATTGATGGCAATTTTAAGAGTCTGTGTAAAGAGAGATTTTACATTCGATTCATAGCGATTGTCCGGGTGAACACAATACCCTTGTATACGAGCCAGACAGCCAAAAGGTTCCATTTTTCGAGGATATTCCATGACCCCTTCTTCCGGCATACCCGCAATCCTGGCAGCGGCAGCCCTTGATTCGTGCATTCCCCCTTTAAAGACTATACCGAACAAATGTGTTAAGAAAATGGCAACACGGTTGGTCTTCCAGGCCAAATATGTTCATTTCGGAGTACCGCGCTACATCTCTCCGGCGACCCACACATCATTCCTATTTGGATTCACCGTCACTTATTCTTTCCTAAGCTCTCCGCTGCAAAAATACTTCCCCGTCCCCTCTGCAGTATGCCTGCAGACAAGGGGCTTCTACCCTGTTTGACC
Source organism: Paenibacillus sp. JNUCC32 (assembly GCF_014863545.1). Lineage (NCBI taxonomy): Bacteria > Bacillati > Bacillota > Bacilli > Caryophanales > Paenibacillaceae > Paenibacillus > Paenibacillus sp. JNUCC32. The sequence continues at coordinate 5,735,494 of NZ_CP062260.1, read as the reverse complement.
TATCAAAAAAGCACATTGCCTGCGCAAGCCATAGGATTTCGACCTGCTTCTCTGCTTTCTGGCACTGGTTAGGTTATCCATTCATCTGCAGGTTGCCCGCAGGGAATGTTATGAAGGGGAAACCATATGCAAGGAGGGTTAAGGATGGCAAGAAGATCACGGCGGCACCGGAGTCCCGAAATGCAGCAGTTCATGACGAACGTGATGCGAAACGAAGGCTATCAAGTCGACCCGCAGCGGCAGCAGGACCTCAAATATGAGGTGGCCAAATCACTCGGCGTACCGCTGAAACCCGGCGACAACAGAGACCTGACCACCGAACAGGCGGGTAAAGTCGGCGGTGCCATCGGCGGTTCCATGGTTCGGGAAATGGTTCGTATGGCGCAAGAAAACCTCAGCAAGCGTTAGAGACGAGCCGTTTCTCAGCATGTGATGCGTCCGTCCGCAACAGCAAAACAGCCCCACGTCATCATGGGGCTGTTTTGCTCATGCCTATTTTAAGATATCCATGTTATGAATGCTGAATTCGTCCAAGGCAAGCTGTCTCACTAAACTATTCCCCGACTTTATCCCAAGGGGTCGGACGGTCATAATACGTATCGCACAATTTAAACTCGCTGTCCTTGAAGAAGCAGCCGCGGTCTTCCATCGTGTCGCGTACGGTCATTCTTGCCAGGTCCATCATGTTATGATCCAGGCTGAGATGGGCCAGATACGTCCGTTTGGTATCGCCCGTCAGCAATTCGCTTAACGCATCGCCTGCCGAATTATTCGACAAATGCCCCATATCGCCGAGAATCCGGCGCTTGGTATTCCACGGATACCGTCCCATCCGGAGCATCTCGATATCGTGATTGGCTTCCAGCACCAGCACATCCGATCCATCCAGCGCTTTCTTCACCTTGTCGCTGACATAACCGAGGTCCGTGGCAACGCCCAGCTTCTCGTCGCCGTCATAGAAGCAGTAACCGACCGGTGCCGCAGCGTCATGGGATATTTCAAACGGCTCCACCCGCAGCGTGCCAAAATCCTTGACCTCATGACTCTCCAGCACAATCCGGTTCTCTTCCGCAATCTTGCCCAGCGACTTGCTCATCGCTTCCCACGTCTTCTCATTCGCATAGATCGGCAGATTGTATTTGCGCGCCACCGCGCCAAGCCCCCGGATATGATCCGAATGCTCATGCGTGACCAGGATTCCGTCGATTTCTTCTCCCATCATTTCGCGTTCCTTCAACAGCTCATCGATGCGCCTTGCACTTAGGCCCGCATCGATCAGCAGTGTCGTATCCTCATTGCGGACAATGGTCGCATTGCCCGTTGAGCCGCTCGACAGCACGGAAAATGAAATCCCCATAGTCTTGTTACTCCTTTGTCGTATCGCTTTTTGGCGTCAGCACATCCCCGCTGATGCCCTGCACATAGATCATCTCGCCATGATCCAGCGTAAACCGCCAGGTCGGTGCTGCCAACTGATCCTCTGTATTAAACAACTGCCCATAATAACCAAGCTGAATATCGCGTACCGCCGAATCAGGCGGGATGAAATTACGTTCGATAAGGGTTTCCAAGGCCTTCGATGCAGGCAGAACCTTCTGTTCCTCCATATCGCTGCTTGGCAGAATCTCAAACACAGGTTCGCGAAACGCATGAATCTTCTGGGCTTCATGGATAAACTCCAACTCCACGTTAAACAGCGGCCATTCCTTCTGCACCAACGGCCGGAATATGAAGACATTCTCCTTGTCCGACGGCTCGTCATGGCGATAGTTCCCGAGATCCGCAATCTTGCCTTCCAGCGCATTGCGCAATTCCTTCTCATCGGCATAAATCAGCTTCGTGTCCACCGGCTGCTCCAGCCCTACCGGCTCGCCCTGGGCTTCCGCGCTGTAGATATAATTAATTTTGGGCAGCTGCGGCGTTTCCGTCGGGATCGGACTCAGCAATTGAATCCCATTCTCCTCCATCACCTGCTGGGTGCTCTCGGAAAGCGAGGTGAAATCCAGATTGGAGCCGACCTGCTCGCGGTAATCCATCCAGAGCTGATAGCCCAGTACTAGATTCAGCAGCAAAAACGCGTAAATCAGAACATTTTTGGCACGGCCCCAATCCATGAATATCCCTCCTTGTGATTCAATGTACCCCGTATGATTACTCGAGTATGACAACCGAGCCGTTCTGGAGCTTTAAAGCCCATACCGGCTTCAGCAGCAGCCCTTCTCCCGTCAGCACCGGTAAATAGGCGGGATCCAGACCTGTAACCACACTCTCCTCGTAAGGCTTCAGCTTCGCTTCCAAGGCCTCGCCTCCCATAAGCTTTACCATCTGTTTCTTCAAAGAGGCCGGCTCGAGATATAACAGCGAGCGCTCATAGGAGGTTACCGTTCCCTGCTGCAAGTCCAATTCCATGACGCCATATTGGAAGCCTGGCGTATTCAGGATCGGAAATCCGCCGTAGTATTGCTGGAATTTCACCAGCGTCCGATCCTCGGATTCACCCGCTTTAGCCAGCCTGTATGTGCCGTTCCAGCCCCCGTGCTGATTCACGAAATCGATGGCGGACAGCACATCCTTGCCGGGACTGCTCTCTCCGGATGGCGGCGCAGCCGGATCGGTATAGCTGATCCATTTCTGTCCCTGGTCTACCTGGAGGCTCCGCTTACTGTCCGTATAAATCTCGGAGCCGTCTTTTTCCCGAATGTTGCGGGTGATGCTTGGGTCAAAAAACAGGCTGCGCTGCATTTGATCAACCGTATATTCCCCGATCGGCAGCTCAATGCTGACCATATTCAGCTCCTTCTCCGGGGTATAATACCGGCCTTCCACCATCTTATACGGCGTCCAGCTCAGCCCGAAGTCCACCAGCTGATCCACGTCCTGTACGGTCAAATCCGCCTGGGCGGCTTCATAGACGACATCGCCCTCCGTACTGAAAAACATGACATGGATCTTCGCTTCGCCTTCCACGCTGTACAGCCACATTTTGTTGATACTTTCCCCTTCAAACAGGGTATCCGGGACGATTTGCATCACTCTCTGGAGCAGCGTTACCGGAATGCCTGAATCAAAGCTCAGCTCAATGCCTCGATTCTCGGAACGAACCTTGGCCCAATCGATGTTGCTGACCATCCGCCGCTGGAAATTATCAAAGGTCCGGCCTTTAAGCCGGTTATACACGAGATTATAGAACGTATCGTTCGGATAGAACACCGTATGCTTGTCTTCGCCCAGATGAATGACCATTTTGTCGGGAAAGAGTAGATTCTCGGGCTTCTCTTCCGGCCCCATCTCCTCGGTTCGGATATAGGCGTCCTTCGATTGCACAACCGAGTCGCTGCCCGGAAAACGGAAAATCAACACATAACTCTGTACCAAGCTGCCAACGACCAACAGGACCAGCAGCACGGTTTTCAATCGTTCCTTCACGCTAACACCCTCCCCTCATCGTCCAGGGGCAAGGTAAAGGTCACCGTGGTGCCCTTCTCCAATTCGGATTGAAGCGTAATGAAACCTCCATGTGCCCTGACAATTTCCCGGGCAATGGACAGACCGAGGCCCGTTCCGCCTAAATTGCGCGTCCGTGCTTTATCCACCCGATAGAAGCGCTCAAAGATCCGGTCCAGATCCTTCTTCGGAATACCGATCCCGGTATCCTTAACGGATAAGGATAACATGCCTTCCTCCGTTATGCTTGCATCCATGGTGATGGTGCCTCCGTCCGGCGTATATTTAAGGGCGTTGGATATCAGGTTATCGAGAACCTGGTCAATGCCGTCCCGGTCCAGCATCGCCGTGGATACGCCCGGCTTCACTTCGATAATGGTGCGAATATGCTTTTGCTTCATTTGGAAAGAGAATCGGTCCTCTACGTCCTCCAGCATTTCCACGATGTCCGTCCGCTCCTTATGCAGAGCGGCCTCCTTGGAATCCAGCCGGGACAAATGCAGCAGGTCCGTCACCAGCCGGATCATCCGGCCGGTCTCATTCTGGATGACGCCGACGAATCTCGGCCCCATCTGTTTATCCTCCAGCGCGCCATCCTCCAGCGCCTCGGTATAACTCTTGATGGTGGTCAGCGGCGTGCGCAGCTCATGGGATACATTCGCCACGAACTCCCGCCGGGATGCCTCCAGCTTCTCCTGCTCGGTGACGTCCTGCAGCACGGCAATCGTACCCGTGATGCCAATCTCCCGCCGGTGAATCGGCGTGAAGGTCACGCGCATCATGAACGGCTCGCCGCCCTCGCGCGGCGTAATCTCAAGCAGCTTCGAATCATGGCCTTCGCCGCGCGCCAAGGCTTCGGATTCGGATTCTTCCAGGCCCAGCAGGGACACGATATCGTGTCCTGCCAGTTCTTCCCCCTCCACGCCCAGCATTTCGCCGGCGCGCCGGTTCATCAGGATGACACGCCCTGCCTCATCGGTTGCGATCACGCCGTCGCTCATATTGGTCAGGATCGAAGCAAGCTTCTCCTTCTCTTCTTCGTTCTGCGAGAGAGCTTCGCGCAGACGGCTGGTCATATAGTTGAACGCCTGGCTGAGCTGGCCGATCTCATCGCTGCCGAATACCGGCGTTTTCTCGGTAAACCGGCCGTCCGCGACGGCCCGCGCGTGCTTGGTCAGCTCCTTGATCGGATGAGTAATCGTATGCGACAGGATGACGCCGAGCACCGCGGTCAAGCCGAGGGCCAAAAGAATGCCCGATATAAAAATATTGTTGATCCGCTGCATCGTGCTGTACAGCTCGCTCATGCTGGCTACGATATATATCGCGCCGACGATTTTCTCGTTGTACATGACGGGCTTGGCCACCACTTTTTTGCGGATATTATCATCGTCGATGATGTACTCTTCATTATCCTGTATTCCCTGCAAGGCCCGACTGACAACCGTCTGCGTGTTCTTGGTGCTCACATAATCGGCATGGGAGGGCAGCGAGGTGGTCAGCACCCGCCCGGTGGAATCCAGCACCTGGATCTCGGCGCCGTTCAGGTTGAACAGATTGTTCACCATGACGCGCAGGCTCTCGATCGGATCCTCCTCGGTATCGTTCTCGCCGCCAAGGGTTTTGGCCGCCAAAACCGACATCAGTTCGGCGCGTTCCTGCAAGTCCTTCGTGAAGTTGCTGGTCAGCGAGTTCTTCATCGCACTCACAAAATACACCCCGATCAGCTGCATCGCGATCAGAATGAGAAGGACATAAATGATGATGACCTTCGCCTGGATGGTGCGGAAGAAGGACAGCCACTTCATTACAGGCCTCCGTTTTTCGCGCTGCGCATCAGGTAGCCCAGTCCGCGCCGAGTCAGGATATATTCCGGTTTGCTCGGATTCTCTTCAATCTTCTCGCGAAGCCGGCGGATCGTCACGTCCACGGTTCGCACATCGCCAAAGTATTCAAAGCCCCATACCGCCTGCAGCAAATGTTCCCGAGTCATCACTTTGCCGGCATTACGGGCCAAATAATAAACCAATTCATATTCGCGGTGCGTCAGATCGAGCGCTTCCCCGCTTTTATATACCATGTACATGTCCGTATCAATAAACAGCTCAAACAGCCGCAGGCCTTGTCCGCCTGCACTTGTGCCGCCTGTGTTATCCGCCGAGTTGTCCGGCTTCTGCTGACGTCGCAGATGCGCCTTCACGCGTGCGAGTATTTCTCTCGTGCTGAACGGCTTCGTCACGTAATCATCCGCCCCGAGTTCAAGCCCAAGCACCTTGTCGATCTCTCCGTCCTTCGCCGTCAGCATGATGATCGGGATCTGCAGGTTAGCGGCACGTACCTCGCGGCACACGTCCATTCCGTCTTTGCCGGGCAGCATCAAATCAAGCAGCATCAAATCCGGCCGCTGCGTGAGCGCAATCTCCACGGCGCTGATGCCGTCAAAGGCGCAGATGACCTCATAGCCCTCTTTTTCCAAGTTAAACTTTAAAATATCGGCGATGGGCTGTTCGTCATCCACCACCAGAATGGTTCCCTGCATCTTCCTGTTCACCTCATACCTTCTTAAAGAGGATGTTCAAAAAGTCCCTTTTTGAACTCACACTTAAACGGTCTTCTTTCCATTTTACCACACCTGCCGCCGCTACACACCCACTGGTCCGCCATTCGGAGAGCGGCAGCGATCGCCTTTGGATTCGGAAAATCTCATCGTAAGCGGCATTCCTATTTTCCGAATTCAACAGCGACGGAGGAGGACACCGCTTGCGACACCACTGCAGACTATTTTCCCGTTCTGTCCCACTCACACCGCCTCCCCTACGGCCGCCCCGATTCAGGGGGCGGCCACCCGCTTCGCAGCTTAGCTGGAGTACACGGGGATGGATCCGACAGATAAGGGAAATACCCTCTACCGCAGCATGCGGTGTCATTCGGAGAGCGGCAGCGATCGCCTTTGGATTCGGAAAATCTCATAGTTAAGCAGCATTCTTATTTTCCGAATTCAACAGCGACGGAGGAGGATGCCGCTTGCGACACCACTGCAGACTATTTTCCCTTTCTGTCCCACTCACACCGCCTCCCTTACGGCCGCCCCGATTCAGGGGGCGGCCATCCGCTTCGCAGCTTAGCTGGAGTACACGGGGATGGATCCGACAGATAAGGGAAATACCCTCTACCGCAGCATGCGGTGTCATTCGGAGAGCGGCAGCGATCGCCTTTGGATTCGGAAAATCTCATCATAAGCGGCATTCCTATTTTCCGAATTCAACAGCGACGGAGGAGGATACCGCTTTCGACACCACTGCAGACTATTTTCCCGTTCTGCCCCACATCCCCAAATCACCGCCTGCAAGACGCAAAGATGGCCGCCCCCGTTAAGGAGCGGCCATCTTCACTATTATGATATATGAACCAATAATGGCTTATGTCGCATTGGTTTACCTAGTATAACACAGAACTACAGATATTTCATCGGATTTTGGGCAACTCCATTTTTTTGCACTTCGAAATGCAGATGCGTTCCGGTGGAACGGCCCGTATTACCCATGACGCCCAGCTTGGAGCCTTGTCCAACAGACTGGCCGTTGCCGACGGAAATCTTGCTCATATGCCCATACAGCGTGCGATATCCATTGCCGTGATCGACAATGACGACGTTGCCGTAACCGCTCTGCTGACCCGCGAAGACCACTCTTCCGGAGGCCGCTGCCATAATGGTGCTTCCGCCAACCATATCAATGCCCTCATGGCTTCTTCCCCACCGATGTCCGAAGGAGCTTGTAATGCGCGCCCCGCTCACCGGCCAAGCGAACATGCTGCCGCTGGACTTCTGGGTCACCGCTGCCGCTTTTTTCTTCGGTGCTACCTTGGTTCCTTTGTACACCACTTCCGGCAGGGATTCCTGAACCACCTGTTGGCCTGTCCACTGCTTGGAGATAACCTTGCCGTTCTCTTTGGTCACGATGTAATCCACCGTCTTCACGCCGTCGCGTCCGGGACGGACGACCTTCCGCTTGCCCAGCGGGAGCTCGCTGCTCTTGCGAACAATCGTCTCTGGTTTGCTCGGCTGCTTCACCGACACCGTCTCCACCGTTCTGACCGTCAGCGGCGCTTCCGGCTTCGTCACCTGCAGCTCGGCCCCGATCTGAACGTATTTCTCTTCGAGCCCGGGATTGAGCGCCATGACGTCGGCAGACTTCATGCCAAAATGCTGTGCGATCGAGGAAATCGTATCTCCCTCTTTCACCGTGTACACCACCGGCTTGTCCTTCGTGCCGGTCAGCACCTTGACCGCTTCTTCCACGTCCAGCACCTTGTTCGGGTCAGCCTTCGTGTTGGCAAGCGAAATCTTCTCCTTGATGTCCACGGACTCGAGCCCGCTTGCGTCATCCTTCTTCGCCGATGCGGACGTTTTCGTGAAAGCGACTCTCTGCGTCTTCTCCCTCTGCGCAGCAGCCGGAGCGAACTTCAGCTTAGCCGCTTCGACGGCAGCCTTGGCCGTCTGTTGATCCTTCACGATCGCCACCGTCTTGCCATCCACCTTCAGCTCCACGCCGCGGGCATATGCTTTCAGCATGCCATCCAGCTTATGAAGCGTCTCCTCGCTGTTCACGACCGGTTTATAGGAACGGTCGGCCTTCGTGGTGATGCCGTCGGTATGAAGCACCATGGGCACATCAGGGTACTTCTCCTGATATTCCTTTTGCTTCGCTTTCAGCAGCTGGTCAAGCTGGGCATCTTCTTGAATGGTACCGATCGATTTCCCATCGACATACACATGATAGAACGGAATTGTATTCGCGTTCACGTAAGCTTTTCCGCCGGTATATATCGATCCTGCTATGAGCAATACCCCTGCCGACATCCAAATCCATCTGCGCGGTGATGTCCACCCCCGCTTTGGCGGATTCGACGACATCGGGGACTCCTGATTTGAGTTGTGATTGAGGGTAGACTGATCGGCCGCTTGCTTGCGCAAGATGCTGTCCATCCACCGTTTCCCCTTAGAACCTTTCATGTCTCTCTCCTTTAAGCCTTGTCCATATGTAAGAATCCGTTATTCGTTCATCTGAACTTGCTGACTTAGCATTGAATATGACACAACCTGTCAAAAGGTATCAAAATTTTAACCTTTTCGATCTTCGTATACTTTAACATAGCCTTTACAATCATTTCAAGTTTACGAAAATAGCGAAAAACCCGCGCCCCGCGCGGGTTTCCTGATATTTTCCAATATGGGGCTTTTGCATGTCGGTGACAAAACGGTGACAGAGCCTGCCTGAAACCCGTCATACCACTATTCTTTGAGCATGGTGATCAGTTTATCGAATTCATCCGGATTCAAATATTTGGATATGCCCTGCTCGATCTCCGCAAGCTCCGCAGCGGTCAGACCGTCCTCCATCGCCTCAGAGATCTTCTGCATTTCGGATTGGGGCAGCTTGTTCATCAGCATGGCGAAAATCTCTTCCTTCTCCTCCGTTGGCAAACGGTCCTTCCGGTCCACGATGTCCCCCGGTGTCATGACAATCTCCTGATCTTCCAGGGAGGAGTCGCCAGACTCTGTCGTATTCGTGCCCATGACGGGCAGGGAATTATCCGGTGCCTCTTCATCGTTCGAAGTCTCCCCTGACGTTCCCGTTGATCCTGAACTCGTCTCTTCGTCCTCCTTGGCCCCTCCATTCGTTTGGGTGCCGGCTTCCGATTCCGGTTCATCGTCCGCAGCGCCCTGATCTTCTTCCAATTGGCGATTGTCCTTCGCGGCATTGACGCTGCCTGCATCCGGCTTGGTGCCGGAGCCCACGCCCAGCATCGACTTCATAATACCTCCCACCCCCATTGGCTCCGCTTCCAGTTGAATGTTAAAGCTGGATAACACCGATTGAATATAGGCATTCACGACGATGCCCGTGGTCACAATCGTAAGCGTGCTCACCAGAATGGCGGTCAAGCTGATTTTCAGCAGCCATTTCATCCACTTCATCCGTATCTCCTCCTTCCTCATGCACGCTGCAATGACATGACGATGATTGCTTTCTTTTTCCAGTATTGACCACTCGGTATCGCTTCAATCGTGGGAATCGCCAATTTTTCTACTTCGAATCTGATATATTTCATGATTCGGTTCCTTTTAGGCCACACTACTTCCATGCGATAGAGCGCTCCATCGACCGCACCAGGGAATGTATGATACATATATAGTCATTGGAACGCTTATGAAGGAGGTCAATCTAGCAATGATTCATATATTGATCGCAGATGACGACGCGCATATTCGAGAGCTCCTGCTATATCATCTTCAAACCGAAGGATACACGGTATTCACTGCAGCTGACGGGGAAGAAGCTTCTGCCCTTTTGGCGGAAGAACAGGTTCACCTGGCTGTCGTGGATGTCATGATGCCGAACAAGGACGGGTATCAGCTCTGCGAAGAAATCCGGCGTTATTATGATGTACCCGTCATTCTTCTGACCGCCAAGGATCAGCTTGTAGACAAAGAGAGAGGTTTTGCCGTCGGCACGGATGATTACTTAACCAAGCCGTTTGAACCAAGGGAGCTCCTGTTTCGAATCAAAGCCCTGCTGCGGCGGTATCAAATGGTCAGCGCGGACAAAATCCGTCTGAACGAAACGACCATCGACCGCAAAAGCTACGAAGTTCAGGGACACGGAAAAGTACTGATGCTGCCGATGAAGGAGTTTGAGCTGCTCTCCCAGCTTGCGAGCTATCCGGACCGGACGTTCTCGCGCGAGGAGCTGATTCAGCTCATCTGGGGAACGGATTTTGACGGAGATGACCGGACCGTGGACGTTCATATCAAACGACTCCGGGAACGCTTCGCGGACCGAAGTGGCGATTTCCGAATACGGACCGTTCGGGGCGTAGGATATAAATTGGAGGCGGCGCCGCAGTGAAAACCCTCTATTCGCGCATCGTCCTCACCACCATCGCCATCATGGTGATCAGCAGCTTGATTGCTTTTGTGCTGTCTAATCTGTACTACCAATACAATCTCAAGCCCTTTAACGATCAGAAGGTCACCACCATGGCCAAGGATATCGGGGACTTTTATGACAGCCACCCGGAGACGGACATCCATGATTATCTCCATCACATCGGCCAGCTCGGTTATCAATTCTATTTGGTGAATGATCAAGGCAAGGAGTGGTTCTACGGCGGCATGTTCCGTGAACAGGACCTCTCGCCCGAAACGGTGCGGCAAGTGCTGAACGGGAAGGTGTACCATGGCATTGCGGAGTTTCCGTCGGAGCTGTTCATTACCGGCTTTTTCGACAATGTCCTAAGCAACTCCATCGGCATCCCCATACAGGTAGAAGGCAGCCCTCACGCACTCTTCCTCAGGCCCGATATTACCGTCCAGTTCGGGGAGATGCGTATCTTCTTCTCCATCATTATGGTCATTGCCATCCTGCTGAGCATCCTGCTTGTCGGCATTATTACGCGCTATATCGTGAAACCGATCGTGAAGTTAACCGAGGCCACCCAGAGCGTGGCGCAGGGCCAATATGACATTAAGCTGAACGTTACCCGGCGTGACGAGCTGGGGCAGCTTGCGGACCATTTTTCCCAGATGGCCAAAGGACTAGCGCAATTAGAGCAGATGCGCCAGGAGTTTGTATCCAATGTCTCGCATGAAATCCAGTCGCCGCTGGCCTCCATTCAGGGTTTCTCGCAGACGCTGCAAACCAAGCGCTTGTCCGAGGAACAGCAGCAGCATTACTTATCGATCATTGAGGCGGAGAGCCGCCGGATGTCACAGCTCAGCAAACAGCTGCTTATGCTGGCGTCCCTGGATAAGGAAGAGAACATTCTCGATAAATCCACCTTCGACGTGGCCGAGCAAATCAAGCAAGTGCTGCTCCACACCGAATGGAACTGGCGCAGCAAAGATTTGACCATCGATATGTCGCTGCCGCCGACCTATGTTTACGGCGATCAGCAGCTGCTGCATCAGGTATGGACGAACCTCATCACCAACAGCATTAAATTCACCGCACCTGAGGGCGCCATCTCCCTGCGTGTGATCGAACACAACAAACAATGCCGCATCGAGATCTCCGATACGGGCATTGGCATTCCGCAGGAGCATCTGCCCCACATCTTCAACCGGTTCTACCGCGTGGATGAGGCCCGTGACCGCTCCGAGGGCAGCAGCGGATTGGGTTTATCCATTACCCAGAAAATTGTCGAACTGCATGGCGGACGTATTGAGGTCACGAGTCAGCCTGGAAAGGGAGCCACCTTCACCGTGATCCTTCCTAACGTATAATGCAGCCTAATCTCAAGTTCATGCTCTGTTCATATTCCATTCCTATACTTGGGGCATATCCCGCAGAGATTAATAACCGAGGGATGTGCTGCTTAATGATCAGGAATGGAGATGAGAAACATGTTTCTTGCACTGCGTGAACTTCAACATGCGAAGCTGCGCTATCTGCTGATTGGCTTCATTATGGTACTGATTGCCTGGCTCGTCCTGTTCGTCACGGGATTGGCCCAGGGGCTTTCCTCCGATAACGCCTCTTCCATACAAAATATGAAAGCCGACTACCTGGTGCTTCAGGAGGAGTCCGATCATCGGATCAACCGTTCCGTACTGACCGGCGAGATCTGGAACGAAGTGCAGAGCCGCCCGGGTGGAAACCCGGCCACTCCGCTCGGAGTACACATGAACACCTTGACCAAGGAAGGCTCCGCAGCCAAATTCGATGCGGCTTTTTTTGCCATTGATGTGGAGAGCATGCTGGCACCCCGAGTCGTTGAAGGCACCATGATTAGCAATACGGATGCCGACCTTGTGATGGCCGACCGCTCCTTGAAAGAGGACGGGTACCGGCTGGGCGACCGGATCGTGGATCAGGCTACAGGCGCCACGTTTACGATTGCTGCCTTTACGGAGGGACAATCCTTCAGTCATGCCCCGGTCATTCACATGAACTTTGAGGGGTGGAAGGCGCTTCAGCCAAACCCGGCGAAGCCAGCGCCTATCTATAATGCCATCGCTTGGAATGGAACTCCGGAGCAGAAGGAAGCCTTGGTCCGGGACGTATCCGGCATCGAGATGATCACGAAAGAGGAAGCCCTGCAGGGGATTCCCGGTTTTCAGGAGGAGCAGGGTTCTCTCATCATGATGATTGTGTTCCTGTTTTTGATTGCAGCCTTCGTGCTGGCCGTGTTCTTCTACGTCATGACGATTCAGAAAATGAATCAGTTCGGGGTCCTGAAAGCCATCGGCGCGGGGACCGGCTATCTGGTGAGGAGTCTGATCTTTCAGGTCCTGACCCTTACCATCGTCAGTCTTGCGATCAGCATCGGCTTGACGTACGGGGTTTCGCTCCTGTTGTCCGGGATCGTGCCGTTTTCGTTAACGCCTTCGGTCGTTCTGCTCTGTTCCTTGCTGTTCCTGGCGGTTTCCCTGATGGGATCGCTATTATCGCTATATCGGGTCATCAAGATCGATGCAATCGAAGCTATCGGGAGGGCTGCATAATGACATCATCCAAGCTGTTGATGGATCAGGTAAGCAAAGAATTCGGTGACGGGGACACCTCAGCTAAAGTACTGGACAACATTTCACTGGAGATCAAGGGTGGGGAATTTGTCGCGGTGGTCGGACCTTCCGGTTCGGGCAAAAGCACCTTTCTCTCCATTGCCGGGGCACTGCTATCCCCTACCCGGGGACGAATATGGATGGGCGATCAGGAGGTCACCCGGCTCCCCGCCAAACAAATGAATCAGCTGCGGCTGCGCCATATCGGATTTGTCTTTCAATCTTCCAATCTCATTCCGTATCTGACGGTCCGCGATCAGCTGCTCTTGATGGCCAAGCTGGCTAACCAGCACGGCCAGGAGCCGCATCGGCGGGCAGATGATCTGCTTCACCGGCTGGGCTTGTCGCATCGCAAGTCTCGGTATCCCGAGAGCCTGTCCGGCGGCGAACGGCAGCGGGTTGCCATTGCCCGGGCATGGATGAACGATCCGGAGCTCATATTGGCAGACGAGCCGACGGCAAGTCTGGATTCCGAGCGCGGCCGGACGGTCGTTCAAATGCTCGCCGATGAAGTGAAGCTGCGCCGGAAAGCTGCCATCATGGTCACGCATGACAAGCGCATGCTGGATCTATGTGACCGGGTCGTCTATATCGAGGACGGCAAGCTGTCCGAACGGACGCAGCCGATTGTGTTGTAGCATGACAAAAACCGGATTCATCCCTAGGCAACCTAGTCGATGAATCCGGTTTTTTACTATGCTGGACCGCCGTGTACCTTGTCCAGCGCTCAAGAAGGCCATACGTCTATTCGAAGGTTCGTATGGCTTCTATCCCCCCTACATGGATCTGACTGCATTCATCCGCTGTTTTTAGCCCCAATTCCAAATGATCAGCGTGCTGCCCTCTATGTCTATCTCCATTATAGGGTGGATGGGCGGATGACTAGGGGATAATATTCTTTAGCTGAAGGGACAAATTCTTCTACCTATTGACCAGCGATGGTATGCTCGAAAGCCATCTCCTATCCCGGATCTTCTACAGCCATAAAAAAAGCCCGCCGACCCCTATCTTCGGCGGGTGTATTTCACATAACTTAAAGTTGAACTTTCACTCTCTCTATTCTTGGTCCAACGCTTGATTACTTCTCATAAATCGGCAGCACTTGATTCGTCTGCTCCCGGTTGCGGCCGACGGAGAAGATGGCAATCGGAATGCCGGTCAGCTCGGATACCCGCTCAACATAACGGCGAGTGTTCTCAGGCAGATCCTCCAGCGTCTTCGCGCCGGTAATGTCTTCGCTCCAGCCCGGCAGCTCTTCATAGATGGCTTCGCACTCGGCTAGCATTTTCAAGCTGGCCGGGTAGTGCGTAATCTCCTCACCGCGGAATTTATATGCGGTACAAATCTTCACGGTCTCCAGTCCGCTGAGCACGTCCAGCGAGTTCAGGGACAGGCCGGTAATTCCGCTTACGCGACGGGCATGGCGCACAACTACGCTGTCGAACCAGCCTACGCGACGAGCACGCCCGGTTACCGTGCCGTACTCATGCCCTTTTTCACGGATATATTCGCCGATTTCATTATCCAGCTCCGTTGGGAATGGTCCGTCTCCTACACGCGTCGTATAGGATTTGGCCACGCCGATGACTTGTTGAATCTTCGACGGCCCTACGCCGGAACCGATGCAGACGCCGCCTGCAGAAGGATTCGAAGACGTAACAAACGGGTACGTCCCTTGGTCGATATCCAGCATGACGCCCTGCGCGCCTTCGAACAATACCTTTTGATTCTCATCGATGGCATCATTCAAGACAACGGAAGTGTCGCGCACATATTTACGAATAACTTCGGCGTACTCCAGGTATTGCGTCAGAATCTCTTCAACATCAAGCGCTTCCCCGCCGTACACCTGGGTAATCACTTGGTTCTTCTCCTTCACCAGATGGCGAAGCTTCAATTCGAACTCTTCCGCATCCATCAGATCTGCGATCCGGATGCCGTTGCGTGCCGCTTTATCCATGTAGCAAGGGCCGATCCCCTTGCGCGTTGTACCGATTTTGTTCGGACCTTTGCGGTCCTCTTCCAGAGCATCCAATACCATATGATAAGGCATGATAACATGAGCACGATCGCTGATTACCAGGTTGTCTGTGCTGAACCCGTTATCATGAATATAATTAATCTCTTCAATGAGTGCAGCCGGGTTAACGACCATACCGTTACCGATTACACAGGTTTTGTCTTTATAGAATACTCCGGATGGAATCAAGCTAAGCTTGAATTTTTTACCGTCAATCAGAATGGTGTGGCCGGCATTGTTGCCGCCTTGGTAACGGGCTACCACGTCGGCGCTTTCTGCCAAATAATCCGTGATTTTCCCTTTCCCTTCATCTCCCCATTGTGTTCCCACAACGACTACCGTTGACATATTCATTCCTCCGCCCGGGCTGTTACACCCTTATGATTTCGCGTAACACTGATGAAATAAATCTCTGCAGGCTGATTAAGTTCAACCTCACTGCACTAAAGCAGCAATACCAGTGTAACAGTCCCCATTTTTAAAGTCAAATACAAAAACGAACAATCGCACATCAGTGTGTACGATTGTTCGGAATTAGGACGAGATTATAGATGGATAACCGTATTATTCGGGGAACTGCCATAAGAAATGCCCTATACTTACAGCGAGCGGCAGGTATTGGCCCGATCTCCGAACTTTAGTTTAGAAGCTTCCTGTTTCATTAAGCAAACATGAAAGCCCGACTAAGGGTGAATACCGTCGCTACCCGGCGGCAAAGGCATCGGCATGCGTTCGCTCGTAATTGACGAATTTATTAAAGTTCTTCAGGAAGACCAATTCCACTGTGCCTACCGGACCATTACGCTGTTTGGCAATGATGATCTCGATGATATTCTTCTTCTCGGTTTCCTGATTGTAATAATCATCCCGGTATAAGAACGCAACGATATCGGCATCCTGCTCGATCGAACCGGATTCCCGCAGGTCACTCATCATCGGACGCTTGTCCTGACGCTGCTCCACGCCCCGGCTGAGCTGTGACAGCGCGATGACCGGCACTTCGAGCTCACGGGCAATTTGTTTGAGCGTACGCGAGATCTCGGATACCTCCTGCTGCCGGTTCTCTCCGGGCTTGCCACGCCCATGAATGAGCTGGAGGTAATCGATCAGAATCATGCCGAGCCCCTTCTCTTTTTTCAAACGGCGGCATTTCGCACGGATATCGGCTACCGTGACGCCAGGTGTATCATCAATGTAAATCTCCGCCTCGGATAAAGCGGCGATGCCCATCGTTAGCTTGGACCAATCTTCGTCGCCTTTGAAATCGCCATTCCGCATCACGCCCGCATCGAGGTTTGCCTCGGCACAGATCATACGCTGAACGAGCTGTGGCGCGGACATCTCCAGACTGAAGATGGCTACCGTTTCTTTGGCGCGAATGGCCACGTTCTGGGCGATATTCAGTGCGAAGGCCGTTTTACCTACGGAAGGACGAGCAGCCACGATAATCAAGTCGTTGCGCTGGAATCCGCTTGTCATTTTGTCCAGATCCACAAAGCCGGAAGGAATCCCTGTCGTATTCCCCCGGTTCTGATGAAGGACCTCCACCTTCTCGAAGACTTCCATCAGCACGTCGCGGATCGCAATAAACCCGCTGCCCGTGCGTCGATTGGAGATCTCGAGAATGCGGCGCTCCGCCTCGCTGAGCATACCGGATACATCTTCTCCTCCGGTATAGCCTTCACTGACAATCTGCGTTGCCGTTCGGATCAAACGCCGCAGCATCGATTTCTCTTCGATGATTTGGGCGTAATAATCCACGTTCGCAGCCGTCGGGACGGCATGAGCCAGCTTCGCTAAATAGCTGACTCCACCGATCTCTTCCAGCTGTCCTTTATCTTGCAGAAGAGATGTAAGGGTCACCAGATCGATCGGTTGATTGCCTTCCCCGAGCTGCACCATGACTTCATAGATCATCTGATGTGATTTATCGTAGAAGTCCTCAGCCTGCACCCGCTCCATCGCCGTGATCAGCGCTTCACTCTGCAGCAGAATGGCACCCAGCACGGCCTGCTCTGCCTCAAGGTTCTGCGGGGGGACCCGATCGAAATAGAGTTCTCCTCCCATATTACTCCTCCGTAATTTGAACCTTGAGCGTCGCCTTGACGTCAGGATGCAGCTTCACCGGAACCTGGGTAACGCCCAGGCTGCGGATCGGATCGCTAAGCTCAATTTTGCGTTTGTCGATTTTGATCTTCTGTCCTGCCAATGCTTCCGCAATTTGTTTGCTGGTAATGGCGCCGAACAGACGTCCGCCCTCTCCAGCTTTGGCTTTCAGGACCACCGTCATCTCTTCCAGCTTCTTGCCGAGCGCCTGCGCCTCTTCCTTCTCCTGCGCCTTGCGCTTCTCTTCGGAGGCCTGCTGCTGCTCCAGCGTTTTCATGTTCCCATCGGTAGCCGGACGAGCGACTCCCCGCGGAATCAGGAAGTTTGTTGCATATCCTTCCGAAACTTCCTTCACTTCGCCTTTCTTGCCTTGGCCCTTCATATCTTTTATGAAAATGACTTTCATTCAAATAACCCCTCTTTCGCTTCGATGTCCTTCAGTACCTCCATCAACTTCTCCTCGGCTTTCTCAGGCGTCGTATCCAGTTGTACTGCGGCGTTCGTTAAATGTCCGCCTCCCCCGAGACGTTCCATAATCATCTGAACATTCATCTTGCCCATCGAACGGGCGCTAATGCCAATCTTGCCGTCGGTGCGCTCGCTAATGACAAAGGATGCCTGCACATCCGTCATATTCAGCAGCATATCCGCCACTTGAGCAATGAGAAGCTGCGGCATGGGCTCCCCGCTCTTCGCCACCGCGATAGCGATATGGTCAAATACCATTTTAGCATGTTTCACGATTTCTGCCTTCGCTATAAATTCTGTCAGATCTTCCTTGAGCACCCGCTGGATCATCATGGTGTCCGCTCCGTGACGCCGCAGGAACCCGGCCGCCTCGAACGTTCTCGATCCCGTGTGGAGGGCAAAATGCTTGGTATCCACCGTAATCCCTGCCAGCAATGCCGTGGCCTCAACCGGAGTAAGGGATACCCTGTCGTGAATATACTGCAGCACCTCCGTCACCAGCTCGCAGGTTGAAGAGGCATACGGCTCAAGATAGATCAGCACCGCGTCATTAATAAATTCTTCGCCGCGCCGGTGATGATCCATCACGACCACCCGGCTTGCGCGATGAACCAGCCTCGGCTCCATCGTCATGGAGGCTTTATGGGTATCCACGACAACGAGCAGCGTGTGCTCCGTCATCATCTGCATCGATTGCTCGGTCGAGATGAATCGGCTCATCAAGGCTTCATCCTTGCGGACCTCTTCCATAATCCTCGAAATGGACGGATTCATTCCCTCCATCACGATATAAGCCTCGACTTTATACATTTGGGCTGCTTTCAGGATGCCGATCGCAGCGCCGACCACGTCCATATCCGGCAGCTTGTGGCCCATGATGATCACTTTGTCGCTCTCCTGCATCAAATCGCGCAGCGCATGGGAAATGACTCGCGCTCTTACGCGCGTTCGTTTCTCTACCGCGTTGGATTTACCGCCATAGAAGGAGAGCCTTTGGCCGGCTTTGACAGCGGCCTGATCTCCGCCCCGGCCCAGTGCCATATCCAGACTGGATTGGGCTAGCTGTCCCAGCTCCGTGATATCGTCTGAACCGAAGGCAAGACCGACGCTCAGCGTAAGCGGTACCTTCAGATCGGCCGTCATCTCCCGGACTTCGTCCAGGATGAGAAAACGGCTGTTCTCCAGCGCATCGAGCGACCTGTGGTTCAGCATCATCAAATAGCGGTCCGAGGAGAGCCTCCGTAAGTAGACGTTGAACTCCCGGGCCCAATTCGTAATCTCGCTGGTGACCTTTGCAATGAGTGCCGTCCGCTGTTGATCATCCATTCCTTGCGAGGCCTCATCGATGTTATCCATCATGATAATGCCCAAGGCCAGCCGCTCATCCTCGTACCGCTGCCTGAGCACTGCCAGCTCGGTGATCTCATCCAGATAAATGAGTCGCTCATCCGGAATTACCGTGGCTCCATAGTACTTATCCTCATGGGAAATCTCCAGCCGAATTTCCTTCGGCGGCTTCTCTTTGCTATCCTTCTTCTCCTGGATTTCCTTTAGCGCTGTCACCAGCTCGGGGAACAGCTCCTGCAAGGAAGCGCCCACCAGCGGCTGTTGGGGAAACATATTGACTACGAATCGGTTATGCCATTCCACGGTCTTATCCTCGCTGTACAGCACAATGCCAAATGGCAGCACGCTGACCGCTTCGCCCTCGACCCGCTGAATCCGAAACGACAGATCTCCGATATAATCGACCAGCTCGCGGCGAAACTTCATCTCCGCCTTCAGCATCGCGTAGCCGCCTACCACCGCAAGCAGCAGCCCGACCAGCCCCAGAATCGTATTGTAGAACGACAGAAAAATAACAAGCAGAAGCACCAGCGCAAACGCCCAGACGGTATGATAGCCGTGCCAGCGTTTCTGCAGAAATTTAGGCATGACTCATCACCCTATCTTTTGTTTTTACTAAATGCCTGACGAAGTGGGAACGCCAGATCCAGGATTCCGATAATCATTGCCGGCGGGAACAAAACAATCGGTATGGCCGTCAAAAGCGGCGCGATCGGATGCCACTTCCGCTCGTGTGCCAGATAATAGAAGAAGCTCAGCGCTTGAATCATGAAGCAGATCTGCAGCAACGGCGTAGCGTTGGCTACTATCATCTTCATGAAGGTATTGTCCGAATTGACGGTTGCTATGTTGATGAAGAAAATGAGCAGGTAGTACCAGATCAGGGAACGCGGGAGCATCCATTCTCTGGCCGGCTTCAGCCGCGGCACGGATAAGCCCATGCTGTTGAGGGTGGGCCGTGCCAAAGCATGAGTGACCACCGTCATAAGGAACGAGCTGATAATCATCGCGAACGGAACCAAACGCATCGTTTGATCTTTAATGAGTTGTGTATCGAGTTCGGTGCCAAGGAACTGGCCGCCCAGGCCGCCTTCAACACCCATCTCGGTGAGCGGAGCGGTCGTCATCTTTACGATCTCATCCACATATTCCGACAGATTCAATTGGAAGAAGGCCGTGCTGATCATCAGCAGGACAAGCAGTTCCACCAGCATGACGGCCATGCCATACTTCAACACCTGCATGGCTGCCTTCCGTTTCCGGTATAAATACCCCATCACGATCCCCGGAATCGCAAAATAGATCGCAAGCAGTAAATAAATGGGATGAATCAGAAGAGCAATCAGCCACACCGGCACCACATGCATGATAAATGATTTTGTATTCAAAGCCGTAAACAGAATCGCAACCGGCAGAACCAGCAAGAAAGCCGTTACGATCGAAAAGGGTGTGAGTAGTGACAGCAGCAGCAGCAAATATACAACGCTCCATACCGCCGTAGTCCAGCGCAATTTCAATATGTTCACCTCTTACGCAAATGTTCTTCGAGCGCGGAAATATCCTGGTACCAATCCTCCAGCTGATGTCCTTCCTGCTTATGCTTTTTCAATTTCTCCAACAAGAGATCGTCCAAATCCCGATAGGTCAAGCCGAGCCTTCGGCCCAGTATGTAGGAGCTCATCATCAGGCTTGCCAAACTGTCTCCAACCTTTGTAGTGCTGCCTTCCCATAGAGCTTTGAATAACCGGGATACATGATCAATTACTTCGGTTTTAAGCCATTCAATCACTTTGGCGCGTTTCGCTACATCCAAGTCCTTCGGCATATTCGGCATATCCATCTCTCCCTGAAAACAGCTTTATTCTCCATTATAGCATAAAAAAAAGCCGCCCACACAAAGGCCCCGGGGCACCCTGTCCAACCTTAGTCCCCATGGCGGAGATAACTTACCTTCTCTTTGTACTCCAAATGGCCACCGGTTATTCCCACTGCATGCCGGCTGCAGCCCCGTCTCTATAGAAATAGGACGTGTTACCCACGGTGTCCCCGTGGTCCCACGCCCTTTGTTGTTTGCGTTCCTACATGATTATGTTGCCCCTTGGGATTCCATCGTCTCCTTAGAAACAAAGCGTTCACAGTACTCGATGATAAGACTTCTGCGGACAATCCCGATAAATCGGTTCATGTCGTCCACCACCGGCACAAAGTTCTGTACCTTGGCCAAATTAATCAGATCCTCCATCCGGGCATCAATCGATACCGGCTTGATATCCATGCGGAACGGAACATCCTTCAGCAAAAATTTCGAAGCGTTCTCAAAAGTGATTTTGCCTTCCGAGTTCTTCATATGCCATAACAGATCGCCTTCGGTTACGGTGCCTGCGTATTGCCCGTTCTTATCCAGCACGGGCACCGCCGTGTACCGGTGAAACTCCATCCGTTCCAGCGTCTGCCTGAGCGTGGAGTCCAGCGTTAAACAAATCACTTCCTGCTTCGGTAATAGAAAAAAAGCGATATTCATAATGCATTATCCTCCTTATGACTCCAACTTCATGGAGTCATGTTAAGTAACCTTCCTGATCCAAAAGCTTGGCATGCAGGTTACTCCTTCCCCTATCCATACTCATACATACGTTAACTCCGTCGTTTCGATTCCCTTGTATAGGGCACAAAATCAGCAGCCAGGCAATCCGGACTGCTGATTGAGATGAAGCAACGTACTATGACATCATCCGGATGTACCGGTGTTTATGTTATTGCAATTTCTGTTTCTCTGCATCTTTAGGCTGCAGCAGCTGGTCTGCCGGCGTATCCGGGTTCATCCAGTTGTCGATTAGGTCGCGGGCTTCCTGCACGTCCTCCATGTCGGCCTCATTATAATAGATGCCGTTAATTTTCATGCCTTCTCCCATGATCGTATAGCTGGTCATATCCACTTTGCCCCCGGTCAGCATCTGCTTCGCCAGGTCAATAATGAATTTAGGCTGCATATCGGTCTGGAAGTTATCTCCCATAATCTCGATCAGTTCAGGCACCTTGCCGATCTGATCCAGCTTCATGACCCGCTTAGCCGCTACATCCAAAAATACTTGCTGTCTCTTCGCCCGATTAAAGTCGCTATCTTCACGATAACGGACATAATTCAAGGCTTCCTCGCCATTGTAAATCGGTTTGTTGGCTTCAATCGTGAACTTCTCATGATCCCTGCCTTTGTTGACGATATCCTTGCGGATCGGCAGCTCAACGCCGCCAAGGGCGTCAACGACATCCTTCAATCCTTGAAAATTAATGGAGGCATAATAATCAAGTTCCTCATCGAAAAATGCTTCCATCGTATCTTTCGCCATTTGATGACCACCATATGCAAACGCATGGTTGATCTTGTCTTTCTTGTCCTTGCCGATAATATCGACGTACGTATCCCGCGGTACCGAGATTAGGAGCACTTTGGATTCCATGGGACGTACAACCGCATAGATCAACGTGTCCGAACGGGCCGGCTCGTCTTCCCGTTGGTCGCTTCCCAACAGCATGACCGAGAACGGCTTGCTCTGGAGTACGACCGGTTCAGGCGTCTTGTCGCTCTGGAGCGGCTTATACGATTTCTGTAACGATTCCTCTACGTCCTTTGCCATAAACAGGTCAAATGCCACGACCGCAAGCTGCGTTCTGAACAGAAATGCGGACGAGCCCAGCAATATGACAACAGCGAGCGTAATATATAATGATTTCCTCTTCATGAGTTCAATTCCTTCTTTATTATAAAATAAATTAATGGATAAGTCAGATCGTTAAAGGCCTTTGCTTGCACCCTAAGCTGCTTGGCTCACCCTCCTCTCTTATTAAACGGGAACTCCTCCCGTTGACTCACTTCGTACTAGTAGGCCAGTTGCATTGCAACACATCATCTATTGTAAACCAGAATATTGTCAAATGTGAACCCTTCACGGGCAGTTCTATAAATCTACCAAATCCTCATTGATCCGTTAAACCGGTCTGTTCCCATACTGAAGAGCGGCTGCGGTTTCCGAATATTGAAACCAGTCGTCCAGCCGCTCTCTCCACGTCAAGGTCTTGGAAAATCCGTAATCGAACAGCTTTCGCGTCTCTTCAAACCTTGCTTCTTTGGATTCGGTTCCCAAGACAACGGCAATAAGCCGGCTGCCTTGCTTCTCGGCTGTTCCCGTAAAGCAGTACCCTGCGTTCGCCGTGTAACCTGCTTTTAATCCATCGGTGCCTTCGTAGGAATATGGGCCGCCAAGCGACGGCAGCATCCAATTGGTGTTGCTCAAATATAAATTGCGTCCGCTTATCTTCGTCTGCGTTTTGCTGGAAGTGCTTAGAATATCCGGATGGCTTCTAATGAGATGCGCGGCTAGTTTAGCCGTATCTTCTGCGGTCATTACCGTTTCTCCATCCGAGGACCAGGCGTGACCATTGGCGGTGCCCTGCTCGACGCCTGATGCGTTTACGAAACGGGTGGCGCTGGATAAGCCAATCTCTTTGGCTTTGGCATTCATCTTCCGGACGAACGCTTCCTCGGAGCCCGCAAAATGCTCGGCAAGCGCCACGGACGCATCATTGGCGGAATAAACCGTTATGCTCTGGAACAATTCGCGAACCGTCAGAATTTCGCCGGACTTCAAGGCGATTCTAACGCCTCTGACATCGCTTGCGGTATCGCTTATCTTGACTTCATCATCCCAGGATCTCTTCCCGGTCTTAATGTCATCCAGGATGACCAATTCGGTCATCAGCTTGGACATGCTAGCAGGCGGTAAGGGTACGTCGCCATTCTCGCTGAGCAAAATACGCCCGGTGTTTAAATCCATTAAGACGACGGCTCGCGCGTCGACCTTCGGTTTAAACCCCGCTCGTTCTATATTTCCTATGACAACCGCCCCTATGGGGACGATAATTAGCAACATCATGACCAGCCAAAGCCACCGTTTTTTCATAGAATTAGCCCTCCATAGTTATAGACGGTTGAAAGAGGCATTTGGTCTGCTTTTTTTTGAATTTTCCGTTTAGAAATTTTTGTAAATGAAACGAATGTGTCAGGAAAACGAAAAAGACCTCCAACCGTCCGCAGACGATAGGAAGTCCTTCTATGAATCTGTAAATCTTCTAATCATCACGCTGATTGCTGTCAGAAAACCTGAATATGAAGAGTCCTATTAAGCGTAGTGACAAGCAACAAAGTGATCATTTCCTACATTGCGGTATTCCGGCACTTGCTGTTTGCACAGATCCGAAGCCAGCGGGCAGCGTGTGTGGAATTTGCAGCCTGAAGGCGGGTTCGCCGGGCTTGGAATGTCGCCTTTCAGTACGATCCGATCACGCTTCAGCGTTGGGTCCGGTACCGGCACGGCAGACAGCAATGCTTTCGTATAAGGATGCAGCGGGTTGCGGAACAGCTCTTCCTTGCTTGCCATTTCTACCATCGATCCCAGATACATTACCCCAATTCGGTTGCACAAATGCTCTACAACACTGAGATCATGAGAAATGAACAAGTAAGTCAGCTGCTTCTCGCGCTGCAAATCACTTAATAAGTTGATGATTTGTGCTTGAATCGATACGTCCAATGCAGATACCGGCTCATCCGCGACGATAAAGTCGGGATTCAGAATCAACGCGCGGGCAATCCCGATCCGTTGTCGCTGTCCGCCGGAGAACTCATGAGGATACCGATCGTAATGATAGGCGGCAAGGCCGCAAATTTCCAGCGTTTCAATCACGCGGTCTTTAAGTTCCTTGCGATTAACCAACCCATGGTCAATGAGTGCTTCGCCGATGGCTTCGCCCACTTTGATTCTTGGATTCAGCGAGCTGAATGGATCCTGGAATACGATCTGCATCTTCGGACGCAAGGCACGCATCTTCTCCTTGGACAAGGAATGGATGTCGGTACCATTAAAGATGACTTTGCCTTCCGTTTTTTCCAACAATCGAAGAATGGTTCGTCCAATGGTGCTCTTGCCGCAGCCCGATTCACCTACGAGCCCGAAGGATTCCCCTTTGTTGATGGTAAAGCTGACTCCGTCAACGGCCCTTACATTGCCCACGGTTCGTTGAAATACGCCGCCAGTGATGGGAAAGTATTTCTTCAAACCGTCTATTTCGATCAGTGCTTGACTCATTAGGCTTTCCCCTCCTCTTCATACAGCCAGCAAGCGACCTTATGGCCGTTAGGATCCGTACCGAGCGGAGGCGTTTTCTCCTTGCAGATCTGCATGCAGAATTCGCAGCGATCATGGAAATGACAGTTGTCTCCAAGATCTACCGGGTTAGGCACTTGTCCCGGAATCGAATACAGACGTTCTTGCGTCTGATTAATGACCGGCTTCGCCTTCAGAAGACCTTTGGTATATGGATGCTTCGGTTGTTTGAACAGCTCGATGACCGGCGCTTCTTCTATGACTTTGCCTGCGTACATAACAACAACATAATCCGCCATCTCGGCAACAACGCCTAGGTCATGCGTAATAAGCATAATCGAAGTGTTGAGTTTACCCTTAATGTCACGCATCAAATCCAAAATCTGGGCCTGAATCGTTACGTCAAGAGCGGTTGTAGGCTCATCCGCGATCAGCAGCTTCGGATTACAGCTAAGGGCAATCGCGATCATGATCCGTTGGCGCATACCGCCGCTGAGCTCATGCGGATAAGAGTCGAAAATCTTCTCCGCACGCGGGATTCCAACCAAATTAATCAGATCGATGGCGCGTTGTTTTGCTTCTTTACGGTTAACGAGCTGATGAAGCAGGATCGGCTCCACAATCTGCTCCCCGATCGTTAATACCGGGTTGAGCGAGGTCATGGGTTCCTGGAAGATCATGGCGATATCGTTGCCGCGAATCAAGCTCATCTCGCGCTTGCTCATCTTCAGCAGATCCTTGCCTTCATACAGGATTTCTCCCCCCACCGGAGGTGTATCGATCAAACGCATAAGAGACATGGCTGTTACGCTCTTACCACAGCCCGACTCACCCACCACGCACAGTGTTTCACCTTCACGGATTTTGAAGCTAACATCGTCGACGGCTTTCACGGTGCCTGCGGAGGTTTGAAAATGCGTTTTTAAATTGCGGAATTCTACTAATTCTTTTGCCATATTCGCATCTCCTACTTCTTCATTTTCGGGTCAAGTGCGTCGCGAAGCCCGTCACCGATCAAGTTGATTGCAACTACGGTAACAAGAATACACATGCCTGGCGGTATCCACAGCCACGGCCGCTTACGGAAATCAATCAAACTGTTTGCGGCCGAGATCATGTTCCCCCAAGAAGGTGTTGGCGGAACGACCCCAACTCCCAAGAAGCTTAACGCCGATTCGTAAATAATGGCTCCGGCTACGCCAAGCGTTGCGGATACGATAATAATCGGAATTGTATTCGGCAGCAGATGGCGGAAAATTTTGCGTCGGTCTTTAAGTCCCAGCGCTTCCGTTGCCTGCATAAACTCTTGTTCACGTAGCGTCAATATTTGTCCGCGTACAAGGCGGGAAATTCCACTCCAGCCTAAGATACCTATAATCAACATCAAGAAATAGATTCGCTCAGAAGGATCAACCTTTAAGTCTGACAGCACCGCGCCCAAAATGATCAGGATCGGGAGCGTCGGAATCGCCATAAATATATCGGCAATACGCATAATCAGAGTATCGACCCATTTTCGATAGAACCCGGCCAGCGCGCCAAGCGTCGCTCCCACGATGACCGAGATACCCGTTGCGACAAGACCGACCGTCAGGGAAATCCGGCCTGCAAGCATCATACGCAGAAGAACATCGCGGCCGAGCTTATCCGTGCCTAGCCAATATTTGGAGCTTGGAGGCAAGTTTTTATCTTTTACACTGTAGTCATACAGTGAATATGGCGAGAACAATGGACCAATAAAACACAGCAAAAACATAAATACGATTATGATAAGTCCGATGACAGCGAGACGGTTTCTGGAAAAACGGCGAATAGCGATCCGCCACGGGGAATCCGGCTGCTTCTTCGGTACTGGTAGATTCGTTTTTAATGGTGCAGCCTCTGCGGACAAATGAATCTCCTCCTACTTTAAGCGAATTCTTGGATCTGCAGTTCCATACAGAACGTCAGACAACAGGTTGCCCAGAAGTGTCAGTACGGATATGAACACCGTGAAACCAAGCATGAACGGATAGTCCCGCATATTGATCGATTCCAGATAAACTTGACCGACCCCTGGCCAAATGAAAATTTTCTCCATGATGATGGCGCCGCCAAACAAAGCTGGCAGCTCAAAGCCCATCAGGGTGATCGCAGGAAGCATGGCATTACGCAGAGCATGCTTGAAAATTACCGTACGTTCCTTCAACCCCTTAGCACGAGCCGTCCGGATGTAATCCTGACGAATAACCTCCAGCATGCTTGTACGGAAATACCGCGTCAAGCTGCCTGTGCTAAGCATCGTGAGTACCGTAACCGGCAAGAACATATGCCAAGCGATATCAACCAATTGTTCCCACGTATTTCCATTCATTCCGGATGTCTTCATACCGCCAACCGGGAACCACCCTAGATCCAACGCCAAAAATTTGATGAGAAGAAGTCCGATGAAGAAAGAGGGCAGTGACATACATAAAAAGATTAATAGCGTAATGATTTTATCGAATAAAGAATACTGGAATTTAGCCGAGAATACGCCGGCAAAAATAGCAATAATCCAACTCAATATCAAACTGAAAATAGCGATGAAAAAGGAGTTCCATACATAATTGCCCATAACGGTTGTAACAGGTTGTTTGTGCACAAGGGAATCTCCGAGATTACCCTTCAGCATATTGCCGACCCATGTAAGATAACGCTCTACTGGCGGCTTATCTAAACCATAAATTTCCCGAAGCTGAGCTGCCTTCTCAGCAGTCATCGTCGGGTTATTCACTGCAGTGATATAGTCACCTGGAACCAATGCTGATATTGCAAATATGATAATCGAAATCCCGATCATTGTCGGGATAATCTGCAGCAGCCTCCGGATAATGTACTGCTTCATAATATTCCTCCCGGCTTATAAGTGGATATGCCCAGCTCTTGCGAGCTGAGCATATGTTTCCTGCTGTTATTGTTGAATTTCGGCTTTATAGAGATCGATGGTGAAGTCTTTGTATGGAGTGATGTCCATGCCGTTGATTCTGCTGTTAATACCCCACATATCGCGTCTTTGATAGATCAAGAGATCCGGAACGTTTTGGTTCAGCACTTGATATGCTTCAGCGTAAGCTGCTTTACGTTCTTCAAGATCAAACGCGTTCAGACCTTTTTTCATAGCTGCATCGTAATCTGGATTGGAGAAGCCGATATCGTTCTGCTGTCCATCTGTAATGTAAACCGTGGAATCCGGATCCGGAGTCAAGCCCCAAGCTGCGAAGAACATTTCGAACTCGCCTTTGTCCTTCTTATCCATGATAGCGTTGAAATCCAACGTTTCAGCAGTCAATTTGATGCCAAGTTCTTGGTAGTTTTGCGTCATAACCGGAATCAGAGCATCGATTACCGGGTTGTCGGCTGTTGCAGAGAAATGAATTTCGAATTTTTTGCCGTCTTTTTCGCGAGTACCGTCTGCGCCGGCTACCCAACCTGCTTCATCAAGCAGCTGCTTCGCTTTTTCCATGTCGAACTCGTACGGCTCAATGCCTTCGTCCGTGTAAGCCCAGGAAACGCTGGATTGTGGAATATTCAATACGTTCGCATAAGGACCGTAGATGATTTCTACTACTTCTGCACGGTTCAAACCGTACATCAATGCTTGACGAACCTTAACGTCTTGGAATTTAGGATCATTGTGGTTCATGGCAACATATCCGTAACCGTTGGTTGGGAAGATGTTGACGTCCAGGAAGCCCATGCCTTTCAATTCTTCTACGTTGTCTTCGTTAACGGTAACCATGTCCATATCGATTTCGCCGGATTGGAACATAGCCAATCTGGTTTCTTCAGTTGTAGTCTTGTAAATAACGTTCTTGATTTTCGGTGCGCCCAGGAAGTAGTTAGCGTTAGCTTCGAGTACTACCTCTTGACCTGGGGAGTAGCTCTTCAATACATATTGACCGCTTCCGATTGGTTTAGCGTGCAGATCTTTCATGTACTCCAGGTTGCCTTGCTTGTAACCTTTGCCATAGTAGGCTTCTGGTGCAAAAGCAACCGTACCGAGGTTATCCTTGGTCATTGCATTTGCTTCGGTAACTTCGATTTCAATGGTATTGTCGTCGATGACTTTAATACCGGAGATATCGGTAGCTTTGCCTTCGTTGTACTCTTTACCGCCTTTGATATGAACGGACAACAGATCGGATTGGCCGTCATAGCTGGAATCATGGTAAACTTTCATTGCAAAAGCATAGTCTTTTACAGTAACAGGAGTGCCGTCGGAATACGTCACGCCTGGCTTCAATTTGAACGTGTACTTCAATTTATCCTCGGAAACTTCTACGCTTTCTGCCAAACGGTTCTGGTACGTTCCGTCGCCTTGAACTGCGAAGAAAGAATCAAAGATAGCGTCTACGACATATTTGTCATAAGCAGTCTGCCAGTAAAACGGATTAAATACCCCTTTAGGTGCAGTCATACCGACAACAAGCGTGTCTTTACGATTCAATGCAGTTGCTGGATTCAAAGATGGGTCTTCAGCTTCAAAATAGCCTTGGCTTTCGTCACCAGATTCAGCTGGCGGTTCTGTAGTTTCTTCGCCATCGCCTTCAGCTGGTGGAGTTTGCTCCGTTTGATCCCCTTGACTTGGTGGCTGTTCTGCTGTTCCTCCGCCTCCGCAAGCTGCTAATACCGTGATGGCCAGAAGCATGATTGCCAGCAGGAGTGACATTCTTTTCTTCATGCGAATCCTCCTCTTAAAAAATGTTGTTGCAATATAAATTATCAGGACGAATATTGAAATCATCCTTAAATAATTTCGGTACTGAACGTTACGTTCTCTAGGATGTCATTGCATGATGTGAAATAACTTGAAAGTTTTACAGAAAATATACCATTGGTCAATTAGTGCCAAAGTCTCTAGCAATATCTTCTTGCCTATAAAATTAATGTTATGATACGTGTAAATTTAGGTAACGTCAATTACTTTTTTTCATATTTCTCAAAAATCATGTTTTTATCGTCGTTTTCGAGGTTAATAATTAAGTTTATCTCCGTTGTATATCCTTAGTTTACTGAAAATGTATGTAATATCAAGATTTATTTACAATTTATAACTATAATCACTTTCGGTTTTGTTGAAATGATGTAATGTTATATTACAAATAATTTGAATTCAGATTTAAAACCTTGATTAAAAGTGCTAAAAGTTAAGTTTTATGTTAAATTATATTACACCATCCTAGTCTATCTCTGCTCAATCTAAATAAAGCCCATTTTTATGTAATATTTCATCCTAACCGTATGCTTCAATTCCGTATTAGGTGACGCCTGTTTGAAGGTATTGCCTTTCATGGTTTCGTCCCTCTACTGCATTAAAGCCTAAAAAAAGCAATCCGGGGGCATCTTCCGGATTGCTTTCATGTTCTGTTTTATGTCAGATAAATCAACCTCGTTCTTTCATACTTACGAACTACAGGTTCTTCACCCAAGCAAGCTTCAAATCCATTTCTTCAATGCACTGCTGATGATCATGCGTATCGTCGGCCACTAAAGGCGTTACCGGATATATGCGCATCTGTCCGCGGTAAGTATGGAGCAGCGGATGAACCGCATGCCTTCCCTGGATTTCCGGGTCCAGCCACTTGGCCATATTTTCTTCTGACAAGATTGCCGGCATCCGTGTTTCGAACTCCGATATCGCTTCATTAGCATCCGTCATCAGAACTGTGCAGGTTCTCATTTCATTTCCTCTGGCATCCCGCCATGTCTCGTATAGGCCCGCCATCCCGAATATTTCATTATCTCCGATCACGGTCCGTACGGCATAACTCCGTTTGCCGACCGTCCTCCAGTAATATAGTCCGTTGCAAGGTATAACGCAGCGTCTCGTATCAATCGCTTTGCGATAAGTGGGATTCTGATCAACTGTCGTAATATCGGCGTTGACCGCATCTTTCCCCCAATACGGAACCAAGCCCCACCGATACTCATCGAGTACCCGCTCCCCCTGTTCCTGTACAATGACCGGCATGGTTTGGGTAGGACTAATGTTGTATCGGCTCTTGTAGTAATACATGACCCGATGGATGCCAAAGCGTTGATTCACTTCTTCGAGCCCTGCGGACAGCGAAAATCTTCTGCACATACGACTACCTCCTTTTTCCTTTATCGTTTGGATAATGGAGGAGGAATATGCATAATAAGACTAACATCATGGAGCTTCCACTCTATGTACGCTTGTATCCCTGGAGAGGACATCATCAGATTGAAAAATTTCTGCAATTTTAATGTAATCGCATTATTAAAATTTCCTTACCTCACGGTTCGTGGCCATGTTCGTATACCGTGTTTGTACACGATAGACATCAAACTTCATACGAGAATAAGAAATAGGCCCGTACCAATCTCTTTTTTCGATATATGAAAAGGATCGCATTCTATATACTAGACAAATATCATTCCACCCTTCATGTAGAAAGGCTACAGATACCTATATATAATAGAAGGAATTTTTTTAGCCTACTTTGCGATCGGCCTACATTTATGGATTCTTTTATAGCAGGAACATCCATTGTTCTTATCGTTGTATTGCTTACAATAGACACTGTCCTTTCGAAGTAGACATGATTTCAGGGCTTTAAAACTGGAAAGCTTTACACCAGGCTTGTATTTATCGATCGCTGCTACTCTTTAACAATGTACACTCTGAGGAGACACGATTCTTCCGTGAAGACATTATATCCCAACATTTGGTTAAGCCTGTTTGAAACCGAAGTGGTCTGTCCCTGCTCTTGTTTCATATATGATTTAACCTCTGCCACTCAACATGGATGCTTTCACGATTTCGCAATGGACAGCGACGTGGTCTTGTAAGCATCTGTCGACATTGCTTACTCGACGACAGACCGCATATGGCCGAGGTATCTCTTGCGAGATGTTGAAGTAAGCACTTGAGTTTGTACCTAATAAAAAAGCGGCCCAGCCTATGATTAGGCTGAACCGCTTTACACACAAAGGATTACTCCGTTGTGTATGGAAGCAATGCGATTTGACGGGAGCGTTTGATCGCAATCGTCAGGGCACGCTGATATTTAGCGCTAGTACCTGTTACACGACGAGGCAGGATTTTTCCGCGCTCGCTGATGAATTTCTTGAGCAGGTCTGTATCTTTATAGTCAATGTGAGTAATTTTGTTCACAGTGAAGAAACATACTTTACGACGCTTGTTGCGGCCGCCGCGGCGTGCCGGTCTTTTGTCGTTGTCTCCGCCTTCTCTTTGTTTAAAAGCCATGTGTTGTCAGTCCTTTCCGTATTAAAATGGCAAATCATCATCCGAAATATCGATCGGTTTTCCTTCATCGGAAAAAGGATCCTGATTGTTGTTTCGCGAGTAGTTATTGTTCCCCCGGTTTCCGCCACCGCTATTGCCGTTGCTTCCTCCGTTAAACGATGATTCCTCACGATTTCCTCCGCCACCGCTTGTTTCACGGTTTGACTCCAAGAAGCGAACATTATCGGCAATGACTTCGGTGACGTATACACGCTTACCTTCGTTATTCTCGTAATTCCGCACTTGAATGCGCCCTTCTACAGCCGTCAGACGGCCTTTGCGCAGATAGTTTGCACAAGTCTCCGCAAGCTGTCTCCAGGTCACGACCGGAATGAAATCCGCTTCGCGCTCCCCGCCTTGTCCGGTAAACGGACGATCAACAGCAAGTGTAAATTGCGTTACAGCAACACCTGAAGGAGTATATCGCAGCTCGGGATCCTTAGTCAGTCGGCCAATCAAAATGACACGGTTCAACAATCCAATCCCCTCCTTAGAACGAAATCAATTACAAAGTTTGGTCCGTATTAAGCAACGTCGTTCGTGATGAGATAACGAATGACTTCGTCAGAAATCTTCATGAGACGCTCAAGCTCAGCTACAACTTCAGGTGTTGCGTTGAAGTTTACCAGAACGTAGACGCCATCACGGAATTTCTTGATCTCATACGCAAGACGGCGTTTACCCATTACGTCATGCTTTGTAATTTCTCCGCCGTTGGAGATGATGCCTTGGAATTTATCGACTGCAGCTTGAACAGCTTCTTGTTCAATGTCAGGACGAATAATGTACATCACTTCATATTTGCGCATATGTTTCACCTCCTTATGGACTTCGGCCCTCAATCGATGTTGAGAGCAAGGAGCGAGTCTAACTCGCACCATAATACTATATCAGAACGGATGATCGGATGCAAGTTTCTTTTCGAAACCAAACATGCCCTCTTCCCTTTATTACCGCGCCTTTCTCTCTTTCCCTGCAATGATTTAAGGTCTGTTGGCGCATGATAATACATGCAGTCCATCCATCATAATGAGGAGGAATTCCATAATGGGAGAACAGACCGAATTTCGTGCAGGCGACAAAGCGCCAAACAACGGCATTTATATGGAAGTTGGCGTTAGAGACCATATTATGGGCATCGAGAACCCGCGTCAAATTAAAATGAGCAAGGGCGACACCTTTCCTGAAACTCAAAATGATGATCGCGTGTGGTTAAACAAGCGTCGGGTGCAGCCTAAGTAACAGCCTGGAATGTTCCAGACGCATGGTATTGTTCAGCGTTCTATTACATCCTGAGCACTGCCCCATGATCGAGCTTTGCCTATATGGGTGTCGTACAAGCAATGAAGGCTGACCATTTACTCTAATTTGCCATTCGATGAAATTAGCATGTATACAAACAGCCCTTTATGCGCACATTATAATCAGGCGGTGCATGAGAGAGGTGTGGTTCCGTTGAACGTTGCAACTGAACAACGCAGAAGGTTTCTGATCGTCGCACGAATTGCAAGCTGAGGAAATGAGCCGAGTGCTTGACCTTTAGGACAAGTGAAGCTGTTGACTAGGTTCGCAGAAGTGCTGATAAAATGATTCCAATTCACAAGCACCGCCTACCCAGAAGGAAGGGCCCATTAGGGCCCTTCTTTTTATGTCCGCTTCCTGATCTGGAGTCATCCTCTCGACAACGAAAAACACCCTCGGCAGGTCATCTGTCCTGCATGAGGGTGTTTTATTCAAAGGCGTCCGTACAGCTTAACGCCTCGGTTTATGTAACAATATCGTCTGCATCCATAACAGCGGAACTTAGAACGATTGGTGGCGGAAAGGGTGGGATTCGAACCCACGCACGCCTTGCGACGCCTAGCTGATTTCGAGTCAGCCCCCTTGGGCCTCTTGGGTACCTTTCCACAGCAAGATTGATTATATCATGGAAACGTTATCTGGTCAATAGCTTGTCTCCACATCTTTTTAGCTGCTCGATCAGATTCGCCTTACCGGCTCCATGAATACTGGCTTAGGAAGCTTCCGGGGAGGAAATATTAAGGTGTATCCCCTGCCCCTTCCGATTCCTGCGCCGAACGTAAAACCTTCTTCATATTCTTCTCGAACTTTACACGGGGGATCAACACGCTGTGCTGACACTTCGTGCATTTAATCCGAATATCCATCCCCATGCGAATAATCTCCATCTCATTATTTCCACAAGGATGGGGCTTCTTCATCTGAACGATATCCCCTAACTGAAAAACCTTGCGCTCCATGGTTACCGCTCCCTTTTGTTTCGTCGCTTCATTATCTATTATATAACATCGGATCACCGAATAGATCAACCCTGAGCGCGTTCTTGCCCCAGCTCGCGTGCTTCAATGGCCTGTTTGATATCGGTGAAAATCTGGCGTTCCACGGCTTCCCTGGCATTCGGATTACACTCGGCTACGATGCGCACCACATATTCCGACGTTGTCAAAGACTGGATCCCAAGCACATCCGGCGTACGCTGCACCTCGGGCCGGCGGTCCATGATTCCCGTAAGAGCCGATTGAATCAATGTGATCGTATCCTTCACCTGCTGATCGTTTTTCACTGGCAGATCCACTATCGCAAGCGAATTGGAAAGAGAGTAGTTCGTAACGCTGGTAATCATCCCGTTCGGAATGATATAGGTTTCCCCGTTCAGACCCCTGACACGCGATGTGCGCAGTCCGATCATTTCGACCGTTCCCCGGTACTCGCCGCTCTTAATCACGTCACCTACGGCGAACTGATCCTCGAATATAATGAAGAATCCGGTAATAACGTCCTTCACCAAACTCTGTGCACCGAAACCGATGGCAAGACCCAGTACACCGGCACCAGCCAACAGCGGTCCTAGCTTGAAGTTGAACTCCGATAGAATAATTAAGATCATGACAAAATTACATACGACGGAGGTTACATTTTTTAACAATTCTCCTACCGTGACAAAGCGTCTTGAGTTCACCTGGATACGGCTCTTCTCCTGCCGGAGCAGAAACTGATCAATCATTTTATACACAACCCGGATCACGAGACGCGTCAGAATAAATATGATGATTACCCGAATACCGGATGACAGAATATTCATCCACATCTCTTCATTCGTTAACCATCCCCAGATCTTATCTTTCAAGCCCTCTGCCTCCTCAGCTATTGTTTGCAAGTCTACACCATCTTCTGTAGTCTCCCCAGACAAGTAACCAAAGTCCCTCATCCCTGATGTCCTCCCTTACTCTTCGATGTTGATATACCTCTCGTTGTCATCAAGCGCAAAAATGCCCCGGATCTCCACATGCTCCAACCGGATGATCTCTTGAACATCCTTTAACGCATCAGGGGGGAATTGAATCGATAATGCACAGCCAGCCGTGATCTCTTTCGGCGTAGGGAACAGATCTATTTCGATATCCGCATACTCCAGCAGCATTTCCGCGCGCAGCGCCTGCTGGGTGGAATCGAATGCGATCACCATCGCACCTTCCACTGCCCAATCCTCCTTCATGCTGCCTATCATTTTAGTTATATGTATCTCTCATCATCATGTCCGGCAAACAAGAGTTTTATATAAAACTCTTAAAATAAATCAACATTTCATAGAACTTCTGCGGGTCCATGTCCTATACATATTCAAAGCACGGCCACCGCTCGAAATGATTAAATCGCATTTTAAGCAAAACGCAAAGTATAAAAACAGTCTTTCATCCATATACTGATACTACCAAATGCAGACGAAAGGAAGATTCTATGAACCGTCTATCTAAAATCACGTCTCGCCCGGAGGCTTCCAGCTTAAAAATACCACACACGGACCCTAATATCCATTCTGCTATTATACATCGCTTGCTCTTTCATCTTTCCGACGCCCGTATTCAGCACCGGCCGCTTGTCATTGTCTGCATCGGCACCGACCGGTCCACCGGTGACTGCTTGGGGCCACTGGTCGGCACATCGCTTGCCCGCTACAACAGTTCACTGTTCCATCTTTACGGGACGCTGGACGAGCCTGTCCACGCCATGAATCTAAAGGATACGCTGACCGCCATATATGAGAAATTCGATAACCCTTTTGTGATCGGGATTGACGCCTGCTTAGGCCAATCAACCAGCGTAGGCTCCATTCAGATCGCCGATGGCCCTCTTAAGCCTGGAGCCGGCGTACATAAAGAATTACCGCCGGTTGGCGATATCCACGTCACGGGAATCGTCAATGTCGGCGGCTTTATGGAATACTTCGTATTGCAGAACACTCGATTAAGCTTGGTCATGCGGTTATCTGATATTATCGCAACTTGCCTGTTTGCAGGGATCAAAGAGTGGAACCGTTCTTCCCTTCTTGCAGCGCAAGAGTAACGGCCTCTTTTTCTTCCGGAGACAATGGATATTTGGATTGCCCATCCTTCAATGGTTTGGCGTACACATAGGAGCTCTCCCGGTTATGCAGACCGGTCAGAACGATTCCTTCCTCCTCCTCACTCAGGATAGCCAGGGAGAAGCTCATTTCGTTCCCCCGCTCGCCAAATGCATTATATCTGACGATGCCAACTTTGGATTTCATTCCTTTCAAGCTGCCGTTGATGGAATCCAGCATTTTTTGATGACTGGCATGCCCTTCTTCAATTTCATCCATTTGGATTTTCAATTGGACCAGCAGCGATTCGATATCTTCTACCCCGCTGCCTGCCATCATCGCATCGTATCTGCGCTTCATCTTGCGCAATTTTGCCCCTTGAACAATTAAGGTTATCCATAAGATCAAGATGATCATGACCATTCCGACGACAAACCAATGAAGCTGCTCCATGATCAATTCATTTAATTCAGACATGCTTTCTTCCTTCCTCTTCTCCATCTTGATCTGTTTGTTTAACTGTGAATTTCCTTGATCGCTTTTCGCATGAATTCGATTTCGTCACGGCTCGTAGAAATTCCAACGCTCGCTCTGACTGCACCCGTATGTTCCGTTCCTGATGCCATATGGGCAAGCGGTGTACAATGATAACCGGCACGCACGGCAATCCCATATTCCCGGTCCAGTCGAAAGGCTATTTCGGACGCGTCGAATTTTTCAGACACAAAAGCCACGATGCCTGTCCGTTCTTTTCCAAGAGCAGGACCGAGTAAACGAAGGCCTCTCACCTCTTGCAGGCCCTCCATCATATATTGCGTTAACTCCCATTCATGCCGGTAAATATGCTGCTGTGTCCATTCAAGCACCTTCTGCACACCCGCTTGCAATCCCGCATATCCAATCGTATTCGGCGTTCCTGCCTCATATCGATCCGGACGCACCGTCGGCTGTTCAATAGCCTCCGATTGACTGCCGGTACCTCCATGCAGCAATGGTTCCAGATCAATATCAGGCGAGATATACAGCCCCCCTGTTCCTTGTGGCCCCAGAAGCCCTTTATGCCCGGGAAACGCCAGCATACCCACGTGCATCTTCTCCACATGAATATCCAGCATACCGGCACTTTGGGCAGCATCCACTAGCAGTATAGCCCCTTTCTTCTTCGCCAGTTCTCCTATCTCAACAAGTGGAATAATGGAACCAAGCAGATTGGAACTATGACTGCACACAACAAGCCTGGTATTAGAACGAAAGGCCCCCTCGATTAGTTGCAGATCAAGCTGACCTTCCTCATCAACGGGAACATAGTCTACTTGTATCCCCCGGGTGCGTTTCAAATATTCAAGCGGCCTACGCACAGAATTATGCTCAATCATCGTCGCAATGACATGATCGCCTTCACGCAAACACCCTTTGATGGCTAAATTAAGTGCTTCGGTCGTATTCGATGTCAACGCAATATCGTTGGGGTTCTTCACCCCAAACAAATCTGCCAGCGTCTTCCGAGTCCCATAAAGGACTCGGGATGCCTTCACCGCCATTCGGTGACTGCCTCGTCCCGGGTTTGCAGCCGCCTCTTCCATGGCCCTCTTCATCGCCTCAAACACTTCAGGAGGCTTGGGCCACGAAGTGGCGGCATGATCCAGATAAACGATCGGGTCCATGATGTTTCCCCTTCATTTTTCCGTAGTATTTTCCCTTTACAATACACATTCAAGCATCTTCAACTTCCGCCGCCAAATGAGACGCCTCACGTTTAGTTAAATAAAGACATATCTCATTCCCTTTCAGGAACGTCGACATGTCTTTGGTTTTAATCAAACTCACTCTTTAACCAGCCACTCATCAACGGAGTCTTCAGATACCAAGCCTGCTCTTATTGAAGAAGTTCCAACAATCGTTCCAAATCCTGCTTGCTATAATAATTAAGCTCAATCTTCCCTTTATCCTTATTGTGCTTAATTTTGACGGTCGTTTTAAATCGTTCTCTAAGATCCTCTTCCAGATGATCGATATAAGGATCGCGATTCTTGACCTTAGGCTTCGCTTTATCCGCTGGTTTGCGGTCCAGATTCTTAACCGCTTCCTCCAATTCGCGGACACTCCATTCCTGCTCCACGCATTGTTTCGCCAGCTGTTTAACAAGAATCGGATCCTTAATTCCCACGATCGCTCTAGCATGTCCCATCGACAATGTTCCACGTGAAACATTTTCCTTCACTTCTTCTGGTAACGAAAGCAATCGCAAAAAGTTAGCGATATGGGAACGAGATTTACCGACCTTCAATGACAACTCTTCTTGGGTTAAGGAAAATTGTTCCATAAGCCCTTGATAAGCTACCGCAATCTCCATGGCGTTCAGATTCTCGCGCTGCAAGTTCTCAATGAGGGCAATCTCCATTACTTGTTGGTCGCTGAAGGAACGAACCACCGCCGGTATCGTTGCTTTGCCACAATATTGGGATGCCCGGAATCTTCGCTCCCCGGCAATAATCTCATAGCCCTTCAGCACGCTGCGGACAATAATCGGTTGAATCACACCATGCTGACGGATCGATTCCGCCAGCTCCTGGATTGCCTCATCGTTAAAAGTCTTTCGCGGCTGATACGGATTCGCTCGCAATTGACTGAGCGGAATTTCCACTACCTTGTCATCATCATGAATAGACAAAGATGGAATCAGCGCATCCAGCCCTTTTCCCAAACGTTTACTCATAAGAGATCACTTCCTTTGCCAGCTCCAAGTATACTTCCGCTCCCTTTGAACGGGGATCATACGTAATGATCGACTGCCCATGAGACGGTGCCTCACTCAAACGAATATTTCTCGGGATAATCGTTTTGTACACTTTTTCCTGAAAATACTTCTTCACTTCTTCAATCACCTGAATGCCCAGATTCGTACGCGCATCCAGCATCGTCAGCAATACGCCTTCTATCTTGAGTGATGTATTCAGATGCTTCTGAACGAGGCGAACCGTATTCAGCAGCTGACTCAAACCTTCCAATGCGTAATATTCACATTGAATCGGGATGATAACCGAATCGGCCGCGGTCAATGAATTGATCGTTAAAATGCCAAGCGATGGAGGACAATCAATCAAAATATAATCATACTGGGGTTTGACTAATTGGAGTGATTTCTTCAATCGTACTTCACGAGAAATCGTTGGAACAAGCTCAATCTCGGCGCCAGCCAATTGAATGGTGGCCGGAATGATGTCCAAACCTTCGATATTAGTCCCACAGATGGCGTCCTTCGGGTGTACTTCATTGATGATAATATCGTAAATGCAATTTGCAACATCGGCTTTGTTAATGCCAACCCCACTCGTTGTGTTACCTTGGGGGTCTATATCCACCAAAAGCACCCGTTTGCCTAGCGAAGCCAATCCAGCTCCCAGATTGACGGAAGTCGTCGTTTTGCCGACACCGCCCTTTTGATTTGCTATGGCAATTATCTTTGACACTCATTTCACCTCAATGTAGGAAGACTCTTCTAAGTAGTCGCAATAGATGATATACAGCGAAAGGCTGTATATGTAATATGTGAACGATCCCGTAAAATACGGGATGCCCTGGATATAGCGCTCGATGATAATGAGTAATAAAATTACATATTTCTCATCTGCAGCATAAAACCTAATAAGCAAAGATATCGCTGCTGCAGAGAATCTTGATCTCTTGATCAACAGAAAAAGCGGTACGATGCATACCGCTTCACACCATATCTTAACGTTTAGGTATTTTTATAACGATTTCATAGTGATCATCGTGATCATTCTCCGTTGTTTTGATCGCCATCCCGGAACCGGATACCATATCAATCGATTGACGAATCGTATTCAGGGCCAGGCGAACATCCTTACTATACGATATGCGCTTGGCCTTCTTCATTGTCGTTACTTCTTTATAAAAGGCGATACGTGCTTCCGTCTGTTTCACATTCAGTTCTTTGGTAATGATTTCGTCCAGCACTTTAAGCTGGGTTTCTTCATTATCCAAGGAAAGCAGTGCACGCGCATGACGCTCAGTGACCTTGCGTTCCATCAAAGCCACTTTGGCCGCTTCCGGCAGCTGCAGCAAACGAATCTTGTTTGCAATCGTGGACTGGCTTTTGCCTAGTCGCTGTGCCAAGCTCTCCTGCGTTAATTGGTGAAGATCGATCAACTTCTGGTAAGCTACTGCCTCTTCAATCGAGGTAAGACCTTCACGCTGCAGATTCTCGATTAACGCAATGGAGGCTGCTTGTGAATCGTTGAACTCCCGAACAATGGCCGGAATCGTGTCCAGACCCAGCTTCTTAACCGCACGCCAGCGGCGTTCCCCTGCAATGATCTCATACACGCCATTTCGAACGCGAACGACGATAGGCTGAATAACTCCATGGGTTTTAATCGTCTGAAGCAGCTCATCAATCTTCTCGTCATCAAAAATCGTCCGTGGCTGGTATGGGCTGCTGACAACCTCGTTTACCGGGATTTGTTTCACTTCATCCCCTTGGTTCCGCTCTGCCGCTAAGCCAAACAATCTCGAAAATTGTTCTTTCATTCCGTATATTACCACCTAATTTCATGATAGCACGGATAAGCCTCCGGTTTATCCCGGAATCGGTTAAACGATTGAACAACCACAATGTGAAGCATACACGGATCGTTCCAGCCACCATGTAGAACTAGTCATTTAAGTTGTTACGGTGCTGGCAATCATTGTGATGTCAGGCATTTCCCTGCAAAAACAGATTTCATGCTGATTAGAGAAAAACGTCTGTGTCATAGCCGTGTTTTCTCTGATCGAACCCGCTGCATGAAGCGGTTGCTTCTTGAGAGATAGATCAGGAGGCAATATCATGATGTTTACTATCAATCGATATCTCACAAGCGGTATATATTTTGTTCTACTTCGTATGAGGCCAAGAACCCCCTTGGGTTAACCTGGCACTTCCAAAAAACAGCAGTCACAACAATCGAAGGTTGTTGACTGCACGAAGCAAGGATGGAAAAGTCACCAAACCAGGATTTATACTCTTTCATCCCTTCAAGGATCGGGCAATAGGGCCCGCCAGCTCAAATGGATACTACGATTCTATTCTACCACTTTTTGTCCTATAACTCTATTCTCCAATATCACCTTTTTTCCTGCATTTCTCGCTTGCTTTATACAGGATTTGTGCACAGTTCCAAAGTTTATCCGTCAAAATGATGCTCTTGAACCGCATCTCCCCTTCCATAGCCTTATCTATGATCACAGCATCAATAATAATTGTGGGATTTGCCAATTCAAGAACTCGCTTCTATCCTCATCTGCTAAGAAAGCAATCGACTCTCTCTTAAACGATTAATAAAATGGGAAGCTTTCATTCAAGAGAGTTCCACCTAACTTATTCCTTAAGAAATATCTTGGCGCAGATCACAACTCTAACAGGAAATATAATCCTAATATAATAATAGATATCATTTATTCAACGCACCTCAAACATTTGAAATGTTTCACGTGAAACATTCAAAGCTTAACAGATATATCCAAGGGACAAATGCTTAGTAGCCAATGTGTTACAACTGTTTTAGAAACAACACATTTCCGAACTCAGCCTTTCGCTACCCAACGAATGACACTCAGCCGACTAAACACCCGGAAATAAAGTGAGAGCCTCACGATATTACTCCATATAAGGATGAATGAATGCATCAAGTTCACTAACATGCCCTCTCTTCATCAATAATACAGTAAATAAAAAAAGAGGAGGACTCTTATAAGAGTCCTCCTCTTTAATCCGTTCGCATCTCATTTCCGAAGTCGCTTTCGCTTACACGATCGGCGTTTTGCTGGCCGTACCCGCCTTACGGGGATACTTGGAAGGCGTGGCTCCCTTTTTATCGATCACCACAATATGCCGGCCAGATTCCTCTACAGGCAAAGAGAACGAATGAACCTTGTTCAACGCCCCTCTCAGCTCTTTCAAACTGCGGGCCGCCTCCTTCACTTCTTCCGTAGGGTCACTGCCCTTCATCGCCGCGAATTGTCCCCCTACCTTCGTGAAAGGCAGGCAGAACTCATTCAATACAGCCATTCGAGCTACCGCTCTTGCCGTGACCAGGTCGAACCCGTCACGGTACCCATGTTTGCGGGCAACCTCTTCCGCGCGCCCATGGATCAGCTCAACCCCGGACAGTCCGAGGGTATCCGCAACATGCTTCAGAAACGTAATTCGTTTATTCAGCGAATCTACAATCGTCAGCTTGAGATGGGGAAAACAGATTTTTAACGGAATTCCCGGGAAGCCGGCACCTGATCCGATATCCGCCAGATTGGCGATCTTGTTCATATCCACGTAAAAGGCAAGCGTAATCGAATCATAAAAATGCTTCGTATAAACCTGCTCCCGTTCGGTTATCCCGGTTAAATTCATTTTCTCATTCCATTCCACCAGCACTTCGTAATACATCTCAAACTGATGAAGCTGTTTCTCGTCAATCGTGATCCCGTGCTCGCCGAGCCGGTCAACAAAAGCTTTCTGAATGTCGTCCATTCATTCCTTATCCTTTCGCTGCGGTTACACGGTTATAATGCTCCAGATAAACGAGAAGTATCGAAATATCCGCTGGCGTTACGCCGGCAATGCGCGATGCCTGGCCGATGGAAATCGGACGGATTTTGTTCAGCTTCTGCCGAGCCTCCATGGCCAGTCCGTTGATCTCGTCGTAAACGATATCCTCCGGAATGCGTTTCTTCTCCATCTTCTGCAGCTTTTCCACATGTCCCAGCTGTTTCTCAATATAACCCGCATATTTGATTTGAATTTCGACTTGCTCCTTCATTTCCTCATCCAGCTCGTAAGGAGACGGCGAGAGCGACTCAACCATGGCAAACGTAATCTCCGGACGACGCAAAATGGTCAGCATATTGCTTCCGTCCACGATCGGTGCTGACCCGGCGGCTTCCAGCATCGCATTCACCTCAACCGGCTTCACCTTCGTTTGACGAAGACGTTCGATCTCCTGCTCAACGAGCTGCTTCTTCAGCACGAATTTGGCATAACGCTCTTCCGAGATCAGTCCGATGTCATGACCGATTTCGGTAAGTCGCAGATCGGCATTGTCATGACGGAGCAGCAGACGGTATTCTGCACGGGAGGTGAGCAAACGATAAGGCTCGTTAGTCCCTTTAGTCACCAGGTCATCGATCAGCACTCCAATATAACCCTGGGAGCGATCCAGAATGACTGGCTCTTTGCCCTGCACTTTACGTGCCGCATTGATTCCAGCCATAATACCTTGGCCTGCCGCCTCTTCATATCCCGAGGTACCATTGATCTGACCGGCCGTGAACAGGCCCGGCAGCTTCTTGGTTTCCAGAGATGGCCACAGCTGCGTCGGCACCATGGCATCATACTCAATCGCATAACCGTTACGCATCATTTCTACCTTCTCCATTCCAGGAATGGAACGAAGCACCGCAAGCTGAACATCCTCAGGCATGCTGGTGGATAGACCTTGCACGTAGTATTCTTTTGTATTTTTACCTTCAGGCTCCAGGAAAATCTGATGTTTCGGCTTGTCGGCAAAACGAACGATCTTGTCCTCAATGGACGGGCAATAACGCGGACCCGTTCCTTCTATAACGCCAGAGAACATCGGCGCGCGATGAAGGTTGTCATTGATGATCTTATGCGTATCCACCGACGTATACGTCAACCAGCAAGGAAGCTGCTCATTGTCGGAGGATTTCGTTTCGTAAGAGAAGAACTTAGGCTTCTCATCCCCAGGCTGAATTTCGGTCTTGGAGAAATCAATCGTATCCTTATGCACCCGCGGCGGCGTGCCTGTTTTG
Organism: Paenibacillus sp. JNUCC32; assembly: GCF_014863545.1. Lineage (NCBI taxonomy): Bacteria > Bacillati > Bacillota > Bacilli > Caryophanales > Paenibacillaceae > Paenibacillus > Paenibacillus sp. JNUCC32. The sequence continues at coordinate 5,690,896 of NZ_CP062260.1, read as the reverse complement.
AAGCGAACAAGATCGAATCCAAGCTCGCGCAGGTTATGCGCAAGTTTTACCGAAGGCTGTTGATTGTTCGGACCGCTCTCATACATGAGTTCGCCCATAATGACTTTACCGCGCAAATACGTACCGGTTGTCAGCACAACGGCTTTCGCGCGATATTCCGTACCTGTCTGCGTCACGATCCCCACGCACACGCCATCCTCCACGATGAGCTGATCCACCATACCCTGACGAAGGGTAAGCTTCTCTTCCTTCTCCATCGTTTCTTTCATCGTATGCTGATAAGAAAACTTGTCCGCTTGAGCGCGCAGCGCGTGGACGGCCGGACCTTTACCCGTATTCAACATGCGCATTTGAATGAAGGTTTTATCGATATTGCGGCCCATTTCTCCGCCCAGCGCGTCGATTTCGCGTACGACATGTCCTTTGGCAGGACCTCCAATGGACGGGTTACAAGGCATAAAAGCAACCATATCCAGGTTGATGGTAACCATCAACGTTTCAGCACCCATACGCGCGGACGCCAGTGCAGCCTCGCAACCGGCATGGCCCGCACCGACTACAATCACGTCATAAGTGCCACCCATATAACTCATAGCTCACCCTCCTGTTCTTATTGTGTTATATACGTTATCAAGGGGCATCCACCTCGGATATCCCTGAAATTGTTGAACTGTTCCTACTATATATAGTAAGCCCTGAAGCTTATTTACCCAAGCAAAACTGTGAAAAAATTTGATCGATGAGCGAATCGCCAACCGCCTCGCCCAGGATCTCGCTTAACTGTTCCCAGGCCATTCTCACATCGATTTGAATCATGTCGATCGGTATGAGCTGTTCGGCCGCGTCGTAGGCATCCTGCAGGGACTGCTTGGATTTCTTCAACAAGGCGATATGCCGCACGTTGCTCACATAAGTCAAATCCCCGCCTTCAATCTGGCCGCTGAAGAACAGGTTCGATATCGCCTCTTCCAGCCGGTCAATCCCCTCCTGCGCCTTCACCGACATCGGAACGATCAATTCATCGGGATAATACCGATGGAGAATGTCCAGATCGAGATTAGACGGTAAGTCCATTTTATTCATAATGACAATGCATTGTCTACCGCGTATTTGTTCCATCAATTCCAATTCATCCTGATGAAGCGGCTCGCTGGCATTCAGCACGAGCAGAATGAGATCCGCCTCGTTTACCGCATGCTTGGATCGTTCCACGCCGATCTGCTCCACCACATCCATCGTCTCCCGAATGCCTGCGGTATCCAGCAGCTTCAACGGAATATTGTTAATGGTGACAAATTCCTCGATCACATCGCGAGTCGTGCCCGGTATATCCGTGACAATCGCCCGATTATCCTGGGCCAGCGTGTTCAGAAGCGAGGATTTGCCCACGTTAGGACGTCCGACAATGGCAGTCGTAATCCCTTCCCGCAGAATTTTCCCTTCTTGCGCGGTCTTGAGCAGTTTATCGATTTCCCCCATCACCAGTTTGCTTTTCTCTTTAATGAATTCCGAGGTGAGCGACTCCACGTCATGCTCGGGATAATCGATATTCACTTCGATATGGGCCAGCGTTTCGACCAGGGTATGGCGCAGCTCGTTGATTTTGCGGGATAACGTACCTTCGACCTGCTTGAGGGCAACGGAGAAGGCACGGTCCGATTTCGAACGGATCAGGTCCATGACGGCCTCGGCCTGAGACAAATCTATCCGGCCATTTAAGAAGGCCCGTTTCGTAAATTCTCCGGGCTCCGCCAAACGGATGTTTAATTGAAGCAGCAGGTCCATGACCCGCTTCACGGAGATGACGCCGCCATGGGCGCTGATCTCCACGACATCCTCGGTCGTGAACGAACGAGGGGCACGCATTACGGTCACGAGCACCTCTTCCAGGTTTTCCCCCGTATTCGGATCCACAATATGACCATAATGAACGGTATGGGATTCCACCTGCGTTAGCTTGTTTTTACTTTTGAATATACGCTCCACTTCCCGAACGGAGTCCGGCCCGCTGACGCGAATAATCGCGATGCCGCCTTCACCGACTGCCGTAGAAATGGCTGCAATCGTATCGCTAAACATCGTTTCCTTCACCTCTTTCTATTTAAAAAACCTCGGGATTACACCCCAAACGGTGTACTCCCCCGCTGCTTGATCTATCATCTTAAACAAAAACCTCCTGCGGAAGTCTTTGCGTATAGGTCTCTCTAAAAAACAATGACTCCCTCTTGAAGCTTAAGGAGTCATTGTTTATATAGGCTCTTCAACTCATTTAGGACGACTTGGGCGTGATGACAACCCGCCGGTTCGGCTCTTCGCCCTTGCTGTACGTCTTCACGGCTCCATGGGACTGGAGTTTGGCGTGAATTACCTTCCGTTCCGCAGCAGGCATAGGCTCAAGCACAATCTCTTTGCGGGTCTTCAGGACCCGCCCCGCCAATCGATCGGCCAGATCCTCCAGCGTCTTCTTGCGGCGGTCGCGGAAGTTCTCGGCATCCAGTACGATGCGCAGATAACTATCGGAGTACCGATTCGCTACGATATTCGCCAAATACTGAAGTGCATCCAACGTCTGGCCCCGGCGGCCGATCATCAGTCCGAGTCCGGCTCCGGAAATTTGAAGCGTCGTAAAGTCTTTTCCCTTCTCCATCTCAACCGAGATATCAAGCCCCATGGCTTGTCCAGTTTCGATAAGAAAGGCGATGGCTTCCTGGTAAGGGTCCTTGCCTTCAAGGGAAGCTGTTCCGGGGCTCTCGGCAATCGCGGTGCCCGCAGGCGCTGCCTGCGTCGCCACGGAGGCATGAGAGACCTGAACCGTTTTGGCCGGAACAGCTTGCGTACCCGAAGGAGAAACTTCCTTCACAGATGGTTCGCCGCCGGCACCGTCAGGCAGGAGCGTTAGTTCGACTTTCGCTTCCTTGACCCCGAACAGGCCCAGGAATCCTCTTGATGGCTGACTCAATACTTCAACCGATACACGGTCTTGACTTACACCCAAGCGGGCCAGCCCTTGTGCGACAGCATCTTCAATGGTTTTTCCTGTTGCGACGATTTTACTCATCTCGACTTCTTGGCTCCCTTCGAACCTTTTTTCCCGCCTTTGCTGCCACTCTTCTTCCCGCCCTTGTTACCGCTCTTGTTGCTCTTATGACCTTCGGTTGCGCTGGCAACGCTTGCCACGACTGCAGCCTTGTCATTGTTGCGGTACAAGAAGTAGTTCTGCACGATCGTGTAGAGGTTACTGTAGAACCAGTACAACGGAAGTGCGGATGGGAACTGGAAGGACATTACAAAGATCAGAATCGGATAAACGAACAGCATGAACTGCATCATCCCCATTTGCGGAGACGGGTTCATCTTCATCATCATTTTCGTTTGGAAATAAGTGGTTGCAGCGGCAAGCACCGGCAAAATAAACAGCTTGTCCGGTTGACCTAATTGCAGCCACAGGAATTCGTGATCACGAAGGAGATTGTTATAGTAAATCGAATGATAGAGTGCGATAAATATCGGCATTTGTACGATCAGCGGCAAACATCCCGCCATCGGATTAACCTTATTCTCCTGGAAAAGCTTCATGGTTTCCATTTGGACTTTTTCAGGCTGATCTTTATATTTCTCGCGAATTTTCTGAATTTCAGGCTGGATGGCCTGCATTGCCTTCGAGCTTCTGACCTGTTTCAGAGTCAGCGGTAAAATCAAGGTACGGACGATAAGCACCATCACGAGTACGGACAATCCGTATTCGCCGTTAAACCATGTCGCAAACGTATCAAGTGCCCATGTAAAGTAATAAACAACGTTGCTCTGCCAAAAGCCTCCATTTTTCAAGTCTTCAATGGTACGCGTTTGGTCAGCTCCAGGCGCACAACCTGATATAACGGCCACTGCGAGTATTACAGCGGTGAGGAGGAACCATTTTCCTCGTCTTGTCTTCATGAACGACACTTCAAAACCCCTCTCTTCGCCATTCCATTCCACGGTAAATCATAACATATTTATATGGACAAATAAACACATGGTTCAGCCCCTCTTCGCTTTCAAAAGGGACGATTTCCTCAATACATGAAGCACGCTTTTCTCCAGCTCCTGATAGGACTTGTCGAGCGCTCCCTTTCGAACGATAAAGATCAGGTCGATATGCTCGATAATCTGGTGCTGATGGTGCCTGACAATCTCTTTAACCAGCCGTCTCATCCGGTTGCGGACAACCGCATTGCCGATCTTTTTGCTGCACGAAACGCCGACGCGAAACTGCTCTACCTCTTTTTTGCGCGACCAATAGACAACAAATTGATGATTGGCGAAGGACTTTCCGTGTCGATATACCCGGCTGAAATCAGCGCGGTTCCGTAAACGAAGTTTTCTATGCACAAGTTTCTACCGCCCTGCCGTTAATCAAGTTCATTACATCCTGCGCTGCTGTGACATCCCTACTATTATAATAGTATAGGCATGCCAAAACCGCGCTAAACACCCGATTGCGAACCTTTACCACTCAATGTAGCTTATATTCTGCCGGTTTCAAAGGAAACTCCTCACACCGCAGCAGATATTACGAAAAAAAGACCACCTCGGTGGTCTTCGTGGCACAATATTAAGCGCTCAGTACTTTTCTGCCTTTTTGACGGCGGTTAGCCAATACTTTGCGTCCGTTCTTCGTGCTCATTCTTTTACGGAAGCCGTGTACCTTTTTGCGTTTGCTTACATTCGGTTTGAAAGTCGGTCTCATGAATTAATGCACCCCCTTACAGGAATATCGCTTACCCATATTTTAAGATCAAAACGTCAATCGACGCACTTTCACGGAAGAATAGACCGCGATTTGTTGAACCGACGTCTATGGACGTATCTCTTGTAAACAGACCGCTACTTGCTAGCGGATAATGTTCTCATCTTCACAGAAAATGCCTTTATACATTTAATCACGTTCAGGCCTAAAAGTCAAACCAAACTTGACTTCGACCCGCTCATAAGTTTTCCACAAGTAGTCATTATTGCTAGTTTTGAATTATCCACATGGGGATAACCTATTTGAACACGTTGTGGATGGTCCCTTTTAGGTCAACATGACGCCCTCCAGCCCTCTTAATCCCCCATGTTTACACCAGAGCCATAAAAGAGTAGTATAAAAATTGAATTTAAGTTGTATACAAGTATACATCTAAGAAGGAGCTGCATTGTTTTATGAAAATAGGCATGATCGGTCTGGGGAAAATGGGCCTCAACCTGGTTCAGAATCTGATTCACCATCAGCATCAGGTCGTAGCTTACGACTTAAATACGGAACTGGTCGCTCAAGCCGCCGAGTGCGGCGCGGAAGCTGCGGCATCCACCGAATTGCTCGTAGCCAAACTGGATAAACCACGCATCGTTTGGATGATGGTGCCGGCCGGTAAGATCGTGGATTCGGTCATCGAATCGCTTACGCCCCTGCTCGAGTCCGGCGACATTTTGATTGACGGCGGCAATTCGCATTATAAAGATTCCATCGCCCGTGCAGCACGACTGGCGGAGCAAGGCATTCATTATTTCGATGCCGGCACTTCCGGCGGCATGGAAGGCGCGCATAATGGAGGCTGCTTCATGATTGGGGGCAACCGCGACGTATTTAGCGGCATCGAGCCCCTGTTTAAGGATATGGCTGTCGAGAACGGTTACTTGTATGCCGGTGAAAGCGGCAGCGGCCATTTTCTGAAGATGGTCCATAACGGCATCGAATACGGCATGATGCAGTCCATTGCGGAAGGTTTTGAAGTGTTGGAAAAGAGCGCGTTTGATTTTAACTATGAGGATGTTGCGCGGGTATGGTCGAACGGCTCCGTCATTCGCAGCTGGCTCATGGAACTGACGCAAAACGCTTTTTCCAAGGATCCGAAGCTCGAAGGCATTAAAGGCGTGATGAAATCATCCGGGGAAGGCAAATGGACGGTGGAAACCGCACTCGAGGTTCAAGCCAGCGCGCCGGTCATCGCCATGTCGCTGTTCATGCGCTATCGCTCCCTTGGTCAAGATACGTTCCACGGCAAAGTCGTTGCCGCGCTTCGCAATGAATTCGGCGGCCATGCCGTTGAGAAATCGGAATAACATATATTCTCTTCATGCACCCTGCTGTTTCTTCAGGGCATGTTCCCTGCAGGCATTATGACCAGGCTGGGCATGGTCCCCTTTTCATTCCTTGTGGTATGATTATCACTGGAGAACTTCAAGAATCAGTACTGGATTGGAGAATTATGCTATGAAATTTCCCTCAACGTGGCTTCAGGGAGCCTCTCTCGGAGAGGCCATTGCCAGCGAACTGAGATTGCAGATTATCAGCGGCACCATCAAGCGCGGAGAAATCCTATCCGAGAACCGGATCGCGGGTGAATTCGGCACGAGCCGATCCCCTGTGCGGGAAGCAATGAAAACGCTGTCCAGCGAAGGTTTGATTCAATTGGAGCGCATGGGAGCCGTCGTCATGGGCTTATCGCTCAAGGAAGTCGAGGAATTATACGATGTCCGTTTTCTTATCGAGAGCTTTGTGCAAGGACATGTGTTTGCGAATCCGCAGCCGGAACTGATCCAGCATTTAAAGCAAATCGTCGATCGGATGGAGCTTGCCGCCAAACATCAGGATCCGGTGGAATTCTCCTATCAGGATTTGGCTTTTCATGAACGGATTATAACGGAAGCGAACCATAAACGAATTCTTCATCTGTGGAAGAGCATTCGCCCCATCGTGATCACGGTGATGCTCATTACGACGCGGCAGGTATTCGGTGGCGGGGGCGCCAAGGTTCGCTATGTCATGGACAAGCATCTTCAGCTTATTGCGGAGATGGAATCCCTGGATCCGGCACGGATCCAAACGGCGGTTCAGCATTACTTCGATGATTCCCGTCAGACGCTTCATCTTAGTTTTCCGGAGGGTTAATATAATCCTCCCTTCCTCCGCACTGACATTAAATGTGTACGCTCTAAGTTGTCGACAAGTATACAATAGAATTCGCTTTTGTTTTGGGTATACTACCGCAGAACAGCCCGATGATACTAACCATTTCCCAATTCAAATGGGTAATCTATAGGAGGAAGCAAGATATGAATTCACTATTCGGTCTCAGTCATAACGCTACCTTAATGATCTGGACACTGCTGACGATCGTCTTCCTGATCGTGCTGATTTCCAAATATAAATGGAATCCTTTCGTTACCTTACTGATCTCCGCGCTGATCCTCGGTCTATTGACGGGCATGCAGCCTGCGGATGTGATTACTTCGATAACCGGCGGTCTTGGCGGAACGCTCGGAACGATTGCGATCGTTATCGCCCTCGGTACCATGCTGGGTAAAATGATGGCCGAATCCGGCGGTGCCGAACAAATCGCCACCACCCTCGTGGATCGCTTCGGCGAGAAGCGCGTCCACTGGGCGATGATGATCGTCGGCTTTATTGTCGGTATTCCCGTATTTTTCGAGGTTGGCGTCATCCTGCTGATTCCTATTGTGTTCACGGTTGCACGCAAAACGAAAATGTCCCTGCTGCACATCGGCATTCCGATTCTGGCCGGATTGTCTACCGTTCACGGGCTGGTGCCTCCGCATCCCGCACCGATGATTGCCATTGAAGCTTATGATGCAGACCTTGGCATGACCATTCTCTATTCGTTCCTGGTCGGAATTCCTGCAGCGATACTCGCCGGTCCGGTGTTCGGTAAATTTATCGGCAAACGGATTCGAACCGAACCGCCCGAAGAGCTGGCCGAGCAGTTTTCAAGCAAAGCGGAACGAGGTTTGCCAGGCTTCGGCATCACCTTGTTTACGATCCTGCTGCCGGTCATTCTGATGCTTATCGGGTCCGCGGCCGATATTATCGATCCGGAGTCCACCAGCTTCATTTCCGTGTTCTGCAAATTTATCGGTCATGAAATCATTGCCCTGCTCATTGCTGCGGTCTTCTCCTTCTTCTCGCTTGGATTCGCCCGCGGCTTTAATAAACATGATCTTTCCCGCTTCACCAGCGAATGTCTCGCTCCGATCGCCACGATTATTCTGATCATCGGTGCAGGCGGCGCTTTCAAGCAGGTTCTGATCAACAGCGGCGTCGGCAATGCCATCGCCGAAATTGCAACTGGCGCCAATATCAACGTGATTCTGTTCGCATGGCTTGTCGCGGCGCTCATTCGCATCGCAACCGGTTCTGCAACCGTAGCCATGACAACCGCCGCTGGAATCGTTGCTCCCGTGCTTGCGATGACGCCGGGCGCCAATGTGGAGCTAGTCGTGCTCGCTACCGGAGCAGGCTCCATCGTACTGTCCCACGTTAACGATGCCGGCTTCTGGATGGTAAAAGAATTCTTTAATATGACGGTAGCCCAGACGCTAAAATCCTGGACCGTGCTGGAAACGATTCTCTCCGTGACCGGGCTCGTGTTGGCTCTTGTTCTGAATGTAATTGTATAATGAAGCAATAAGACACATGAGGGCTCCCGAAGCGCTGTTTTTAAGCAGCTGCCGGGTGCCCTTACGTAGAAAGAAGGTAGGTCTCTTGAGTACACATAACTATATGATCGGCGTCGATATCGGAACAACAAGCACCAAAGCGGTCCTTTTCAAGGAGAACGGTGAGGTCGTTGCCAAGGCCGGCGGCGAATATCCGCTGCTTACACCGACTCCCTCTACGGCCGAACAAGACCCGGAACAAATCTTTCAAACCGTCATCGCCTCGGTTCAAGGCGTCATGACGCAGAGCGGGATCGATCCGGCTCAAGTGCTGTTCGTATCCTTTAGCGCAGCCATGCACAGCGTCATTGCCGTGGACAGCCAAGGCACCCCGCTGACCCGCTGCATTACCTGGGCGGATAACCGCAGTGCAGCCTGGTCGGCGAAGCTCAAAAAGGAACTTGGCGGCATGGAGCTATACCTTAGAACCGGAACTCCGATACATCCCATGTCACCCGTAACCAAGCTGATGTGGATGCGGCATGAGCTGCCCTCCCTCTTTTCGCAAGCAGCCAAATTCATTTCGATCAAAGAATACGTTTATTTCAAGCTGTTCGGCCAATATGTCGTTGACCATTCCATTGCTTCCAGCACCGGGATGATGAACCTCGAGGCGTTGGCATGGGATCCGCAGGCGCTGGAGCTCGCCGGCATCACCGAGGACCATTTGTCGACCATCGTCCCTACTACTCATATCATGGAGGGCTTAAAAAGCGAGTATGCCGCAGCCATGGGGCTCTCCGTCTCCACGCCGTTCGTGCTCGGCGCTGCCGACGGAGTTCTGTCGAACCTGGGCGTGAACGCCATCCAGCCGGGCGTCGTTGCAGCCACGATCGGTACGAGCGGCGCCATCCGTACGGTCGTCGACAAGCCGATGACCGATCCGAAAGGACGTATTTTCTGCTATGCATTGACGGAGAAGCATTGGGTCATCGGCGGGGCGGTCAATAACGGGGGCATGATTTTCCGCTGGGTTCGCGATGAATTTGCCGCCTCCGAGATCGAAACGGCCAAGCGTCTGGGGATCAATCCCTATGATGTGCTGACCAAAATCGCGGACCGTATTCCGCCCGGCTCGAACGGACTCCTGTTTCACCCGTACCTGACGGGAGAACGCGCGCCGTTATGGGATCCGAATGCCCGCGGCTCGTTCTTTGGCTTAACGCTCAATCATAAAAAAGAGCATATGATCCGCTCCGTGCTGGAGGGCGTGATCTTTAATATGTATACCGTTCTGCTGGCGATGGAGGAACAAATCGGCCGGCTGGCCAAAATTCATGCCACCGGCGGTTTCGCCCGTTCACCGATCTGGCGTCAGATGATGGCGGATATTTTTGACCAGCAGGTGATCGTTCCGGAAAGCTACGAGAGCTCTTGCCTTGGCGCAGTGGTCCTTGGACTGTACGCGACAGGCAGAGTGGAGTCGCTCGATATCGTCGAGACGATGGTCGGCGGCACCCATGAACACCAGCCAGTAAAAGAAAGCGCCGATATTTATAAAGCGCTGCTGCCGATTTTCATCCGCATTTCCCGGAAGCTGGAGGAAGATTATGAAGCGATTACCGAATTCCAGCGCAGATTCGAGAACGCGTAAGCTTACTATAGTAAGAAAAACACCGTTCGACGTACCTTCTCCTAAAACAGCAGGCATCCGATGTTGTTTTCTTCGGTAATAGTCAGGTAGGCGATGCTTCGAAGTTCTAAACATTCGTATATCTTAAAGAAAAGCCCGTTTTCGCTGGATCCGATCCATGACGAAAACGGGCTTTTTTTGTCATAATGCATGCGCAAAAAATATCCACAGCGAGAATCCCATACCGAAAATCCCCCCTGCCTTGCACATAAAGAAGTAGAAATCGCTGGGCTCCGGATTATCATACAGCCAATTTGATGGCGAAATATGAAACATAAACCGCTGGAAAGGCTCATATTTGAAGAAGCACCAGTTCATGATCCCTAACCCGAGCGCCAACAAAAAGAATCCTATGCTGCCATTCGGGTCATGAAACCGCTCGTCAGCAGCCTTGGCCAGCTCCGTGGGGAAATAGCGGGGCTCATCCGGATCGGATCGATAAACTTGGCCGCTGCCGTCCATGAACCTCATGCCGGGTATCACCATCTCCCCCTTCTCGTCGTATGCAAGAAAGCTCCGGTCTCCAAACGGTTCCACTCGGTAGACTTTCCCGTCAGGATAGATCACTTCATAGGACGCCGAATGTCCCGATCCGTTACCATATGCCCGTATTTCATATATTTCGCCGGCAATCTCGACCCTTTTCCCCTCTTCATCGGCATGGACATAGATTGGCTCCCCGCGGCCAAATGATCCTCTATACTCGACGGTCCCGTTCCCCGAATCGGCATATTTCGCGTACTTTATGTCTTCCATATGAAACACTTTCTTCGAATAATAGCTCTGAGCCCATACTGCCATCAGAACCAATAGGGCCGCCAGTGCAAGCAGCACCCCTATTTTTCTCCAGCTCATGCCCTTCCCTTCGGTCCGCATCCATGGTTCCCCCGTCCATTTTTCCTTATAGTACGGTCGTTCGCAAAGAAGGTTGCACTGGAACAGCCAATAAACAGATGCTTTTAGACTTCTGCGCACACTGCGCGGGTGCGGTCCGAGCCATTCATGGACGGTCGCCGACCATTCGACGCCATAAGCGTTCTGAATCTATCATTTGAGATCGACTAGAGAGCCATTATTAAGTTGAGTCACAAAAAAAGCCCTCGAAGGAAACTCGGAGATTCCGTTTGAGGACTTTGGATGACTATCCACAGCCATTTTTCACCTTTGGTCGATTGTGCGACTGCTAGAACATTCAACCAGAAGTTATGAACAGATGGTGAGAGAAGAAAATTCTGCTTGCCAATCGGACAAGCTGTGAATAATTTTTCGCGCTTTGAGGCCAATGATGTCGAATGCCGAACAGATTATAAACAATATATAGTGGTGTGAATAATAATTATGCACAACGTATTGAATTTGTGGATAAATTAGCGACATACATTGAAAATAAGGCCTTCTTTTGCTATGATGATATTACTTTTGGTTGTGAATATGTGAATGAAGCTATAATATTATCAACAGGCTGTGGATAAAGTTGTGAACAATTTCAATTTATCCATATTTTTTTGTTTCCACAGGAGTTAGTTCTGGGGATAATTAGACATCATTCATTTTCTTTCGACAATTCCACACATGGCTCTAGCCACATTTGGAAGATTTAAAGGAGTGACAGTTTTGGAAAGCCATACTTCCGAATTATGGCAAGAAATATTATCGATCATACAAACCAAGCTGAGCAAACCGAGTTTTGACACTTGGTTTAAAGCTACCAAAGCATTGACCATTAACGATCACTCCGTCGTCATTTCCGCGCCGACAACGTTTGCTGTGGAATGGCTGGAGAGCCGATACACCAAGCTGGTTAGTGCAACCGTGCTGGAGGTGGTGGGCAAGCAGGTCGACGTTCGCTTCGTGATCGAAGAGACGAAGGCACACGAACCTGCTCCGCAGCAGCCCTCGCCGCCGCTTGAAATATCCGGTGAAGAAATTCAGTCCCATATGCTGAATCCGAAGTACACGTTTGACACGTTTGTCATCGGTTCGGGCAACCGGTTCGCACATGCTGCCTCGCTCGCCGTTGCCGAAGCTCCGGCTAAGGCGTATAACCCGTTATTCCTATATGGTGGAGTAGGTCTTGGAAAAACGCACTTGATGCATGCCATCGGCCACTACATTTTGGAGCACAATCCCAGCAGCAAAGTCGTGTACATTTCCTCCGAGAAATTCACCAACGAGTTCATCAACTCCATTCGGGACAACCGCGCAGAAAGCTTCCGCAACAAGTACCGCAACGTTGATATTCTGCTCATTGACGATATCCAGTTCTTGGCCGGGAAAGAATCGACGCAGGAGGAATTTTTCCATACGTTTAACGCCCTGCATGAAGAGCGGAAGCAGATTATCATATCCAGTGACCGTCCCCCCAAGGAGATCCCGACGCTGGAAGAACGGCTCCGTTCCCGCTTCGAATGGGGATTGATCACCGACATTCAACCGCCGGATCTGGAGACGCGGATCGCCATCCTTCGCAAGAAGGCCAAGGCCGAGAATCTGGATATTCCGAACGAAGCCATGATGTATATCGCCAATCAGATCGATACGAACATTCGTGAGCTTGAAGGTGCCCTTATCCGTGTCGTCGCTTATTCCTCCCTGACCAATCAGGACGTTACAACGCATCTGGCAGCCGAAGCCCTGAAGGATATCATCCCGTCCAGCCGGCCGAGAATGATTACGATTCAGGATATCCAACAAAAGGTCGGCGAGTATTACAACCTGAGACTGGAAGACTTCAAAGCCCGCAAACGGACCAAAGCCGTCGCGTTTCCGCGGCAAATTGCCATGTACTTGTCCCGCGAATTAACCGACTATTCCCTTCCCAAGATCGGAGAGGCATTCGGAGGCCGGGATCATACCACTGTCATTCATGCCCATGAGAAGATTACCCAATCTCTGAAAACGGACCAGGAGCTTTTCAAAGTGGTCAATAACATTACGGAGAAAATCAAAAATCCAACCTGAACAAGTTCAAAGCCTATGCACAATCTATACACATGTGGATAGGCTTAATTTTATGCCTTTTACGAGGCTTATCCACATATTCAGTGTCCCTATTACTATTACTAATAATAATTAATAAATAAATTAACCATAAAGAGGGGAATCCCTTTGGCTTTCGCCAAGAGAAAAACCCCCTCTCATTTTTCCGTAAGGAGTGAACTTGATGAAAATCAGCATATTAAAAAATGTATTAAACGAATCCATTCAACACGTATCGAAGGCGATCTCCAGCCGAACCACGATCCCGATCCTCAGCGGCATTAAACTGGATGTCACGTATTCGGGCGTCACGCTAACAGCCAGCGATACGGATATTTCCATTCAATCGTTTATTCCTGCGGAGGATGAGAAGCATACCATCGTTCAGGTAGAGCAGCCTGGCAGCGTTGTGCTGCCAGCCAAATTCTTCGTTGAAATCATCAAGAAACTGCCTTCCCAGGAAATTCAGATGGAGGTCAAAGAAAACTTCCAGACCTTTATTTCTTCGGGGGCCACGGAAATCCAGATGGTCGGCTTGGATCCGGAGGAATTCCCGGTATTGCCTAATATCGAGGGCAGCCAAACCGTTTCTTTGCCAGGGGATCTGTTGAAAAACATGATCAAACAAACGGTATTCTCCATTTCCACACATGAAACCACGCCTATTTTGACGGGTGTATTATGGAGTCTGAACGACAATGAGCTGAAATTTACGGCCACGGACCGTCACAGACTGGCTACTCGCTCCGCCCATCTTGAGGGAGCTGACGGCATTTCGTTCAACAATGTCGTGATTGCGGGCAAAACGCTGAATGAGCTGAGCAAAATCATTCCGGACCAAAATACGCTGGTTGATATCGTTGTCGCGGATAATCAGGTATTATTTAAAATTGACCGTGTTCTGTTCTATTCCCGTATATTGGACGGCATTTATCCCGATACTTCTAGAATTATTCCAACCTCGCATAAAACAGAACTGGTTTTGGACACAAAAAAATTAAGCGAGTCGATCGACCGTGCCTACCTGCTCTCCAAAGAGGAGAAAACGAACATTGTTCTTCTCCAAACGATGGAGCATGGCGGCATCGAAATCTCTTCCAGCTCCTCCGAGCTTGGTAAAGTTCGCGAAGAATTGGACCTTATCGATTTCAAAGGGGAGCCGCTGCGCATCTCGTTCAACTCGAAATACATGCTGGACGTGCTCAAGGTGGTTGAAAGCGAACAGCTGATGATTGCTTTCATGGGCGTCATGAGCCCGATCATCCTGAAGCCGCTCGACGACAGCAAGAGCCAATATATTATTCTGCCATACCGTACGGCCAATTAAAGTTATCCCCATGTTGATAGGGATGAAAGGACGAAGTCATGAAACAAATATTTATCCACAGTGAATATATCAAGCTGGATCAGTTCTTGAAGCTATCCGATTGCGTATCCACAGGTGGGATGGCGAAGGCGCTGCTCGCGGAAGGGGCAGTTCTGGTCAACGACGAGAAGGAAGAGCGGCGCGGACGCAAACTGGTTCCCGGCGACATCGTCAAGGTAGAGGATTGCGGGACGTTTCAGGTGGCAGCACAATAGATAGCCTCCCGCAGCCGCTTTGGCGCTAAGCGCGGAAGACGAGGGAGAGGATTAGCTTGTTTGTCAAAAATGTCAGCTTGCAGCATTACCGAAATTACGAGAAGCTGCAGCTTGAGGCATTTGGCGATGTCAATTTGATCATCGGACGCAATGCCCAAGGAAAGACGAATTTGATGGAGGCGCTCTTCGTGCTTGCTTTAACGAAGAGCCATCGTACCTCCAAGGATCGCGAATTGATCGGGTTCGAGCAGTCCAGTGCCCATATATCTGCCGAGATTGACCGCAAGTACGGCACTTTGAGGCTGGAGCTGAGCTTGTCTCAGCAGGGGAAGAAGGCAAAAATCAACGGGCTTGAGCAGCGGAAGCTTAGCGATTTCATTGGCTCGCTCAATGTCGTGATGTTTGCGCCCGAGGATCTGGAGATTGTCAAAGGCACGCCGGGGGTCCGCCGCCGGTTTCTTGACATGGAAATCGGGCAGGTGGCCCCCAGCTACCTGTTTCATCTGCAGCAATACCAGAAGGTGCTCGTGCAGCGCAACAATCTGCTGAAGCAATTGTGGGGGAAGGGCAGCGCCGAGCAGGCGATGCTTGAAATTTGGAACAGCCAATTGGCAGAACATGGTGTTAAAATCGTCAAGAAGAGGAAACAATTTATAAAAAAGCTGCAAAAGTGGGCGGAAAGCATCCATCAGGGGATCACCAACGGCCTGGAAGACCTCTCTTTGCACTACCTTCCATCCTTTGCTGACGCGGAGGAAGAAGATGAAGCTGTCTTATTTGAGACATTTATGATAAAATTATCACAAATGAAAGAGCAAGAAATACGGCGCGGTATGACATTGGCAGGTCCTCATCGAGATGATCTGGCTTTTTATATTAATGGCAAAGAAGTCCAAACGTATGGATCTCAAGGTCAGCAGCGGACGACGGCGCTATCTTTGAAACTGGCTGAAATCGAGCTGATACAGGAAGAGATCGGTGAATATCCGGTGCTGCTTCTGGATGATGTGCTTTCTGAATTGGATCCGTACCGGCAGACACAATTGATCGAGACATTCCAGAGCAAAGTGCAGACATTCATCACGGCGACGGGCATTGAGAGTTTGAATACCGACAAATTGAAGGGTGCCAGCATTTTTCATGTCCATGACGGACAGGTGGGCTCTTAAGGAGTGATTCCATATGTATATTCATTTGGGCGGAGAGAAGATCATCCGTTCGTCAGAGCTGGTTGGGATATTCGATATCTCGATAGAGAAATCCTCGAAAATCTCCAAGCAGTTCGTCACGCATGCCCAGCAGCATAAAGTCGTGGAGTTGATTGGCGAAGAGGATCCGAAATCCATCGTGGTGACGAAATCGATCGTCTATTACTCTCCGATTTCCTCTGCAACACTTAAGAAACGAGCGAATCATTTTATAGCTCAGGCATAACAGAATCTGTAGAAGTAGGTGAAGGCATGTCTATGAATCAACCGACATATGATGAGAATCAGATTCAGGTACTGGAAGGATTGGAAGCCGTTCGTAAACGGCCGGGTATGTATATCGGATCTACCAGTGCCAAGGGTTTGCATCATTTGGTATGGGAAGTTGTGGACAATAGTATTGACGAAGCGATGGCGGGAATATGCGACCATATCGAAATCATTGTCCATGAGGATAACAGCATAACCGTTATCGATAACGGTCGCGGCATTCCGGTCGGCGAGAACGCCAAGCTGAAGAAGTCGACGCTGGAAGTGGTTATGACCGTCCTTCATGCCGGAGGTAAATTTGGCGGCGGCGGATATAAAGTATCCGGCGGTCTGCATGGTGTCGGCGTTTCGGTCGTGAATGCTCTGTCTTCGAAAGTCGTGGTTCAGGTCAAACGTGACGGGCACATCTACCAGCAGGAATATCATCGCGGCGTACCCCAATATGACATCAAAATCATCGGGGATTCCGACGATCACGGGACTACGGTAACCTTCCTGCCGGATCCGGAGATTTTTACGGAAACGACGGTCTATGACTATACAACTCTCCTGACGCGGATCCGTGAGCTGGCGTTCCTGAACAAGGGCATCGCGCTTACGCTGACGGACGAACGTACCGGGGCCTCCGACTACTTCAAGTACGAGGGCGGTATTATCGAATACGTCAAATTCCTGAATGAGAAGAAGGAAGCTCTGCACGAAGACCCGATCTATGTGGAGGGTTCCCGGGATAACATTCAGGTGGAAGTGTCGCTTCAGTATAACGACAGCTATACCGAGAATATTTATTCTTTTGCCAATAATATCAACACGCACGAAGGCGGAACGCATGAATCCGGCTTTAAGAGCGCGCTCACTCGGATCATCAATGACTATGCCCGCAAAACGGGATTGATCAAAGACAATAACAACAACTTGTCGGGTGACGACGTGCGCGAAGGATTGACGGCGATCATTTCGGTCAAAGTGCCGGAGCCGCAATTCGAAGGACAAACGAAGACCAAGCTCGGCAACAGTGAAGTGCGCGGGATCGTGGAATCCTTGTTCGCGGAGAAGCTGCAGGAGTTCCTGCAGGAGAACCCGGCGGTTTCCCGCCGGATCCTGGAGAAGGCGCTCCAAGCATCGCGTGCCCGCGAAGCGGCGCGTAAAGCCCGCGAGATGACGCGCCGGAAGAGCGCCCTTGAAGTCAGCGCATTGCCGGGTAAACTGGCGGACTGCTCCTCCAAGGACGCTTCCATCAGTGAGCTGTACATCGTCGAAGGTGACTCTGCCGGCGGTTCCGCCAAGCAGGGGCGCGATCGGCATTTCCAGGCGATTTTGCCGCTGCGTGGTAAAATCCTCAACGTGGAAAAGGCGCGGCTTGACCGCATCCTGTCCAATGCGGAGATCAGAGCCATCATTACGGCTCTGGGCACGGGGATTGCGGAGGATTTCGATCTCTCCAAAGCCCGTTACCACAAAATCATTATCATGACCGATGCCGACGTCGACGGTGCGCATATTCGTACCTTGCTGCTGACGTTCTTCTACCGTTACATGCGTAAGCTGGTGGAAGCGGGTTATATCTACATTGCCCAACCGCCGCTCTTCAAGATCGAGCGCAACAAGGTGATCCGGTATGCCGGCAGTGAGAGAGAACGCGACGAGATCATCAAGGAATTCGGCGAGAACGTCAAAATCAACGTACAGCGTTACAAAGGTCTCGGTGAGATGAACGCCGGCCAGCTGTGGGAGACGACGATGGATCCCGAGAGCCGTACGATGCTCCAGGTGACGATCGAGGATGCGATCTTGGCCGATACATTGTTTGATACCCTGATGGGCGATAACGTGGAGCCGCGCCGGGATTTCATTCAGGAGCATGCGAAGTCGGTCCGGAATTTGGACGTATAAAGTACTGCAAGCTAAAGAGGGGTATCCCCAAGGTCTGTAAAGGCCTCAGGGGAATACCCCTTTTTTCGTTAATAACGGGCACAGGCCGCGAGTCGTTGCATAACAGGACCCAACCGATTCAGAGAGACTTGCTAACCGGTTTTTTTGGTTTTCTTCTTGCTGGATAAGTTGCGTCCGTAGGCATTGGCGTATTTTTCTACCTGTTTGTAGATGCTGGGATCCTTGAAGAATTTCTTGAACGGGAACAGGGCAGGTTTGGTATTAACCTCCAGGATCCAAATGTTCCAGCGATCGTCAATCGCAACATCCAGGCCGATTTCTTTCAGGTTCGGATACGTTTTTTGCAGCTGCGAAGCGACGTTCACTCCAAGCGTATTCAGTTCTCTGCGGATATTCCCTGCTTCTTCAGCCGTCATATGCTCGAGCATTAGCGGTTTGTAGTGATGAACCACGCCGCCGCTGTGATGGTTGGTAATGATTTTATTTTTGGCCGCGACCCGGCCAATTATTCCTGTGCTCACCCACTGACCGGAAGGACTCTTCTGGGTAAGTACACGAAGATCAAAGGGACGGTCCTTATGACGGAGCAGGTGGATGCCTTGCTGAACCAGATAATCCTTGCCTTGAAACAAGGCGCTTAATGTTTTATGGAGACTCTCCAGAGAGGTAAATACTTCGGTTTTATGGTCGTAACGAAGCATGTAGGAAGCATCCGTTGTTTCATCAGTATCCGCGGTTTGGGAATGGAGCTGTTCGACCGACATCACGCCGATGCCGTAGGTCCCCCGGTCAGGCTTGATATACACAAGCGCATGCGTATTCAGCATGTCTTCAAGCGTCTCCAATGAATATAGGCGGGTAGCCGGAACATAAGAGGCGAGGCCTTTGTTTTTCAACAGTATTTTCGTTTTCGCCCACTTGCTTGCAACGCGTTGGATAGTCAAACATCTTCATCCTTTCTTAGCTGTATGATTGGAGTGACAGGATTTTGCCTGTCTCGTAAACAAACTCGTGTGATCGGTTGATTTAAAAGAGTGTGGCTGCCTCTGACAAGAGAGGGGATGCCCGGAAAACATAGGACAAGTATGACAAACAGTGGTATAATATAAAGATGTGATGATTCGAAAAGTCCTTTGCAATGCATTGTATGTGAAAAGGGGCACGGAGGACAGGGCGTATATCCCGGTTTCCGGGCAAAAATCATGCTTTCACTTGATCCATCCCGTGTTTAATTGTGCGATGTTTGTGAAAGTAATATAATAAAGGTTAGTGCGTTTCTAGGTTTCTGATCACTATTCTGCTTTTTTCACATAGATCAAGGCATGGTTGATAGGAAAATGAAGGAGGTCCAGCATGGCGGAAGAAAATTTCTCCCAAATCAAAGATCGGGACATTGGTACCGAGATGCGCGAGTCCTTTATGGATTACGCGATGAGCATCATTGTCAGCCGGGCTTTGCCGGATGTACGGGACGGAATGAAGCCAGTACACCGTCGTATTCTGTATGCGATGTCCGAACTTGGAATGGCTCCGGATAAACCGCATAAGAAATCGGCAAGAATCGTAGGCGAAGTTATTGGTAAGTACCATCCTCATGGTGATTCCGCAGTTTATGAATCCATGGTCCGGATGGCGCAGGACTTCTCCATGCGTTACATGCTTGTTGATGGGCACGGGAACTTCGGTTCCATCGACGGCGATATGGCAGCGGCTATGCGGTATACCGAGGCTCGTTTATCGAAGATTGCCATGGAAATGCTGCGTGATATTAATAAAGAGACGATAGACTTTGCTCCGAACTATGACGGCGAGGAGCAGGAGCCGGTGGTTCTTCCTGCGCGTTATCCTAACTTGCTGGTAAACGGCGTGTCGGGGATCGCGGTAGGGATGGCTACCAATATTCCGCCTCACAATCTTGGAGAAGTCATCGATGGTGTACAGGCGATGATTCGTAACCCTGACATCACGCCGATGGAGCTGATGGAATACATTCAAGGACCGGATTTCCCGACAGCGGGTTATATTCTGGGACGCGAAGGCATTCGCCAGGCTTATCGTACGGGCCGCGGTTCCGTTACGATGCGGGCGAAGGCGACGATCGAAGAGAATAATAACAAGGCGCGCATTGTCGTTCATGAGATTCCTTATCAAGTGAACAAGGCCCGTCTGGTTGAGAAAATTGCGGAATTGGTTCGCGAAAAACGAATTGACGGCATTACGGATCTGCGCGATGAATCGGATCGTAACGGCATGCGGATTGTTATTGAGCTGCGCCGGGACGTCAACCCGAATGTCGTTTTGAATAACCTGTACAAGCATACGGCCATGCAGTCGAATTTCGGCATTAATATGCTGGCCATCGTGAACAACGAACCGAAGATCTTGAACCTGCGCGACGTGCTGTTCCACTATTTGGAGCATCAGGTCACCGTTATCCGCCGCCGGACGGAGTTCGAACTTAAGAAGGCGGAGGCCCGCGCTCATATTCTCGAAGGTTTGCGTGTCGCACTGGATCATCTCGATGAGGTCATTGCCCTCATTCGCGCTTCCCAAACCACAGAGGCTGCCCGCGAGGGCTTGATGGAGCGTTTCGGTCTCAGTCATGAGCAGGCACAGGCCATTCTGGATATGCGCCTGCAGCGCTTGACCGGACTCGAACGGGAGAAGATCGAGAACGAATATCAGGAATTGCTTGCCAGAATCGCGGAACTCCGTGAAATCTTGGCTAATGAGCATCTTGTGCTTCAGATCATCAATGATGAGCTGCAAGAGATTAAGGAACGCTTCGCGGATGAACGCCGCACCGAAATTACGGTCGGGGAAGACAGCATCCTGGACGAGGATCTGATTCCGCGCGAAGAAGTGATCATCACCATTACGCATACGGGTTACATCAAGCGTCTGCCTGCGAACACCTATCGCAGCCAGAAGCGGGGCGGACGCGGCGTTGTGGGGATGGATACGAAGAGCGAGGACTTTGTCGAGCATCTCTTCGTCACGAATTCCCACCATTACCTGATGTTCTTTACGGACAAAGGGAAGGCGTACCGGTTAAAAGCCTATGAAATTCCAGAGCTGAGCCGTACCGCCCGCGGAACGCCGATCATCAACCTGATTCAAATTGAACAGGGCGAATCGATCAATGCCGTGATTCCGGTGGAGAACTTTGACAGCGATAATTACCTGTTCTTTGCAACGCGCCAGGGTGTCGTTAAGAAAACCCCGCTTGAGGATTATGTGAATATCCGCAAGGGCGGTCTGATTGCGATTAATCTGCGCGAGGACGATTCCCTAATCGAGGTGAAGCTGACGGACGGTCAGCAAGAAATCATTATGGGAACGGCGCAAGGAATGTCCATCCGCTTCAAGGAGAGCGATGTTCGCTCGATGGGAAGAAGCGCGACCGGGGTGAAAGGGATCACGCTGGACGACAATGATGAAGTCATTGGCATGGACGTAGTAGACCAGGAGCTTGATATCCTCATTGTAACGACCAAAGGTTACGGCAAGCGGACGCCTGCAAGCGACTACCGCAGCCAGACCCGTGGCGGTAAAGGGATCAAGACCATCAATATTACGGAGAAGAATGGACCGGTTGTGGCACTGAAGGTCGTGAAATCGGAAGAAGACCTCATGATCATTACGGCAAGCGGCACCATCATCCGTACGAGCATGGAGGGCATCTCCACCATGGGCCGCTATGCTCAAGGCGTGAAGCTGATCAACATCCGCGAGGACGATGCCGTAGGTACCGTCTGCCGTGCGGATAAGAGCGATGAGCCGGATGCCGACGAAGAGGGAGAAGTAGGCCAAGACGGCGCAGAACCAATCGAGCCGGCCGAGCCGACCGAAGAATAACGAAGAAGCTTGGCATGGATGCAGATTTGCATCCATGCTCTTTTTTTGTTTTATCGGATTACAAATTCAGGGAATTGGTATTGTACAGGCTGCGGAAGACGAACTATAATATGTATATTATAAGGTGAAGTTAGCTGCCATGACGCAGCTTATTAGATGGAGAGGGTTGATCATGACGATCAAAGCCGTAAATGAAGTAGTGGCCGGAGTAAAGCTGGCTAAAGATGTACATACGCCTCTGGGGGGACTGTTGCTTCAAAAAGGCAAGGTATTGCTTCCCCGGGATCTGGAAGTGTTGAAGGCCTTCATGGTGGACCATGTTACCGTAGAGTCCGTTGAAGCGGAGAGCACAAGAATACCGACCGTAAAATCCGCAGGGCAAAAGCCTTCGCTGATCTTTACGGGGAATCAACAGGGCAATGGGAACGAAGAAGCGCCTGCCCGAAAAGATCTGGCCTTGCATGAGGAATATGACAAGACCATGACCTTGGTCAAAAACTGTTATCAATCCGCAATAACAGGCGAGCTTCGAATGTATGAAGTTCGTAATCAGATGGAAAACTTATTGAAGCACCAGCATGAGTATCACATTCTTAAATTTATTCCACGCATGACGAATCGCCATGATTACCGGTATCACAGTGCTGTGCTTTGCGCCCTTTCCTCCTATAAGCTGGCACAATGGGTGGGGCTTCCGCAGAAAGATTGGATGCAGGTCGCTTTTGCAGGGTTGCTGCATGATATCGGAAATGCCAAGATTGATCCCATTGTGTTGAATAAACCTTCCAAGCTAACCGAAGAAGAGAACGAGGAAGTACGTCAGCATACGACCTATGGTTATCAGATTCTCAAGAATGTGGCGGCAGTGAATGAAGGAGTACGGCTCGCAGCTCTTCAGCATCATGAAAAAGTGGATGGCTCTGGATATCCGCTCCGCCTTGAGGGGAACAAGATTCATATCTATGCCAAGATCGTCGCCGTTACGGATATCTTTCATGCAATGACATTGGATAAGTTCTATCGGAATGCCCAGTCGCCCTATGTTGTGCTGGAACAAATCCAGCTGGAAGCCTTCGGCAAGCTGGACCCCAAGATCGTCCAGACGTTTATTCAAAAGGTAACGGCCCTCCATTCAGGCACTTGCGTGCGCCTGAGCAATGGGACTTCGGGAGAGATTGTTTTTACCGATAGCCAGCATCCAACCAGACCGATGGTATCCGTTCAGGGAGAGATCATTAACCTGATGCAACAGCGGCAGCTCTATATAGAAGAAGTCATTTACTGATTTATTTAAAAAAGGGTTGACCTACATAGAAATGCTGTGGTATATTATTTTTTGCCGCTTCTGAGCGGGAATATATATCGCAGCTTTCAATGAATTAAAAGTTTTTCAAAAAAAAGCTTGCTAAGTAACTGAGAATGTGATATATTATAAGAGTTGCTGATGCGAACGAGATTCGCTAACGACGAAGAAGTTGATCTTTGAAAACTGAACA